>NZ_JACJQG010000022.1 GCF_014696435.1 Calothrix anomala FACHB-343 | reverse complement strand
CAACAAAGCCTGCCTTCGCAGGCTAAAAGTTTGATAGCCTGCGAAGGCAGGCTTCGTATTTCTAGCCCCACCCTTATAGGGTGAGGGCGTTTTTGCACATTTGGGATGCTCCCATGGAAAAATCTTTGACAACCTTTCAAGACAAGGACTTTCACCAGATAATTGGATTCAAGATTTTACCTCCCTATCTAATGAATTTGAAACTGAAATAATTGAAGAGTTTTATAAATGCGATGTTATGGAGTTAAGAATGAGTACATTATTTGAGCTACTGGAAAAAATCAAAAGCAAACCAGGGTTATACCTGGGATGTGCATCCATTACAAATCTACGGATGTTCATTCAAGGCTATCGCTTTGCACGCTCAGAAGTAGGTATTACCAATACTGAAGCTGAAAGTGATTTTTATAATAACTTCCAACCCTGGCTGCAAAACCGCTTATCAATCCGTACTGTTAATGCTTGGGACAAAATTATTTTGCTCACCTGTATTGATGAAAAAGCAGGGTTTGATTATTTTTTTCAACTTTTGGATGAGTTTATTCAACGAGACAAAAGTAATGATATCGAGCCAATTTTGGCTGAATCAACTGTACAAAATACTGACAAAGTGGCATGAACTGCGATCGCCTTTGTTGTATGGTACAAAAATGTGCAATTACCATTAAATTGCTATGAGAATCTACAAATTAGAATTTAACTTCGTCATACAAAGACGCTTCCTTTGCGCAAACGGGATGGGCCAAGAAAGCGTCTGATGATTGAAAATAAATTGTGCGATCAATAAAAATCGCTATTCAGCAGCTTTTTGACTAGCACGATTAGCACGCGCTTCAGCTGAAGCCATCACTTCATCCATATTCTCTAAAACTTCACCGGGGAAATTCTCTAAAACTCTGGTAGAAAGTGCAACTCTTCCCTTACCTTCGTCTAAGTCAATAATCACAGCTTTAATTGGTTGACCAATTTGAAATACTTTATCTAGAGACTCAATAAACTTTTGGCTGACTTGCTTAATATGCAGTAAAGCGCTGACACCATCTAAATCGATAAATACGCCAAAAGGTTTAATACCTGTGACTTTACCTTCGACTAATTGACCGAGTTCTAATAAACTAAAGCTGCTCGAACGAGTTGCTATACGCTGGGACAGGATCAGCTTTTTGTTATTGCGGTCTACTTCTAAGAAACCAGCCGTGAGAGTTTGACCTTTGAGTGCATCTAAATTATCACGCTCAATCAAGTGCGATCGCGGAATAAATCCCCGCAAAGATTGAATATCAACAGTTACACCACCTTTATTTACCCCAGTCACCCGCACTGGTACAGTCTGGGAATTTTCCTGCATTTGCGCCAATCTTTCCCAGATATGCTGAATTTCTAACTGTTTGCGTGACAGCGTTACTTGTCCTTCTGCATCCTGCTCGCGGATAATTAAAAACTCTAGTTCTTCTTGCAGTGGTAAAACTTCAGATAAATCGGTAACTGCTCTCAAAGAAGCCTCATCACGGGGAATAAAAGCTGACGATTTACCGCCAATATCAACGTAAGCGCCATCATGGTCAAACTGGAACACTTTACCATGCACTATCTGCCCTTTTTGAAACTGGTAATCGTGTTTTTCCAGCGCTTTGGCAAAATCGTCCATTGTAAATGGCGAGTTGGCTGTTTGAGAACGTTTCGATTCGGAATTCATGACGTTTGAAGATAAATTATTATTTGTTAGAGACGCGATTAATCGCGCCTGTACAGTTGTCAGTGGTCAGTTGTGAGTAGTTTGGTGTTTTGGTTACCATAATGCACAATTAGAGAACTCACAGGGTCAGTTGTTGTAGACTAACTGCTGACTATTAAGGCTGACAACTGACGGTGTAGGTTTTTAGGCCAGTTGACCAAAGAGTTGTTTTACCTGCTCCCAAGCATCGGCTGCAACTTTAGGATTATAGCTGGCGCGACGGTCGCAGAAAAATCCGTGATCAGCTCCATCGTAGCGAAAGACACGGTGCGCAATTTTGTATTTTTCTAACGCTGCTGCAATTTCGTCTACCTGTTCCGCAGGAATACTAGCATCTTCTATGCCAAATAATACATAAAGCGTACCTTGAATATCTTGAGTACGTGTTACAGTCGGTTCACCTCCCCCTGGTGTACGGGTAGTAATTCCTGCACCATAAAATGAAGCAGTGGCTTTGATATCTGGTATGGTAGCAGCAAGATATGCTACATGAGCGCCAAAACAGAAGCCAATACAGCCAAAGCTATCTTGCTTAACATTTGGCAGTGTTTTGAGGTAATCGATTGCAGCTTGAATATCGCCCAATAACTCAGAGGCTTTGGTTTGCATGGCATAGCCTCTACCAATTTCGATATCTTCAGAAGTATAGCCAGTTTCAAAGCCCGGTGCTTGGCGTTGGAACAGTGCAGGAGCGATCGCCACATAACCCTCCTTGGCGATCCGTTCTGTGACATCGCGAATATGCTCATTCACCCCAAAAATCTCCTGTAACACGACAATTGCTGGGTAAGAGCCTGATGCCTGTGGTTGTGCTAAGTAAGCTACTATTGAAAGATTATCTTGAGAAATTTGAACTGTTGTGGTGTCGATTGCTTGCTCTGTCATAATAGTTTTTACCAGGGTTGCACGAACATTTGATATAAATATGCCAGTATCTCGAAGCTTTCTGCCATCAGATTATCAACTAACAAAAGTCAGTATACGAAAGATTTTCCTTAGAGAAATTCCAAGTAGCAGATGCAGCTGGTAACATGCCGCTATTAGCACTTAAGAGGTTTGGTGATGATTCAGTTCCGTATTCAGCCAGACAGTGAAATTCCCGCATCCACCCAGCTGTTTAATCAAATCCGGTTTGCGATCGCTTCCCGGCAATATCCACCTGGGTATAAACTACCAAGCACGCGGGCACTGGCAATGCAAACAGGTTTACACCGCAATACAATTAGTAAAGTTTATCGTCAGTTAGAAGAAGACGGATTTGTCGAAAGTCTAGCTGGTTCAGGGATTTATGTCCGCGCCCAAGGACATGAGGGTGGTAGCAAATTGCAATCACCCATTCTCAAACAACATCCCGAAGCAGATAAAATTGTCCAGCAAGCACTTGATGAACTACTTTCTCAAGGCTGTTCGCTGTCGGAAGCGCGAGAATTATTTTTAGCAGAAATAGATTGGCGCTTGCGTTGTAGCGCCCAAGTGCTTGTAGCTGTACCTGCTTACGACATCGGTGCAGGGGAGTTAATGGTTTATGAATTAGAAAAAGACTTGCGCATACCGATCCAGTTGATCCCAATGGAAGAATTATCATCTGTTCTAGATAAAACTTCCTCGGCTACAGTCGTCACTAGTCGGTATTTTATTAGCGAGGTAGAAAGTATCGCCGCGCCAAAAGCGGTGAGGGTGATTCCTCTAGATATCTACGACTATTCTAAAGAACTAAACCTGCTGAAAACCTTACCTAAAGAAAATTGCGTCGGCATAGTTAGCCTTAGTTCTGGAATCGCCCGCGCGGCTGAAGTGATTCTTCACGGGTTGCGGGGAGATGAACTACTGGTGATGACTACCCAACCAAAAGACGCTTACAAACTGCAAGCGATTGTCAAGCGGGCTGAGGTAATTATCAGCGATCAACCAAGTTTTGCCCTAGTGCAAGCAGCAGTACAAGCTGCTGTGGAAGATATTATTCGTCCGCCCAAGTTGATTAAGGTTGATAATTATATTGGTGCTAAGTCGATTAATTTATTAAAACGGGAATTGGGTTTAGGTTAATTTTTATCTCTGTGTCCTTTGTGGTTATTTTTGCTCGCCCAAAGGCGCAGAGAAAAGAAATTAGGAGAGCGATCGCTATGACCGCAGTCACCAAAAAACTAACTTTTACAGAGTATCTTCAGTATAGGGATGGTACAGATACCCAATATGAATTAGTTGATGGAGAATTAATCCCCATGAGTCTTGGTACTGGTAAGCATGGCGGAATTGCCAAGTTTTTAGAGCGAACCTTTGATGATGAAAGTACCAAAATGGGGAAAAATTGGACAGCACAAAAGTTTGCTGTCGGGATTCGTTCGCCTCGTGGGGGACGTTGGGAAACTTCGCGCATACCTGATGTAGTAGTTTTACCTACAGAGCAATGGGAAGCACTCTTTAACCGAGAAGCGATAATAGAACTCAACGAACCTCCACCAATACTAGTTGTGGAAGTAGTGAGCGAATCTACTCAAACCACAGATTACCGCAGCAAGCGTTCTGAGTATGCTGTCTTGGGAATTCCTGAATATTGGATTGTCGATCCGATTCAAGGGATAGTAACAGTATGTACCTTAGTAGAAGGGTTTTATGATGCGATCGCATTCCCCAACCAAGAACGCCTCATCTCTCCCACCTTCCCAAACTTGGATTTAACTGCTGCACAAATTCTGGCAGGACGATAAAATAATTCGTAATTCGTAATTCGTAATTCGTACAGCGAATTGCAAGTTGGTGAGGTACAGATAATCGTTAATTGTAGGGGCATTGGCACTGCCATGCCCCGAAGCGCGTACCTCATTTACCTGAAATATGCTGTAATTCAAAATTGACTATTCTGAATTGGCGATCGCTATTTAAATTTTAGTAATTAAATAATATTTTGACGCCCTTAGTAAATGAGCTATTTTCTCAATTCTTAATTTCTCAAAAAACAGTAAACCGAATGCAATTTACCCAAAAATTACGAATTACGAATTAGTAATTATTAAAGGTTGTAATCATGGCTTCACCATTTCCGGGGATGAACCCATATTTAGAGAATCCCTTATTTTGGTCAGAAATCCACAATCTGCTCATAGCTGCTATTTTCCGAAAATTGAATCCCCAATTGCGTCCTAAATATAAAGTTGCTATTGAAAAGCGAATCTACCAAACAATTGATGAAGATTCCCTACTAGTTGGTGTTGCTGATGTCGCGGTGCAGAATACGCAACAAAAATCATCACTAGAACCAACTAATATCGCTGTTGCATCACCATCTATCGCAGCTGTAACAGTTGATGTTCCTATGCCAGAAACCGTCAAAGAGACTTACTTAGAAGTGAGAGATGTAGCTACCCAAGAAGTCGTCACTATAATCGAAATTCTCTCGCCAAAAAACAAACGTCCAGGTGAAGGACGAAATGCATATACAAAAAAGCGGTTACAAGTTTTAGGAAGTTATACCAATTTAGTAGAAATTGATTTGCTGCGAGATGGAAAGCCAATACAGCAACTACAAAATAATTTGCAAACTGACTATAGAATCTTGGTAAGTCGCGCCACCAAACGTCCTAAAGCCGATTTATATCCATTTAATTTACCAGATTCTATACCTTCTTTTCTGTTACCTTTACGTGAAGGTGATACAGAACCTTTAGTAGATATTCAAACCTTAATTAGTGAACTCTACGATGAAGGTAATTATGATTTAGTGATTGATTATAGTCAAGAACCTGTACCTGGGATTTCACCAGAAAATTTAGCTTGGTTAGATGAGGTTTTAAAAGAGAAAGGATTGAGAAATTAATAAATAAGACTTCCGAAAATGTCACAAAAAACTCAACTTTTTCTTGGTAGTAAGGGCTAAAGCCATTACTATGCTGAAAAACAATTTGGATTTTCTAACCTTGGTTTAAATCCCTAATTAGGAATTAATAGAAATGTCAACTGTGATCACCGGCTCACTTACTTGTCTCAATTCTGTTTCAATCCCTAATAGGGAGTAAATGAAATTTCAACTACTACAACAGATTTTAGTTCTGTTAGCGCTTCTTTGTTTCAATCCCTAATAGGGAGTAAATGAAATTTCAACAAAAAGGTGGCAGATAGCAAAATATATTTACTGCGTTTCAATCCCTAATAGGGAGTAAATGAAATTTCAACAACAACCAACCACCGATAGTCTCAGATTGTCTCTGTTTCAATCCCTAATAGGGAGTAAATGAAATTTCAACATTGTGAATGATTTATGGCAGTATTTTGAGTCTTCGTTTCAATCCCTAATAGGGAGTAAATGAAATTTCAACATTATGTTCAGTACATCGACAACGATCGCGTTTATTCGTTTCAATCCCTAATAGGGAGTAAATGAAATTTCAACCCCTTTATACCTTGTTCTTATGGGTATGGGCATTTTTGTTTCAATCCCTAATAGGGAGTAAATGAAATTTCAACAATATTCAAGCTATATCCCCCTAAGCATTGGAAATCGTTTCAATCCCTAATAGGGAGTAAATGAAATTTCAACTTTGTGGGCTGTCCCGTGGTTGCGGCTACCAAAGTGTTTCAATCCCTAATAGGGAGTAAATGAAATTTCAACTTCTAATAAATACCCGGCATTACGGATGGTACGCGTTTCAATCCCTAATAGGGAGTAAATGAAATTTCAACTTGATATTTAATATCTCCATCTTTAGTTATGAATATGTTTCAATCCCTAATAGGGAGTAAATGAAATTTCAACGAAGGGGCTTGATAAAGCTAATAGCTTATGGAGTGGTTTCAATCCCTAATAGGGAGTAAATGAAATTTCAACTTCAGGACAATCAGTTAAGTCAGAAATGGTTAAAAATGTTTCAATCCCTAATAGGGAGTAAATGAAATTTCAACTTGCTAAACCTAGCTTATCAGTGGGTGTCTTGAGTTTCAATCCCTAATAGGGAGTAAATGAAATTTCAACCTAAAGCCCCCGCAATAGCTAAAGAAATCTGCGCAGTTTCAATCCCTAATAGGGAGTAAATGAAATTTCAACCTAGTTTCCCAAAGTCCGATTGTGTCTTGGTTGTTTCAATCCCTAATAGGGAGTAAATGAAATTTCAACCTACGAATCTTTCAAAAAAATGGGATTGCCATTAAATGTTTCAATCCCTAATAGGGAGTAAATGAAATTTCAACTTTTCTGGCTTGTAACTCGTGCCATACGCTAATCGGTGCAGTTTCAATCCCTAATAGGGAGTAAATGAAATTTCAACCTTAACTTCTATTAATAATTCTACTTTATCCTGTTTCAATCCCTAATAGGGAGTAAATGAAATTTCAACCTAAATCCTCTGAACTAAAATGTTCCGGCTTCATTGTTTCAATCCCTAATAGGGAGTAAATGAAATTTCAACAGTAAAAGTTTTAGGCTCAATAGGATTAATATCAGGGTTTCAATCCCTAATAGGGAGTAAATGAAATTTCAACCAGACATGCCAGGAGGAACGGGAACACCAGCAGCTTTAGTTTCAATCCCTAATAGGGAGTAAATGAAATTTCAACTTTTTAGCATCTGAGGGGAAATGCCCATATCTAAGTTTCAATCCCTAATAGGGAGTAAATGAAATTTCAACATTACAGTAACACATTGAGAATTTACACGTTGAATTTTGTTTCAATCCCTAATAGGGAGTAAATGAAATTTCAACACCATTTTGCGATCGCCCGGAAGCATCATATTTTTGTTTCAATCCCTAATAGGGAGTAAATGAAATTTCAACTGCGGAAGCCTGAAAGTTAAGCAATATGAGGTTTTCAAGGTTCTGGTGCGCGGATGAGTAAATCATAACACAAGCAATAGAAAACAAGCAAACCCAAAATCGCTGAAAGCCAGTCTGTGTAAGGTGCGCGGGCGATAGATAAGTAATTAACCTGTGAAAGTCTTACAGATAAGGAGTTTCAGCTATGTGTGCCAAAATCCTATTTTCCACACCTACCCATCCGCGCATTCTGCGGAGAAAATCGTCATTTCCTCAATCAACTGCTACGGGAATTTGCAAAAACTCCCCCACCATTCGCAGGTAAGTAGAAGCATCTTCTAACATTGGGAAATGCGCTGTATCGGGAATCATCGCAAACTCAACCTTATCACTCATCGCCGCAGCTTGTCGTCCCATTTTTGCGGGAATAATCTTGTCATACTCCCCCGCAACTAACAGTACTGGTACTGTCAATTTAGCAAACTCCTGGGGCATAACTTCCGATTGTGCTTTACTCACCGAAGTAAAAATTGTCCCTAAAGCCGCATCATAATCAGCTTCGAGAAAATCTTGTAAAAAAGCTTGGCGTTCTGCTTTGGGTATGGAGCGATGCAGAAACCTCGCCATAAACATCCTGTCAACAAAGGGTATTTTTCCTAACCACTGAGGACGAAATTTAACTACATAGCCGCCGAATTTATGAAAAGCTGCAAAGGCTTTTTCGTCGTACTCAAAAATTCCGCTACAAGTCAAAATTCCCCGTTCAACTTTTTGCGGATAGCGGTTAAAAAACAAAGCTGCAACAGATGCGCCCATCGAATGAGCGTTAATATAAACACGCTGAAGCTGCAATTGTTCTAACAATGCAGCCAAATCATCAGCATATTCTTCTAATTCATAAGTTAATTCTTGAATTGCTGCGGCTTCTTCAGCAAGCGATCGCGATTCGGCAACAGATTCGCTAGCTTGGACTATACTTGGTTTACCACGAGAACGCCCAAATCCTCGTAAATCGTACAGTAAACAATCAAATTGATCTACTAAAGCGTTAGCTGTACTGCGCCAGTACCTAGCCGAACCAGCCCAACCGTGGATGAAAACCATCACTGGCTTTACCCAGGAATTAGATGGTTTTTTCACCCACTCGTAATAATGCTCAACACCACGAACATTAATGTAAGGCATTTATCATTTGTCCTCTCTTACAAAGTTCGGATCGCCGGAAGCCGGCGCTCCGACTTTGCGCTTTGTCATTTGTTCTTTATTATTTATTATTGCTTACTAATGACTAATGACTAATGACTCTTGTACAGACAAGGGTTATCGCGTCTCTCTTGTACAGACGCGATTAATCGCGTCTCTACTCTTGACTACTATGCCGATTCTGGCTTGGGTAGGGAAGAGGGATGTACTAAAAGTTCGGCTGTGGAACGCTTCTCTACCATTTCTCGTGTCACTGTACAGCGAGTTACGTCTTTACGGGATGGTAACTCATACATGACATCTAACATCAGTTCCTCGACAATGCCCCGTAATGCTCTCGCACCAGTTTTCCGGCGATAGGCTTCTTGAGCGATCGCTCGCAAAGCTTCTGGTTTAAAGTCTAATTGGACATTATCCATCTTCAGCAGTTTTTGGTACTGCTTAACTAAGGCGCTGCGTGGTTGGGTGAGAATCGCCATCAAAGCTTCTTCATCTAACGGATCTACCACAGCTACCATGGGTATCCGTCCGATAAATTCCGGAATCATGCCAAATTTGACCAAATCGTCCGGTTCTAGATACCTTAGGGTATCTGCTGCCCGTTTTTCTTTGGTTTGCCCTTCTCCAGGTTGTACAAAGCCAATTGACTTTTTACCCACTCTCTGATCTACAACCTTTTCTAAACCTACAAAGGCTCCACCACAGATAAACAGAATGTTGCTGGTGTCAATCTGGATGCAATCTTGATAGGGATGTTTCCGGCCGCCTTGGGGTGGTACATTAGCGATTGTGCCTTCGAGCATTTTCAGCAAAGCTTGCTGCACGCCTTCACCAGAGACATCGCGGGTAATTGAAGGGTTCTCACTCTTACGGGCAATTTTATCAATTTCGTCGATGTAGATAATTCCCCGTTGCGCTTCTTCCACATCCAAATCTGCCACCTGTAACAGTCGGAGCAAGATGTTTTCCACATCTTCGCCGACATAGCCTGCTTCTGTTAAAGTTGTGGCATCAGCAACCGCAAAGGGGACATCAAGAATTTTTGCTAGGGTTTGCGCTAAGAGTGTTTTGCCACAGCCAGTAGGGCCGATTAACAAAATATTTGATTTTTGCAGTTCTACAGCGTCTTCTGTCCCTGGTTTACCACTAGCTTTAGACTGAACTATTGCCAGCCGCTTATAGTGATTGTAAACCGCCACTGACAGGACTTTTTTGGCTTCGTCTTGACCAATAACATGTTCGTCTAGATACTTTTTAATCTCTCTAGGTTTAGGTATTTGGTTAAACGAAAGACTGGAAGAGCGGGTACGGCGTTTTTGCGGAGGCTCAGACTTAGGTGCTGGTTGCGACGCGGCCGCACCATTGGTATCGAGCAATTCCTCATCAAGTATTTCATTACACAAGTCAACGCATTCATCGCAGATGTAGACTCCCGGCCCTGCGATCAACTTACGCACCTGCTCTTGAGACTTGCCACAAAACGAACATTTTAAATGGGAGTCGTACTTAGACATACCAGCCTCTTATTTCAGAATGGTGACGTTTTCCCCTGGTGTGGGAATATTTTGTCTGGAAATGACTTGGTCAATCAAACCGTAGGTTTTCGCTTCTTCTGCCGACATAAAAAAGTCGCGTTCTGTATCTGCTTCAATTCTTTCTAAGGGTTGACCAGTATGCTCAGACAGTAACTGATTTAATTTACCCTTAATGTAAAGAATTTCTCTGGCTTGAATTTCGATGTCAATGGCTTGCCCTTGCGCACCACCAAGCGGTTGGTGAATCATAATCCGAGAGTCGGGTAAAGACATACGCTTACCCTTAGTCCCTGCTGTGAGCAAAAAGGCCCCCATGCTAGCGGCTAATCCAAAACAGATAGTTACAACATCGGGACGGATTTGTTGTATTGTATCATAGATTGCCATACCTGCGTAGACCGAACCACCAGGAGAATTAATGTATAGCTGAATATCTTTTTCAGAGTCTTCAGCATCCAGGAATAATAATTGAGCAACAATCGAATTGGCAACAGCATCATCGATTGGCGTTCCCAAAAAGATAATCCGCTCTCTAAGCAGGCGGGAGTAGATATCAAATGCCCTTTCTCCCATACCCGATTGTTCTACCACCATCGGTACAATGTTGTTTGGGCTGCTCAAGTGAGAATTGATATTGATTCGACTTAAGCTGTTAATTGGGTAATTTCCCGACTGCGATAAAAGCATAAAAAAACATTTGACAACTAAGTGGGACAAACATCGAAGCAGCAATACACTGCCTCTTTCACTAATTTAGATTTTTATTTGGGCTATGTGTTAACCATTATGCCTCATCTAAATTGTTCTCGTGTAACCCAGTATCTCGCGAAGATAGCACCAGATGTGGTGATTTCTTTAACATTTGTTAACCATTCTAGCGGGAAAATTGGGATGTGGGGCATGGGGCATGGGGCATGGGGCATTGGGCATTGGGCATTGGGTAGAGACGCGATTAATCGCGTCTTTACAATTGTCTCCCTTGTCTCCCTTGTCTCCCTTGTCCCCTTCCCTGCTCCCCTACTCCCTAAAATCTATTCCCCTTCAGTTGCAGCCGCTTCGCTAGTTTCTGCTGTGCTTTCTGCTTCTGCTTCTGCTTCCTCGTCTGGGGTACTCAAAGAACCTTCAGGAACAAGTTCAACTGTTGAGTGTTCTAAAAGCCAGTCCATGATTTTGTCTGTGGCTAGTTCGTTTTCCACGACTGAACGTAGTCTATCTTCGTCTACTTCTTCGTCTGGGTACTCCTGAATTAACTCTGTGACTCTAGCTTGAATTTCTGCGTCTGTCACCTGGAGAGATTCGCGTTTGCTGATTTCCCGTAAGGCGAGGGAACGTTGTAGGCGTTCAATGGCTTCATCGCGCGATCGCGCCCGTAACTGGGAAATAATATCTTGGGTGAATAATTTCCGCACATCCAATCCTTGCTGTGACAGCCTGATAGCTGTTTGTGTCAGCATGGCATCGACTTCTTGCTCAATTAAAGTTCCGGGTAAATCAACTTTAACCTGCTTGAGTAGTTCTGCTAATAAGGCTTCTTGCTGATTGGTTTTGGTTTTTTGTTCTGCTTCTTTTTGATAGCGCTCTTCTAAAGAAGCTCTTAATTCCGCTAAGGTATCAAAGTCGCTGACTTCTTGGGCAAAGTCATCATCTAATTCTGGTAATTCTTTTTCCTTGATTTCCTTAAGCGTCACGGTAAACACAGCGGGTTTACCTGCTAACTCTTCATTGGCATAAGGATCGGGGAATTGGGCGGAAATTTCTTTGGTTTCCCCAGGATTCATTCCCACAATTCCCACGACAAATCCGGGAATAAACCGATCTTCGTATAATTCCACTTGAAAATCAGATGCTTCGCCGCCAGGAATCGGGGTAGGTTCTGCGGATTCGTCTTCACCCTCAGCTTTAGCCAATACGCCTTTAAAATCTAAAACCGCAGTATCGCCAATTTGGGCTGCACGCCCTTCCACAGGAATCAAAGTGCCGAGTTTTTGCCGTTCTTGATCGAGAACTTCATCAACGCGAGCCGGATCGTATTTAATTTCCTCAGCTTTGGCTTGTAAGCCTGTGTATTTCTCTAGCTCGATTTCTGGTTCTACATCCACAGCCGCAGAAAAAGTTAGCGGTTGCCCTGGTTGATAATTTTTAATTAATTCTTCAAAGTCAGAGCGTAACTGAGGTTGCCCAATAGCTTTAATGTCTTCTTGTTTAACAGCTTTTTCTATGCCATCTTGAATTAATTCTTCTAAGGCGGCTGCTTTAATCCGAGTGGTACCTAGTTGCTGTAGCAATATTTGCCGAGGCACTTTGCCTTTGCGAAACCCAGGAATATTGGCGGTACTGGCTAGGTTTTTAATTACCTGTTCGTAGGTTTGTTTGGTAATCTCTGGTGTAATCTCTATTTCCAGCCCTATTTGACTGGCGGGAAGTTTTTCCTGGGTGACTTTCATGCTTTGTCTCTGAATTTCTGGTATTTTTAACTCCGAGTACAGACACGCACGCGATCGCTCGCTGCTGTTCGTTGCTATCTCTTGGCTGGATCGGGGATGATGAGAATCCTACTCTCAATCTCTGCCCGGCAGCAGAGATCCAGTGTACTGCTAATGGCAAATGACTGAACACTTTAGTGCAATAAGTTTACCCATCGCCTCCATCCTCAAGACTGTTGCCCGATCCCCAACCACAAAGTTATCTACTGATATTGGGGGTTGCACACTCCATATCTAAGCACATAAGTGGATTTATGATTCAGAGGGCTAACAGCGTGATATCCTGGTCTTCGAGTAGAAATTTGCATTTCCAGTTGGGATTTATTGCCACTGATGGCACTACTGCATCGCTCAGTTGATTGTTTTGCTGGTTTTCGTTCACTTGGATCATAGTACATCCATCATCTAGACAGCACAATTTCTCAGACAAAATTGTTGACTGAACTGGAAAATTATGAAACTCCCACAATAATTAATTACAGAATTTTAATTCTTTGATCGCTAATAAATTCGTTGTATAATAATATAACTTAAATAAAAGTAACAAAATATGAATGTCAGCAAAAGAAAGTAAATAAGCAAAAAGCAAAGCGTTACTAAATTTATTAAAATCAAAAAATCTTCATCAATGTCCATCGGCAAAGCCTTTGGAAGCATAAAAAGTAATAAAAATATATTTAATGTTAATGTTTTTTACTACTACTATTCCTTAATGAAATAAGTTTTGTATTTTTTGCATCTGTTCAATAAATCATAAAATAACCTCTTAAAGGAGGAAGTAAGGTTGTCTAAATCCTATAATGTAGCTATTTTGGGCGCAACTGGTGCCGTGGGTACGGAGTTGTTGGAATTACTGGAAAGTCGGAATTTTCCGGTAGCAAATTTAAAATTGTTAGCCTCCGAGAGGAGTGTAGGGCGCACAATCTCCTTTAAAGGAGAAAGTTTAGCAATAGAGGCGGTAAGCGATCGCGCCTTTGAAGGTATAGATATAGTCCTCGCCAGTGCTGGCGGTTCCACATCTAAAACTTGGGCACCAAAAGCCGTAGAAAAAGGCGCAGTCGTCATCGATAACTCCAGTGCCTTCCGGATGCAAGAATCTGTACCTTTAATCGTTCCAGAGGTAAATCCCCAAGCCGCAGAGTCCCATCAAGGTATCATTGCCAACCCCAACTGCACGACAATTTTAATGGCAGTGGCAATCTGGCCGTTACACCAAATTCAACCAATCAAAAGGCTGGTAGTAGCAACCTATCAATCTGCCAGTGGTGCTGGTGCCAAAGCAATGGCAGAAGTGCAAACCCAATCCCAGGCAATATTAGACGGCAAAACCCCAGTTGCAGAAGTATTACCTTATCCGTTAGCATTTAATCTCTTTGCCCACAATTCCCCCTTAACCGATTGGGGCTATTGTGAAGAAGAAATGAAAATGGTCAACGAAACCCGCAAAATCTTTGGTAACCAACAAATAAGAATTACTGCCACTTGTGTGCGGGTTCCCGTACTGCGCGCCCACTCAGAAGCAGTTAATATAGAATTCGAGACCCCCTTTAGCCCAGAGTCAGCTAGAGAAATTTTAAGCCACTCTCCTGGAGTTAAGTTGGTAGAAGATTGGCAGGCAAATCACTTCCCCATGCCAATTGAAGCCACTGGTCGAGATGAAGTTTTAGTAGGCAGAATTCGTCAAGACATTTCTCATCCTTGTGGCTTAGAACTATGGCTATGTGGCGATCAAATCCGTAAAGGTGCAGCATTAAACGCAGTGCAAATTGCTGAGTTATTAGTAGAGAAAAATCTACTAAAACCATTAGCTATTAGTCATTAGTCAATTGTCATTAGTCAATTGTCATTGGATTTAGACAACTGTACAGACAAGGGTTATCGCGTCTCTGACAAATGACAATTATGAAATAAAACCACCAAGTGACAAACAATAAGAAGGATAATCAGGAGTAGAAAAAGGGTGGGAGATTTTGGTAGAGTTTTAACCGCTATGATTACGCCGTTTAAAGCAGACGGCAGCGTCAACTATGATGTAGCGGCAGAACTAGCAGCACATCTAGCGAATAACGGTACAGATACATTGGTGGTATGTGGTACAACAGGTGAATCTCCTACCCTAACTTGGGATGAGGAGTATCAGCTGTTTGTGGAAGTGTTGCAGGCGGTAGCAGGAAAAGCCAAAGTCATCGCCGGCTGTGGTTCTAATTCCACCAAAGAAGCGATCGCCGCCACCCAAAAGGCAGCTAAAATAGGAGTACATGGGACTTTACAAGTCGTGCCCTATTATAATAAACCGCCCCAAGCTGGACTTTACCAGCACTTTCAGGCGGTAGCGCAAGCCTGTCCCGACTTACCTATCCTGTTGTATAACATTCCCGGTCGTACTGGACAAAACCTCAGTTCAGAAACAGTTGCCCGGTTAGCGGAGATTAATAATATTGTTGGTATAAAAGAAGCTAGTGGGAGTTTAGACCAAGCCAGTGAAATTCGCCGCTTGACACCCAAAGAATTTCAGATTTACGCTGGAGATGATTCTTTAACTTTGCCTTTGTTAGCGATCGGTGCTAAAGGTGTGGTGAGCGTAGCTTCGCATCTGGTAGGCAACCAACTACAGCAGATGATCCAAGCCTTTGGTGTGGGAAAAATTGAGGTGGCGACTGAAATACATCTGCAACTTTTTCCACTGTTTAAAGCTTTATTTTTAACGACAAATCCCATTCCCGTAAAAACAGCATTAAAAATTCAAGGTTGGGAGGTTGGTTCAACTCGGCTACCTTTATGTGAAGCTGAACCAGAAATTAGTCACAAGTTAGAGGTGGTTCTCAAAGAACTTAGTTTAATCTAAGTACCAGCTTGCTATTTACTAGCAAGTTCAGTGTTACTACAGATACATAAGAAACAAGGAAAATACATAATTTTTACCAGGTACAGTAGCAACTCCTGTGTTACGACTGAATAGCTATAATATGAATCCTTCAGCGTAAAATCCATTTTTATTGAACAAACAATAGAAAAATCAGATTTAAATTAGGCTGCTTTGGGAATGTCCGGATAAGACAGCTAATGTTGTCTTTGATACAAGATGCTAACTTTATTAACTTAAATTAACCACAAACAACAATTCAAGGAGCAAATGGCTAAAAACGATACAAGCTCCGCCCTAAAAATTATTCCTTTGGGCGGATTACATGAGATTGGTAAAAATACCTGTGTTTTCGAGTACGATGACGAAATTATTTTATTAGATGCAGGTTTAGCCTTTCCCACAGAGGCGATGCATGGTGTAAATATTGTCCTGCCAGATACCACCTATCTCCGGGAAAATCGCCATAAAATCAAAGGCATGATTGTTACCCACGGTCATGAAGACCACATAGGCGGGATTGCATTTCACCTCAAACAATTTGAAATACCTGTAATTTATGGCCCCAGACTAGCAATGGCCATGCTAGAAGGGAAATTAGAAGAAGCAGGAGTACGCGATCGCACAGAGTTAAGATCGGTTTTACCCCGCGATGTTGTCAGAATTGGCAAATCCTTCTTTGTCGAATACATTCGCAACACCCACTCCATTGCTGATAGCTTTACCGTAGCGATTCATACACCCATAGGTATAGTTATCCACACCGGAGATTTTAAAATTGACCACACCCCAGTTGATGGGGAAAGATTTGACTTACAACGACTAGCAGAACATGGCGAAAAAGGCGTGCTTTGTTTGTTGAGCGATTCCACAAACTCAGAAGTACCCGGATTTACCCCTTCAGAACGTTCTGTCTATCCCAATCTTGACCGGGTATTTGCACAAACCCCAGGACGATTATTTGTCACTACCTTTGCTTCTAGCGTCCATCGCATCAACATGATTTTGGAACTGGCGCAGAAGTACAACCGCACAGTGACAGTTGTCGGTCGTTCGATGCTGAATTTGATTGCCCATGCGCGTAATCTAGGCTACATCAAATGTCCCGATCATTTGTTGCAACCGCTACATACTGTCCGCAGCCTTCCTGATGAGAATGTGTTGATTCTGACTACAGGTTCTCAGGGCGAACCGATGTCAGCAATGACGCGAATTGCGAATAAAGAGCATCCCCATATTAAAATTCGCCCAGGGGATACAGTAGTATTTTCCGCTAACCCAATTCCGGGAAATACCATCGCCGTTGTAAATACTATAGATAAACTGATGCTTCAAGGCGCAAACGTTGTCTATGGACGGGAGAAAGGAATTCACGTTTCAGGACACGGTTGTCAAGAAGACCAAAAACTGATGATTGCTTTAACCAAACCGAAGTTTTTCGTACCATTTCACGGCGAACATCGGATGTTAGTGAAGCACGCGCAAACAGCGCAAAGTATGGGTATTCCCGAAGAAAATATGGTGATTCTCCAGAATGGCGATATTGTTGAGTTGACAGAAGACGCAATTCGTGTATCTGGTAAAGTGCCATCAGGAATTGAATTGGTAGATACTACGAGTTCTGGGATGGTTAGCGCTAAGGTATTACAAGAACGCCAGCGCATGGCTTCAGAAGGTATTGTCACTATTGCCGCAGCTATTGATTGGAGTGGTAAATTATTAGCCAAGCCAGAAATTCACCTCAGAGGTGTGGTAACTAGTATAGAGCGATCGCTTTTACAAAAATGGGTACAACAGCGAATTGAAGAAATTTTGGGCGTTCGTTGGTCAGAATTTACACAACCCGGTGAAGGAGAGCAAACGGAAGTCGATTGGGGTGGTTTGCAAGGGATGTTAGAAAGAGAATTGCAACGCTCTATCCGTCGGGAATTGCAATGTCAACCTACAGTAACATTGTTAATGCAGATTCCTGATGAGCCACCTGTCAAAGTCAGCGATGGGAGAAGACGCCGGCCTAGGACTGCTGCGCAGGTAGCTTCGTAAAGAATTTAAGATAAGAAATCTCACGCATTCGACGAAGTCGTTCCCGCAGGGTAGACGCAAAGACGCAAAGTTTTTCTGAGTGTCTTTGCGTTTTGGCGTGAGAAAAATACACTCAAATGGCTTAATTTCGTATCGGATTTTATAGTGACTCATAAAATCTGTTTTTTCTCTATTCTCTCTGCGTCCTCTGCGGTTCAAAAGAAATTTATCTAACCACAGAGAAAACAGAGATAAGTTGAGTAACGAAACTCAAAATTTTTCGTGCTTTGTTACCTTTCACGAAGTGAAACTCAATTTATGATTATAATTATTGGTGAATTAAATTTAATTCAACCTGTAAATATAATTTATTATTTCATTGTTTCTAATATTTGTTCGCAAATACTTGGATTTTGACTATATATATCACTTCTACAAAAGAACGCAAATTGATCGGACATACTTGTGATTACTTCTGCTTTAGCTACTGGGACTTCGTAGCTTTTAATAGGCTTATAAAGCTTGTCTACTACTCTCTTTTTATAGGATGAAAAACCTTCTAAAAATAACATAGCCTGTCTCGCTTCCTTACAAGTTCTTGTATATTTTTCAGTTTTTCCAGCAGAGTATTTATAAGTAAAGTTAAATTTTTGAGTAGTTAATAACGAATCTTTTTGACATAAATAATGAGTAATAGCATCACCTTGAATAATAACAATATTATTGATTGATATTCCTTCTTTCTGTTTATCAAAATGACCTTTATAAACTAGTTCATTATTTTTTTTAGAAGTTTTAATAACAAAATTAAATTTAGAAGTTTCTTGAATTTCCAAATCTACAATTGATGCTTCCATTGCATTAACATGATTGATTAGAAAGCTAGATAGAAAAATAGTTCCTACAAGTAAATTGCTGAATTTAGGTAAGAACATTGACTTTTAACTCCTAGTTTTATTTTCTAAATGCTTTATAACAACTTAAAAATAACTGTTTTTCAATAAAAAAATAATGCTAAAAATACTGAAATAGCTTATATGGCTGATTTTTGAGTAACCGATACCAGTTCCAAGAATATTTGCGACACATAAATTATTGATAAGGCTACAACAATGTTGTGCCCCTACCAATATGTCGCATTTTTTTTCAAATTGGTATTATCTCTAGCCCAATAATCTTCTTTTACCTAGTGAATCCACAGATAAGCTAAAATTAAAGTACATAATGTTAGCGGTACACCAAAGCGTAGATGCTCGATAAATGTTAACTTATAGCCTAAATTTGTAGCAGCTTCGACAACTATTAAGTTAGCGACTGAGCCAAACAAAGTAAGATTACCTGCTAATGTAGATCCGGCTGCTAGCAATAGCCAATATTGGGTATTATCCTTGGGGATCAAAGGATGCAATAAGAGTACAGCCGGAACATTGGAAATTAGATTAGATAAAATAACAGTTACACTCAAAAAACTTGCAGAAGTATTAACTGCATGAGTAAATAATTGCAATAAATTTAATTTTTCTGTAACTCGCGTCAAAATAAACAAGCCGGAAAACATCACTAGCAAATTCCAATCGATTCTTTGGAGAATGCGCTGAGGTTTGATTCGTCGCGTAATCAACAGCAAACTAGCAGCAACTAAAGCCGACTCCGCTAGCGGTAAACCAACAGCAAAGGCGATAAGTAATCCTGTGGTGATGACTAATGTTTTATTAAATAAAGGTTTGTAAATCCGATGATTTCCAGTCGCTAATTGTTGACAAGGTTGAGTGGAACGAACATCAGGATAAAGTAACCATAGCAAACCTATCTGTATTATTAAGCCAATTAAGGCGACTGGAGCGAGTGCGCCCAGAAAATTTAGGTAGGGAATTCCAGAGAAAGAACCTATTAAAATGTTTTGGGGATTACCACTTAAAGTGGCTACAGAACCTATATTAGTTGCACCTGCGATCGCTAATAAATAGGGTATGGGATTTAAACTCAAGGCTTGAGTTAAGCCTAAAACCAATGGTGTAAAAATTAATGCTATGGTATCGTTGAGAAATACGGCAGATAGGATACCGCTAGCAAAGGTTAGAGCAATTAATAATCCCAGAGGACTGCGGGTAATGCTCAATAATATAGAGAGCGATCGCGCAAAAAATCCGGCGTAAGTTAGACTAGCATTGACTACCATCATACTCAGCAAAAACACGATGGTGTTAGCATCAATAGCTTGCCATGCTTCTGTTAAATTTACAGCGCCCAGCGCAATTAAAAAAGCAGAACCCACTAGGGCAATTGTGGCACGGTTCATGCGTAATCCAGGAATGTAGCCCAACGCTAACCCCAGGTAAGTTAAGCCTAGTACGCCATAGATTGCAAATTGTCGGATAATCACTCGCGTTACTTAGTCTTGAAGGAGACAGGGACTGGAAAGTAGGAAAAAGAGGAAAAGAAATTTTTTTCCTGATAGTTGACATATATAACAGCACATGGTAGAAAACTGCTGTCCAGTTAATAACAGTTCTCCAAAATCTTGCTATATCATTCACCCCATCTTTACTTCCCTATAACCTTGTATCTGTTTAATTTTTACAGACAGGAAGCGCAATAGGATTCTGCATCAGCTGTGAGATTTGTATAGAATCTAGCAGTTAGTATTTTTACTCAGTGTTATACTATCTAATAAAGTTTTGTAACAAATATTGCAAAATCAATCCAAAGATAGATGTCTTCACTAAAATCTTAACTATGTCAAGTTATGAACAAGATCGGAAGATCACACTTCCGCTTCCGGGAAAATTGCGTTTAACTTGACGTAGTTATAAATGAGTTCCAAATTAAGTGGCTACGGATAACAATCAGATTGCATCTAGTAGAAACAAGATTTTTCCGGGAACGGTCTAAGCCACTATGTATATGTTCATCGTAAAGGTGAATACCCTCCATCAAATAGAGGAGTAACCATGAAGGTATTCGATAATACCACAAAAAGAATTTTCTTGGCAAGCTGGGTATCTATTAACCAAGCAGAAGCTACTAATACCCCAGTAAACCAGCTGCCACATCCTGCTACTAAGTCTTCTGGCCATATCCTCCAGCCCTTACGACAAAAAGTAGACAACATTCAAGTACGCGATCGCGATTTGGCGCACCGCTTGTGTAAGTTAATTCCGGCTCAGTGTCCTTTTGAGCGTGATGTCAAGTTATTTGGCAAAACTTTATTTCATATTCCGCCAATGTGTAAGCTGAATCCTTTGTATGAAGAATTAGTCAGCTTACGTTTCCGGGCGTTATGCTATCTAGCTGATGAATGTGGAGAGGATGTTTCTCAGTACTGTTAGGGGCTAGGGACTAGGGACTAGGAGCTAGAGGAGAGAGATTTTCTGGTGATTAGTTGATTTGTTATTTGCAAGTTATTATTTCTCAAATCTGAGTCAATAAATTAAACAAGAGTCCAGAATTAAAGCAAGCTGCTAGTTAATTCTGGACTCTTGAGCAATTTGATACCAATTTGAAAACAGAATGCGACAGATGGTAAGGACATGGCAATGCCCACCTGTGTCAACTTAACGCAAAACCCATCTACCGCAAGGAACTGAAGTTCCTTGCTCATAGCCAAAGTCATCTTTAGATGACTAAATATCCTTCAAATCTTGAGTCTACTTTAGTAGACTTGGGCTTTGGCCCTGAGAATTCATTCTCAGGCGGGTGACAAAGCTAAGACAGAGGCTATTTTTAAATTAAATTGACACCAATGGGCAATACCATGCCCTGTAGAATATATTAATTGCCGCTCAGACTAATTTTTGATCCGCCTTACTTGCCATTTTTGAATAGCTTCTTGCGCATCTTCATAAGCTGATGTCATTTCTGGGATTAAAGCTGCAGTTTCAATTGCGGCATTCAGTTCACCTTTGACAGCACGATTTTTTGCCAAATCCAGAATCTTCTCGCTCCATTGATTAATGGATTTTTGCGCAACATCGAAGCCTGGTTGTCCTGGTGGAACTTTCTTTGCTACTTCAATAGCACGATTATATGTAGATGCTTGTCCTGGTCTAATTAAAGCATTAGCGGCGTCTAAGAGAGTTTTATTACTAACATATTGCTTGGCTTCTAGTCGCCATTGGTTAATCAGTGCTTGGGCTTTGGGATACAGTTCTTCTTCTTTAGTAATTAATTGTGCCGCAGCGATCGCATTTGCATACTGTTTTTGTTGGGCGCGACCTTCTGCTAAATCTAAAATCATCCGACTCCAGATTTTAATGTCTTCTTGGGCTTGTTCGTAAAGTGGTTCCCCTGATTGTATTTTCCTCGCAGTAGCGATCGCTAAACTTAAATCGCTGGCTTGAGTTTCCCGCAAAGACATTTTCGCCAAGTCCAATACAGCTTGATTGCGCTGTTGCGATTCGGAATTCGTAACTGTTGTTGTAGATGTTGCTGTAGATGTTGTTGTGGGTGCTGGTTTTGGCGTTGGCGATTGAGTTGGTGTTGGGGTAGTGGAATTAGAGACTGCGGTACTATTATTAGGCAAATTAGTTAGGTCTTTCGCCTCATTAGTCGCCGTATTAGCCGATGTGGTCAATACTTGAGACGTTTTCAATCTGGTTTGATTGCGGAGAAAAACTACTGCAACTAAACCTAAGATTAATAAACTTCCTCCTAGCCACCACAAAAGCTGGCTCCAAAATGATTTTTTTACCTGAGTTGCAGGTGCTTGAGAAATAAAACCTGAGGAAGAGGTGGGAAGAAACTGTTCCTCATTACTTGTCTGTGATGCTGCTGGGAGTACCTGAGATTGCTTTTGTGTCACTGATTGGGAAGCTACATTCCCCGCAAACCCTTGGGCTGCTTGATTTGGAGATTTCTGGCTGATGGCTGTAAATTGTGGTGGCTTTCCTGGGGGAGATTTGGGACTAATAGTAGTTTCTAACCCAGGAATTGTTTGATTATTGCTCGTTGTTTGGACTTTTGTGGCAGTTTTGGCAGAATTCACAGCGAGAGAAGGTGCTGCACGGGCTACCGCAAAAGATTCTTCAGGAAAAATAACGTTTCCTACGTCGCTTCTAGCTGGTGTAATCTTACTGCGCAATGGCGGTAAAATTACTTGCTGCGGCGATGGTACAACCGCAACGGGGTTTTGTGCTGGTCGCCAATGATGCTGACATAATTCTGGGGTGAGTATGCTCAGTTGATTAACTAAATTCCCCAGGTTACTACCATGCCCAGAACCTAAAGCTTGTAATAATGCTGCGGTGAAAAATCCGTGACCTAGTTCTCGGCTTTCATGGGAAAATTGCTCTGGTTGGCAAGAAAGAATTGTTGCTAATTGTAGCTCTTGAGCTAGTTCGAGAGTTTCTTGACCAACGGGAGCATCAGCTTGGGTACCAAAAGCGCGGTTGATATCCAGGATGAGTAATACATTTAACTCAGTTAGCTGCAAACTCTGTAAGAGCGATCGCAATTCTATGCCAGTTTCCTGAACTAAATCGGGATTTCCCTCGACCGGCATTAAATAATCTTGTCCCTTGTAGTTAATGGCATAGCCGCTAAAGAATAACCAAAGATAGTCCCGTGGTTGCCAATAATTTGCGGCTAAATCTTCTAATAACAGCAGGATATTCTCGCGCGTCGGATAAGTAGATTTGTCTCTCATTATCGGTGGCGAGGTATCCGTCATCAGTAGGCAGTTTTGCGGTAAAAAACCTGCCTCTGTAGCCAAAAAGTCTTTCAGCGCTTCGGCATCGGCTTGAGCGCAACTTAAAGGTTGAAATAAATGATATTGATTGATGCCAATAGTAATCGCCCAGTAATTTACCATCCCCTCTGTGTCGCTTCTTGTTTGCTTGAAATTGCTGTTGGCTTTGCGGAAAAAACAAAGTTAACCTATGTCTTATAGTCTAGGAGATTCTTATCGTCACCCCGATAGTATGTGATTTTTATTACATAAAATAGCCGGAAATTACTTTCACTCAATTTAAATTAAAGATTCTGTAGACAGGAGCGAAAAAATCATGAGTAGAAGTGTTGCTCATCAACTATCATCGATCATTTCCTTTTCAGTTATTAGCCAAATTGCCAGAAAAATCCGGATAGTTCAGTTAGGAGTTTTGCTATTTTCGGCGGTTCCGGTGTGGTTTGCTTATGAGGCGATCGCCCCGCAGATGGTAAGAGCTTACACAGCCAGAGTTGACTTGGCAATCGATCGGCTACCAGAGGAAACTTACGAAACCATACTCAGAAGGGCAGAAGCAGTAGCGAGAGCCGCAGCTCAAAGGAGCTTCGACCAAGATATTTTAGTTACAGATGTATCCGTAATTGTCTCCGTACAAAGTCTAGGAGCGATCGCCCCAGTTTTAGCCTTAGAAGTCACTCGTCAACAATGGCGTACTCGTCCCGATGCGCAACGTTGGGCAACTTATTTTAAAACAGCGCGATCGCTTTTGTTATTTGACCCCAAGCCCACAGAGAAAAAGTAGGGAAGAGAGACAAGGGAAGGGAGACAAGGAGGACAAGGGGGACAAGGGGGACAAGTAAGACAAGGAGGACAAGGAGGACAAGGGAGACAAGGAATTTTAGATTTGAAATTTGCAATTGTGGATTCCAATCTAAAATCCAAAATCCAAAATTGTTTCAATGCCCCATGCCCCATGCCCAATTCCCATTTTTATGTTGCCAGTGTCAATTGATGGCTTAGAATAAAAAGGTTGTCAAGAATTGCGATATCCGCTATCATGGCTGTTCCAAAGAAGAAAACATCTAAGTCTAAAAGAGATAAACGCCGAGCTAACTGGAGACATAAAGCTGCTGTTGAAGCACAAAAAGCTCTTTCCCTAGGCAAGTCGATTTTGACTGGACGCTCTACATTTGTCTACCCATCTGCTGAAGACGAAGAAGCAGAAGACGAATAATAATGTCGATGGTTAAGAAAGGCACGAACAGCGCTGTTAGATTGGCGCTTTTTCGTTGCTTTTCTCATGGCATTATCCATACATAGTTATAGTTAATTGGACAAGCTCCATTAACTATTGCCTATGGGTGATGAGCAAATAATTTATCGAAATTAAGCTATCTGTAGTTTCTGGATTTTTAGTATTCTGTGCAATTGATATTTTTTATCCTTTTTGAGTAGCGCAGATGCTCAAATCCTTAGAAAATTATCTCAAGAAAACCAATTATCTTGAAAAATTAATTTTTCTGAGATTATGTTAGGAAAATTTTTTCAGAAACCAGAGCAAGAAGATAACGAACGGGTTCCGCCTGGTCAATATTTGGCTAAAGGCTTTCCCGTTTTAACTTATGGTGCAACACCAAAGATAAATATAGAAGAATGGGAATTTAAAGTTTGGGGTTTAGCCAAACCTGCTACCTTTACTTGGGCAGATTTTATGGCTTTACCTCAATCTGAATTCACAGCAGATTTTCACTGTGTAACGCGCTGGTCTAAACTTGATGTTAAATGGACTGGGATTAAAGTTACAGAGTTTATGAGTTTGTTAGAGGTTGATCCCCAAGCAGTTCATGTGATGGAACATTGCTATGGTGGCTACACTACTAACATCTCAATGGCAGATTTTGTCAGGGAAGAAAATTTCTTTGCTTTTCAACTATTTGGTGAACCTTTACCAGCAGAACATGGCGGGCCGATGCGCTTAGTTGTTCCCCATCTTTATGCTTGGAAAAGCGCTAAATGGATTAATGGTTTAGAGTTTCTCAAAAGTGAAGAACTGGGTTTTTGGGAACGTAATGGTTACCACCAACGGGGTGAACCTTGGGCAGAAGAAAGGTATAGTTACTAACTAGAAAATGGGCATTGGGCATTGGGCATTGGGCATGGGAAAGAAAGATTTTCATGTTTGGTTGTAGTTTTTCCCATGAGGGGCTAATTTGTAATTCTTAATTCGTAATTAATTAATTAAGAATTGCTGAGAAATAGTCTAAAAAAAACACTACCGAGCATGTCAATTTTTTGGCTGGGTAGTGTCTTTGTATTTGCGAAAATTTATGACATTAATATTGTTTTCATCCGCTTTATAGGTACGCACTCTGAATACGATAACGTCAATGCGGCAACAATTTGAGGTAATATGTATGCTCGAACTCCGACCAATCCGAA
This sequence comes from Calothrix anomala FACHB-343, assembly GCF_014696435.1. Taxonomy (GTDB): domain Bacteria; phylum Cyanobacteriota; class Cyanobacteriia; order Cyanobacteriales; family Nostocaceae; genus Aulosira; species Aulosira anomala_A. The sequence continues at coordinate 91,776 of NZ_JACJQG010000022.1, read as the reverse complement.
ATGAAGCTGATTATCGTGCTGCACTTGATGAAATAGAAAGATTATTCGATGCAGAACCTAATACAATAGAGTGCGAAAAGCCCTTCGGGCATGGCTTCGCTTACCGCTTAGAAGTTTTAACAACTCTAGTAGAAGCATACGAACAACAACACTATCCAATTGCAGCACCAGAACCAATAGAAGCTATTTTGTACTATCTTGAATCTCGTGGTTTATCTACTCACGATTTAGAACCTATTATTGGAAGTCTGGAAGAGGTTGCAGCAATTTTAAATCGCCAGCAACCTCTAACATTAGAGATGATTCGGCGTTTAAATCAACAATTGGGAATTCCTGCTGATGTGTTGATTCAACCATACTCTCTCATGAAAAATTCAGCTTAACCCTCTTCTATCACTTTGGGAAGAGAACAATAAATGTAGGTTGGGTTGAACGGAGTGAAACCCAACAATACCAAAGTTTTCGGGTGTTGGGTTTCGTGCCTCAACCCAACCTACACCTAAATTGGTAAAAGTATTGAAAAATAAAGGTTTGAGATTTTTATTTGGCAAGAGTGATTAAAGAGGGTTAATGCAAAATGTGAACTAATTAACCCAGGAATCGCTTGAGGAAAGCTAACTTTCCTTGATAGGGAGCGTAACGCCAATTTAAATCAAATAAAAATGAGTTTTGCAAGACGCTTTTGCGGTGGGAAAAGGTGTCAAAACCAGCTTTACCGTGATAACTACCAATACCACTATCACCAACACCGCCAAATGGTAAAGATGAAACACCATATTGCATGATTGTATCGTTAAGACAAACTCCACCGGATGTAGTTTCCTGCAAAATGCGCTGTTGCAGGTTTTTGTTTTGCGAAAATAAGTATAAAGCTAGGGGTTTTGGTCGAGAGTTAATTAGAGCGATCGCTTCTTTGATGTCATCATATTCAATAATGGGTAAAATCGGACCAAAAATCTCTTCCTGCATAATTGCATCATCCAAAGAGACGTTCTCAAGCAGCGTGGGAGCTATATAACGTTCCGCCGGGTTCGTTTCTCCACCAATGATAACTTCACCATTTTTTAGAAGATTTACTAATCTATCAAAGTGTTTTGCAGAGATAATACGAGCATAATCAGGACTCGTTTCTGGCTTATCTCCATAAAATTCTTTGATAGTTTTTTTCAGCCCTTCTACTAAATTTGTTTTGATTCTTTTATCAACTAAAATATAGTCAGGGGCGATACAAGTTTGTCCAGCATTGACAAACTTACCCCAAATAATCCGCTTGACGGTGTGTTCTAAATTAATTTCTGTATCTACAATACAAGGGCTTTTACCACCTAATTCTAAAGTAACTGGTGTGAGGTGTTTAGCCGCCGCTTCCATAACAATTCTGCCGACATTTGTACCACCAGTAAAAAAGATATAGTCAAATTTTTCTGCTAACAGATTTTGACTGGTTTCTACACCACCTTCTACTAGTGCAATATATGCTGGATCAAAATATTTAGCAATTATCCCAGCCAGCAAACTAGAGGTATGAGGCGCAAGTTCTGAAGGTTTGAGAATTGTGCAATTTCCCGCCGCGATCGCACCAACTAAAGGCCCTATCATTAAGTTAAATGGATAGTTCCAAGGGCCGATAATTAAAACTACTCCTAAAGGATCTGGATAAATTTTAGCTGAGTATTGCAAAAATTCCAGAGAAACGGCTGCTTTTTGAGGCTTAGTCCAAGTTTTGATATGCTTAATAGCGTAATCAATTTCTTTATATACTAAAATTTCTGTAGCATAAGCTTCAAATTCTGGTTTATTTAAGTCAGCTTTTAATGCTTGAATTATTGCTTGTTCATTTTCTAGAACTGCTTGTTTGAGAATTTTAAGTTGTTCAATCCGAAAAGCAACATCTTTAGTTTTACCAGTTTGAAAAAATTCGCGTTGTTTACGAATAATATCGTTGATAGAAATTGATGATTCAGTAATCATGTTTTTTATAGAGGCTAGGGGCTAGGGGCTAGGGAAGGGAGAAAAGAGGGATAAGGGAAGGGGGACAAGGAGGACATGGGGGACAAGAAAGAAAGGATCAATGACTATTAACTATTGACTATTGACTATTGACTATTGACCATTGACTTATATTTTTACAGGTAGCATAACAATAAATACACTACCTTTACCCAACTCAGATTTAACTAAAATATTTCCTTGATGAGCTTCAACAATTCGCCGGGAAAGATACAGCCCTAAGCCACTACCAGAACTCTTGTGACTTCCTTGGCGAAAACGCTCAAATAATGTGGTTTGTTCTTCAGGAGAAATACCGGGGCCTGTGTCTTCTACTTCAACAATTAGGAATTCACTAAAAGCGGAATTTTCCACAGCATCTAAATACGACTTTTTGCTGTTTTGGGTTGTTGAACCAAGATGAATATTTACTGAGCCAGAATCGGTAAATTTTATAGCATTACCAATTAGGTTAGTAAATAGACGATGCAATTCTAAGCGATCGCCCATGACTGAGTTGCTGGTTAACTCTTGAGCAATTCCTAAATTTATCGATAGTGATTTTGCTTCAGCTAAAGGTGTTAATTCTCCTACTACCTCCTCTAATAATTGGCGGAGGTTCACTGGTTGAAAAGCCAAGGTTTTGCGACCAGCTTCAAAGCGGTACACTTCCAGTAAGGTATTAACCATTGACAGCAAATTAGTATTGCTACGCGCCATGATCGCGATCACTTCCTCCATTTGCGGCGATAATGCTCCCAAAGCACCCTGCTGAAACAGCATGAGTACGCGATCGGCAGCTACAAGGGGGGTGCGTAAGTCGTGGGTGAGACGGGAGACAAAATCTTCGCGCTGGCGAGCAATTTCATCACGTTCATCGATACTATGTTTTAAACGTAAGAGCGATCGCACTCGTGCTAGCAATTCATCCACCGTCACAGGCTTGCGGATAAAGTCATCAGCACCTAAATCTAATCCCTTGGCAACATTTGGCGCATCATGAGCAGTAATCAGCAGTATGGGGATATATTGCTGCATGGCAGTATTTCCACGTATGCGCCGAGTAACTTCGTAACCATCCATTCCCGGCATCATTAAATCCAGCAATACCAAATCACAAGGAGATGCTTCTAATTGTGATAAAGCTGAAGCACCATTTTCTGCTGTGCTAACTGTGTAGCCTTCTTCCTCCAAAATAGTTTTGATTAAAAACACATTATCTGGAGAATCATCTACAACCAAAATTTTGTCAGAGCGAGAATTTTGTGAGTTCATGTAGCGGGTCTCGGTAAAATTTTCGGGGTTTGTAATCTTAGATATATTTATATCAATTTTAGTTAACCTTCTCTTGAATAAAGATTATTTACCTAAAAGCTGCAATAGATTTTTTTATTTTATCTTATATAAGATTTACTAGTTTTTCATAGGTAAATAATTACTTGCTAATCTAACTATTTTGGGTTAAATTTTCAAACTAAATGGGTAGCTAGTTGATATATCGTAAACCTTTTGATAGTTGGACATAGACACAGGTTTAGCTGCGAAAGTAAGCCTTGAGCCTGTGCCATATTCTCCCTATTTGATACTAATCATTAATTTCTGAATTACTCTCTTGTACGGATTCAGGTAGATATTTTAGAGGTTTTTTGAGCAAAACCCAATTGAGATACAGTGCTAGAACCTGCATTTTCAGGAATTGGTTCAGGCGTTGATAGTTATTATCCTTCAAAACCCAAGCCCAGAATTTTTCCAGCAGTAGCCCCAGAATAATTTCTACAGACTTGTTGATAACTAGGGGAATTAGTGTTTCGAGCATTGCGATCGCCTCAGTAAGCAATAGTGTATTTACGCCCTTCTAAAATCCCTCAAACTATGTAATCACAAGGCTTCCTGGGTGTGTGAGTTATGTACGCGGTAAGTATAACTTTTGTTTTAAGTCGTTAAAATGGGTAAAAAGTTGTTCATCAAAATATGGTCAAGCGATCGCTTCAGGCTTCTCATCAAGGTATTCAGTCTGCAAAGTTAGCTTTAATCGACAAATTTGGAACACAGCAAAAGCTAGCGGACGCTTTATCCGTTACCCGTCAACCAGTCAATAAATTTTTTAACCGTAAGCCTGTTGATAGCAGCTTATTTGTTGAAATATGCAAAAAATTGGGGCTGGAGTGGCAAGAAATTCAAGAAAATCGACAATCTGAAGTAAAACAAACTTCAGAGCAAGACTCTGATATTGATGCTCTAGTTCAAGAAATCCGCGAACAGGTTAAATCCAGCATTAAAGAAAAGTGTGGAACCATGCGGGTGCTAGATATGCCCCAACCAATAGAGTTAACAGGTGAACGGGGTATCTATACCAACGTCAACATTCTGGAGAAAATCACCGGACGTAGGCGATTAGATATCTCTGAACTGTTGCAAAATTCTGAGCCAGATAACTTTGAGCGGTTTGGACTTAACAGAGTTAAAGAGAAGCGAATACCTGGTATAGAAGCAGTACAGCGTCATTACAAACTGATGGTATTCGGTAAACCGGGCGCAGGAAAGACTACATTTTTGAAGTATCTGGCTATGCAATGTATTGAGGGGCAGTATTTGACAAATCGAGTTCCCTTATTTATCACCCTAAAGGATTTTGCAGAAACGCCCAAACAACCAGATTTATTGGAATATATTGCCCAAAAATTGACAGTTTGTGGAGTACAGGATGCTAGCGTTAAAGCAAACAAGCTTTTGAGACAGGGTAAGCTATTGGTTTTATTGGATGGTTTGGATGAAGTTCGAGCGGAAGATACAAAACGTGTCTTACTGCAAATTAGAGATATTTCTGATCAATTTCATAGCAATCAGTTTGTCATTACTTGTCGGATAGCTGCCAATGAATACACCTTTGAAAGTTTTACAGAGGTGGAAGTAGCAGATTTTGATAAAGAACAGATTACCATCTTTGCTGAAAAGTGGTTCCGACTAACTGATCTAAACGAAGCAAAACGATTCATCAATAAATTGGCAGAGAACAAGGGAATTCAAGAACTGGCAACTAGCCCATTACTGCTAACTTTGCTGTGTCTGGTGTTTGCAGAGAAAAAAGATTTTCCTAAAAAGCGTTCTAAACTTTATCAAGAGGGCTTGAGAATTTTACTAAAAAAATGGGATGCAAAAATTTTCAATGAACGAGATCATGTTTATAAAAATCTCTCAATGCAGTGTAAGGAAGACTTACTCAGTCAAATTGCTTTGGCTACATTTGAACAGCAGAACTATTTTTTCAAGCAAGAAACAGTAGAGGTATACATTACTGAGTTTTTCCGCAAACTATATCATCCTGACCTAGACACAAAAATATTAAGACTGGACAGTGAAGCAGTTTTAAAATCGCTTGAAGCACAACATGGGCTGTTAGTAGAAAGAGCAAAGAGGATTTACTCTTTTTCTCACCTGACATTTCATGAGTATTTTTCAGCCAGAAAAATTGTTGCTAATTCTGCCTGGGAAAAAATAGTTGATTATCTTACGGAAAAACGCTGGCAAGAAGTAATTTTTATAACTACTGAAATGATGCGTAATGCTGATGATTTGCTACTCTTGATCAAGCAAAAAGTTGATAGTTTATTAGCGCTTGATGATAATTTACAGGAGTTTTTAGTATGGGTAGATGAAAAAACAAGGTCAGTTAATACACCTTACAAATCTGTTGCAGTTCGAGCTTTCTACACTTCAGAGTTAATAGATTATATTCATTTTCTTGACGGCGCTCTGAGTTGGGAACTTGCTGGTTACTATGAACCTGCTATCGATCCTGATTATGAGAGGGGTTATGATGAATGGCTACAACAACAATTACAAGAAATAGAAGCTTTTAGATTTGGGGATGATGACTCCAGCTACAATCCCACGCAGTGTACTAGCCAAATAGATAGAACTCCCTTTAACTGGGATCTTGCAATTGATTTTGATCTTGAGCAGATTCTGTCTCAAAATTTAAAATTTATTAATTATGACGGACTTTCTACTCAACTTGAACATGCTATTTCCCACGCTCTTGATTTCCAGTTACAGCAAAAATTGCAAATTTTACATATCAAATTGTCAACTTCTGTAACTAATAATTGGGAGGATTGGTTGCAGGAAAATAGTCAAGTCTGGATTGAACAACTCAGAGATATTATGATAGAGCATCGTAATATTGGACACGATTGGCAATTCAACTCTTCTCAGAAGCAAATGTTGCAGCAGTACTATGACGCTAATAAGTTGCTAGTCAATTGTATGAATAAATATTCTAATATTAGCTGCAAAATTAGGCAAGAAATCGAAGATAGTTTGCTTTTACCAGTGACGAGATTAAAACATAAAAATTAGAGATTTGTTAGATTAGATAGATTTTTATTATTACCAAGATAGGTATATATTTTGTTCAGAATAAATTGGGCGGTCACTCTCTGATCACAAAACAGGCGATCGCTCATTCTCCAGAAGGCAGATTATCTAATAGTTGCTGAAATTCTGATGTGGAAGGAATTGCGTAGACGCAAAGCGGCTTGTCGTTCGCGCAGCGTCTCGAAGAGAAGACATCGCATTCTCAGCACAAAACAGGCGATCGCTCATTCTCCAGCAGTGAGATTATCTAAGAGTTGCTGAAATTCGGCTGTGAAAGGAATTGCGTAGACGCAAAGCGGCTTGTCGTTCGCGCAGCGTCTCGAAGAGAAGACATCGCACTCTCATCACAAAACAGGCGATCGCTTGTTTAAGCTTAAATTAATTACCACTTTCTTGGCGTGGATCTTCCCGAGGAGGATGCCAACCTACTTGCACCCAAAGCCGACGAGATTTTTGAATGAACCCGTTACTATGACGTTGATCGTTCATATCAAGTCGATTACAGGTAGCTCTACCTGTTGGGGTTATTCCTACGATGTTTGTTCCATTTACAGACCAGATAAAATGTTCTGACCACTGTTGTGTACGAGGATTAAATAGAGGTATTTCCTTTTGAGTTTGCGGGTCAATTCCTGATGTAAAATTATAGCGACGTTCATTGCAACGACGGCAACATAAAGCTAGATTTTCCAGTTCATCTGAGCCACCTAAAGACTGTGGAATGAGATGATCGACAGTGAAGCGGTCAGTATTTACAAATTCTGGGGAGTGGCAATATTCGCAGAGGTATTTTGCTCTGTCAGCGATGATTTCTCGGATGGATTGGGGAACCATTTTGATTCAGCAGCTAAAACAGAATTAGCGTAGGTAAAAATCTGCGCTAAATCAGATATACCATCTAATTCCGCTTTTTCTTCTACTGTGATTAATCCAGATTTGCTCCGTTCTAATAGTTCATCTGAACGTGCTTGCAGTTCATCGGTAAACTTAAAAAAATTAAGATTATTAACTTTTTCTAGTTTGATTCCTGTTCCCAACCAATATGAAGGTTCAATCATCAATTTCGGAGTCATCATAAATTGAACATGGAATGCTGCACTTTGATTTTAGCTTTTAAAAAGTGCTAATGCTGACGCTCTCAAGAAAAGCGATCGCTCTCTCAGCACAAAATAGGCGATCGCTCATTCTCCAGTAGTAAGATTATCTAAGAGTTGCTGAAATTCAAATGTCGAAGGAATTGCGATCGCTCTTTTATGAAGTGTCTTTAATACCGATGGTTCTTCTATCCCATTGATAGCTTCCACAATAACACTTGGCACTTCTCCAAAGCGAGTTTCTAGAACTTCAATCACGCTTTCTCTAGCAGTCTCAATAATCCCTTCTTCTTTTGCTAACCTTTCAATACTCGTTACGTACCGCATTCTATTTGTCTCCTCGTAATTTCTCACTTCAGTTTTGAAACTACTTGTCAATTCTTTTGGTAAAACCATCACCCAGTCGATAAACCGGAAGATTTCTTGAATATCTCCCCGGCTGTATCCCTTTTCAAAAAGTCGTCTAACTAGGCTTAGTTTCCACTGTAGCCGACTTTCTGGGTTTCGTTGCGTCGCTTTGGTTTTGAGATGTGCCATCACTATTATCCCAAAGGGATTGGTGGTTTGCTCTAGGGTTTCCCAAGCTTGTTCATAGTCCAATAACTTCGCGACGGGAAACTCTAAGCTGACACGACATCCCGCCAGTTCATAGCTGTAGCTGCAGGGTCGCCAATTTGCTTGTTCATCGGCTAATACCGCCAAGCTGATGACTCGCTGTTTATGGCGGTCAAACAAGCGGTAATTGTAGGTGTACATCCGTTCAGCAAATTGGCTGTCATATTGTCCTTGGACTTCTACGTGAACTAATACCCAAGCTTCTTCTCCATCAAGTAACCAAACTTTGGCGACTTTATCAACGAAACGCCGCCCAATTTCCGCATCAGGTTCTAGCTGTTGCAGTTCTGTGTCCAGAAATTCATAGGGTCGCGTCCAGTCGATCGCGTCGTAAGCTAGGGTAAAAAAGAATTCCAGAAACCGGGGAAAATATAACTCTATGATTTCTTTCCAAGGACTATCGTAATCGGTAGATTGCTCGGTCATGGATTAAAACAAAAAGTATCTTTGCGCCATTGGTAAAACTGTCGCAGGTTCACAAATCAACAATTCGCCATCAGCCCTAACTTCATAGGTTTCGGGATCTACTTTAATATGAGGTAGCGCATCATTTAGCTTCAAATCTCGCTTAGTTATTTGGCGTGTCCCGGAAACTGCTACGGCTGATTTTTTTAAACCTAACTGGCTGGGAATCTCCCTTTCTAACGCCGCTTGGGAAACAAAAGTTAATGATGTGGCGTGACGCGCCCCAGCAAAACTACCAAACATCGGTCGCATGTGTACTGGTTGCGGTGTGGGAATGCTGGCGTTAGCGTCGCCCATTTGCGACCATGCAATCATTCCGCCTTTAATGACTATCTCTGGCTTCACCCCAAAAAATGCCGGTCGCCACAAACACAAATCTGCAAGTTTACCCTCTTCCACTGACCCGACATACTGGGCTATTCCGTGGGTAATTGCTGGGTTAATGGTGTACTTGGCAACATATCTTTTCGCTCGAAAATTATCTGCCCGTTGCTCATCTCCTTGCGGGTTAAGGATTCCCCGTTGCACCTTCATTTTATGAGATGTCTGCCAGGTGCGAATTATTACTTCGCCTACACGCCCCATCGCTTGGGAGTCGGAAGAAATCATGCTAAACGCGCCTAAATCGTGCAAAATATCTTCGGCGGCGATGGTTTCCCGACGAATGCGGGATTCAGCAAAAGCGACATCTTCCGCGATCGCAGGATCGAGATGATGACATACCATCAACATATCCAGGTGTTCGTCTAAGGTGTTGAGGGTGTAAGGGCGTGTGGGGTTGGTGGAAGATGGGAGAACATTCACCTCGCCACAAACTTTGATAATATCTGGTGCGTGTCCGCCACCTGCGCCTTCGGTGTGGTAGGTGTGGATAGCACGATTTTTGAAAGCGGCGATGGTATCTTCAACAAATCCGGCTTCGTTGAGGGTGTCGGTGTGAATTGCCACTTGTACATCATACTCATCGGCGACGCTGAGGCAAGTGTCAATGGTTGCGGGTGTGGTTCCCCAGTCTTCATGCAGCTTTAACCCCATTGCACCGGCTTGTACTTGTTCCACAAGTCCTTGGGGTTGACTGGCGTTACCTTTCCCTAAAAATCCCAAATTCACGGGAAACGCATCAGCAGCTTGCAACATCCGGTACATATTCCAAGGGCCTGGGGTGCAGGTGGTGGCGTTTGTCCCTGTAGCGGGGCCTGTACCACCGCCAATCATCGTGGTAATTCCGGAGGCGATCGCAACTTCTATTTGCTGTGGACAAATAAAATGAATATGGCTATCGATACCGCCAGCCGTGAGAATCATCCCTTCCCCAGCTAAGGCTTCAGTTCCAGGGCCAATAATAATATCGACATTATTTTGAATATAAGGATTTCCCGCTTTACCAATTTTAAATATCTTCCCGTCTTTAATGCCAATATCGGCTTTAACTACGCCCCACCAATCAAGAATTAAAGCATTTGTAATCACTAAATCTACAGCACCATCGGCGTTAGAAATGGGGGATTGTCCCATCCCATCGCGGATGACTTTACCGCCGCCAAATTTCACTTCATCGCCGTAGGTAGTGAAATCTTGTTCTACTTCAATAAATAATTCTGTATCCGCAAGTCGGACGCGATCGCCTACTGTGGGGCCATAGGTTTCTGCGTAGGCGTGGCGAGACATATTGTAAGGCATATTACATTCCTGGTAAGTGAGAGTAGAATTGAGTTTAAACGCAAAGTAGCGCGAAGGTAAGCGCAAAGGTACGCGGAGTATGGATGAGAATGATTTGAGTGGGGCGATAATTGGTTGTGGGATGCGAGTGCATACAGCATTGGGGCCGGGGTTGTTGGAGTCAGCTTATGAGGAGTGTTTGCATTACGAATTAAAGAAGAGAGGATTTAATGTTGGTAAACAAGTTCCCGTACCACTGGAATATGAAAGAGTGCAATTAGATTGTGTATATCGATTAGATTTAATAGTAGAAAATAAAGTAATTATTGAAATTAAATCAGTAGCATCTATTCACCCAATCCACTCCGTACAACTTTTAACTTATCTCAAACTCACTAATTGCAAACTCGGTCTCATTCTCAACTTTAACGTTCTCCACCTCAAAGACGGCATCAAACGTGTCGCTAACAAACTCTAACTCTCTAACTCCGCGTACCTTTGCGTTTCCCTTTGCGCCCCTCTGCGTTAAAAACCTCTTCCTTTAAAGTCCTCCATTAACTCTGCCATTAAATCCATAAACCTGACGCATACCAACCAGCGGTACAAGAGTAATTTCCTTTTCATCCCCTGGTTCAAAACGAACTGCTGTACCTGCGGGAATATCCAGACGCATTCCTCGCGCTTGTTCTCTATCAAAATTTAAGGCTGAGTTAACTTCAAAAAAGTGAAAATGGGAACCAACTTGTATGGGGCGATCGCCTGTATTTCCTACTATTAATTTAATAGTTTCACGCCCAGCATTTAATTCAATTTCTCCATCTGCTGTAATAATTTCCCCAGGAATCATACCTTACTCCTTTGCAAATTAACGAATCGGATTATGCACAGTCACCAACTTTGTCCCATCAGGAAAAGTTGCTTCTACCTGGACTTCATGCACCATTTCCGGCACACCTGACATCACATCATCTCGCGTTAACAAAGTAGTGCCATAACTCATTAATTCCACCACAGTTTGCCCATCTCTTGCACCTTCTAAAATTGCAGCAGAAATATAAGCAACTGCTTCAGGATAATTTAATTTCAAACCTCTATTCTTACGTCTCTCTGCCACTAAAGCAGCAGTAAAAATTAACAACTTATCTTTTTCCTGCGGCGTAAGTTGCATTTCTCCCTCCTCTGTGTTCTCTGCGCCTCTGCGGTTTAATCAAACCTGCCAAACTCTAGGTACACAGCTACCACGACTCAAAAAATTAACCCGTAGCATCTGCCAAACAGACGTAAACCAGTTTCGCACCTCAGATGACGAAGCACCGCGATATCTACATAAAAGTCCATGTTGTAGTCGCGACACCCCCACCTCTCCTGCACCATCCCATAAATTACGGGCTTTTGCCACTATTTCTGAGTCAACTGGATTACCCACCCAGACTAGACTACCGACAATTGGTTGTCCAGCCAAGCCGTGGGGACTGTGAAAAACTTCCTCGCTACCAGGTAAATATTGCCGATCGATCCACAAGGGTACACCTTGCTGCCAAATTTCGGTATGCGATCGCCATTCTCCTTGCAAGAATTTCTCTCCTCTAGCACTGCGCCCTAATCGCGTAATTTCCCAGCCTAGCCAACTGGCTTCGGTTGCTAATTCTACCCGTAAATGTTGCCGATAAATCGCACTGTTAAACAAAATTGTTTCTTGGGGTAACCACTCTAAACAAGCGCCAGCATCGACTTTGATATCGATAGTTTGTCTAGCTTGCTGTCCATTACTGCGGTAGATTTTACTCGCGGCGGCTGTAGTGATTAATGCTTGGGCGTGGGGTTGGAGGTGGAAATTGAGAGAAAGGCGATCGCCTCCCACAACTCCCCCAGCCGTATGTAAAATGACGCTATGACAGACTTTTTCCCCTTCTGGATAAAACGGACGCTGTACCTTTAGCGGTGCTTGCTGGTGGTTGTAAATTAGCTGGGTGGCATTTTTGCGATCGGCGTAGACTAAATTAAGTTTGCCATGCCAACTATCTAAGGTCTTTGCTGTTGCTGGAAAATCAGGCTGTAAATTCACAAATTAACAATTAATTGATAAACACACATGAGAACTTCAAAAAATCAATGTATTTGTTACAACATTAAGGAATAAATCCATGACAATTCGTATTACTCTAGATGAAATTAAGCAAATATTCGAGCTTTTATTTCAACGAATAAAGGATGACAAAATTGAATTTGTAGATGTTGAAACCGATTTTTACTGGCTCATTACAAGTGATGAGTGGAGTTATTTTGATTCTTCTCCCGAAGCAGTAGTAGGCTCTCTAGTAGATGATTGGGATTCATTACAAGAAGTATTAGAAAGCGAACGTATAGTGACTTACTTAGATTACGAGCGTTTTGCTAGTATTCTTAGAGCAATGTCTGAGACGATTGCTCCCTCAAAGAAAAAATCTGTAGAAGAACATAGTGATTAGAATCACACCAATTTTTTAGTAGAATCGCAATTCCTCATAGGTTGGGTGGAGCAAAACAAACCCCAACATTAATATCCTACACTTACGATTCGGTTACATCCTTTTTGTTGACAGTACCTAATTCTACTGTTCTAACCAAGTCTCTAAATCAGTAATTGCAGAAAAATCAAACAACGCTTCCCCCAATTCTTCTAGCTTTTCAATAGATAATCCCCGAATACGTTCAATTAGTGACGTACCTATTTCACCAAAACGCCTATTAAGTTGGCGTAGAATCAAACTTTCTTCACCTTGTTTTTTACCTTGTTGCAAAATATCTTGATAAATTACAGATTCTTTCATAATATCCTCCCGCAATAATTGGCGAATCAAATCTTTTTCAAACCGCAAACCTGCCAAAATCTCTATACAACCAGCTATATTTTGTCGCTGCTCTCTATTAGAAATTGTAGCGACTCGTTCGGCAACTTGTGCTAGCAATCCTTGAGGCGATTCAGTTCTGGTTAATGTTGCTAGAGGTAACAGTGCAGGATTTGCCAAAAATGCTGCTGAATCTTGCTCCCATAGACGAACTACTCGATATTGATGAATTGTTGTGTCATCTCGGTATTCTTCAGTGAAAGCTATTTCGTTAGTAGTTTCCTGTAAAAAGATGATTACTTGGGTTACAGGACATCGATATTGACGCTTCAACCTCACGGAATAATCAAGCATTCGGAAGTTCAGTGGCGGATCGGATATCGTTAATGTTTGAAATTCAATATGTAAAATTTTGTTAGCTGCTTGCAAAAATGTCACAGAATCTGCACGAATTGGTTCTAGTGTCAGTTCAGTTTTTAAGATTTCAATTTGTGGCGCGTCTACTCCCAGTAACCAACGGACAAAATCTCCTGGGTACTGTTCGGCTAAATATTTACAAGCGTTGTCGTAACTCAAGTTATTTGGGTGTTACACGATATTAATTTATTTACCAAAAACCTGGGTCTACAGCCCCGTCCACTTCGGGTGTAGCTCTCAGTGCGCCGCTTAAAGGACGGCTTTTTGATAGAATTGTGGAAACAGGCAGGGCATTGTCTGTCGGGCGAGATAGTGTAAGACGGGCTATGCCTGCAACTGTTGTTTGAAACCAGAATCCCCACGCCTTTAGGCTGGGGAATATGTCAATATAATTCTGCGATTTGATAACACAAAAAAACAGCCGCCTCCGCAAGGGAAGCAGCTGTTTTGACAAATAGGGGGCTAGAAAATATTAGTAATCGAAGTCGCCGCCACCCATACCGCCGCCACCAGCAGGTGCAGCGTCTTTAGGTTCTGGCTTATCAACTACGATGCATTCGGTTGTCAACACCATACCAGCGATGGAAGCTGCGTTTTGCAGTGCAGAACGAGTTACCTTAGCAGGGTCAACGATACCAGCATCAAACAAGTCAACGAATTCGTTGGTAGCAGCGTTGTAGCCGACGTTGAAGTCTTTTTCTTTCACACGTTCAGCAATTACAGCGCCGTTTTGACCTGCGTTTTCAGCAATTCTCTTCAGAGGTGCAGGTAAAGCACGAGCAACAATCAACGCACCGGTTAATTCTTCACCGGAGAGGTTGCTGTTAGCCCATTCTTCCAATTGAGGAGTCAAGTGAGCTAGGGTTGTACCACCACCGGGAACGATACCTTCTTCTACAGCAGCTTTGGTAGCGTTGATAGCGTCTTCTAAGCGCAGCTTCTTATCCTTCATTTCGGTTTCGGTTGCTGCACCGACTTTAACAACTGCGACACCACCAGCCAACTTAGCTAGGCGTTCTTGCAGCTTTTCTTTGTCGTAGGAAGATTCAGTTTCTTCAATTTGACGGCGGATTTGGTCAATCCGAGCCTTAACAGCAGCTTCGTTACCTTCAGCAACAATTGTGGTGTTGTCTTTGGTAATGGTAATGCGGCGAGCTTTACCTAAGCTATCTAGCTTGGTGTTATCCAATTTCAAACCAGCATCTTCGGTGATCAGTTGACCGCCGGTGAGGATAGCGATATCTTCCAGCATAGCTTTGCGGCGATCGCCAAATCCAGGAGCTTTAACAGCAGCAACGTTGAGTACACCACGCAGGCGGTTAACTACCAAAGTTGCTAAAGCTTCTTTTTCAATATCTTCAGCAATAATTACTAAAGGACGACCAGCACGCGCTACTTGCTCAAGTACGGGTACGAGGTCTTGTACCAATGCGATTTTCTTATCGGTTAACAGGAGGAAAGGCTCATCGAAGACAGCTTCCATCCGTTCTGCATCGGTAGCAAAGTAAGGAGAGATATAGCCTTTGTCAAAGCGCATCCCTTCGGTGATTTCCAATTCGGTGGTCATAGATTTCCCTTCTTCTAGGGAAATTACGCCTTCCTTACCTACCTTATCCATTGCTTGGGCAATCATCTGACCGACTTCTTCGTCGTTACCAGCAGAGATTGAACCTACTTGAGCAATAGCTTTGGAATCTTCTACAGGACGAGCGTGTTCGGCAATTTTGTCTACTAAGAAGTTAGTAGCTTTGTCAATACCGCGCTTCAACAAAATAGCATTTGCGCCAGCAGCAACGTTGCGTAAGCCTTCTTTAACGATCGCGTGGGCTAAAACGGTAGCTGTGGTGGTACCATCACCTGCAGCGTCGTTAGTCTTAGAAGCAGCTTGGCGAATTAAAGATACGCCAGTATTTTCAATATGGTCTTCTAATTCAATTTCTTTGGCAATGGTGACACCATCGTTGACGATTTGGGGTGCGCCAAATTTCTTCTCTAGCACGACGTTACGACCTTTAGGGCCAAGGGTAACTGCCACAGCTTCTGCTAGAATGTCCATGCCTCGCTCAAGGGCGCGACGGGCGTTTTCGTTGTAGATAATGCGCTTTGCCATAGGTGTCTAATTGAGGGAGTAAATCAAGTAAATCAAGTTTGTCTGTAAATTTTGGTAATAGATTGCTGGACATTGGGCACGATCGCCATGCCACAGCCTGCAAGACCTAATTAGCTCACAACTGCTAAAATATCTTTTTCAGAAAGCAGGACGTACTCTTCAGTGCCTAGCTTGACATCAGTGCCAGCATACTTAGAGTAGAGAACTTTGTCACCGACTTTGATTTCGAGTTCTTGACGAGAACCGTCATCATTGCGCTTGCCAGGGCCTAAGGCGACTACTTCACCTACTTGGGGCTTTTCCTTAGCGGTATCGGGCAAATATAGACCACCTGCGGTCTTTTCTTCGGAGGCGCTCACTTTCACGAAAACGCGATCGCCTAATGGTTTAACTGTAGAAACGCTTAAAGATATTGCTGCCATATTAATTTCTCCAGAGTTAGCACTCTCAACTCCTGAGTGCTAATTTACCGAAGACCAGCGTACAATGGCAACATTTTTTTGTGTACGGGTTTCCGAACTAGGGGCAGAGGGTATGGGGCAGGGAGCAGGGGGCAGGGGGGCAGGGGGCAGGAGGACAAGGAGAACAAGGGAGCAAGAGTAAATAACAAATCTCTATGCTCCATCACAAATGACAAATGATAAATGACAAAATGACAAATGACTAAATGACAAATTATCCAATGCCCAATGCCCAATGCCCCATACCCACTTATCGATACTCTTCAAACATATACTTAAGTATAAATACTTATTTATTGTAAAACTTCAGGTTCTGTTTCTTAAGTTACGAATATTTTTATATCCACAAATTTATTTGCAAAGCTAGGAAATTGTTATAGAACTGTAATCAGGGAGCCGCTCGATGAGTGACAATACAGTGATCCAGTGCAGCCATAAAATCTCCAAAACCACTCAATTTCTAGACAATAAAGCTTGGCGTAATTGTGTAGAAACTGTAGGACTTGCAAAGATTCAAAGACATATTTCCCTTTGTCCTGAACAGACAGTTAGCCACTGCTGCTCAAAACAAGCTAGTCTGGAATCCGGGGAATACTTAAAAAAGCGATTGCCCAAGCCCAAGCGCTATCAGTCGCTAAACAGTAATCCCACTTGTACCTTTACCTTGAAAACTCAAGTCAATAGCTTGCGGGTTTCTGGTTCTAGACCGATAATGGTGGTTTACCCGGATGATGTCTGGTATCGTCAAGCAACCCTAGAAGCGATTGAGCGGATCGCCCAAACACTTGATAGGCATAATGGTGGTGGAAGAATATGCATTTTTAACCCATCCTTTGCCAGAAACTTCTCTGGTTGCTTGTGAATATCTGAGCAAGGCTTAACATCCGAAGGATTTCGTAATTAAGTAGTAAGCGCTCTGAAGCGGTGGTTGGTTTTGAGCTAGGGTCATCTTCAGCCAATACTGATCTTGTGAATCGGAAGGATTATTATTTAATCAGCATTTTTTCACCCGCCACTTTCAAAGCGATATATAATAACGCATTATAATTACTACTGCTCTACGTATCCTTACTGGACTATCGCCTATAAGTTAGTAGTTTCCTAAACAGTGGTTTTCACTGGTAAAACTTCCGACAAGTACTAGGCAAGTTAAGTGGGAAAGACAACATCTCAAATAATCCACCATAGAGGATAAATATACAAGACCTTGATGGACCGAAGCGCGACAAGTGCCACTGCTATGAAAGAGCCCAGCATGAAAGATCACAAACGACTTCTACTGATTGATGATGACCCTAACCTCATCTTGCTGGTGAAGGATTACTTGGAATTCCGGGGATATGAAGTCATCACCGCCGAAAACGGAAGAGAAGCTCTAGAAATTTTAGAGCATGATGTTCCAGATATGATTATCTGCGACGTGATGATGCCGGAAATGGACGGATACACTTTTGTAGAACAAGTCCGGCAAAATGAACGTACTAGCTGGATTCCCGTTCTATTCCTTTCAGCTAAGGGACAAAGCGCAGACCGAGTGAAAGGTCTCAATAAAGGTGCTGACGTTTATATGGTCAAGCCCTTTGAACCAGAAGAACTCGTAGCGCAAGTAGAATCTTCTCTGAAGCAAACTATCCGTTGGAAAGAACACCAAGCAAAAGGAGGGGAAAATGGTTCCCGTATCCAGGTTCCCTTCGATGTGCAGCTAACTCCCACCGAACTGAAAGTAGTACAGTTTGTGGCTAGGGGTTTAGCTAACCGCGAAATTGCTGAAGAATTAAATGTTAGTCAGCGTACCGTTGAAAGCCATGTGTCCAATATGTTGGGCAAAACCAATCTCCATAACCGCACTGAACTAGCGCGGTGGGCGATTGAAAATCAAATGGCGTAAATAGCTATCAGCATTCAGCTGTCAGCTTTTAACTGTATACTTGACTGCTGATAGCTGATAGTTTATTTCGATATCCTTCTGCTCACAAGATGAATTAGTGACAAAATCTCAACCCAATTCGTACAATTTTGGCATCTAATTCCTAGACCGATAATTTATGAATTGTGAAGCTGAAGATTAAATTTCCTAATTGCTACTTCATAATTCATAATTCACAATTGAGTCCTGGCTCCCTGATTCTGGCAACTCTACCATATTTGATGAATTACAAATGCGGCATCTTCGCCCGCGATCGCAATTTAGGAGAGAAAACTGGTAGTTTGCTTGTGGACTGTTATTGGTATTTTTCTGGCTCACAAAGTAGCCACTCTCTTTGCTTTCATTAATTCACAGCCTTTGGCTCAGGGCAAGCTTGATGGATAATGTAAATTTGCCTGATTTTGGCTGAGATGATGATTGAGAGATATGACTATTATCAATAGATAGCACTCGCTTGTTTCTATCTGAATTAAGGTCAGCATCGCCTCATGAGATTGCACCATGAATTGAAGCAAGCGGGTGTTTATTTACTATGCTAGGGCTATGGGAATTTCAATGACAAATTCTGTTCCTATACCAGGTTGAGAATGGCCATGAATAGTACCTTTATGTCTTTCGATAATTTGATAGCTAATTGCTAATCCTAGCCCGGTTCCTTGGTTAACTGGTTTAGTTGTAAAAAAGGGATCGAATATTTTGTTTTCTATTTCTGCTGGAATTCCACCACCGTTATCTATGATATAAACTTGGATTGTTTGTTTCTCCGTTACTTCAGTTTTAATTATAATTTGCTTCTGTATTTGGCTTTCTGGCTTATCTAATAAGGCATCAATAGCATTACTCAGAATATTCATAAATACCTGGTTAAGTTGTGCTGGATAACATTCAACTAAGGGTAAATTGCCATATTCTTTAATAATTTGAATTTCTTGCTTCAGGCGATGATTTAAAAGTAATAACGTACTTTCAAGTCCTTCATGAATATTCACAGCTTTTTTTTCAGCTTGATCGAGGCGGGAAAAGTTGCGCATGGAAAGAACAATTTCGCGAATTCGTTCGGTACCAAGCTGCATTGATGAAAGGATTTTTGGTAAATCTTCGATAACAAATTCCAGATTGATATCGCCAATTTTCTCTTGAACAAGATTAAATAATTCAGGATTTTCTTGTTGGTAACATTCCATCACATCTAATAAACATTGAATATGACTATGGAGATGGGTGAAATTACCATGAATAAAATTAATGGGATTATTGATTTCATGTGCCAAACCTGCAACCATTTTCCCCAAACCGGACATTTTTTCTGTTTGAATTAATTGCACTTGGGTAGTTTGCAACTCTTTTACAGTTTTCTCTAATTGACGGGCTTGTAATTGTGCCGTGGCGGTGGCTGTAATTAATGCTTTGAGGTTGTTGTAAGCACGAGAATGATACCTGATTCTGGCAATTAACTCAACAGCATCAGGTAACTTAATTAAATAGTCATTGGCACCTGCAGCAAAGGCTTCTGCTTTGAGTCTAGGTTCTTCTTTACTGGAGAGCATAATGATAGGAATGTCACGAGTTGCTGGATGAGAACGCAGCCAACGTAGCAACATTAATCCATCCATATCTGGCATCACCATATCCAAGAGAATCACCGTTGGTTCAATGGCGATCGCATTTTGCATAGCTTGGGTAGAGTCATCGATATAGTAAACAGATATATCTGCTTCGTTAGCGAGAAGGCGATGGATGGCTTCACCAATAATTATTTGGTCATCAATCAGCAGAACTTTGACTAAATTTGTTTTCAACTCAAACTCAGATATCCCATTGGGCACGGATACTTGCATACTAAAGGTAGGTAATAACATACCAGTCTTTTGGGGTTATTTAAAAAGTAATAAATTTCCGGTCTAAATAATAAATTTGTCTGATAACTACGATTAATAATAGCTTGGTTTCACCAAAAAAACTTCATTAGTTTCCGCATTATCAAAACGTGGAAGATTTAAAAAATCGATTTTTTGGCAAATAAAAATCAGTGTTTGCCGCACTTAAAGAAACTTAATGAGTGAATTTACTTGCGTTAAAAAGAATATTTAATAGTTAGATAAGTAAGAACTTGGTACAAGCTGAAGCGATCGCTTCTACAGGTAAAATCTGCACGGCTGCATTCAATTCTACTGCAGCTTTAGGCATCCCATAAACAACGCAAGTTTTGCTATCTTGGACAATAGTTTGCCAACCTGCTTCGCGCATGAGTTTTAAACCTTGGGCACCATCTCGCCCCATACCTGTAAGTAACACCCCAATTCCTGTTTCCGGCCAATGATTGGCTAAACTGCGAAACAAGACATCAACTGAAGGATGGTAGAAGCTTTCCGCAGGTTCAGCATCATAATCCAAGCTGAGATCGGAACGCATAATTAAATGACGATTAGTACCAGCCATGAGAATCTTTCCTGGCTGTGGTGTAGAACCTGCGATCGCAATTTGCACAGACATGGGAATTTGCTCGTTCAACCAACTAGCAAATCCAGGTGCAAACTCAGCATCCAAATGTTGCACCACAATCACCGCTGCGGGGAAATTTTGGGGAAATTGGCTGAGAATCTTCACTAAAGCTTGGGGCCCCCCAGTGGAAGCACCAATGGCAATGATTGGCGGTAATGGTTTCTGCCAAAACTGGGATTTTGGCGCTATTCCTGAGACTAATTTCTGCCGGGAAGACTTACCAATTAAACTAGCGATCGCAGCAATTTTCTTCAGTAACCCTGCACTACCCTCAGTCGGCGTATTGATGGCATCTAAAGCACCATAGCCCATTGCTTCAAACACCTTAGCTGCATAGCGATTGACGCTAGCTGTAACTAGCAAAATTGCACAAGGTGATTGATTCATGATGCAGCGCGTGGCTTCTACACCATCCATCGTCGGCATCAGTACATCCATCAAAATTAAATCGGGGGTATCGACTGCACATTTCTGCACAGCTTCCAAACCATCGTAAGCAACCCATGCTAAATCGTACTCTGGTATTTTGCTGAGAATTCGCCGCAATACTTCTACTGCCATGAGCATATCGTTAACGATGGCAATTCTCACAATTAGCTTTCTCCAATCAGGTCAATTACTGCTTTTACTAGTGTGTCATCATGAAAACTACTTTTAGTTAAATAATAGTCTGCACCAACTTCTAAGCCTTGCATTCTGTCTTCTTCTCTATCTTTGTAAGAAACGATAATTACAGGTATTTGTTTTAATTGGGTATGGGTTTTGATTTCCTTGGTGAGTTCAAAACCATTCATCCGCGGCATATCAATATCTGTAATCACTAAATCGTAATCGCCACTGCGGACTGCGTTCCAGCCATCCATACCATTGACTGCAACTTCAACTTTGTAACCATTATTTTCTAGGAGTTTGCGTTCCATTTCCCGGACGGTAATGGAATCATCTACAACTAATACTCGCTTGAAGGTTTTGCTAATAACTTGACGGCTAGACTGATTGACTTGGCTAGCTTGTCCGCTAGAAAAGACTTTAGCAATGGAACGCACTAAATCTTCGACATCAATAATTAACACTGGCGAACCATCATCCATCATAGCGGCGGCGCTAATGTTGGGAACTTTGCCCAGGCGGGGATCTAAAGGTCGAACTACTAAACTATATTCGCCAATAAATCTATCGACAACTAATCCATAATGATTTAGGCGATCGCTGATCGCAATCACTGGTAAAATGTCTGGATTGACTACAGGTGACGGTAATTCTAAAACTTGCCTAGCAGAAATCAATTCCACAACTTGATTATTCATCAGAAAAAACGGGCGATTTTCGGATGTAGCAATTTCTCCACGAGATAACATCAACACCTGTTCAATTCTTGTTAACCCAAAAGCGTAAGGTTCGCCAGCAATTTCTACTACCAAAGTCCGCACGACAGATAAAGTCAGGGGTAACTGCAAGTAAAATGTCATGCCTTTGCTTGGTTTGGAGACAGCGCGCAATGTCCCGCCAACTTCTCGCACAGTGCTGTAAGCAATATCTAATCCCACACCTCGTCCAGAAATTTCTGTGACAATCTGCGTTGTAGAAAATCCTGGTAAAAACAGAAATTCCATTAGCTCAGTTTCGCTTAACTGAGTTGCCATTTCTGCATTTGTTAGTTGCTTTTTGACGATTTCTTGGCGTAAAAACTCTGGATCTATGCCTCTACCATCATCAGCAACGGTAATAAATAACATACCGGCGCGATGGACAACTTCTATGCGAATGCTTCCGAATTCTGGCTTACCCAGCTTTAAACGTTCTTGGGGTGATTCAATCCCATGATCTACAGCATTGCGGAGAATCTGCGTCAGAGGAGCCTCTAAGCGTTCGAGAATGTCCCGGTCTACTAGTGTATACTTACCCGTAATTTCTAACTGGACTTGCTTGCCTAACTGCCGGGATAAATCGCGTACCATACGCGGAAATCCTTGTCCACCCTCAGCAAACGAACACATCCGCGTAGCAATGACTTCCTGATAGAGACGCTGGGCGAGATTACTAGAACGCTGAGAAAATAATTCTATTTCGTTTTGGCGATCGCTAATTATCTTTTTACATTCACTAGCTTTTTGATGTACAGCGAGCAGATTTTCTTTGATTTGCCGATCCAACGAGTAATTGCGCAGTAATTCTTGTAACTGTTCCAGCAGACTCGACAATTCTAGTTGAGTAGCTGTAGCTTTGAGTAAAGAGTTGGCAAATGGTTCTAACCACTTAGTCGCCACTATCGACTCCCCTGCTAAACCCATCAAGCGATTGAGATTATCTGCATTCACTCTTACTCCTCGGTTAAGAGTAATATTTGGCTCCTCTGGAGATTTAGGGACATAAACTGGGGCAATTTCTGGCGCTAGGTTGATTTTTGGCTGTCCTTCTACAATTGGCGTTGTTTCATTGAGATTTACGGCTGTAGCTGTGACAGAAATATTTGTGATCGCTGTCACTAAAGATTGAAGACTAACATCTTCCACTAACTGCAAATTAGGGTTAGCTACAGCAGTTTCCGCCAAATACAGGAGCATATCTACTCCTTTTAGCAATACATCAATCGCATCAGCAGTTAACGTCACTTTTCCTGCTTGCGCTGCAGCAAAGCAGTCTTCCATCACATGGGAGAGAGTAACTGCGGGATCTATGTGTACAATTCTGGCTGCGCCTTTAATACAGTGAGCAGAACGCATCAAAGCTGCGAGTTCTGGTTGAGAATTAAAGTTTTTCTCTAAAGCCAACAGATTGTTATTGAGCAGTACAACCTGAGTTTTGACTTCCATATTAAATAAATCCAGCAAAGAAAGCTGGCTAATATCCGATCCTTCTAACATTTAAATTTTCCACATTTAAAAGACTAAAAATTATCCCTTTCCAGGTGAATAAAAAAATCTTGACTCTCTGCGTTCTCTGCGCCTCTGCGGTTAAAAATATTTTTCACTCTTATTTTGACGTATAAATTACTGACGATTAAATTCAAATTTATTTAAATGTAACCGCCTTAGCGTAGCGTATCGCAGAGAAGATGCCAAAGACACAGAGAGAAGAAATAGAAGAAATTAATGCTAATCCTAAATTGCAGTCTGTTGTAGTACCTTGAGATTAATGAGATTGCTTCTCTTCACTGCGTTCCGGTCGCAATGACAGATACTACCTTTGATTAAAACTTGGTATTAAATGAACTAGATTAATTTATAACTAAAAATATCAATTAGCTGGAAAGTTTCAGGTAGAAAAATAATTAACATTGCACAATTTCATTCTTTTAACCTTTGACTATTGACTATTGACTATTGACCATTGACTATTGACCATTAACTTACTGCACCTTCCTCGCCAAGCTGGTGAATAATAATTCATCATCTAAGTAGGTGACAGTACCACCGTGCCAAGAGAAAATTCCTTGAGCGTAAGCTTGAGTTTGATTTCTCGGCGCATCTCGCAATTCTTGTCGATGCAAGCGATGTATACCATAGAGTTCATCAACAGCAAATACCCAAGTATTACCTGGTTTTTCTACCACTACCATGCGTGAATGTGCTATTGCGCTGACGGTTTGCATGGTGGTATTAACAGCCTCAATATGCAATAAATGATTCAACGTCACGCACAGTAACATCTCGCCACGGATATTGATCAATCCCCGGAGAGTTTGGTTGCCGCGATGGGGTATGGTGTGAATTTGGCTGGGTGAAGCGATTTCTTTGAAGATTTGGGCTGGAAGTGCCAACCATTCCCGTTGTAAACGAAAAATCACTACTTTGAGCGTTTCACTAGCCAACAAAGCAGACGAATTGGGAGAATTTTCTACACTTCTTAATTCTGCTAATAATTGCGTCCATTCATGGCGATAGTTTTCCAGAGTGGGACGTTCTAGCAACTGGCGTCCAGCAGCGGAGTAAACTGGACAATTACGACAATGAGCATAGGTAGGAAGCTGTGAACAGGAGCGATCGCCTGTAACACCAATGATATCCCAGCAGCGCTCTAGATTTGATGATAAATTAACACTATTCATTAGGCTGGCATATCTATTGGGTTTAAATATTGGCTAACAGCAGAAAAATCATCAGTTTTGACTTTAAAACGCGAAATTTCTTGCCGCATACCCTGAGAAACTTGATTGAGTTGGGCGATCGCATTATTGATTTCCCTTAAGGAATCTGCAGTTTGTAAAGAAGTACTGCTAAGTTGTACCATCGCATCGCTAATCTGTTGCGCACCCACCGATTGAGTTTCCATTCCCTTATTTACCAATTCAAAGTGGGGGTTCAAATCTTGTACTTTTGTAATAATCTGCCCAATTTGCGTGCTGATATTACCAACATCTGCCATACTGCGTCCGACTTCCGCCGCAAATTTGTCCATTTCCATCACTCCTGTAGATACTGAAGATTGCATTTGCTTCACCATCTGTTCAATATCTAAAGATGCGATCGCTGTTTGATCTGCGAGTCTACGGATTTCTCTCGCTACTACCGCAAATCCCAAGCCATATTCCCCTGCTTTTTCCGCTTCGATGGCTGCATTCAGCGATAGAAGATTAGTTTGGTCGGCTACTTTGGTAATCGTCAGGACGATATTATTGATATTATTCGCTTTTTCGCTAATTACGCCCAATCTAGCAGCAATACTATTAGTAGCTATTACTAGCTGCTGCATACTACCTTCCATCTTTACCAAGTCTTTTTGACTAACGCTGGCAGCTTGGGTGGTGATTTGTGACATTGTTGCTACTTGTTCCATCGTATTTACCAGTTCTCTGGAAGTCGCAGCAATTTCTTTGGCTGTAGCTGTTACCTGATTTGTTGAGGCTACTTGTTCCGCTAAAGTAGCTTCCAATTGTTTACCAGAAGCGGCTATTTGTGTTGCTGAAGTAGTTACTTGAATCCCCGAACTTTGCACCTGACGAATCAGACTGCTCAATTTCTGAGTCATACTTTTTAGCGTAGCCATTAATTTGCCAATTTCATCGTTAGAAGTAACTTCTACATGACTAGTCAAATCACCAGCAGACACTTTTTCTGCTAAATTAAATGCTGTTTGTAAAGAACGAGCTAAAGCCCGACTAGGAATAAGAATAATTGCTAATGCTACAGCCAAGGTGACGATGAAAATACATAAGAAATTTCCCCAACTCACAAAGCCAGCAAACATTTGAATTTGATTAGCTTGCTTTTGCCTTTCTTCTAAAGTTTGGTCTTCGATGAGGAGCATTTCATCCATTTGCACCCTAATATCATCCATGATAGTTTTGCCTTCATCGGAATTTATTAGAGCTAAAACTTCTTTTTCTTTACCAGAATTTCTGAGTTGAATTGTTTCTTCTAACTCTGCCATTTTTTGGCGAGATAATTCTTCAATTTTGATCAGCTTTTTTACTTGTTCTGGATTGTTAGATAATTTGTTTTTTAATCCGATAAAATTATCTTTGATAACGCTTTTAGCTTGATTGTAAGGCTCTAGATATTGAGGCTTATTAGTGATAATAAATCCTCGTTGTCCCGTTTCAGCATCAATTAAAATTTTCGATATTTCTTTGAGTTCTGTCTTGACAGCATAAGTATGGCTTAACCATTTATTAGATTCTATCAATGATTTATTTGTGGCATTAGCTAAAATGCTCGTAACGCCTGTTAAGGCAACAATGATTGTACATCCGCCGATGACAAACTGATTGATTTTTATGCCTTGTTGCATATAATATGTTTCCGATTCTGTATGGATTGTTGGGTAGAATTGGCGTCCTGATTTTAATTAAAAATTCAAAAATATAAAAGCCGATTTTTTGAATCTGAGATATATTTTTGTTGGCTAATAAATAAAACTAAAAAGTCCTCAGTTTATACAATTCCCAAAAAATCAATGAAATTCACAGTTTTTATAATTAAGAAATTTGAAATTTTATTAAGTAGTTTAAATATATAATAATAATTATTATTAAAATTCTAATTTTGCACTGTAAAAGCGATCGCTAGTTTTTTTTCGATAACGATAAACAAGGGAATCTGGCTAAAAAATACTAGTCTCTTCTAATTCTTAGGCTTCCTTCTGATCTAACCTTTGAATTCTTTGCCAAAGGAGATTAGCACTAGCAACATCTCCTTGATGTTCTTTAAGTAATGCGAGATGTGTTAATGCTTCTTTGTGAGTCGGTTGTAAGTAAATCGCTTTATGAAAATACTGTACAGCTTGCTCGTTATTTCCCATCGCTTGCTGTACCTCACCCATGAGAACATAAGCCTCAACACTCATTTGATTCTCATTGAGGTATTTTCGACATAATTTGACTGCTTCATCCAAGCATCCTCGATCGGCTGCTGCTTGAGCGGTTTCTAACAAGTTTGTCTGCAAGTCGTTGACAATTATTTTGTTTTGCGGAGCAACTGCTAAACTCTCTTTAATCGGCAAATAAATTTTATCTTTCAAGCTTTGCTGCTTGCTCATCTTTTGATAAGTGATAACTGAAGATTTACGCCAGGAATTAAATTTAGTTTGCAGTAATAATCCGGCTTCAGCATGAGCTACAAATAACAAACCATCAATGGTGATTAACCTTTCTAAAACACGAAGAGTTTGCTCTTTAAAGGCTTGGTCAAAGTAAATTAATAAGTTACGGCAAAATATAATATCGTAAGGCGGTTGATCAATTAAAAAATTAGGATCGGCTAAATTACCGTGAATAAAATTCACCATGCTTTTGATTTGTTCTCGCAGGCGATATCCTGACTCAGTTGGCTGAAAATAGCGCCATTGAAAGTCAAGACTATTACCACGAAACGAGTAGCGATCGTAAATTGCTCTTTGAGCCTTAAGTAAACACTGTTTACTAATATCAACAGCATCAATGTGAATTTTTGTTGCAGACAATCCGGCTTCTAACAATGCGATCGCAATCGAATATGGTTCTTCACCCGTAGCACAGGGTACACTCAACACCCGCAACACTCGCTGCGGTTGCTTGAGTAGCCACTGAGATGAGATATATTGCTGCAAAATAGCAAATGTTTCCGGCTCGCGAAAAAACCAAGTTTCTGGGACAATTACAATATCAATGAGTGCTTCCCATTCGGCTGGGGATTGCTGTAAATACTCCAAATAGCTAGATATATGGGTAATTTTACAAGCTGCCATGCGTTGAGCAATAACATTAGCGATCGCACCAGCACCGATTGAGTTTGCATCTAAGCCAATTTTCTCTTTAAGTAAGGCTTCGCCTGCGGAATATGTCATGTGTTTAGCAATGTGCGATCGCTGTTAAAACTTTCTGGTAAAAGATGAATTTCTTCTGAATCTGATAACAAGCCTTCAAGACGTAGGCATTGAATCATCCCTTGTTCGTCTACGATCATCTTACCCAAGTAAGGCGCTGTACCTATCTGAATATTAATATCAACTAAATCCAAATCGGATTTATGTAAGGTTTCTACAACCCTTTCTGCCATCAAACCGAGAATATAGGAATTGTGCGATTTTAAGCTACAATCACCGCGATAATTAACCAGAATAATTCGCGTACTTAAATAATCACGGCTGCGTTTCCCATGCAGTAATTGACACAAATCAATTACAGGTACAATCTGTCCGCGATAATTAAAAACCCCTGCAAAATAATCGGGTTTATGGGGAAGGGTTTTGAGGTTAACAAGCGGCACTATTTCTACTATTTGTTCGCTTGCCAAAGCGTAACGTTCATTCTCAACACAGAAGAGCAACATTAACATTAATTTTCCTCAAGCATAATGTCAGTTACCTTCCCCATTACCGAAAAAAGGCAGAAGGACAAAAATACTACTTCTGCCCTCTGCCTCCGTACTTCTGCCTTCTTACTGGCTAATATCTGAATTAGTTAAAACTCAGCATTTTGCGGGGTACGGGGGAAGGGTATTACATCCCTAATATTTCCCATTCCCGTCATGAATTGCACAAGTCTTTCAAAACCTAAGCCAAAACCTGCATGGGGAACTGTACCATAACGCCGTAAATCGAGATACCACCACAAATCTTCTGGCTTCATTCCTTGCGCTATAACGCGGCGTTCTAGCACATCTAAACGTTCTTCCCGTTGAGATCCGCCAATGATTTCACCAATTTTCGGCGCGAGAATATCCATTGCCCGCACGGTTTTTTCATCATCGCTGAGACGCATATAAAAAGCTTTAATTTGCGCTGGGTAATCGGTAACAATCACAGGCTTTTTAAACAATTGTTCGGCTAAATAGCGTTCGTGTTCCGATTGTAAATCCAAGCCCCAACTCACAGGATAATCAAACTTCACATCGGCTTTTTCTAACAGCTTGATGGCATCTGTGTAAGTCAGGCGTTCAAATTGATTATTAATAATATTTTCTGCTGTTGCTAACACAGAATTATCAATTCGTTGATTGAAAAATTCCATATCTTCTGGGCATTTTGCTAAGACATATTCAAATATATATTTGAGAAACGCCTCAGCTAAATCCATATCGCCTTCTAAATCGCAAAAAGCCATTTCTGGCTCAACCATCCAAAATTCAGCTAAGTGACGGGAAGTATTAGAATTTTCCGCGCGGAAGGTGGGGCCAAAGGTGTAGACGTTACCAAACGCCATCGCCATAACTTCGGCTTCTAACTGTCCGCTAACGGTTAAATAGGTGGGTTTACCAAAAAAGTCTTGGCTGTAATCTATGGCTTGGTTTTCTGTGCGGGGAATATTTTTTAAATCCAAGCTGGTGACGTTAAAAAGTTCACCTGCGCCTTCGCAATCGCTAGCGGTGATAATGGGCGTATGTACCCACAAAAAGCCTCTTTCTTGGAAAAATTGGTGAATTGCGGCGGAACAAGCGTTACGAACGCGGAAAACTGCACCAAAGGAATTAGTACGCGATCGCAAATGTCCAATAGTACGCAAAAATTCAAAGGAGTGGCGTTTCTTTTGCAGTGGGTATGTTTCGGGATCAGCTTCCCCGTAAAGTTTCAGCTTCTCGGCTTTGAGTTCAATTCGCTGTCCTTTACCTTGAGAAGCGACTAAAACCCCAGCGACTTCTATCGCTGCACCTGTATTTAAATTTTTGATAGTAGTTTCGTATTCTGGTACATCCTCGTTAATCACAACTTGTAAATTAGCTAAGGATGAACCATCGTTAATTTCAATAAAAGCAAATCCCTTCAACTCGCGTTTTGTCCTCACCCAGCCTTGAACTAAGAGGGACTCATCAGGTTTACCACTACGTAATATTTCTGCAATGCGTCGGTTCAGCATCTTATACAACTTATTTTTAGCAACGTCAAGAATACGGATATTAGAGAATCTTAACAATTATCCCCAGTGAAAATCCAAAATTTCCCATAGGTTCAAGGGAGACAAGGAGGACAAGGGGGACAAGGAAGAAAATGGATTATTGACCATTGACCATTGACCATTGACTATTGACCATTGACCAATGTCTTATCTCACCCAGGACTTTAATATCCAGCCTATGATAACGCCCATTCCGCCAAAGCGGACGGCTTGCCAGAAAGGTTTCTTGAAAGTACGCCAAGAAAATAACTGGCTTTCTAGATTTATTTCTAGCACTTCCAATTGCTGTTTAATCTGCCGTAACTCGGCTTTGATTTCTGAGGTGAGGTTTTTAGATTGCTGTAAGTCTTGACGACGCTGTTGTAGTTGTGCTTTGTGTTCCTTGTCGCTTTGTACTTGATTGTAACGTTCTTTTAACGAGACAAGCGATCGCTCTACTTCTTGCAATTCTTGTACAAATTCTGAGTCTGAATTGTCCTCTGGCGAAGAATGCGAAAACTGTTGAGGCGGCTTCATTTTGCAATAGTAAACTATGATTAAATGTGAGTCTGCCAATAGTCAATAGCCTAAATTTAGACTATCGATTTACTCAGCACTTAGCACTCAGCATTTAGTACTCAGCACTTAGAGTCATGTCTCAACCTACCCAGCTGCCCAAAACCAGTCAACTGAATGAATTTAGCACTTTGGAACTAGCCCAAGCCCTCATGGAGAGGTTAAGCATTTCCCCTAATGATTGGCATCGCCTCAAGTCTAACCGCAATTCTCGCGCGCGGGAACAAGCCGCAGCCGCAATTGTCTTTCTTTTAAAGGATCAGCCACAAGAAGCACTGGCTAGATTAGAACAAGCCACAGGTTGGTTAGATCGTTCTATTTCCGCACCCCCCTGTCCGAGTCATGGGGAGAAGAAGTCAGCCGACTGATAATTCAGAGGACAAATAATTCAAAATTCAAAATTCAAAATTCAAAATTAAGAATTCTATTTGACTTTTGACTTTTGCCCTAAACTTAACGCCGCAGAGATAGCCGAGGTCGAGTTTCTAGCTGTTTGCAAAGTCTCAATTCTGTGCCTTTGCGATTCCACTCTACCTGATCGAAAATCTGATGGAGAAGGCAAAGGCCTCGACCACTTTCGGCTTCGTCTGGTGGTAGATAGTCTACTGGATCGATGTCACAATCAGCATCGGCAGCGGGAGCAAAGCCTCTGCCTTGGTCTGATATAACCCACCAATATTGATTATCTATTAACGAAAAGCGAACTACAACGGTTTTACCAGGATCGAGATTATTGCCATGTTTGGCTGCGTTGACTAAGGCTTCTTGCAGCCCTAGCCGCAGTTCTGCTTGTAGTTGTTCGGGAATTTCTGCCAAGAGTAGATCTAAGATTGGACACAGATAGAGGGTTGAGGCAAAACTAATAGTGCCCCAATAACGTCCAACTGGACGGAGCGAGATGGTAATCACAAGAGAAACCCCATAGCTTTCAGTTAGCTAGACATCAGTTTGCTAATCAGGCACCCTGATAAAAGTTGAGGTGGTCATGTTGCCTTCAAACTTGCGTCTTTAAAACTAAATATTGAAAATGCTAGGGAGCATTGACTCCACTTATGAATGCTGATTGCTAAATATTTAAATCGGTTCAGAGAAAACTCTAAATACAGTCAGTAACTCAAAAATGCTGGGATTTATAAATAGCATTTTATGTTATGTCTGTAGGCCGATTCACCATTGAAACAATCTGTTTCATAATTTTTAGAGTCGATGCAACGTCAGTTTTTTAAAGATATTCAAACTTATTTTTAGCTTAATTCAATTTTAGCATTTTTACTATGCAATAGACTACAAATTTAAAATTTGAGTTTTTTGTCAAGGTGGTAGTACCCCTGTTTTAATGTGATAACACAAGAAAAGCAGCGGCTTCTACATGCGCAGTTTGAGGGAAAAAATCCGCTGGCTGTACTCGTTTGAGCGTATAAAGTCCATCTTGGCAAAGTAATTGCAAGTCACGAGCTAGGGTAGATACTTTACAGCTGACGTAAACAATTTGGGATGGTTTCACCTGCCGTAAAGTTTCGATGACAATGCGATCGCATCCTTTGCGCGGCGGATCAAGTAATACCACATCTGGTACATTTTCCATCTGTGGCAGCAATTTTTCTACTGCTCCAGTTTGGAAGCTGACATTATTAATTCCATTACATTGCGCATTCAAAATTGCTTGTTGTACCGCCTCTGGCTGTACTTCTAGCCCGGTAGCTAGACGGACTTGTTTGGCCAAGGGCAAAGTTAAAGTCCCAATTCCACAGTAGGCATCCACCAACACCTCATACCCTTGAAGATTCAGCTCTGACTGAATTACTTGCAACAGTGCCTCTGCTGTTTCAGTATAAACCTGAAAAAACGTATCGGGTAGTATTTGGAATTCCAAATCAGCAAATTTTTCTCGCAAATATGGCATACCCGCAATACAGCGAGTCTCCTGTCCAAAAATCGCATTTGTGCGCGCTGGGTTGCGATTTAAGGACACTCCTACCAATTTCGGGTAGCGTTTTAGCCATTCTTGGGCTTGAGTTTCTATTCCTGGTAAATTCCAATCTTTAACTACCAAAGTCAGCAAGATTTCCCCTGTACGTCGTCCAATACGCAAACCGAGATGGCGAATTTGTCCTTGATGGCGTTGTTCGTGATAAATTGGCCAACCTCGATTTTGAATATCCTGCTTAACTTCAGCCAAGATGGGATTTAATCGCGAATCTTGGACGGGACATTGATTTAAGTTAATTAAATGGTGACTAGCTTTTTGGTAGTAACCAGCTTGTACCTGTCCTGTAGCTGATTTATCGAGGGGATATGTAGCTTTGTTGCGATATCCCAAATCGGAATTAGGGACAAGTACGGGATCTACAGGTGGTTGTTTAAAACCGCCAATGCGTTCCAAGGCTTGAATAACTTGATTGCGCTTGGCCGCTAATTGAAACTCATAATTAATATGTTGCCATTGGCAGCCGCCACATTTATCAGCCACAATGCAACTAGGTCGTTGACGGTGGGGTGATGGTTGCAATAACTGTTGCAACTTACCATGAGCGTATTTCGGTTTAACATGTACCAATCGCACGATCGCGCGATCGCCTGGTACAGTATCGGGAATAAAAACTACGCGATCGTCATATCTACCGACACCATCACCAGTATCGCTCAAATCCGCGATCGTCACTTCAATTAATTCACCCTGTTGCCAAATTGTATTAGTCATTAGTCAATGGTCATTAGTCAATGGTCATTAGTTGGGCATTGGGCATTGGGGAGCCACTGCGTTGGACAGGTTTCCCGGCAATCGCGCAAGTGGCGTCATTGGGCATTGGGCATTTGTCATTTAGCAAGATTTCTCCTGTCCCCCTGCTCCCTGCTCCCTGCTCCTCTGCTTCCCCTACTCCCCGATTCACATATTCAATCGTGTAATTTCAATACATACCGGCTTTTAGCCCTTCACTTGTGTACCTCAGAGTCGTTAAACTAGCAAATAATATTTCGCGTGATTGCAATAATCATGACTGTAATTAGCCAAGTTATTCTCCAAGCCGACGACGAACTGCGTTATCCCAGCAGTGGTGAACTAAAAAGCATCCAAGCTTTTATGCAAACCGGTGTAAAACGCACCAGGATTGCTAGCACTCTAGCTGAGAACGAAAAAAAGATTGTTCAGGAAGCAACCAAACAATTATGGCAGAAGCGTCCTGACTTTATTTCTCCTGGTGGCAACGCTTACGGCGAACGTCAGCGTTCTCTGTGTATTCGTGATTTTGGCTGGTATTTGCGCCTGATTACCTATGGCGTACTTGCTGGTGACAAAGAGCCAATTGAAAAAATCGGTTTAATTGGCGTGCGGGAAATGTACAATTCACTGGGCGTTCCCGTACCTGGAATGGTAGAAGCGATCGCTTCTCTCAAAAAAGCCTCCCTTGACTTACTTAGTGCAGAAGATGCTGCTGAAGCAGCACCATACTTTGATTACATTATTCAGGCAATGTCTTGATACAAAGTGTGCGCGCTTTCAAGTAGTAGATTTTTTATCTACTGAGCGTGAGTGCTAAATCTCAGTAATCAAATTCGATAACATTCCTAATTTGATCATACTATCCCCACAACAGGTTGTGGCTATGGCAAGTTCTCTGTCAAGTTATCAACCATTTGTGGGGAAATTTTATGGTTAGTCATTAGTCATTAGTCATTAGTCATTAGGAAAAGGAGAATAAAGAATCAATGCCCAATGCCCCATGCCCCATGCCCAATGCCCAATGCCCAATGCCCAATGCCCAATGCCCAATGCCCCATGCCCAATAAACAACAAAAAACCGACAGTCTTCGATAAAGACTGTCGGCAAATATTGTGTTCCCTATTAATGACTCGGCTAGAGTTCAGTTATAAGGAAGTATTGCAGCTTGATCTTGGTTGAGAGACGATCTTAATCATGAGTGCTTGTGATTGTTATCACTAGATGGTCACAGCCCGTCTGTATCTGTTTAAGCAATTGCTTGCGATTCCAAGGAAAAAGCACATCGCGGCAATAGGAACTGTAATTTAAGTCACACAGTCTTACATTATGTAAACATCGATTTAGATTCAGGAATATGCATCTTTACTCTAAAAATATCCTGATTGGCGCAATCCTCTTAACATCATCTTTGGGTTGTGCAGCGCCAATCAATAACCAACCGTCCTCAGATGCTAGTGTTTCACCTACACCTACTGGGATTCAAACCAGTTATAACTCAACCAGCAATCGACCAGCCACTAAAACTGCCACTATTGGCGTAGAAGGGGAAAAAGTTCCCGTTACTCTTAAACTGTATGACCAATACAGCGATTTATTTAGCACCTACTTTCCCGATAAAGAATTTATCGCTGAAGGTTTGAGTTCTGGTGAAGGTACAGGAGTCAAGTTTATTGCTAATTTTGGCGGTACCAGAAATGAGAATGCTTATGTTCACATTGCTTTTTTAAATGATGTCAAAACCCTGGAACAGTTAAAAAGCTTTGTCAATGGACAAAATGGTTTAATTGCTACTAATAAATGGCAGGTAGTGAACCGAGAACAACCAGTTACCTATCCTTGGGCGAAAGAAAAAATTGTTTTCAATCAAGGTAAAGATATTGTAGGCAATATTTACCTTGGTCAGCAAAACGATAAAGTTTTCTATGTCATTACCCAGTTTCCTGTAGAGTATGGTGATGGCTTTCCACCTAGAGCTAATTTGATTTTGGAGAATTTGCAAGCTACTGGTATGAAATAAATTATCCCGCAAATATGGAAGTCATATCTAAATATTATTTGTATCAATTGCAAATAATATTGGCGGCTAATCAATTGATGCTTAATACCATAATAATGTTGTGGTATTAAGCATTTGTTGTATTCTGATTTCATATTCAAAAATTTCAACAGTAGATTTATCATCCATATTCCTTTAAAATTTGCTTGATTTAATCCGGAATTGGTGAAGAGAGATTAACTGGCAATAGAGATGATGAATCAACTGAAGGCTTGCACCTTAACGTTTTTACTGGCTGGATTTGTTTTTCCCCAACAGAGTCTTGCTGCTAATGTACCACCGCTTTCAAACCAGCTTAAACAAGTAATCCAGTGGTTTACGGGAAAATTTGATAATTCTCAAAATGTAGCCAGCAATCCAGCAATACCATTGATTAATATGCGGAATTGTTCAGTGCAATTAGCTGGTGGTGGGACTGATGGTACAGGAAGTGTTTATTTAGAACAGCAAAGTCCTGTATTTAACCGAGTCCGCTTTTATTCCTTTGGCTTAGGCAGTGGTACGATTAACCTGGGTATTCGTAGCTTTATCAATTCCAGCAGTTTGAGTGGAATTTGCGATCGCCCTGCATCCGAAAGAATTATCAGCCAAGATAATCTCGCAGCTGCTGTTTGTAGTCTCAATCTCACCTATGAACCAAATCGCTATGTGGGAAATAATGCACCAAACGGTTGTCCGACAATCACCGGCGGTAAGGTAGTATCTGATGTTTCAATTCAAGCCAACAGCATCAACTCGTTAGACCAAATTTTTGACAGCAGTGGTAAGTTGTTAGCTGGTTCGCGTATAAATTTTCAGCGCCTAGCTACAGTTCCTGAGTCTTCACCTTTAGCCGGATTTGCGATCACCGGTGCTGGCTTAATATTTCTAAACAGGAGAAAGCAACAAGAAAAAAGGGTTAAATCTGTTAAACAATCATAAAAATCAAGGGTGCTGATGCACCCTGTTATTTTTGGATATTTGAGAGAAAGTGCTGTGAAATCAAGTAAGAGGCGCGATATGCTGGCGAAGCCATTGAGTAAATTCATCTCGCCTCAACTCACCAGATGCTACTTGCAAAATTACCTGTTCTTGTTCATCTACTGTGGCTTTAATCTCAAAACCGTTCAAAATTAAGAAAACTTCCATTGCGGCGTGACCGATGCGTTTATTACCATCAATGAAAGGATGATTCTTGATGAGTAAAAAACCTAGCGCTGAAGCCTTTTCAATTATAGTTGGATAAAGTTCCTCTCCGCCAAAAGTCATTGTTGGCTGCGCTAAAGCTGATTCCACGCTACCAAGGTTAGCAATACCTGCTGAACCACCAGACTGCTGGATGATGCGATCGTAAAGTTCTAGGACTTCTGTTAAAGTCAGATATCGCATTATGCTAGCCGCTTGTAAAGTTCAGCATTTTTATTGAGTACATAATCCATAACATCTTTAAACGATGTTTCTGGCTGATTGAGCAATTCTTCAACACCCATTAACACTAATTCTTCTACTGATATACCAAGACGAGTAGCTTTTTGTTGTAACTTCAGCAAATGCTCATCGGGAATGTTGATTGTAATGGTATTCATGGTTTGATCTGAGGCTTGAAGATACCATTACTGTAGCACTGTAACTTATATCCCAAAAGCGCGATCGCACTTTTGGGAGTTTAGTTATGAGAAAGCGATCGCATCGAAATTATTGATAACTGCCAAATATTTCAGCAATTAATTTTACCATTGCCTTTAACTTTGTCCATCATACATTCATGTTCATGATTTTTGATTTTGTGACTTAAATCTACCTGCAATAAACTCTCGCTTATTTAAATGTTTAGTCTTACGTTTGGTAACTCGCTTTCGCCACATATAGAAACTAGATTCTTTCATTTGCTGCCGCATTAAGACAATTACCTGTTTCTCTTTTAGCCCAAACTGAGTTTCAATAACATCAAAAGGTGTTCTATCTTCCCATGCCATTTCAATGATGCGATCAATGGTTTGCTGATCAAAATTTGGTAACTTCATGATGAGAGCTTGTCAGGTCAATTCGAGCTATATCTATTTTACTTGAGGAAGCAGAGGGAGTAAGTAAAAAGTTGAATAAGGGTGTCTGCCGAGATATCCACAAAATAGGACAGGTGATAAGGAACTTCCAAATAAAAAAATATTCCAATCATTAACTTACCAAACCCGCAAATTGTAGGGGCGGGGTTACCCCGCCCCTACAATTTGGCATAATTTATTTTTTGGAGTTCCCTAAACTGAAAACTTCGGTTTCTTAAGGATGGAACATAAATGATAAAACTCAAACTTGCTATTATTGCGATGGTAATCGTCATATTCTCTGTTCCCGCCTACTATTCTAAGTCGGTTCTCGATTGGGCAGCAGAAGCTGGTGGATTTGGTTCTTGCTCTTGGTGTTCCCAAACCCACCCTTTCTACATAGCAACAAACCAGGAAATAGCTGACTTTTTTACTCTTTGTTGTCTTACCGGAGGACTAACAATTTCCACCTGGGTTATGCTGCTCAATTTTGACAAGAATAATTGAGTAAGGGACAGCTTGGTCAGCGTCTTTGCGCTACTCGCGAACTTCTCGGTTTAACCCAAGAGCAATTTATTGATCAGTTACCTGCATTTGCATCATTTAAACCGATAGAATAATGCTCTGTCCTTTTGGTGCATTATTTCCATGACCGCCAAATCCTCTGCTCCCTTTTCACCCAAAGAAATCGCCGCCGAAGGTTTGAAACCAGAAGAATACGAGGAAATTGTCCGACGGTTAGGGCGACACCCTAACAAAGCTGAACTCGGCATGTTTGGGGTGATGTGGTCAGAGCATTGTTGTTATAAAAACTCCCGCCCTTTACTCAAACAGTTTCCCACAACAGGCCCCCGCATTTTGGTTGGGCCTGGTGAAAATGCTGGTGTTGTAGATTTAGGCGACGGATTGCAACTTGCATTTAAGATTGAATCCCATAACCACCCCTCAGCAGTTGAACCTTTCCAAGGTGCGGCGACGGGAGTCGGAGGTATCCTCAGAGATATCTTTACAATGGGTGCGCGTCCCATCGCTTTATTAAATTCTCTGCGCTTTGGTTCCCTAGAAGATGTGAAAACTCAAAGGTTGTTCCAAGGTGTTGTGGCTGGGATTAGTCACTATGCTAATTGCGTTGGAGTTCCCACTGTTGGCGGTGAAGTTTACTTTGACCCCGCTTATTCTGGAAATCCCTTGGTAAATGTCATGGCACTGGGATTGATGGAAACGCCAGAAATCGTCAAATCTGGGGCTTCTGGGATTGGTAACCCCGTGCTATATGTCGGTTCCACCACGGGACGGGATGGTATGGGCGGCGCAAGTTTTGCTAGTGCAGAATTAAGTGATGAATCCATAGATGACCGTCCGGCGGTGCAAGTTGGCGATCCATTTTTGGAAAAGTCGTTAATTGAAGCTTGTTTAGAAGCCTTTAAAACAGGTGCGGTTGTCGCTGCTCAAGATATGGGTGCTGCGGGTATTAGCTGTTCTACATCAGAAATGGCGGCTAAAGGCGGCGTTGGGATTGAACTGGATTTAGATAAAATTCCGGTGCGGGAATTGGGGATGGTTCCCTATGAATATCTGCTTTCGGAATCCCAAGAAAGAATGCTGTTTGTCGCCTATAAAGGACGAGAACAGGAGTTAATTGATATTTTTCACCGTTGGGGACTTCAGGCGGTTGTCGCGGGTACGGTGATTGCAGAACCGATTGTGCGGATTCTCTTTGAAGGAGGAATTGCAGCTGAAATTCCTGCGGATGCTTTGGCAGAAAATACTCCCTTATATCATCGGGAATTGTTGGCGGAACCTCCCGAATATGCGCGTCAAGCTTGGGAATGGAAGGCTGATTCTTTACCTACCTCCAATACTGCGGGGATTGAAATTGATGGAAGTCTGCAAAGTTGGAGTGATATTTTGTTAACTTTGCTGGATACTCCTACTATTGCTTCTAAAAGCTGGGTTTATCGCCAGTATGACCATCAGGTGCAGAATAATACGGTGATTTTCCCTGGTGGTGCTGATGCGGCTGTGGTGCGCTTACGTCCTTTAGAACCCCCCCCAACCCCCCCCGTAAACGGAGGGGGCAAAAAAGCTGTGGCGGCGACGGTAGATTGCAATCCGCGCTATGTTTATCTTGACCCTTATGAAGGTGCTAAGGCGGTGGTGGCTGAAGCTGCACGCAATCTTAGCTGTGTGGGTGCTGAACCTTTGGCGGTGACGGATAATTTGAATTTTGGTAGCCCAGAAAAACCAATTGGTTATTGGCAATTAGCAGAAGCTTGTCGCGGTTTAGCTGAAGGTTGTCGGGAATTGGCTACGCCTGTAACTGGTGGGAATGTTTCTCTTTATAATGAAACCCTAGATTCTCAAGGCAATCCCCAGCCGATTTATCCTACCCCAGTTGTGGGTATGGTGGGATTAATCCCGGATATCAGCAAAATTTGCGGTCAAGCTTGGCAAAGTGTTGGCGATGGGATTTATCTTTTAGGTGTGCTGCCTACATCTGATGAGAATTTGGGCGCTTCCGAATATTTAGCCGCAATTCATAAAACTATTGCTGGTAAACCCACCAAGGTGGATTTTGAGTCGGAACGCCGGATTCAAAAAGTTTGCCGTGAGGGGATTCGTGCTGGTTGGATACGTTCAGCCCATGATTGTGCTGAGGGTGGATTAGTAGTGGCTTTAGCTGAATCTTGCATTGCGGGTAATTTGGGCGCACAAATTACTCTAGATATCTCAGCTAATCAATCAATCAGGTTAGATACTTTGCTATTTGGCGAAGGTGGGGGACAAATTTTAGTATCTGTGAGTTCAGAACAACAAGAAATTTGGGAATCCTACTTACAGGAACATCTCGATCAACAATGGCAAAAACTAGGCACTGTGGTTAATTCCGAGATGGGTTTGGGGGTCTTAACCTCTGATAACCAAACCTTAATAACCGCTAGTATCAACGATATGAGCGATCGCTTTTCTGATGCGATCGCTCGACGGTTAGCAGTTCAAATAACTACCCCTAGTTAATTCGTAAAATCCCCCCTATCCGAATTACTAACCTCAATTAGCATAATTACGGTACTGTTTTAATGGAGAGTTAAAGTTTTGTTAAGAAAACTGCGGCTCTCCACTCGCATCAATTTTGGATTGCGAATTTTAGAGACTGATACAAATTTTCTCAAATTTCTCAAATCTCTAAGACTGCCAATTTTGATATCGCCTAATCCCAGTGACTTGACACCACCACCAGGAGCAAAGCTAGCATGATTCCCTACGATTCCACTATGGATGACTACCCCCAACAATCAAGCAACCAAATCAATCAAGAAGATCGTCCCGACAAGCCAGAAGAAGCTTGTGGTGTTTTTGGTATCTACGCACCAGGAGAAGATGTTGCTAAATTAACTTACTTTGGATTGTATGCACTCCAACACCGGGGTCAAGAATCAGCTGGTATCGCTACATTTGAAGGTACAACAGTCCACCTCCATAAGGATATGGGGTTGGTGTCTCAAGTCTTTAATGAATCGGTTCTCCAAGAGTTACCAGGTAACTTAGCTGTTGGACACACCCGTTACTCAACTACAGGTTCTAGCCGCAAAGTTAACGCCCAACCTGCTGTAGTCGAAAGTCGCTTAGGAAAATTAGCTTTAGCACATAATGGTAATTTAGTCAATACAGTGCAGTTGCGGGAAGAATTGCTGCAAAGCCAATGCAACCTAGTAACCACAACAGACTCAGAAATGATTGCATTTGCGATCGCCGAAGAAGTCAATGCAGGTGCTAATTGGGTAGATGGCTGTATCCAAGCTTGTCGCCGTTGTCAAGGCGCTTTTAGTTTAGTGATTGGGACTCCTGATGGGGTAATGGGAGTACGCGATCCTAATGGGATTCGTCCCTTAGTTATTGGGATATTAGCAGGCGAACCAGATCGTTATGTCTTAGCCTCGGAAACCTGCGGCTTAGATATCATTGGTGCAGAATACCTGCGAGATGTCCAACCAGGAGAATTAGTTTGGATCAATGAAGAAGGTTTAACTTCCATTCAATGGCAGCAGCAATCCCAGCGCAAGTTGTGTATCTTTGAAATGATTTACTTTGCGCGTCCTGATAGCCTGATGCATGAGGAAACTTTGTACAGCTACCGGATGCGTTTAGGACGGAGACTTGCAGCAGAATCGGCGGTTGAGGCTGATTTAGTCTTTGGCGTTCCTGATTCGGGGATACCTGCGGCTATTGGCTTTTCTCAAGCTTCTGGTGTCGCCTATGGTGAAGGATTGATTAAAAATCGTTACGTGGGACGCACCTTTATTCAACCAACTCAAACCATGCGCGAATCTGGTTTGCGGATGAAACTCAACCCACTTAAAGATGTGCTAGCAGGTAAGCGAGTGGTGATTGTGGATGATTCTATTGTGCGGGGAACCACCAGCCGCAAATTAGTCAAGACTTTGCGCGAAGCCGGTGCTGTGGAAGTACACATGCGGATTTCTTCGCCACCAGTTACTCATCCTTGCTTTTATGGGATTGATACCGATACCCAGGATCAGTTAATTGCGGCGACTAAATCAGTAGCCGACATCGCCAAGCAGTTAGAAGTTGATAGCCTCGCTTATCTCAGTTGGGAAGGAATGTTAGAAGCAACCAGAGAAGATACCAATAGTTTCTGTTCTGCTTGCTTTACAGGCGATTACCCTGTGGCGATTCCCGAGCAGGTGAAGCGTTCTAAGTTGATTTTAGAAAAGGCGACAGTTTAGGCGGTAAGGAAAGGGGGACGAGGGGGACAAGGGGGACAAGGAGGACAAAAAATCAATCCCCCATGCCCCATGCCCCATGCCCTATGCCCAAGCTAAAATAGGTAAATACCCCAGAGAAATATCTCATGAACCAGCAGATAAGTGAGAGAGTGCGCTGGACTAACGCTGATTTAAAGTTGTTTCCAGATAACGGAAACCGCTACGAAATTATTGATGGGGAATTATTGGTGACGAGAGCGCCTCACTGGAAGCATCAAAAAACTTGTGTCAGAATTAGCGGGGTTTTGGATAACTGGTCGCAAGTTAGTGGCTTGGGAGAAGTTGTGATAGCTCCAGGGATAATTTTTGACGATAATGATAGCGTAATTCCTGATGTTGTCTGGGCTAGCAACGATAAATTAGCTACTGTGTTAGACGAAGCGGGACACTTGACTGCTGCTCCAGAATTGGTGGTAGAGGTGCTATCTGCGGGGATGGAGAATGAAAAGCGCGATAGAGAACTTAAACTGAAGCTTTATTCATCGCGGGGTGTTAGGGAATATTGGATTGTGGATTGGCGCAAACAGCAGATAGAAGTCTATCGCAGAGAACAAGGAATTTTAAAGTTAGCCGCAACTTTGTTTCAGGATGATGAATTAACATCACCGTTATTGCCTGATTTTAATTGTGCGATCGCTTTTTTGTTTAAGTAGCGCGGTGCAATTAAAGATAGCTGACATGGGCTGTCATTTGTCATCAGCAGGATTTTTGGTAAATATGCTCTCAAATTAGCAGATCCTGAGCTAAGACAATGTTAGATCGGGATTCGCCAAGAAAAACAGTACGATTGTTCTATTATAGACGCAGTAAAGATAGTATTATTAAGGACTGTTTCACGCCTTCCTCACAATCAGCTTGCCGATATGTCAGATCAAAAGCTAGCCGAATCCTTAAATGGACATCTTCCGCAAAAGAGCCACCTCAACCAGAATACTATCCGGATTCGGGGTGCAAGGCAGCATAATCTGAAAAATATTGATTTAGAATTACCACGCGATCGCCTAATCGTGTTTACTGGCGTTTCTGGTTCGGGTAAGTCTTCTTTAGCCTTTGATACCATCTTTGCTGAAGGACAACGCCGTTATGTAGAATCCCTCAGCGCCTACGCAAGACAATTCTTGGGACAATTGGATAAGCCTGATGTCGAAGCGATTGAAGGCTTAAGTCCGGCGATTTCCATCGATCAAAAGTCTACTTCCCATAACCCCCGTTCGACAGTCGGGACGGTAACAGAAATTTACGATTATTTGCGCCTGTTGTTTGGACGCGCAGGTGAACCCCATTGTCCGATATGCGATCGCTGTATTTCGCCGCAAACCATTGATGAAATGGTAGATCGGATTATGGATTTAAGCGATCGCACTCGCTTTCAAATTCTCGCCCCCGTAGTCAGAGGTAAAAAAGGTACGCATCGCAAACTTTTATCGAGTTTGGCGTCTCAGGGTTTTGTCCGGGTGCGCGTTGATGGCGAAGTCAGAGAATTATCTGATTCCATTGAATTAGACAAAAATTTTATTCACACAATTGAAGTAGTTATTGACCGCTTAATTAAAAAAGATGGTATTCAAGAACGTTTAGTTGATTCACTTTCTACCTGTCTTAAACTATCAGGAGGAATCGCCA
The DNA here is from genome assembly GCF_014696435.1 of Calothrix anomala FACHB-343. Lineage (GTDB taxonomy): Bacteria > Cyanobacteriota > Cyanobacteriia > Cyanobacteriales > Nostocaceae > Aulosira > Aulosira anomala_A. The sequence goes on along the minus strand of NZ_JACJQG010000022.1, from coordinate 48,257 downwards.
ATATTGTCATCGGTCATGCTCAAGAACAAACCACCAATGACCCAGAAGAGGAATTAGTATTTTCTGAAAATTTTGCATGTCCTGAACATGGGGCGGTAATGGAAGAATTATCGCCACGATTATTCTCCTTTAATTCACCTTATGGCGCTTGTCCTCACTGTCATGGATTAGGCAGTTTAAAACGATTTTCACCTGATTTAATCGTACCAGATATTGAAGCGCCAGTTTATGCCGCTATTGCCCCTTGGTCAGAAAAAGATAATTCTTATTATTTAGAATTACTTTATGCTTTAGGGCAAGCTCACGGTTTTGAATTACAAGTACAATGGGGTAAATTAACTCCCGAACAGCAACAAATTATTTTGTATGGAGAAGAAGCCAATACCGCAGCCGAAAGAAAACAAACCTTTAAAGGCGTGGTTCCCATCCTGCAAAGACAATATGAAGGCGGTTCCGAGCTAATTAAGCAAAAATTAGAAGATTATTTAATCGATCAGCCCTGCGAAGTTTGTCACGGAAAACGATTAAAACCAGAAGCTTTAGCAGTTCGTTTAGGACAATATAAAATATTAGATTTAACTGGCGTTTCCATTCGCGATTGTCGCCAGAGAATTGAACAATTAAAATTGAGCGATCGCCAATTTCAAATTGCTGATTTAGTCCTGCGAGAAATTAAATCTAGATTGCAATTTTTACTCGATGTTGGCTTAGATTATCTCACCCTCGACCGTCCCGCCATGACCTTATCTGGTGGCGAAGCTCAACGTATTCGTCTCGCTACACAAATCGGTTCCGGCTTAACAGGAGTTCTTTACGTTTTAGACGAACCAAGCATAGGTTTGCATCAAAGAGATAACAGCAGATTACTCAACACTTTAACCAAATTACGCGATTTAGGTAATACCTTAATCGTCGTAGAACATGATGAAGAAACCATTCGCGCAGCTAACCATATAGTTGATATTGGCCCTGGTGCAGGAATTCATGGCGGTCATATTGTCGCCCAAGGTGATTTACAAACTTTGCTAACAGCAGAAGCTTCATTAACAGGTGCTTATTTATCAGGAAGAAAAGTAATTCATACACCAGCAGAACGCCGTGAAGGAAACGGACGCAGTTTAATAATTAAAAATGCCCATCGGAATAATTTAAAAAATATCGATGTCGAAATTCCTTTAGGTAAACTCGTTGCTGTTACTGGTGTTTCTGGTTCAGGAAAATCTACATTAATTAACGAATTACTTTACCCCGCATTACAACATCATTTAACAAAGAGAGTTCCCTTACCTAAAGAATTAGAAGAAATCAAAGGCTTAAATTCTATTGATAAAGCCATAGTCATAGATCAATCACCAATCGGAAGAACGCCTCGTTCTAATCCCGCAACTTATACGGGTGTTTTTGATGTGATTCGGGATGTATTTTCCCAAACAGTAGAAGCCAAAGCCAGAGGTTATAAACCCGGACAATTTTCTTTTAACGTTAAAGGCGGACGTTGCGAAGCATGTAGCGGACAGGGTGTAAACGTCATTGAAATGAACTTTTTACCCGACGTTTACGTACAATGTGAAATTTGTAAAGGCGCAAGATATAACCGCGAAACTTTGCAAGTGAAATACAAAGATAAAAACATTTCCGATGTTCTCAACATGACAGTTGAAGAAAGTTTAGACTTCTTCCAAAACATTCCCAAAGCTGTAAATCGCTTACAAACTTTACTTGATGTTGGCTTAGGTTATATTCAATTAGGTCAACCAGCAACCACCTTATCTGGCGGCGAAGCACAAAGGGTAAAATTAGCCACAGAATTATCACGCCGCGCTACAGGTAAAACACTTTATTTAATCGATGAACCAACAACAGGATTATCTTTTTATGATGTTCACAAATTACTAGATGTAGTTCAACGTTTAGTAGATAAAGGTAATTCAATTTTAGTAATTGAACATAATTTAGATGTAATTCGTTGTGCAGATTGGGTGATAGATTTAGGCCCTGATGGCGGCGATAAAGGCGGAGAAGTAATTGCAGCAGGAACACCAGAAGAAGTGGCGAGTAATCCTAAATCTTACACTGGAGAATATTTGCGTCAGGTTTTGCAGCAGTATCCACCACAGCAATTACAGCCTGTTTCCAAAAAATAAATTATTTAGTTATGGGCATAATATATGTGCCCATAATATTGATGATTATTCTAATAATAATTCTCTATAAACTTGCACTAAATTATTACCTCTCTCTTTCTTGGCGTACTTGGCGGTTCATTTATAAAAATTTAAGTGTATCGTCACAGAGAAATAGTATAGGTTAGTGATATTAATTTACAAAAATAACACAACATAAGGGTAGGGGCAAGGCAGTGCCTTGCCCTTAATAATTAATGCTGCTCCAATACTATTTAAATCAGTATTAATCTATTATGAGTACTGAACTTTGAATACAATCAGACCAATCAATACAACCAGACCTAAACCTCTGCGGAAATAATTAACACCGTCAAATAATTCCAGCCACGCCCAAGTAAACAAAGAGCCAGTTGCAACTACATCTAAAACTGTATGGATTGTACCGCCTGTAAACACGAGAGACAGTAAACTACTAACTATCCAAACAATCAGGGGTGGATTTGGTGCTTGAGCTATAACAATATTGCCTTCGCGATCGCGGAAAGTTTTATCAACTAATGTATTGTCCATAATTTCAAATTTAATCGCAAATCTTCTCATCAGATTAAAACATTTACACAAATGCCATGTCACCTATCTAATTGCTGAGATGGTAACTAAGAAGCATACTTATATATGCATATATTAAAAGGCATAGTCAGACAAAATGAGCTATAGTTGCTCGCTGAATCAAAACATATTTAAATTTAAGTTTTATCTTGAGCGCCTAACATTTGTAAAATCTTATCTCCCCGATCCAAATCGCCAACTAAGCGGCGAATAGGATGCGGCCAAACTTTCACCAGGGTAGGTGTAGCAGTCACCTGATCGATTTCTGCTTGTTCGGGATTAGTTAAAACATCAACAACTTTGAGCGTATAGGGTTGAGCGAGCGATCGCTCTAATAATTCGTGTAAATTATGTAAAATCTTTTCTGTGGTTGCACTATGTCCGGCGACAAATAAGCGCAACACGTAAGCTTGAGTTTTTAAGGGGAGATTTTGTACCTTTTTCGCTACCCGTTCGCTCTGAAAAGTCGGTTCAGCAATATCTAATTGCACAATCAAATCGTGGTCTTCCCAAAGCTGGGGAAATGAAGCGCGGTAAGTTGACAATACCATGCGATCGCACAATCCATCAGGCCAGGGTGCTGCTTGCCATACTAAATCCCCTGTACCAAAAATCGCATTTAACACAGCCTGATGTTTTAACACTGCTGGATAAGCTTCTGCAAAAGTTCTAACTTGTTGCGTGCGTGGATCTAACCAATGATCGACAGTCGCCGTGTAACAAGGAACTAAAAAATGCGGCGGTTCTACTAAGTCTAAAATTTCCTGTAAAGCAGCGCACAAATGCAAATGCCATCGACCTTGTTTACTAGGGTCGATGGTATAAATCAAATCTCCGCCGGGTGTAAATAGAGCAATACCTTTAAATAGCTGATTGTGGGATAGTTTGCCTTGATTCAACGTCTTTCAGAAAAATAGAGAAATTAATTATGGGCATTGGGCATTGGGCATTGGGCATTGGGCATTGAAACAATTTTGGATTTTGGATTTTAAATTTTAGATTGAAATCCAAAATCGCAAATCTAAAATCTAAAATTCCTTGTCTCCTTTGTCTCCCTTGTCTCCCTTGTCCCTCTCCTTCTGCCCTCTGCCCTCTGCCCTCTGCCTTTTTAATTAAACTCTGCCTCGGAGGAATTGCGCCATTTCGTTAGGAGTTGGTGACATTTCCAAAGCGGTTTCTTCAGTGATTCGCCCGTCTTGGTAGAGGTTGTATAACGACTGATTCATCGTAATCATGCCATCAAAGCTGGCTTGTTTCATCAGTTCGCTAATTTCATCGTACTTACCGTCTTTGATCCACTCCTTAATTGCCTCAGTGTTAATTAGGATATCGTGGAATGCCGCCCGCTTACCATCTGTGGTGCGGCACAAACCTTGGGCAATTACGGCCACTAAAGACTCAGAAATTGCCACCCGCATAGCATCCTGTTCTTCCCCAGAGTAAAGATTTAATATCCGCTCAATGGTTTTGACTGCGCTATTAGTGTGCAGGGTTCCCATAACTAAGTGACCTGTCTGAGCAGCTTTTAAGGCGGTATTCACTGTTTCTTTATCCCGCATTTCACCCACCAGAATCAAATCTGGATCTTCCCGCAAAGCTGCTTTTAAGGCGTTATCAAATTTGCGGGTGTGCATTCCTACTTCGCGCTGTTTAATTAAGGATCTTTGGCTGCGGTGGACAAATTCAATCGGGTCTTCGATGGTAATGATGTGCTTCGGCATTTCTTTATTTATATAGTCAATCATTGCCGCCATCGTTGTGGATTTACCAGAACCAGTAGGCCCGGTGACCAAAATTAACCCTTTATGAACGTGACAGATATCTCTAAATACAGGAGGTAAGCGCAACTGATCGATGGTTAAGATTTTTAGCGGAATTAACCGCAATACCATTGCATAGCCTTTGAGGGAGTCAAAAATATTAATCCGCACGCGAGCAAATTCATACTGGGTTGCACCGTCAAACTCTAAATGCTCTTGAAACCTCTGAATTTCTCCTTCTGTCATCACCTCCCGCATCCAACTCATAAAAGTTTCTTTATCAGTTTCGGGATAACTTGTGGGTTCAATTTCCCCTCGGTTGCGAAAGCGGGGTACTTCACCTACACCCAGGTGAATGTCAGAAAATCCTTTATCGTAAGCTTCCTTAATGATGAATTCTAAAGTCAGGCTGGGGGTGCTGTTTTGTTTGGGTGCAGCATTAGGAATTGGTGGTGGAGTTCCCGGACGATGAGTCGTTCCTGGGTTAGGAGTTGGTATCGGCGGTGGCGGTGCAGCACTCATTCCTGGAGCGTTTGACAGATCTAATGTTTGTGTCGCTTGACGTTGGGTGCTTAAGGTTGGGGGTGCTGGTGGTGGTGGTGGTGGTGCTGGCGGTGGCGGTGGTGGTGCAGGTGGCGCTGGACGTGTAGCAGCTGAATTAGGACTTGGTGGACGCTGTAAGTCTGTCATATTTCTTTACAATGAAGAGAACAAAACATAAATTAGTTAGAAGTCACCTGTAAATCGGCTGAAGGTGCTTCTGCGTTGAATCGTCTGTGTTTGTGAGTCAATTCCTGTGGAGCGCTAGCGTCAGTATTTTTTATTACTTTCTTTTTGGCATCGATTATTCCAATTAATTTTTATATATTATCTATACACCTGTTTAACATACTTAAACCCTGCATAAACATCAGGGATAATACATATAAATATATGTATTTAAATTAACTTTTGTTTTTGTTCGATATTTGCGGCTGTTTAAATGAGAAAGTTCATCTCAGATTTAGACAAAAGTGGATAGCAATTAACAGCACAAAACATTAGCAGATATTTTATTCACACACATCTCAGAATTATGAGAATAGTAGTCTGTTAATATAAGAAATGTTAAGCACCATCGTCCTTAAAGGGCGATCGCACATCTTTCCAGCAGAGTTCGTTGAGCTTCTATACCTGAAGATAGATGTTGATACCAAGCATTTTCTCTATATGTAAACTGGGCTTTACATTCATAATTACAAAAAATTAACTGTAAAGTTTAGTAAAGAAATGCTCATTTAACGAATAGGTTTTTATATACTTAACTTCTAATTAATAGTTTCAGTTTCTTCGGAAACCGAAACAATTGCAGTTCAGTTTTTGCTCTGTATTTGGGAGGAAAAGTCATGGTTTCGGCAGATAGCTCTAATCTCAGTAAGACCTACTCCTTGTTAACGATCAAAAGTTTTTTGATCTGGACTTTCACATTGGCAGTATGTTTGTTAGTTGTCGGATTTCCATTAGTTGTTTTGATGGCTACGGTCGGGTGTCTGTTGTCGATTGTGTTGCAATCTGTGATGCCTGTTAGTGCAGTTTTGTTAGTAGCAGGCGGCTTGATTTTATTTAATATCATGGCAGTCGTATTTGCAGCTGGAATACTAACTGCGAAAGGAGTTCATCCAAAAGAAATTAAATGGTTAAGTTGGTTGCATGGAGAAGCAGAACAAATTCAAACTACAGTTTATGCTTCTTGCCCATTAACTTGTGAAATCAAAATGTAATTAATCAATTCGACAAACAGTACATCTGCCCGGTTCAGCCGGGTTTTTTCATGTTTAATTGTCATTAGTCATTAGTCATTAGTCATTAGTCATTTGTCATTTGTCAACAGTTAGTAGGGGCGGGTTTATTGAGAATTATCGTTGATCGGTGAGGATATTTGTGAACCCGCCCGTACAGTTGTCATTAGTCAACAGTCAACAGTCAACAGTCATTTATTATTTATTATTTATTTGTCTTCCTTGCGTTATCCCCTTCATCTCCTCATTTACCACGTTACCCTCATTATTCTTGTAGGTAGTTTACTATTGACTATTGACCACTGACCATTGACCATTGACTAATGACTAACCAAAAACGAGTTTATATAATCCTTGGTACTCGTCCGGAGGCGATTAAACTAGCTCCGGTAATTCAAGTCTTTCAAAGGTCTCCAGATTTTGAGTCACAAGTAATTTTGACTGGACAGCATCGGGAAATGGTTGAGCAAGTAATGCAACTATTTGACCTGAAAGCAGATAATGACTTGGAGATTATGCAGCCTCAGCAATCTTTAAGTGATATTACCTGTCGCAGTCTACGGGGTTTAGAGGCGCTGTTTCATCAACGCAAGCCAGATTTAGTCATAGTTCAGGGAGATACAACTACAGCTTTTGCGGCGGCTTTGGCAGCATTTTATCAAAAAATTCCTGTGGGTCATGTGGAAGCTGGGTTACGAACTGATGATTTATTTAATCCTTACCCAGAAGAAGCTAACCGAAGGCTGATTTCCCAAATTACGCAATTACACTTTGCACCCACACCCTTGGCTGTGGAAAATTTAGAGCGTTCTGGGGTGTTGGGTGAAATTCACTTGACGGGGAATACTGTAATTGATGCGCTGTTAAATGTGGCTGCAAATCAACCAGCTTGTAATATACCTGGTTTAGATTGGTCATCTTACCGCACATTGCTGGCGACAGTTCATCGCCGGGAAAATTGGGGAGAACCACTACAAGGAATTGCGCAAGGGTTTTTACAGATATTAGATAAGTTTCCTGATACAGCGCTGCTATTACCATTACATCGTAATCCGACAGTCAGAGAACCATTACAAGCGCTGTTGGGAAATCATCCGCGAATTTTTCTGACAGAACCTTTAGATTATGCAGAATTAGTGGGTGCGATCGCGCGATCGCATTTCTTACTCACAGACTCCGGTGGTTTACAAGAAGAAGCACCCAGTCTCGGTAAGCCTGTACTAGTATTGCGAGAAACCACCGAAAGACCAGAAGCAGTGACGGCGGGTACAGCTAAACTAGTAGGAACGCAAACACAGAATATTGTAGCGGCGGCATCTGAGTTACTGAGTAATTCTGTAGCTTATGACACAATGGCTAATGCGATTAATCCCTTTGGCGATGGTAAAGCGAGCGATCGCATTTTGCAAATCGTCAAAAATTATCTAGGAATTTAGTTAGATCGCAATAGATACAGCAGATTGCCAGTTAGTGAGGTAGAAACGATCGTTGATTGTAGGGGCACTGGCACTGCCATGCCCCGAAGCGCATACCTCATTTACCTGAAATATGCTGTAGTAATTATTTCTTTTTTCAGTTTTGTAAAACCTACCCAAAACTACCCATGTAAGTCATATCATGTCCGGGTAATTAGTTATGATTCCCATAGTCACTGCACCCCACACGCCAGTCCGCTCAAGTCGGGAAACCCGCCCACGCGGCTGGCTCCCCTTAATCCCCTCCCCGCTTGCGGGGAGGGGACACAAAGCATCGCTTTGTTGGGGTGGGGTTCTTGAGATTTAGTAAGTAATCAAGCGGACATGATATCAAAAGTCAAAAGATTTATATTCTAGGCTTTTGCACCATTGGTAATGGTATATTTATTTACGCTTTGGTCTACTAGCCCCTAGCCCCTAACCCCTAACCCCTCTTCCCAAGGCATCAAAGTATCAAAACATCTACAATAGTTATAAGTTGTTTAACAAACAGAATATAACTTGCAGATTAGACATATATTTCTAGATAAATAATAGCTTTTGGCTGTTAGGGCGTCAGATATGAAAAGTTAGCTGTAAATACAAAAAAATCAAACTTTTGTTGACAACTATTGACTATTAATTATTAACTAAAATGCGTAATTTTCTACAACAAACCTTTGCTAGCTTAGTTGGTAGCTTACTCGGATTGATTATTTTCAGTGGTATCAGCGCTACTGGACTATTATTATTATTGTTTGCGGCTGCTAGTTCTAGCGAATCAGGGCCGGAGGTAAAAGATAAGTCAGTAATAGTTTTTGACTTATCAATGAATATCACCGATGGCGAACCCAATCCCGATCCGATTTTTCAAAAGGCGCTATCTGGTGTGGAAGAAAATAGAATGGGACTGCGCCAAGTTTTGGAAACTTTAGAAAAGGCGCAACGCGATTCGCGAATTGTGGGTGTGTATTTGGATGCAAGCCGCACGGATGCAACTAATAGTGCAGGTTATGCATCTTTGAAAGAAATTCGCCAAGCGCTAGAGAAATTTCGTGCATCTGGGAAAAAAGTCATCGCTTATGGGAAAGATTGGGGAGAACGGGAATATTACCTCAGTTCGGTAGCGGATACGGTGGTACTTAATCCTTTAGGATTAATGGAAGTTAACGGTTTAAGTTCACAACCGATGTTTCTTGCAGGTGCATTAGAGAAGTATGGCGTCGGCGTTCAGGTTGTGCGCGTAGGTAAATTTAAGGGCGCTGTCGAACCATTTATCTTAAAACAATTAAGTCCAGAAAACCGCCAACAAACACAGAAATTATTAGATGATGTTTGGTCAGAATGGCGCAATGCAGTGGGAGGAAGTCGCAAACTGACGCCGCAAAAGTTACAGGCGATCGCAGATAATCAAGCTATCTTAGAAGCATCCACCGCTAAATCTCAGGGTTTAGTAGACAAAGTAGCTTATGTTGATGAAGTAGTTAACGACTTGAAAAAGTTAACCAACAGCGATAAAGATGATAAAACTTTCCGCCAAATTAGCTTAAGCAATTATGCGCAAGTTCCCGCCAAATCTGTTGGTTTAGAACGCAATTCCAAAAATGAAATTGCGGTAGTTTATGCAGAAGGCGAGATTGTTGATGGTAAAGGTGGTGATGGCGAAATTGGGGGCGATCGCTTTGCCAAAATTTTCAACAAATTACGTCAAGATGATGATGTTAAAGCTGTAATTTTGCGCATCAATAGCCCCGGTGGTAGCGCTACAGCTGCTGAAGTTATGCAACGGGAAGTTAAACTGACTCGTCAGGTAAAACCAGTAGTTGTCTCAATGGGAGACATGGCTGCATCTGGTGGTTATTGGATTGCTAGCGATTCCAACCGGATTTTTGCTGAACCAAATACGATTACAGGTTCAATAGGTGTATTTGGCTTACTGTTTAACGGGCAAAAGTTAGCCAATAATAACGGTATTAGCTGGGATTCTGTAAAAACTGCCACCTATGCTGACAGCCAAACGGTATCTCGCCCCAAATCACCCCAAGAATTAGCCATTTATCAGCGCAGTGTCAACCGAATTTACAATATTTTCCTCAATAAAGTTTCCCAAGGTCGGAAACTACCAGAATCTAGGGTAGCAGAAATTGCCCAAGGCCGGGTTTGGTCGGGGACAGCTGCTAAAGCTATTGGTTTAGTTGATGAAATTGGCGGTTTGAATACAGCTATAGAATATGCTGCTAAACAAGCCAAATTAGGAAAAGATTGGCAAGTTAAAGAATATCCCCAAACTAGCAGCTTTGAAGAACGCTTTTTTGGCATATCTTCTACTGAAGAAGGGAAAACTATTTTTGGCATGAAAGCCCAACAAATCAAGCCATCAAATCCCCTCACAGCTGAATTGCAAAAACTGCAACAAGAATTAGCAACTCTGCAAAAAATGAACGATCCCCAAGGTGTTTATGCTAGGTTACCGTTTAACCTAAAAATTGATTAGCAATAGAGAGCATGGCATTGCCTAATTAGTGGCAACTTAAGCTTAGATGCATACAGCGTAAGTCTTTGGGGTTGTCTCTTTTTGCACCATAAACTTTCGATCCCCCCTAACCCAATACCGTTCAGTTAGCGTCAAAAACCTTAAACCACGTAGGTTGGGTTGAGGAACGAAACCCAACATTTTCGGCGATTTGTTGGGTTTCACTTCGTTCAACCCAACCTACATTTATCCTTAACTGAACCGTATTGCCCCCTAACCCCCCTTAAAAAAGGGGGGAAAAGAATCAAAGTCCCCCTTTTTAAGGGGGATTTAGGGGGATCGAATTTGAGCAACAAAGCCTTTCACGTTAAGTTGACACCTATGGGCATTACCATGCCCCTACCATCTGTCGCATTCTTGTATAATCCCATGCCCCATGACGCCAGTTGCTACAACGGGGGGAACCCCCGCAACGCACTGGCTCCCCCATGCCCCATGCCCCATTACAGTAGCTGATTCATCATTTCTAATAAATGCTTGAGTCTGACAGGCTTGGCTAAATACTTATTTGCACCCGCTTCTAGACAAAGTTGCTCATCACCAGGCATAGCTAAGGCTGTCAGGGCAATAATGGGAATAGCTTGCATTGGCGTATAAGCACGGATTTGCCGAATTGCTTCTAATCCGTCCATCTCTGGCATTTGAATATCCATCAAAATTAAATTAGGCTGATGTCGTTTAGCCATTTGCACAGCTTCTACACCATTGCGAGCCAGAATCACGCGAAAGTTGTGTGCTTCCAAATAGCTCATGGTGGTGGTGATATTAGCTTCATTGTCTTCTGCTAACAAAATGCTGGGTTTTTGTGATGATTCCATAGCTGCAATGACGAGAGCAGTGTGCAAATTTGGCTCTTGTACATTAGCGAAAATTTGGCTGAGTGCTTGGTAAAACTTTTGGCGCGATAAAGGTTTTAAAATATGTTCCACAGCACCTAACTCTAAACTGCGCGATCGCTGATCGACTACAGAAATGATAATTACAGGTATATGCTGCGTTTCGGAATGTCCTTTTAATTTCGCTAAAACTTCCCAGCCGGAACAATCAGGTAAATATACATCTAAAACAATCACATCTGGTTTGACGCGCAAAGCTAATTGCAATGCTCCTTCGCCCACTGGATGAATAACACTGGTTGCCCCCATTTCCGCTAAGTAGTGCTTAATTTGACTGGCAGCAGCCGTAGAATCCTCTACTACTAAGGCTTGTTGCATGGATATATCTTGCAGCATTCCTAAATCGGAGAGTAACGGCAATTCATCTTGAGTGAGCAAGGGATGCCAAGGTAAGATGACTATAAAGCAACTGCCTTTACCTAGTTGACTTTCTACGCGAATACTTCCCCCGTGCAAATCGACAATCCGCCGCACTAGAGATAATCCCAAGCCTGTACCAGGATATCGTCGTGACAGAGAACTGTCTAACTGTACAAATGGCTGAAACAGCTTGCCCATATCTGCCGCCGCAATACCAATACCAGTATCTCTAACGCGAAATTCTACCGCTTGTTCTAAGAAGTTCATGCGCACTTCTAAATTAACGCTACCACCATCGGGGGTGAACTTGACAGCATTAGCTAGCAAGTTAACTAATACTTGCAGTAGGCGACGCTCATCTGCTTCGATTTCGGAAACGGATTCTTCAATGTCACAAGTCAGTTGAATTTGCTTGTGTCGTGCTTGTTGCTTCACAAAGTTCAGACTAGATTCGCACAGGGGATGAACTGATACAGAAGTCAGTTTCATCTCCATTTTGCCTGACTCAATTTTCGAGAGGTCTAAAATATCGTTAATCAGCTCTAGTAAATGTTGACCGCTTTGTTCTACTGTATGTAAAAACTGGCGTTGTTGAGCAGTTAAGCTACCAAATACTTCTTCTAACAATAATTCTGCCATGCCCAAAATTGAGTTTAAGGGCGTGCGTAATTCATGGCTCATGCTGGCTAGAAATTCATCTTTGAGGCGTGCGGCTCTTGCTAATTCGGCATTGGCTAAACTGATACGTTCGCTACTGCGGCGGAGTTGTTCTTCTGCGCGTTTGCGCTCGGTAATATCATGATTAATTTCTAAAATTTTTACCGAATTTCCTTGCTCATCTCGCTGTAACACCCAGCGACTAGCAACGATGATGGGTGTATTATTGCGGTGTACTTGGATAAGTTCACCTTCCCAGAAACCTTGAGCAAATAATTCGGCTTCTACTTCAGCTAGCGATCGCGGAAATTGCGTTTGCAGCAGTTCATGAGATATTTGTCCGCTAGCTTCAGATGCAGTCCAGCCATACATTCTTTCTGCACCTTTGTTCCAGAAGGTAATTCTGCCATCCAGATCGCGGGTCATTATGGTATCATGGGCGAGATATAATAACTGCGCCTGTTCTTCTAAAATTTGCTGGGTGCGTTGTCGCTCTACTAGTTCCTGTTGCAATTGAGCGTTGACAGTGGCTAACTCTCCGGTTCGTTCAGCTACTCTTTGTTCTAAAGATTCATTTGCTTCTTGTAATAAAGCTTCTGCCCGTCGGCGCTCGCCTAATTCATGCTGTGCTTGTTGATACAACTCCGCCTGTCGTAAGGCAATACCTAAATGAGTTGCCAATTCTCGCAGCAAACTTACTTCTAAAGACTGCCATTGGCGCGGTGCTTGACAATGATGGGCAATTAACATTCCCCACAGCTGGCCATCTTGTAAAATAGGCACCACCAAATTTGCCCTTACCTGTAAATTTGCGAGTAAATTCACATGGCAAGGATCGATACTACCATCATAAATATCCGGCTTGATGGTGACCAATCCTTGGCGAAAAGGTTGAATATAGTTCTCACTCAAGCAGGGATCGTAGTGAGAAGTCGAGAGTAAGGGAGTCCAGTCTGCTGCTACCGATTCTGTGGTGACAATTCCCGATCCATCTGACTGTAAACGGAAAATCAGCACGCGATCGCTTTTGAGAAATTCCCTGACTTCGTCAACAGTTGTTTGTAAAATTTCTTCTATTTCCAAAGATTGATGGATTCTTTGGGTAATTTGAGAAACTAGCCGATCTTTTTCAATTCGCAGTTGCAGTTGAGATTGTAGCTGTACTCTGGAGATCGCCGAATTCACTGCCAAGATTAACCGATCTGGCGTAATCTGATCCTTAACTAGATAATCCTGCGCCCCAGCTTTCATAGTTTGCACTGCGATCGCTTCACTACCTTGCCCAGTCACCACAATCACAGGTAAATAGTTCTCAGAAGATGGAGGATGCAATCTCGCAATAAATTCTAGTCCATCTAAATCTGGCAAGCGGTAATCCAATAACACCACATCTGGCTGATGTTGCTGCCATAACTCTAAACCTTTTTGCCCTAAAGTTGCTTCCAGAATGTTGTAAGTGTAATCTCGATCGCGAAACAAACACCGCCGATAAAATTCTCGGTCTTCTGGTGAATCATCTACTATTAATACAGTACGCTGATGCTTACTCATGTTGGACTATCGGGGTAATCAGGCAAAGTCGTGACTTCAAACCAATAATCCAACAGTGTTTGAATGTCTCGCTTCAATTGAGCAAAGTTAATCGGCTTGACAATGTAGCTGTTGACTCCATATTTGTAGCAATCCTGAATATCTTTAGGATTATTGGATGTAGTGAAAACCACAACAGGAATGGTCTTTAAACTATCATCTTGTTTGATTCGATGCAATACTTGCCGTCCATCAGTTCCTGGCAGATTGAGATCAAGGATAATCATTGCCGGACGGGGAGCCGTTTCTAAATTATTGTATCTTCCAGTGCGATAAAGAAACGCCAAGGCCTGATCGCCATTAATACAGCGATGAATTGGTATCAAGAATGGCGATCGCTGCAGAAACCGTTGAATAGTTTCAAAGTCTTCATTGCTATCTTCCACAATCAACAGTGGCGGAGTATGTCTGACAGTCGGCGGGGAAACATTGATCATAAGCAAGGGGACTAGGGAGGACAAGGGAGACAATTGTACAGACGCGATTCATCGCGTCTCTGGATAAATGACCAAATTTCATCCTACCTCTGTGGCTAGGGTGAAATAAAAGGTACTACCTTCGTTTATTATTGACTCAACCCAAATTTTACCGCCGTGTCGCTCGACAATTTTACGGGCAATGGTTAATCCGGCTCCATTACCGCCACCGTATTCTTCTCTACCATGTAATCGCCGAAAAATCTGAAAAACCTTTTCTTGATGTTCTTCGGGAATACCAATACCGTTGTCGCGCACGTAAAAGGTATAGGAACTAGTTGCTGTGGTTTTCGGGTTGGCGATAAAGCCAATTTCTACCCATCTTTCTGGTTTGTCATTATATTTAATCGCATTACCGATCAGGTTAGTAAATACTTCATTAACTTGAGCGCGATCGCATTCGATGGTGGGTAAATTTTGAGGAATGCGAAAGTCAATTTGGGATTGGGGTCGAGATATAGTTAAGGTGGCGATCGCTTGTTGCACTAAATCTTGTAAATTCACTGGTTGACGCATGAGTTCAGCGCGTCCCAAGCGGGAAAAGTGCAGCAGGGAATTAATTAAATTTTCCATTCGTTGGGTCAGCTTGACCAGAGTTTGCAGTTTAGCTACGCCATCTTCATTTAAGATATCGCTATAGTCTTCCATTAAAAAGTTGGCGTAGTTATGAATCCCGCGCAATGGTTCTTTCAAGTCGTGGGAAGCTACATAAGCAAAGGAATCTAATTCTTCATTACTGCGCTGTAGTTCCATGTTCATCGAGGCGAGTTCGTCGGCTTGGCGCAAAACTACACCCACAATTAAGCTGCGTAATTCTGCTACAGCAGCGATTTCACAGGGTTTCCAAGCTAGAGAATAACCCTTAACTATTTGTTTCCATAAAGCAAAAGATTTACGCGGCGATAAACGCAAACTACCATCATCCGCGACTTCCACTGGTTTATCAGGATTCCCACCCCAATTTACAGTTTGCTGCACTTCCGGACGAAACCAGACAATATAATGGCGATGAATGCGGGAAATTTCCAAAGCTAACACACCACTCGCCACAGCTTTAAAAGCTTCAGCCGCCGGATAAATATGAGAAAGCGATCGCGTGTGAAATAAATTATCTTCCAGTTGGGGTTTAATCCAATCTAATAAAACGGGAATTTCTGCTTCTGGAGGAGTTTCACCGATGCGAATACAGCGATCGCTATTGCAAATTACCGCACCTGTAGCACTCACTAGCGATAATAGCTCTGTTCCCATCTGTGCAATCCCATCGAGAAAGTACTGCGCCTGCGATAGCGATTCCACAAATTGAGTTTGCAAAGACTTTAACTGCATCTTATAATCTTGGTCTTCGCTGGCTTCTTTGTTTGCCAGTTCCAGTGACATCACCTGCCCAATAAACTCGCAAACTGCCCTGATACTATAGGGAATATATTTAGCAGAAGAATGATGACAGGCAATTAAACCCCACAGTTTTTTGTCATGTACTAAAGAAATCGACATAGAAGCGCCTACCCCCATGTTTTGCAGATACTCTAGATGAATTGGGGAGACGCTGCGTAACACTGACAAGCTTAAATCAAGTGGTTGATTAGTTAGAGGATTATTTGTCGGTATCAACTCTACAGGCTGATAATTGACACTGGGAATGATACGCAGCCAATTACTAGTATAAAGCTTTCGCGCTTGCTTCGGAATATCGCTAGGTGGATAGCGCAAATCTAAATAAGGAATTTCCCGATCTGTATCCTCTGCAATCACAATCCCGGTTTCATCATCATCAAAGCGGTAAATCATGACGCGCTCAAATTCCGTAATTTTGCGCACTTCTTTCACTACCAATTGACACATCTGCTCCATTGTCGCCGCTTTTTGAATCTTGGTGATTACTCCCTTCACCTGCTGATAAAAATTAAAAAAGTCAGCTTTTCCCTCGTGATTCTTCGGTTCTAACTCCAACAACGCCACCCCATCCCATTGATGAACAATGCCATCAAATCGTAGGGTTTTACCTTCATGCTTAATAGAAAGGTGTAGGGGATTGAGGCTTTCAAAGTCTCCATTTAAACATTGCTGAATCGTCACAATTTGTTTGGCTTCAAACAGTTGTGACAACGGCTTCCCTAATAAATCTTCCGGTTGGCGATAGAGGAAATTAGCTGTATTGTTGCTAACTTGAATGATTTCTATGGTGGATAAATTGATCGCCAGCAGCACCCCATGCGGCTGAATCAATCCGGGAATGTGAATCGGTTCGCGATCGCAGTTGGTTAAATCCACTGTCTGAACCGTCATGCTTACTCAAACTCCTTTTACAATTTTTTCTAGTTTTTTCCGCCACCAATTCCCAACCTAAAACACCCAATTAAGAGTGAAATTGTCACTTTCCAAGCCCGAATTACTATACCGCGATGGCAGATAATCTGTCATAAGGTAGATATAATTTATAACTTTAGATAGGTTTCTACCTCAATCAGCCTGTTCTGCCTTCTCCACTGTATTATCGTTAACACCCAAGGTAAATTGTAAAGGGATGCGAGATGGGTAAGCCTTGACTATTTCTCGATAGACATCATAATTAGTCGGCAATGTCTGCCGTTGCCCACCTACACTATAGGTAACTTTATACTCTACACTCTTCAGTAACTCCGGCTTGCTTACCTCTTGCTGCGGCTGTTTGCGCCGTTCCACCTCATCAACTGTTGGGCGAGGTGGTAGTGCAGGCCACCATAAACCGCGATCGTCCGGGCCTGTTACTGCACCTTCTGGCTTCAAACCATTACGATTTAACAATGAAGTACTAGCGAAAGTTGTAAATTGCGGTGATGGTTCATCAATATATTGCACGCGCCAAGTATAAGTCGTCAGTGCGGTGCCTTCATAGTCGCTAGTTTTGACTGTGCTGCAACTAGTCAGAGTCAGCGCCATCACCATCAGAGGTATGTAGCTAGATTTTTTCATTACTTATCAAAATACCTGTGTGAGGAATAAGGCTTTTTTCCTCATTCCCAGAGTTTAACCATTTACAGAAGCCCTTTCCTAATCATAACCCCAACACATAAGCCAGGCTTATTAACCCAATGTGTAATTATTTGTCAATCCATCTTGACACTTTGTAACAAACTTGTTAAATTTATTTACATAAAGTAACAAACACAATAAAAACAACCAAGGAAAAAGATTATGTATACCACCGTTAACGAAGATGGCGTTCTCAACAACTACGCAACCGAACCCCAGATGTACTACGCTGAGTACCCAGCAATTTGGGAACAACGCAAATATGTAATTCAAGGTATTTTTGCCAGCTTGATTGTTACAACCTTGGCTTTGGTTGCTGTCAGCGTCAGCTAAGATTTCTAGATTTCTAGATTTCTGTATTGGTATCTCTCATCGTCACTCGTTCTTCTCTGTCTCACCCCGGTTAGTTTCGCCGGGGTTTTTTGTTGAGAGAAAAATCTTTATAATTCCTATAAATTACTGACTTTGAAATCAGTATTATTACGGTTATCCGAATTGTTGAGATAAATTAACATCATAAATAATAAATCATTTAATTGTTTAGAAGATAAATTAATTACTATCCAATACCATCAAAAAATGCTGAGTATTTTTTGAAAAAAAGCATTTTTATCTTCAAAAATTACCGATAAACAAAAAAATAGCAGTTTCCAGCAAGACTGCTGATTTTGTCATGTTTTTAGGGTAATTAAGCATCCTATAGATTACCTAATTGCTAATCAAATGTGGTGAGCAATTAGGTTGTCTTATCCTACAACTACCATACTGGCTGGCTGAACTAACCAATTACTTTTATGCTCTTTTTGGCACAGGCAAAATTAGATAACTTATTAGACAATCTGCAAAAATTTACTAATATTCGGTATAGCGGTGAGCTAAAAGTCAAAAGTTCTCATAAATCACAATGGACTCTGTATTTTCATCGAGGAAATATAGTTTGGGCAACGGGAGGCGATCATCCTTATCGGCGATTACAACGCTATATTAAACAGTATTATCCTCAGTTAGAAATCAACAAATTATTTTTAGATATTGAAAATAAATCTCTAGATTATTGGGATTATTGTTTATTAGAAGTTTTAGCAAACAAATATCAAGTCGAACCGCCAAAAATCAAGGCTATTGTGAGAGGAATAATATCAGAGATATTATTTGATATGGCTCAACATATTAATAAAGCCAAATTAGATTATGAGCAATCTCAAGAAGTAATTTTTAAAGCATCACCTGGTTCAACAATTGCCGAGATAAATTTTCCACAAATCCAAGAATTTTGGCAGAATTGGTTAAAAGCTGGGTTAGCCAGTGTTTCTCCTCATTTAGCACCAATCGTCCGCCAACCAGACGAACTGCAAAAGTTTTTAAACACAACCATTTACGAAAACTTGGCTCATTCGATTAATGGCAAATATACGTTATGGGATTTATCTGTAAAAATGAATCAGAATGTATTGTCACTAACTCGTTCACTCATTCCCTATATCCGCAAAGGAATTGCTGAACTAATCGAAGTAGAGGACTTACCTTTACCAACAACGCCAGAGAAAAATAACCGTAACTTTGCACAGCCTAACAACACAAATGCGCCGTTGATTGCCTGCGTAGATGATAGCTTGCAAGTATGTAAAATGTTAGAGCAAGTAATTACCGCAAATGGTCTGAGATTTATTAAGATTCAAGATTCTGCACAAGCTTTGCCAATTCTCATTCAGCATAAACCGGATTTAATATTTTTAGATTTGCTGATGCCAGTTGTCAATGGATACGAAATATGTGCCCAGTTAAGGCGCATTTCTGCATTATCAAACACGCCAGTGGTAATTTTAACAGGTAATAATGGTGTTTTCGATCAAGTTCGCTCTAAGGTTTTTGGTGCGACAGACTTTATGACTAAACCTGTAGAGGCTGATAAAGTTGTGGAGATGGTGTATAAATACTTGCCCCTGGCATTAATAGAGGCTAATCTCTGGAAAGGGCAAACTTATTTTGAAATTCCTTAACTGTTACTGTTATCAATATAAAAATGGTGTGTTGATAGGCGACAACACACCATTTTTTGTGTTGTATGATGCTTGACTGTTGACTGTTGACTGTTGACTGTTGACTGTTGACTCTTGAGTGTTGAGTGTTGACTGATTAGAAGTTGTCGAAATTAGCGATCGCAGTTTTTAATTTATCTAATACCTCATCCACAGCTACAGCGCCTAATTCCCCAGAAGCGCGGGTACGGATACTCAAGGTGTTGGTTTCCACTTCCTTAGCTCCCACCACAGCCATTACGGGTATTTTATCTTTTTCGGCATTGCGAATCAATTTACCCAAGCGATCGCCACTTAAATCAACTTCGGCACGAATGCCTAAAGCTTGCATTTTGGCAACTACATCTTTAGTAAAATCAATTTGCGCTTCACCCACCGGTAGCAATCTCGCTTGTACTGGTGCTAACCACAAGGGGAAATCACCCGCATACTCTTCAATTAAAATTCCAATCAGTCGTTCCAAAGAACCAAAAGGTGCGCGGTGAATCATTACCGGACGTTTGCGGGAACCATCCTCAGCAACATATTCTAAATCAAAGCGTTCTGGCAAATTGTAATCTACTTGTACAGTTCCTAATTGCCATTCTCGCTCTAACGCATCCTTAAAGATAAAGTCGAGTTTCGGCCCGTAAAAAGCCGCTTCGCCAATACCTTCAAAATGTTCCATCCCCAACTGTTCTACCGCGCGGCGAATTGCACCTTCCGCTTTATCCCAAACTTCATCACCACCAATATACTTATCACTAGCCGGATCGCGGAAACTCAGTCTAGCTTTAAAGTTCTTCAGTTGCAGTTTATTGAACACCGACAAAATCAAATCGACAACGCTGAGGAATTCGGTGTCTAGTTGTTCCGGGGTGACAAACAAATGAGAATCATCCACAGTAAAACCGCGCACTCTGGTTAAACCGCCTAATTCTCCTGATTGTTCGTAGCGGTAAACAGTCCCAAATTCCGCCAAGCGCATTGGTAATTCCCGATAGGAACGCAACTCACTCTTATATATTTGGATATGAAACGGACAATTCATCGGCTTCATCACAAAGCCTTGTTCTAAAGCCGCAGCTTCTGCATCATCCGCCATCAAGGGAAACATATCTTCTTTATACTTCTGCCAATGTCCAGAAGTTTTAAATAAATCCACCCTGGCGATATGGGGGGTAACTACAGGTAAATAACCGCGTTTTAGCTGTTCCTGTTTCAAAAAGTCTTCCAACATACTCCGCAACAAAGTACCTTTGGGAGTCCACAAAGGTAAACCCGGCCCCACCAGGTCGGAAAATATAAATAATCCCAGTTCCTTACCGAGTTTGCGGTGATCTCTTCTTTGTGCTTCTTCTTTGCGTCGCTTATACTCCGCCAATTGTTCGGGACTTTCCCAAGCGGTGGCGTAAATTCTTTGTAATTGCGCTTTGGTTTCATCACCCCGCCAATAAGCACCCGCAACGCTTTCTAATTCAATGGCTTTGGGGTTAATTTCGCTGGTATTTTCTAAATGAGGCCCCGCGCACAAATCCCACCATTCATTACCCAGGTGGTAAATTGTAATCGGTTCTTCTTTAATATCTGCGAGAATTTCTAACTTATAAGGTTCTTTAATTTCCTCAATCCGGCGTTTGGCTTCTTCCCGACTGACTTCTTCCCGAACTACTGGGAGTTTGCGATTAATAATTTTTACCATCTCTTTTTGGATGGATTTTAAATCTTTATCGCTAAAGGGTTCTGGATTGTCAAAATCGTAGTAAAAACCGTTATCAATCCAGGGGCCAATTGTGACTTGCGCCTTGGGAAACAGCTTTTGTACAGCCATAGCCATCACATGGGAAGCGGTGTGGCGAATTTTTTTTAAATTTTCCGATTCGCTGCTACGAGGTAAATACATTTTTGCAGATTGTTCTGATTGATTAGGAAGTTGATTAGGCGACATCGGCTGCTAAACCATTGGCGAAGTGATTGAAATGCTGATTTATCCAGTGTGGTGCTGAAAAATCTACCCAAATATAGCATGGGCAAATATGCTATATTAACAGGCTTTTTCCTATGCTAGACCAAGTTTACTTAACTGGGCATGGGGCATGGGGCATGGGGCATTGGGCATGGGGTTTGATGTTGGTAGAGGAATTATCGGCTAGATCAATGCATAAGCTAATCTGCTTTTAAGTTGCACAATCCATTGTGAAGGCTGTTGACTGTTGACTGTTGACTGTTGACTGTTGACTGTTGACTGTTTAAAGCCCTTATTAGTAGTTATGCCATTTAGATGGGCATGAGCTTATCAATATATATGTACTTGAGTTTGGTATTTCAGAGCTTGGCAAATCATCATGGCGCGATCGCATCTGTGTATCAGACAAGCTACAAACATCTAATATGATTGATTTTCGCTGCTTTATACCATCTCACGAAAAATTTGATACAGCTTCCAACTGTACAACCTATACTGAGTCTCACTTTCTTAATTTTGAATTTTGAATTTTGAATTGGTATTACCCCTTCAATATGATACCGTCTGTAATTTGCTATGATTTGCGGATATTTTCTCTTGAAATTTCTCAATGTAAACGCTTAATATAAAAGCAATATTTCGCAATTTCTCATCATAATTAACGCTCTATCTTCAGGCTGATTTATTTTTATAATAAAGATATTGACTTTTTTGTGTCTTTGTGCATTAAAAACGAAAAAACCATACCTGAGATAGCTATTCCAGGCACTTGAGTGACTCTAGAATAGAAAAATGTATATTAAAATACATCTTTTTGTAAAGTTTGTTCTATTAAGCAAAAAAAAAGGATGTGAAGATTTGTAAATAAAGTTAAGATTAGAGGGAAACTTTCAGAATATGCTTCTCATTTATGGGAGACTCAAATTTACCAGGGTCTGAATTGCTCAAAAGCCTCTTAGAACCGTTGTTAGATGATTTTCATTTTTGGTTTACGCGATCGCGCGATTTTTTGGAAACCAGACAACTCTCATTTATGAGCGAGCAAGAGCAAGATGACTTGCTTTCCAGAGTCAAACAAGCACAAGAGGAACTTAGAACAGCGAGAATGCTATTTAATGCAACCGATGGACAAGTTGGACTTGATATGGGCACCCTTAATCCTTGGCATGACATAGTAACAGAATGCTGGAATGCAGTTATGCGCTTTCATCAAGAAAAAGGGGAACAAGAGACTGAAGAATAAATTTTTTATAAGTTAGGTTCGCTAAACTTAGTTAATAGCAGCAAGTCAGTATTTGTGAAAACCAGCGCGTAGCTAGACTAGCTAGCGGCAATCATTGCCAACCTTAGCTTGATTAGCTGTTGAAATTTTGTCTAGTTGGTATGTAGATTTTCTCAAAAGTCACAATCCTTAATAAATTTTGAATAAATCAGAAAATTAGGTATCCCATGCTACCGTGTTCTGAATAACGTTTACTAGATTACCTTTAATAGAAAACACCATACGTACAAACAGTACGTAACTTAATCGCTATTGCTATTGGTGTACTTGAAATTATTAGCAAAGCGAAGCTTTACAGTAAAAACTTTTAAAATTCACTTCCTCTGGAGGACAATTCCGATGTTACACCTGCTTTACATTCTTGCCTTTACAATTCTTGCTGTGATTGCTGTTGCCAATTTAATTCGTAACCTGATTATGTTCAGTTTTGATCGAGACCGAACATACCCAACAATGAACGATCGCGGACAATATGGTTATCCCACATCGAGAAAACAGTTTACACCACATCCAGAGTTATTAGATAGTGCAGGTAATTTAATTAAAGAACCTTTATTAGTCATGCGGTCAATCAATGTAGAAGACGCCCGCCAACAACTAGATGCTTTATATGAATCTTCTCCAGGTCGTAAAGTGGAGAATCAAGAAGAAAGCTAAATCAGAATACTGTATTCCTGAGCGAAGAACAAATTAACATTAAAAGGTAAAGAAAGGAGTTTAGATCTTCTTTCTTTTTTTGTCATTAGTCATTAGTCATTGGTCATTTGTCATTGGTCATTTGTCATTGGTCATTGGTCATTTGTCATTTGTCATTTGTGAGTTTATTTTTTCATATTTAATGACGATTCTCGTAGGGGTGGGGTTTCCCCACCTGTGTCAACTTAAGGCAAAACCCAGCTACCGCAAGGAACTGAAGTTCCTTGCTAATAGCCAAAGTCATCTAAAGATAACTAAATCTCCTCAAAATCTTGAGTCTACTTTAGTAGACTTGGGCTATTAGCCTGAGAATGAATTCTCAGGCGGGTGACAAAGCTAAGACAGAGGCTATTTTTAACTTAAATTGACACCAATGGGTTTCCCCACCCTTCCAAGAATTTAATTTGACGTTTTAAATTGTGAGTCAGAAACACAGGATACAAGGACAAGAAGAAAAACAAAAATCAAGACTTGCCCCATGCCCTATGCCCCATGCCCCATGCCCTACTAATTACGCCTCAATCACTACGCGCAGATTTCCGCGTTTTTTGGCGACACGACAAGCAGTAGTATTACCAGAACGCTCAAATTCTAAATCAAGAACGGTGGTACCAACTTGCAAATTATGGAAGGATAAACGATTAATCGACTCTGGTAAAGCCGGATCGATAATCCGCAAGCAGTTATTTTGCGCATCCGGTACGAGATTCACCATCATTTGCAAAAGTTGGAAAACACTACCAGTAGCCCAAGCTTGAGGCGTACAAGCAACTGGGTACTGTACGGGGGCGTTATCTCCGTTGCGTTCGTAACCACAAAACAGTTCTGGGGGACGAAAATATGGTTGCTGACTAGTCATATCAAACAAACCTTGGAATAATTCTAAGGCTTGATCGATTAAGCCAAGCGATCGCAATCCCATCGCAATGATGGCGTTATCATGGGGCCAGACTGAACCGATGTGATAGCCCATTGGGTTGTAAGCTGGAGATAAACTACTTAAAGTGCGAATTCCCCAACCATTAAACATATCAGGGGCGCGCAATCTTTCCGCAACGCTATAGGCTTTTTCTGGTGTAAAAATACCTAAATGCAAACAATGGCCGGGATTAGATGTAATACTATCTACCTGCTTACCATCGCCATCTAAAGCTAAAGCACAGAAATCTTGGTCTTCCATCCAAAAATCGCGATTAAAGCGAATTTTGAGATTTTTGGCTTCTTCTTGCCATCTATCGGCTAAATCTAGCCGCTTTTTCATCCGCGCAATTTCTGCGAGGCGCATTTTCGCTGCATAAACATATGCTTGCACTTCACAAAGAGCGATCGCACCGTTAGCTAATTCTCCCTTATGGTCTACAATACAGTCGCCGGAATCTTTCCAACCTTGGTTAGCTAAACCACGTTTAGATTTACGATTGTAGCTTAAGTAGCTGGTTTGTTTAATATTGCGGTCAATCCACTCCATTGCTGCTAAGGCATTAGGCCAAAGTTGCTCTAAAGTTTCGCGATCGTTTGTCCATGCATAATACTCTGCATAGAGCATCAGCCACAACGGAGTAGCATCAACTGTACCGTAGTATGGCGTATGGGGAATTTCTTGACAGCGCGCCATTTCTCCCAAGCGCAACTCGTGTAAAATTTTCCCTGGTTCTTCATCGCGCCATTCATCCTCAACTTTACCTTGATATTTCGCTAACAGCATTAGCGTTTCTTTGGCAATTGTGGGATTTAACATCAAAGTTTGGGAAGCTGTGATGATGGAATCTCGTCCAAACAGCGCCGAAAACCAAGGTACGCCTGCTGAAACAGTCTTATACTTGCCAAAAGACTGGCGCAACAAATACATATCTTGTTCAGCGCGTTCAATCACGCGATTGAAGATGCTTTTATCTGAACTAATCCGGGTAATTTGGTTTACCCATTGTTGCTCTTCTATTAACTCAGCAGCTTTTGCCTGTGGTAAGGTAATGGCGGCGCTGACGGTAGAACTGGGTTGATTATTGCGGAGTAAATTTACCCGGTAAGCTAACTTTTGGGTTTCGTGGGGAGTTAACTCTAACTGCCAAACCGCAGTGTAACCTTTAAAGTAATCTGGTTGGCGGTGCTGAAATTGCAACCGAGATTCCATGACTAAGCCATCCAAACCTTGATAAGCCATAGTCAAAGATTCATCCCGCAATAGCACTGGTTGAGTTTGCACAGATGCAAAGCCATCGCCTTCTGTAGATGTACCATCTTCCTGTAGCGGTTCGACTAAACGCAGCAATCTACCCCGTTTACCTCTGTCATAGCCGCGCACTTCAAATAAATCGACAAAATCGGCATCAAAGCTGATGCTGAGTTCAAAACTTACAGTAGTTGTGCTATAATTAGCTACTTCGATTTCTTCAAACAGTGCCCCGTTAAGTACCATTTCCCGGCGAATGCCTACGGTGTCAGGCCGCAGACGTTCATCAATTCTGGGGTTAGTACATAACACTGAGAGAGCAAATCCTTTTTCAGCTGTACTACTGAGTAGGATAGGCGATCGCCCTTCAATTTGTAACTCCAAGCGATTGAGAAATCTGGTATCACAGCAAAACAGTCCCATACTGGGGTTACCATCGTTGAGAGAACAGCCCGAAATGTTCCCCAGCGTGTCTGTCACTAAAAATAAATCGTCATCTTTTACCGTCAGGGTTGGTTGTGCTCTGTCACTGAGAACACAAGGCCATTCTGGTATAGGTAATTGTTCTGCGGGAATATAAGTTTTTCCATCCAGGAAAATTTTTTCCGGTGTCATTAGTATATCCGGTGTCATTAGGCAACGTTCCGTGTACAGGTCTAGATTTTCGTGTAGGCTTTAGCGTCAACAGGAAAAAAGTTCTAGTTGAGAACCTTACCCAGAGATTTGAAGTAAAAAGACGCTCTAGTAAACGTAGTTAAGCTATTTCAGCCAAAATCATACTGACACAATCTCGAACAAAGGACAGCTATAAAATCTACAGCAATCAGAATCTAGGACTAAAACTGCCTATTTGAGATTTATAGTTAAGGCTGTCAATCGTTAAATATCGATTGTGTCAGAAGGTAAACTTATACTTTTTAAAGTTTTATTAAGCTGGCGTCAAGTCCAAATAACTGTGATTTTCCGTTATTTCGCGGATTATTTGGCGATGAATATATATTTATATGCATATAGGTTATTATATCCGCCGTTTATTTAATTTTTGGCATTAATAAATCTACTGGCAGATTATTTAAAGTTTAGATTGCAGACTTTTGTCAAAAAATCAGGGATAAATCTGCTGACTAGAGAAAAAATTTGATTTTTTGTGATATTGGCTGATGTAGGATTGGCAATCATATAAATAAAGTGGGCAATAAGTAGTACTTCAATAGCTCGCCTACTATATAAATTTATGTTGAGAAATAGTAGTTATTACCAATTCCAAAAAATTCCGCAAAAATTGAATGTGACAATGTATGATATAGTTTTTAATAAAAATTAAAACTAAATAATTAATTTATATGAAATCAAATTACAAACTATCCGGCTTGACGCGAAATTTTATGAAATTTACGCTCATAAAATCCATAGATAGCAGGTATTATTAGCAGCAAATTCATGGATGCTAATCAGAAAATAATGTTTATAATTTAGATTTACCCACATTTACACAAAAGCAAAATGGGAATTGATGTCAAGCTGGCTACATAAATACAAAAATATCAAAAACTATAATAAGATTAGAAACGGTGAGACATAAAACTTAGTTAAAAAGTACCGTTAACTAATATATTTAATTGGCTGATGTTCAATTAATCAGCGATAATTGAGCCAGGATTACTCACAAGTGGTCTATCTGTAAATTTATCAAGTGTGCCTGTTACATTCAGGAGTAAATTCCTGACTACAAAAAACAAATGGCTAATCAAGCGGTGCCCAGTCTTCTTAACGACAAAGAGGAATTTGGCACTGTTACAAAAAGTCATTTTTACGATTCTTTACATATTCTCATTGTCTAAATGACTTTAGAGTCCGTTGTAATTTGTACAATGCATCTGTGACTTGGATTGAGATCGAATTGGGCTTTTTATAACGACATTCATGAGCATTTCAACTTCTGTGCTGAGTGATCTGCTACAGTTCCTCCCCTACCTAAGACCCCAGCTATATTTTAAGGCTTCACTAACGGCGCTCTCCCATGCGATGGAAGACCAAGTTCTGGCGGCGACTTTAGAGCAGCCGTTGGTAATTGCGAGCTTTCAACGCGAGCGATTTTATCGTCAAGAAGCCCATCGCTACCAACGTTTGTCGGAGCGAAGTAACCAAATATACGTATTATCTGCCCCAGAAACAGATTTTACTAATAGCTCGGAATATTATGAAAAAGTAGCTTTTGAGCCAGATGACGCCCTCAGCCAAGAATGGCATTTAGTAGTAATTGGTGATAATTATGCTACTTGCCTGGTATGTCGAGAAAGCCTGGGTTCTATAGCCAAGAATAAGCAGAATCCGGAAATGATTCCTAGCCTGGATATGGATACAGCGCGGAGGTTTGAGGGAATTTGGACATCAGAACGAGGCGTGAGTCTCAAAGCTGCTCAATTACTTTTAGAGAGAATTGTAGTTTACAGACCAGATTTAGCGAAGAAAGTAGAAGCAGCACGCCAAAGATTTGGAATTGGGACACCAAAAATTGCCTCAGATACAGAGCAAATCAGCAAATATGCTTGTGATATAGACACAGATCCATTTGTGCAACGCTTGGTAACTTATCTGCAAGCTAGTCAGTATAAATTACATAAAGCTTATCGTTCGATTACAGCCCAAGCACGTAAAGAACAGTTAATTAATTCAATTAGTACTGCAATTAGGCGATCGCTCGATCCGCACGAAGTACTGCAAATAGCCGCCCAAGAATTGGGGCAGCACCTGGGATCTGGACGTTGTTTAATTTACCGCGCCCAAGCTACAGACGCCCAAGCCATTATTGAACATGAATTTTTAAACCCAGGGGTATCATCGGTATTAGGGCAAACTTGGCAACTAGAGCAAAATAAACTATTTCAGGAAATAGTCAAACAAGGCGAGGGTGTGTGTGTGAGCGATACCCTAGAAGATCCTTGGGTGATTGATTCGCCAATCTTATCAGCGATCGCTAAAAAATTTGATATTCGTTCTTGGCTAATTGAACCAGTATTTTATCAAGGGCGATTGCTGGGCATAGTAGAGTTACATTACTGCAATCCCTCACCCCATGAGTGTTTACCAGGGGAATTGGACTTAGTAAAAGCGATCGCTACCCAAGTAGGTGCAGCCTTAATTCAAGCAGAAGCCTACGCCAACCTAGAAGAACTCAATCAGCAACTAGAAGCCCTCGATCGCACCCGCAGTAACCTCATAGCCATTACCGGACACGAACTGCGTACCCCCCTATCAACAATTCAAGTTTGCCTCGAAAGCCTCGCCAGCGAGCCAGATATGCCCCAAGACTTACAGCAGGTAATGCTGAGTACAGCCCTGGCTGATTCCGAAAGAATGCGCAAACTAGTGCAAGATTTCTTAACACTTTCCAACTTAGAAAGCGGTCGCGTAGAATGGCACCCCGAATCGCTGACGTTACAAGAATGTATAGACTTAGCCCTAAGTAGAATGCGGACGCGCCCCACCATCGAAAAACCGCCCGAAATTTCTACAAATATTGCCGAAAACCTACCTTTAGTCAAAGCAGACGGCGATTGGCTAGTAGAAGTAATTGCCAAACTCGTAGACAACGCCTTTAAATTTACACCCTCCCACGGCGACATTACGATTAGTGCCATACGTAACGAAAAGCAAATGGTCGAAGTCACCGTAGCCGATACCGGACGAGGTATCGAACCCAATCGCCTAGAGATAGTATTCGACAGATTTTATCAAGAAGAAGGCGCACTCCGCCGTAGCACAGGCGGTACAGGTTTGGGTTTAGCAATTTGTCGGCAAATTGTCAATGGCTGGGGCGGAGAAATTTGGGCGACTTCCAAAGGTAAAGACCAAGGCAGCCAGTTTCACTTTACCGTCCCTATTGTCCAGAGCAGCCCAGAGCGGGGCAAGGGGGCAGGGGGCAGGGGGATAGAGGGGACAAGGGGGACAAGGAGGACAAGGGAGACAAGGAGGACAAATGACAAATGACCAATGACCAATGACCAATGACAATTGCCCAATAACAACCAAAAAATGACTAAAAACTGTTACAGTCTATGACACGATTGCAACACGATCCGTTTGGCAGTGTTAGGATGCCCTAAAAACGTTGAGAGACTACTTTATGGCAGAAGCACTTTCTGGAAAAACTCCGCTATTTGCTGGCAGCACTGGTGGCTTGCTGACAAAAGCAGCAACGGAAGAAAAGTACGCTATCACCTGGACTAGCCCCAAGGCTCAAGTTTTTGAATTGCCTACAGGTGGCGCTGCTACTATGCAAGAGGGTCAAAACCTGTTGTATTTGGCTCGGAAAGAATATGGTATCGCTTTAGGCGGTCAACTCCGGAAATTCAAAATCACCGACTACAAGATTTACCGGATTCTGCCTTCAGGTGAAACCACTATGATTCATCCTGCTGATGGCGTATTCCCTGAAAAGGTAAACGCAGGTCGTGAGAAAGTCCGTTTTGTGCCACGCAACATTGGTAGCAACCCCAGTCCATCTGCATTGAAGTTTAGCGGTAAATATACCTACGACGCTTAGGTAATAGGTACTGGGAACTAGTAGGGAATAGGGAATAGGGACTAGGGACTAGAGGCTAGAGGTTGGAAAAGATGTTCTCCCAATCGTTTATCCTTTATACTTAATTCTCTATGCCCTATTCCCTATACCCCAATGTTCCAATCCTCAATCCCTTAGTAGTTTATGATTTTTCCCGATTTTTCTGAATTTTCCCAATTAGCTGCACAAGGTAACTTTGTTCCCGTATATCAGGAATGGGTAGCAGATCTCGATACACCAGTATCTGCTTGGTATAAGGTTTGTGCTGGTCAGCCTTACAGCTTTTTGTTGGAATCGGTAGAAGGTGGGGAAAAGCTGGGACGTTATAGTTTATTGGGATGCGATCCGTTGTGGGTGTTGGAAGCCAGGGGTGAGACTACAACCCAAACACACCGTGATGGTTCTCAGGAAGTTTTTGCAGGCGATCCATTTACGGCTTTAGCTAATTGTCTGGAACCTTATAAACCAGTCAAATTACCCCAACTACCACCGGGAATTGGCGGTTTGTTTGGCTTTTGGGGTTATGAATTAATTAATTGGATTGAACCCCGCGTACCCATTTACCCCCAAGATGAGAGAAATTTACCTGATGGGTTGTGGATGCAGGTAGATCACCTGTTAATTTTCGATCAGGTGAAGCGGAAAATTTGGGCGATCGCTTATGCTGATTTACGAGATCCGCAAGTAGATTTACAAGCAGCTTATCAACAAGCAGGCGATCGCGTGACGCAAATGCTGAATAAGTTATCTCTGCCATTATCACCAGAGAAAACCCAATTTGCATGGACGCCTCCTGGTAACAAAAAAGCAGCAACAACAGAATATAACAGTAATTTTACGCGCCCGGAATTCTGCGCCAGCGTCCAAAAAGCCAAAGATTACATTAAAGCAGGCGATATCTTTCAAGTCGTCATTTCTCAGCGATTATCTACAGAATATACAGGCGATCCCTTTGCCCTTTACCGTTCCCTACGGCAGATAAATCCCTCGCCTTACATGGCTTACTTTAACTTCCAGGATTGGCAAATTATCGGTTCTAGTCCAGAAGTGATGGTAAAAGCCGAACGCGATCGCGATGGAGAAACAATCGCCACAGTCCGTCCAATTGCGGGAACGCGCCCTAGAGGGAAAACTAGTAAGGAAGATGCAGCATTAGCCGAAGATTTGCTCCAAGACCCCAAAGAAGTGGCAGAACATGTCATGCTAGTGGACTTAGGGCGAAATGATTTAGGGCGAGTTTGCCAAAGCGGTAGCGTGAGAGTTGATGAGTTAATGGTGGTGGAACGCTACTCTCATGTAATGCATATTGTCAGTAATGTAGTAGGTAAATTAGCCACTGATAAAACAGCATGGGATTTACTCAAAGCTTGCTTTCCGGCGGGAACAGTTAGCGGTGCGCCAAAAATTCGGGCGATGGAGATTATTCACGAGTTAGAACCAAGCCGTCGCGGGGTTTATTCTGGCGTTTATGGTTATTATGACTTTGAAGGACAATTAAATAGCGCGATCGCTATTCGGACAATGGTAGTTCGCGATCGCACTGTTACAGTTCAAGCTGGTGCGGGTTTGGTAGCTGATTCCGAACCTGAAAAAGAGTATGAAGAAACCCTCAATAAAGCTAGAGGTTTGTTAGAAGCGATTCGTTGTTTGCGTTAAACAAACCACGCCAGAAAGAAAATGACTAGGTTTCTCTACGATCAGTTTGCCAAAGATTATCTGACAGAATTATTACAACCTTTAGGGGAAGTAGATACGAGTCGAAAAGTAGCAGCAGAAATCCGCGAAATAGACGTATATTTCACACCGACAACCCAATTAACCAGCGATACAATAGAATTAGGGCTGCTAGGAAAACTTGCAGCTACACCTGCGTTGATTGAACCCTTTAGAAATGCAGCGACAATTGCGGAAATTCGTAGTTGTCTGAATAAATTATTTGATATCTTTGCTGAGTCAAAGCGTCAATCTAAAGTAGAGAAAAAGCAAATTGCTGAATCAGATTTACCTAAATTGTGGATTTTGTCGCCCACAGCCTCTGAAGGGATATTGAATGGTTTTAGAACCAACTTAGATATAGAAAATTGGGGAGTAGGAATACATTTTTTCGGAGATTATTTCCGTACCGCAATTGTCGCCATTCATCAATTACCCGTTACCCAGGAAACACTATGGTTAAGAATTTTAGGTAAAGGAAGAGTTCAGCAACAAGCGATAGATGAACTAGAAGCACTTCCGCCAACAAATCCCTTACGTGCGAGAGCAATCGATTTATTATTAAATTTAAAGACTACATTGGAAGTAAATCAAAATATAGATCAAGAAGATAGAGAATTAATTATGCGCTTATCTCCTATTTATGAACAAAAATTAGCAGAATCTAAACAAGCCGGAATTCAAGAAGGAATTCAAACGGGAATTCAAGAAGGAATTCAAGTGGGAATTCAAGCAGGCATTCAGCAAGGCGTAAACGCAGAACGTCGTCGAGTTATAGAAAATTTACTGCGCATTAGGTTTGGTATTTTAAGTGATGATTTAACTAGGATTATTGAACCTTTATCATTATTACCACCGGAAGAATTTACTCCTTTATTACTGCAATTATCACCACAAGAATTAATCGATAGATTTTTGTAAAAAGAATTCATAGGAATTACGCAAAATATCGACCAAGAAGATAGAGAGTTAATTATGCGCCTATCTCCTATTTACGAACAAAAATTAGCAGAATCTAAACAAGCTGGAATTCAAGAAGGAATTCAGCAAGGCGTAAACGCAGAACGCCGTCGAGTTATAGAAAATTTACTGCGCATTAGGTTTGGTGTTTTAAATGATGATTTAACCAGGATTATTGAACCTTTATCATTATTATCACCGGAAGAATTTACTCCTTTATTACTGCAATTATCACCACAAGAATTAATAGATAGATTTATATCTCGTTTCCAGCCTCTGGCTGGAAATGCGTATTGTGAGGCTCCGCCTCGTCTTCTGATAGATTGAGGCAGAGCCTCACGATTTTCGCTCCCACGCAGAGCATGGGAGCTAGATGAAATGGGGGTTTCGCGTTAAGTTGACACCAATTGGTACTGCCATGCCCCTACCATCTGTCGCATTTTTTCAAATTGGGTAACAGTAATAAATACTGAATTCTTTAACAGAAAGTAATTGTTAATTGCTGATAATTGTTATTCAGCCTGAGGAAATATTGCTAAATCTGTCATCGGATCAAAAAAGTGGATTTTTTCGGGAATGAGGGATAACCAAAGTTGATCGCCTACATTTACTAATCTTTCTGGTGGAACTCTTACTTGTAGGTAATCGCCTGTGTTTTCAGCAAAACCGGCTTCGCCAAGTCTGGCGCTGATAAAGCTATCGTTGCCTAAATTTTCGACTAAATCTACTAAAACAGGGAGATTTTTTGTAGCAGGTACGCTGACAATAAAATGTTCTGGACGCACACCTAAAATTAAAGTTTGTCCATCATATTTTTGTAAGGCACTTTCCCAAATTTGTGGGAGAGTGAGACGAAATTGAGAATGGGTAATTAATAAAGGTGCATGAAATTCTACAGGAATGAAATTCATTGGTGGTGAACCAATAAATTCAGCAACAAAGCGATTGGCTGGACGATTATAAAGTTCTAAAGGCGAAGCAACTTGCTGTATTTGTCCTTGATTCATAATCGCAATGCGATCGCCCATTGTCATCGCTTCGGTTTGATCGTGGGTGACGTAAATTGTCGTTGTGCCTAACTGGCGCTGTAATTTGACAATTTGGGCGCGGGTTTCTGCACGTAATTTCGCGTCTAAATTAGACAATGGCTCATCCATTAAGAATACTTGGGGATTACGAGCGATCGCTCTTCCTAAGGCTACCCTTTGTCTTTGTCCCCCGGAAAGCTGTTTGGGTAGGCGATTTAGCAAAGTTTCAATTTGTAATAATTGCGCCACATTCCGCACCCGCCGATCTACTTCCCGTTCCTTGTGAGAAATGTAACGCAGTCCTTTCGGTAGCGATCGCGTTATCCCCACAAATAAATTTTCTGCCAAAGTTGATAAAGTAGATGCGGAAATGGGAAACCGAGAAGAATTGGCAATTTCTGCATCTTCTCTTTCCCTACTGTCAAAACGACGCCGCAGTCCAAAGGCGATATTGTCATACACTGACATGTGGGGATAAAGAGCGTAATTTTGAAACACCATTGCAATATCCCGTTCCTTCGGTGGTAAATCGTTCACTAAGCGATCGCCTACCCAAATATTACCGCCCGTCATCGCTTCTAAACCGGCAATTAACCGCAGCAGGGTACTTTTACCACAACCAGAAGGCCCCACCAATACCATAAACTCCCCATCAGCGATAGTGAGGTTAATTCGCCGCAGGACATTGATATTATCTGCACGTTCTCGGTGTGCATCAGTTTTCTTACCAGAGGATAAAGCCGTTGAGGTTGGCTCGGCAATACTTTCCCCTTTACGCGGGGGGAAACTTTTATAAATATTTTCTAATACAACTTGAGACACGAGTGTTAATGATTCTTATTGGGGATGGGGCATGGGGCATTGGGCATTGGGCAACTGTACAGACGCGATTAATCGCGTCTCTAGCAACTGATAACTGACAACTGAATACGAAAAGTTAAAAAAGTAGCTCGCAGCCATAAAAGCAAACTAAGGTTAATTTTAGGACTTTCTGAAGGTCAGCTTATGACTAACTCTTTATCTGAAAATCCTGCCCATGATATTCATGACATTATAGATGTCCAAACCACTGATTGTTGTATTGTTGGTGGTGGCCCGGCTGGGGCTGTATTGGCTTTATTATTAGCCCGTCAAGGGATTCCGGTGATGCTGTTGGAAGCACACAAGGACTTCGATCGCGATTTTCGCGGTGACACCATTCACCCATCTGTAATGGAGATTATGGCGGAATTGGATTTGAGCGATCGCTTGTTGGCACTCCCCCATAGTAAAATTCGCCAATTGCGGATTCAAACCGCCGAAGATAGCCTGACTTTGGCAGATTTTAGCCATATAAAAACCAATTACCCTTACATCACTATGCTTCCCCAAGTGAAATTTCTGGAATTTATCACCCAGGAAGCGCAAAAATACCCCAGTTTTCAGTTAATTATGGGGGCGAATGTTCAAGAATTAATTATCACAGATGGCGTAGTTGCGGGTGTACGCTATCGCGGAGGCGGTGGTTGGCATGAAATTCGCGCAAAACTTACCGTAGGTGCAGATGGACGCCATTCCAAGTTAAGACAACTGGGTGGTTTTGAGTCTGTGGAAACTTCCCCATCAATGGATGTGCTGTGGTTCCGTCTCCCCCGTCACCCAGAAGATGCAGAAGGGGGAATGGGAAGAATTGCTAAAGGACACATTCTCGTCATGCTGGATCGAGGTGAAGAATGGCAAATTGCTTATGTTATCCCTAAAGGCGGCTATCAACAACTACGCACTGCGGGTTTAGAGGAGTTAAAAAAATCTGTCGTCGCAGTTGTACCAGAATTAGGGAATCGCATCTCTAATTTACATGATTGGTCACAAGTAGCTTTTCTTTCCGTAGAATCCAGCCGCGTTAAGCGTTGGTATCGTCCCGGATTGCTACTGATTGGCGATGCAGCCCATGTCATGTCCCCCGTGGGTGGTGTGGGGATTAACTACGCCATTCAGGATGCTGTTGTTGCAGCAAATGCGTTGGCGAAGCCCGCCGTAGGCATCGCCAAACCCCTAAAAAATCAAAATTTACAACTCCAAGATTTAGCAAAAGTCCAAAACCAAAGAGAATTACCCACAAGAATCATCCAAGGATTTCAGACTTTAATCCAAAAACAAATATTTACCCGCATACTCACATCCGATGAGACTTTTCAACCACCAGCTTTCCTCCGGTTACCCATCCTGCGCGACTTCCCCGCCCGATTAATTGGTTTGGGTTTGTTCCCAGTTCACGTGCAAATTTAATTTGGGCATGGGGCATTGGGCATTGGGCATGGGGTATCATTCGTAGGGGCGGGGTTTCCCCGCCCTTGACGACAACGGAATTGGTATATTCGTAAAATTTTCGGACAAAAGGTCAAAATTCCAGGCTCAAAGCCCCAACATTCAAGCTCAAACCTGCAAATTTCCAGATAAAAACCGCAACGTTCAAGCTCAAACCTGCAAATTCCTAGATAAAAGCCGCAACATTCAAGCCCAAAGCTGCAAATTCCCAGATAAAAGCTGCAACATTCAAGCTCAAAGCTGCACATTTCCAGATAAAAACCGCAACGTTCAAGCTCAAAGCTGCACATTTCCAGATAAAAACCGCAACGTTCAAGCTCAAAGCTGCAACCTTCACCCTCAAAGGCTCAACCTTCAGCCTCACCTCACCAAAAATTGTGTCTCCCTCATCTGTGTTATCCCCACAATCCCCAATCCCCAATTATCAAAAATAATTCTTGCCTTATTCCACAACTATAATGGTACAATTATACTACTCAGTTGTAGAATTCAATGCTTGCTCTAGTCAGGCGAAGGGTGCGTTAGCATCCATCGCTTGGCTTTTATGGTGAAGTACCAACACTTCTGCAAGCAGTAAGTGTTGGCTTCCTGTCTCATCTGCCATTGCTCTGTTAGGAACATTGTGAAAACAATGTGCGTTACCAAAAACGCTCTGAGCCTTACATGGCATCTCTGTGGTTTCCCCCTTTATCTGGTCAAAGCCAGAACCCAGGCAGCCGCCCTGCTTCCCAAGGCAGTTTAATTTGTTAATCCGAGAATTTACATGGAGTGTGCCTATGCGTCCCAGTGGCAAATTCTCTTCCCCCTTACTCACGCTAGTTACTACGAGGCGCGTCGTACCGCTACTTCGTTTTGTTTACAGCCGTGTGGGTGGGTCAATGACCATTTATATATTACCATAGCTATGTACATAATGTGAACATATTTATGGAAAAGAAAGACCTACATATCCGCATATCTTCCAGGAGACATGATAAGCTCAAATCTTATGCACAGGACAAGGAAAAGACGGTTACTCAACTTATTGAAGACTGGATCGATAGGCTGCCAAGCCAAAAAACTGGTGAGGCAGTTCGAGTCTTGGCGGTTTCCGTCGAGTCGAAACTGCCGAACCCGAAGGGCGATTCCTCCTCGACCCCACTCCCTAATCAACCTAACGGTTGATAATGGTCGGAGGTCAACTCGTCATTGCCCAAAAATTCATCTCCGAAGCCTCCCGTTCCGGGTAGGCGAGAGGCTTCTTTTTGATCAAGCGAAAACTGTCTAAATATAAAGAATGTATATTAAAAAATGCCAAGGTTAACAATATATAGATAGTAATTAACGCTACACAGCAAAACTTGAAACCAATCGCCAAAATATAGATTTAAACTCAAAAACCTTTTTGCCATCAGGCTTTTGTAATTTTGAATTGGTATCACTTCTCACTCAGCAAGTTCAATTATCAGGAGGATTTTAATGAATAGCTGCGTTTTAATGGCGGAAATCATCCAAGAACCACAACTACGCTATACGCCAGATCAATTGGCGGTAACGGAAATGTTGGTGCAATTTCCCAATTCCCAAAAAGCAGAAGATGCACCAGCGACATTGAAAGTAGTCGGTTGGGGTAACTTAGCGACAGAAATTCAGCAAAACTATCATCAAGGCGATCGCGTTATTTTGGTAGGAAGATTAGGGATGAATACTATCGATCGTCCCGAAGGATTTAAAGAAAAACGCGCTGAATTGACAGTACAGCAAATTCAAAACATCGGTGGTAGTTTCAATCTGCACACACCACCAGTCACAGAAACTTACTCTCGCCCCCCAGCTAGCGCCCCTGTCGCCTCAACTCCACCCCAAACAACTGCGGCTAATTACGAATCACCTCGTCCCGCACCAGCCCCAGCTACACCAAAAGCTAACGTTCCTCCTAGAGTCAGCAATCCCGAACCTGCACCTCAACCAGCAACCTTTGAACGGACTACTTATACCCCAGTAGAAGAACCGAATATTGATGATATTCCCTTTTAGACTTGCTAAATCCTCGACTTGTTGAGAGCTACAAGCGACGAATCAGGGGTAAGATCTATCGCTTAACCAACAAATCGCCGTCACCCTAGAAGGGTGCGGCTAATCGCACAAAGCCCACCTTTGTGGGCTAAAGAATTCAGCCCACGCAGGTGGGCTTTGTAACAATAGCCCCAGGCTTCCAGCCTGCGGGCGATATGTCGGGTAAGCAAGAACACTGTTTGTATCGCTATTATTTGCCAGCAGTAGCCCTGAAGAAGTTGGATATCTGAGCATAACTAATATTTTTATTGATTCTTTTGTAATTGAGAACCGATCGCTTAAAATCACTGTTACACTCCAAATAACTATTGGCAAAACTTATAACTAACTTCCATGACAGCAACTATCCTAGAGGTTCGTAATCTCCAAGTTGAATTTTCCGGTGATGGTAACACCCTCAAAGCCGTTGATGGAATTTCCTTTCAACTCAATCGAGGAGAAACTTTAGGAATAGTTGGCGAATCGGGAAGTGGTAAATCAGTCACCTCTCTAGCCATCATGGGTTTGTTGCAGAATCCGGGGAGAATTAGTGGCGGGGAAATTTTGTTTCACGCCCAGGAGAATGCACCAGCAATTAATTTAGTAGAGTTACCGCCCCAAGAAATGCAGCTTTATCGCGGCGGTGACATCGCGATGATTTTCCAAGAACCGATGAGTTCACTCAATCCGGTTTATAACATTGGCTTTCAGCTAACAGAAGCAATTCTGCGACATCAAAAAGTCTCAGAAAAAGAAGCGCGAGAAATTGCGATCGCAGGTTTGCAAGAAGTGAAACTTCTCCCCAGTGACGAGCAAATAGCACAGCAATATCTTGATACTTGGAGTCAAACTAATTCCCAATACCCCAAGCCAGAGGGACGTAAACTAGGCGAATTGGTAGAACAGCATAAGCAATCTATTTTAGAACGCTACCCTCACGAACTTTCTGGAGGACAGTTACAGAGAGTAATGATTGCAATGGCAATTTCCTGCAATCCATTATTATTAATTGCTGACGAACCAACTACAGCTTTAGATGTCACCGTACAAGCGACAATTTTGGAATTAATGGCAGAATTGCAGCAAAGCCGGGACATGTCCATGATTTTCATCACCCACGATTTAGGATTAATTTCCGAAATTGCGGATAAAGTCGCGGTGATGTATCGTGGCAAAATTGTTGAATATAATACCGCGACAGAAATTTTCAGCAATCCCCAGCATCCCTATACTAAAGGTTTAGTTGCTTGCCGTCCTACATTGACGCGCCATCCGCAAAAACTCTTGACAGTTTCTGACTACATGAATGCAGAGGAAACATCTACAGGAGAATTAGTAATTCAAGAGAAAGTACCCTTAGCACCGCTAGAAGTTACCAGAGAAGAGATAGTTACCAGATTAGCTGAACTCAACGAAAAACCACCTCTGCTACAAGTCCGCAATCTCAAAGTTGGCTTTCCTGTTAAAGGTGTGTTTGGCGGAACAAAACGCTACAATATGGCAGTAAATAACGTTTCCTTTGATGTTAAACCAGGGGAAACGGTGGGATTAGTTGGTGAATCAGGTTGTGGTAAAACGACTTTAGGAAGAACCATATTACGGTTAATAGAACCGATGGGTGGTGAAATTATTTTCGAGGGACAAAATATCACCCAACTCAAAGGCGAACCCTTGCAAAAACTCCGCCGGGAAATGCAAATAGTATTTCAAAATCCCTTTAGCGCCCTCGATCCAAGAATGAAAGTAGGGGACGCAATTATGGAACCCTTAGTCATTCACTCTGTCGGCAAAACCAAGCCACAACGGCGAGAAAGGGTAGTTGAACTGTTAGAACGGGTGGGATTGAGTGCAGATGCAATTAACCGCTATCCTCATCAATTTTCCGGCGGTCAGCGTCAACGAATTTGCATTGCCCGTTCTCTAGCATTAAATCCCAAATTTATCATTTGCGATGAATCGGTTTCCGCATTGGATGTATCAGTACAAGCGCAAGTATTAAATCTGCTGAAAGAATTGCAATCAGATTTTCAGCTGACTTATATTTTCATTTCCCATGACTTAAGCGTCGTCAAATTTATGAGCGATCGCATTTTAGTCATGAATCGCGGTCAAATAGTCGAAGAAGGTACCGCCGAAAGCATCTACCGCGAACCCAAAGAAGAATACACCCAAAAACTCATCGCCGCCATTCCCACAGGTAGCCCGGAACGGCGGCGGAATCGCCTAGCTTCTTAGGAAGCAGGGCGAGCGGAGGGTGCAGAGGAAGCAGAGGAGGCAGAGGGGTAAATAAATGCCCAATGCCCCATGCCCAATGCCCAATGCCCAATGACTACTTTTCAAACGTAATCGCCTCAGATTGATAAGCTGGCGGTTCTACGTGAATGAGAACGCGCACCGGTCGGAAACGTTCTTCAAGTTGTCTTTCTACTTCTTCGGTGATGCGGTGGGCGGTGTCTACGTCAGCAGCAGCGACTATTAGATGCATTTCGATAAAAACTTGACGACCGAGAACCCCACGCGAAGCAATATCATGACAGTTAATTACCCCAGGTACAGAAAGAGCGATCGCATGAATGGCTTCTGGCGCGATCGCCATTTCATCGACTAATGAAGGTAAGTTATCTTTTAATACTGACCAACCACTCCAAAACACCAACACAGCCACAGGAAAAGCTAAAACTATATCTAACCATTGATAACCTAGCGATACCCCAACTAAGCCACCCATAACGGTAATCGTTACCCACACATCACTCATGGTATGTGTCGCATCAGCAATCAAAATCGGGCTATTTACTCGCTTTCCTTCGTTGCGTTCGTAAAATGTTACAAAAATATTTACGCCCAACACAATTAGTAATAACCATAATTCTGCTGTGGAAATTTTCACAGGTGCGCCACCTTTAATAATGCGTTCAATTGCACCTTGGAGAATTTCAAAACAAGCTATGCCTAAAAATGCAGAAATTCCCAAAGCACCCACAGCTTCAAATTTTTGGTGTCCGTAAGGATGTTCGCGATCGGGATGAGGTGAAGAAAATTTACTAGTAACTAATCCTAAAACATTGTTAGCGCTATCTGTCACGCTGTGCAAGGCATCAGCTAGCAAGCTGAGAGAACCTGTTGAGTAACCGACAAAAGCTTTTAATGCCATGACAAACAGGTTTAATAATAAGGTGATAATTAGAACCTTGCGTACCACCGCGCGGTTATCGTAGGTCATAAATTATTTTTAACATCAAATTCTACGTTGTTTTATTAAAACTCAAATTGTAATTAATGTGTATCAAACTATTTTTGATTAAAAGATACATCTCTCTACAGACTAAATTTTTTTAATTTATTTATTGAGATTATTTCTAATTAACAGTTTGTCAAAGCTGAGGATTTATTAGTATTTCGTTTCTGACTTATAGCCAATTAATATCAACAATTTAATTTTTAATTTCTCTGACTTTGCGGAGATTCGCGTAAATTTATACTTTTGTGACTTCTAATTAGACTAATGGCGATAAACATAACTACCTTAAGAAGGAGTAAAGGTTTTTACCTTTAACATTTAAGATTTCCCCTTCTTTAAGCCGAAACTCTGCCAAAAATTTGATTGAGCGCACAAAGTTTGAGAATATTGTTGTTGAGATTCCAGCTTGTAGCGAGATGAACTTCCTAGAATAGTTAAAGCATTAACTAT
The DNA here is from genome assembly GCF_014696435.1 of Calothrix anomala FACHB-343. Lineage (GTDB taxonomy): Bacteria > Cyanobacteriota > Cyanobacteriia > Cyanobacteriales > Nostocaceae > Aulosira > Aulosira anomala_A. The sequence goes on along the minus strand of NZ_JACJQG010000022.1, from coordinate 6,574 downwards.
CTCTCTGAGTAATCAATCTTGTTATCAAATGTCCCACTCATTAAAAGATTTGGAAATATAAATTTAGGAGAAAAAATGCCAAAACTGAGTATCAAACAGAAAAACTGGTTGCTGTCTGCACATGTTAGTTTCGCCGCACTTTGGACAGGAACCGTCTTAAGTATGTTTCTTTTATCACTAAGGAATATGCAAGCTAATAAGGGGGATGCTCTCTATGCAATTAACTCAGCAATTAATTTACTGGATGATTATATTGTAATTCCCTCAGCGATGGGTGCAGTTATCACAGCAACGTTTCTTTGCTGGACAACAAATTATGGATTTACCAAATTCTACTGGGTGATTGTCAAGTGGATTTTAACAACTGGATTGATTATATTTGGCACATTCTGGCTATATCCTTGGGGAAATACAGCAGAAATTATTTCGGCGCAAGAAGGATTGCAAGCGTTTAAAAATTCAATCTATTCTTTTGATACTAGAGGAGTTTTGATTGGATCTGTAATTCAATTTCTTTGTCTTGTTGTCATCATTGGAATTTCAGTTATTAAGCCTTGGGGAAGGCGAACAATCAAAGAAAAACAAGAAGCTGTTAGTTAATAGTCAATGGTCAATGGTCAATAGTCAATAGTCAATAGTCAAATGTTTTCTTTACCCCTCTAGTTTATTAATTAAGAACAAGTAGTTAGTGCTGCGCCACATTGATCTTCTCTAGTTAACCAACCTTTAATGCCTTTATATTCTATTAGCGCCCAGCCTCCTTGACAGCCTAATAAATTCACACTTGTACTAGAGGGAACTCGCAGGATTACTTGGCTATTTTGATTAGTTTTGGCATAAAGCCTCACACCTTTAGTACCATAGCCTGTTGTCGATAAACCTAACTTTGGTAAAGACACCCAACCAGTACCTTTATAACCAGCACTAGCATTAGTAATTCTTGCCCAATTTGAAACAACTGCAATTACATTAACAGTTTCGTTTACAGGCACTTGTCCTAAAATTTTATTTTGCATACTTGGGCCTGTACGCACATTTAAAGCTTGCCCAGATGAGACATCAACATAAGCATAAATATTACACTTGGTAGGAGTTTTTGTTTTTGCTAATACCATTTGATTGGCTATACCTGTGTTGATAGTTACACTGGCACATATAAGTGCTAATCCGGTAGATATTTTCAATAGTTGATTATTCATGTTTTTTTCTAAGATATGTCAATATTAGGACACCAATATCAACATTGATGTCTTATTTATAACTCATATTTTAACTCATAAATTTCTGCTTAAATCAAGCATAATATCTACTAGAAATTTATTTTAAAAACTAAGTATAAATCATATATTTTTTGAAAAAATATATATTTTGAATAATTTTTTTCAATTTTTATTAAGAGTATTCAACTATCAAGATATCCAGCCGTTTTGGCTAGTGAGTAAATAATTCGTAATTCGTAATTAGTAATTCGTAATTACTAAATTCTGAAGCAGAGGTAAGTTGCTTATTTTTTAATTTCTAATTCTTGAAAGAATTATTCCTGTTTTTTATAGGAATTATGCAAGTGTAACAAAAAATGACAGTTTTTTCTGTATTGAGCGGCTCTATCCCTTATTTTCTGGACTAAATTTATCTGTTCGAGAGGCTCTTGCTTCCTTCCTTGCAGGAGTACAGTATGAGCTTAAAATAATATGCCGATTGTGTAATTCCTTTTTTAATTAACAAAATTTACCAATTCATAGTTTATTTTTAACCTTGATTCAGTACATTTGTTGTGAATATTTAGACTTAGAAAAATATTCTGCAAAAACTATTACTTCTCTTCAATATTTAGTTCCTAATTTAGCTGATTTTCCAGTTAAATCCATCTAAAAACAACTGTTAAGGAGACAATTCTCATGGCTTTGACAACAGGGGATATTGCTTTTATATCCTTCAATGCAGATGAAGATGGCTGGTCTATTGTGACATTTGTAGACATACCAGCTAATACAATCATTTACTTTAACGACAACGAAGCTACAAGTACAACTGCCTTTAATACTGGTGAATCAGCATTTCAATGGGATACGGGAGCTAACACGATTGTAGCTGGAACTGTAGTTCGTTTTAGTGCAATTGACGCAGCTACTCGTGCGGCATCTATTGGTACATTTACAGTTGTTGACGGGAGTAATATCGCACTGAGTGCGACTAACGAGACTGTATACGCCTATATTGGCACTAGTGCTACTCAACCAACCACATTTTTGACAGCAGTATCAACGGAGGGATCGACAAATCTCACTCCTGCGGGACTAACTAATGGAGTAAATGCGATCGCACTCACCAATAGCACTGACTATGCTGAATATAATGGTTCACGCACTGGTCAAAGCAGTTTCGCTGACTACAAAGCACTTGTTTTTAATAGTGCTAATTGGACAATTGATACCACTAATGATTATTCTACGGCAGTTCCTAACACCACAAACTTTGCCATTACTGGTGGAACTCCCACAGTCAATTTATCAGTTAGTAGTAATTCTGGTTCAGAGACCGAACAAACAATTATTACTGTAACGGCTACTGTTTCTAATACTGTTTCCGGCAATCAAACTGTGAATTTGGGTGTTACAGGAACGGGAATTACCACAGGAGACTATACCCTGAGCAATAGCGTCATCACCATCCCCAATGGTGCAACTTCTGGTTCTGTCACCTTTACTGTTGTTGATGATGCTGTGTTTGAAGGTACGGAAACTGCAGCAATCACGATTAGTAACCCATCCTCAGATATTACTTTGGGTAGCACTACTACTGTGAATATTGCGATCGCAGATAACGATTCTGCACCCACTACCCGGATTCATGAGATCCAAGGTGCAGCCCATCGTTCTCCTTTAGTCGGGCAAAATGTCACCAATGTACCAGGTATTGTTACTGCCGTAGCTAGCAACGGATTTTACTTACAAGACCCCAACCCCGATAATGACGATCGCACTTCCGAAGGTATCTTTGTCTTTACTAGTTCCGCTCCCACAGTTGCAGTAGGCGATTACATCCAGGTGAGTGGTAGGGTTTCTGAATTCCGTCCTGGTAACAACCCTAACAACCTGACTAATACGCAAATTACCAATCCCACAATCAATAACCTATCTTCCGGTAATGCCTTGCCTGCTGCTACCATTCTCGGTAATGGTGGTCGTACCATCCCCACAACCGTAATTGAAAACGATGCCACCAATGTAGAAACCAATGGCACCTTCGATCCGGATAGCGATGGCATTGACTTCTATGAAAGTTTAGAAGGAATGCGGGTGCAAATCAATAACCCGATCGCCACTTCACCCACTGCAAACTTTGGGGCAGGATCGCAGGAAATTTGGGTATTAGCAGACAATGGTGCAAATGCAACTGGGCGCACAGCTCGCGGTGGTAGTCTAATTAGTGCCTCAGATTTCAATCCTGAGCGGATTCAGATCGACGATCTCAATAATGCCCTAGTGCTACCTGATGTTAATGTTGGTACGCAACTTAGCAATGTTGTTGGTGTAGTTAACTACGACTTTAGCAACTATGAAGTTTTAGTCTCGACTGCGCCTACAGTAGTACAGAACAGTACTCTTCAAAAAGAAGTCACGAATTTAACTCCTACTGTTAACCAACTAACAGTTGCTACCTTCAACGTTGAAAACCTCGATCCTGGTGATGGTGCTACCAAGTTCAACAACTTGGCGACTAGGATTGTGAATAACTTGAAATCTCCAGACATTATTTCTCTGGAAGAAATTCAAGACAATAACGGGGCAACGAATGATAGCGTAGTTGATGCCAGTGTTACTTACCAAACATTAATTAATGCGATCGCAGCTGCTGGTGGCCCCACATATCAATATCGCCAAATTGACCCAGTAGACGATACTAATGGCGGTGAACCTGGTGGTAATATCCGCGTGGGTTTCTTATTTAACCCCAATCGTGTCAGTTTTGTAGAGCGTCCTGGCGGTACTTCCACCGCCAATACTACAGTCAGCAATATTGGGGGAACTGCTACACTTTCTGCTAGTCCTGGTTTAGTTGATCCGACAAACTCCGCTTTTAATAGCAGTCGGAAGCCGTTAGTTGGTGAATTTACTTTCAACGGTCAGACTGTCTATGTCATCGGTAATCACTTTAACTCAAAAGGTGGCGACCAGCCTTTATACGGGCCGAATCAACCACCAACACTCACCAGCGAAACACAGCGCCAGCAGCAAGCCACAATAGTCAAAGACTTTGTGCAGAGTATTTTAGCTATTGACCCTAATGCTAATGTGGTTGTCGCAGGTGATTTGAATGATTTTGAGTTTTCCAATCCCCTAAATACCCTCAAAAATGCCGGACTTACTGCTTTAATTGAAACTTTACCTGCAAATGAGCGTTATACCTACAATTTTGAAGGTAATGCTCAGACTCTGGATCATATCTTGGTAAGTAACAACTTATTCAATAAACTCGACGGGTATGATGTAGTACATATCAATTCCGAGTTTTCCGACCAAGATAGCGACCACGACCCCAGCGTCGCTAGATTTAATTTCCCAGCTAATCAAGCACCAACAGCAGTTAACTTGAATAATCAAGTTAATAGTATCAATGAAAATAGTGATACAAGTAGCAGAGTACAAGTGGCAGAAATTGCGATCGCCGATGATGGTTTAGGTACAAATAACCTCAGTCTAACTGGTACAGATGCGGCTTCCTTTGAAATCGACAATTCTGTTTTGTATCTCAAAGCCGGAACCATTTTAAATTACGAAAGTACATCCAGCTACAATGTCACCGTTGCAGTAGACGACACCTCTGTTGGTAATAATCCCGATGCGACTGCTGGCTTTACTTTGAATGTCGCCAACGTGAATGAAGCGCCAATTGCAAACAATGACAGCGCTAATACTACTGATACTCAAGCGATCGCTATTAATGTTTTGGCAAATGATAGCGACCCCGATAATGACACATTATCTATCAGTAATTTCACCAATGCTGCTCAAGGTTTAGTCGTTAAAAACGCGAATAATACCTTCACCTATACTCCCAATATCGGCTTCTCTGGTACTGATAGCTTTACCTACACTGCTAGCGATGGTAAAGGTGGTACAGCATCAGCAACCGTAAACCTGACAGTAAACCTGGGTAGTAATACAATTACTGGTACATCTGGTAAAGATAAACTCACAGGTACTAACAGAGACGATATTATCTTGGGTCTAGCTGGTAACGATACCCTCAAAGGTGGTAACGGCAATGATACCCTGTATGGCGGTCAGGGACAGGATAATATTCAGGGAGAAAATAATAATGACATTCTCTACGGAGATGATAACAACGATACCTTAGTTGGCGGGCTGGGTAACGATACCCTATACGGTGGTAGTGGTAACGATCAGCTGCAAGGCGGAGATGATAACGACATCCTCTATGGTAATGATGGCAAAGATAAATTATTGGGCGGTAATGGTAATGACTTGCTAGTAGGAGGTCAAGGACAGGATACTGTAACTGGTGGTGCAGGTAACGATAGTTTCTACTTAACTCGTAATAGCGTTGGTGAATTTGATAAGCTTACCGACTTTCTACCAACTGTAGATACTATCGTCATCTCCAAATCAGAATTTGGTTTGAGCCAAGATATAGGTACCCTAGATCCGAACTTGTTCAGACTAGGTACAAAGGCTACCGCAGCTAGCGATCGCTTTATCTACGATATCAGCAAAGGTAACTTATTATTTGATGCAGATGGAATTGGCGGTACAGCCCAAATTCAAATCGCCCAGTTAACGAACAAAGTAGCGCTTACTAGTGGCGATATTAGTGTAATTGCTTAATATCTCCCCCAAACAGCCAGAGAATCATTTCTCTGCCTGATAAGCTAATCAGCTTTTAAGTTGCACAATCCATTGTGAGGGCTGTTGACTGTTGACAGTTAACAGCCCTTATTAGTTGTTATCCAATTTAGACGCGCACAAGTTTTTCAAGTTCAGGGTTTGAAACTGTAACTTGAATTCTGAACAAACCTCCCCATTCTTACCCATTTATAGGTAGTGTTTGCCAGCTATGATATGATGAAAATAGGTAAAGCCGCCGTTAAATCGGACGGTAAGCAGTACTTTACCTATTTTTTGGGACAAGACAACGCCTAATAAGCGTTGAATCAACAGTCTGCAACAATTAGTGCAAGTAATCCCAAACTTGATGGATGGGATAGAGGAGCCAGCGCCGTGGGCGGGTTTCCCGACTTGAGGCGACTGGCGTGGATTGCCGTTTATCCCTGTAGTTTTAGGACTTTGGACTAAGATTACAAACATAGTTGTCTAGTATTGTCTATCTTTGAGTAGCTTTGTACAGATTTCTATGAACGGTTTTAGCTATTTATCTAGCACGAGTGATGAAAGTAGAATAAGTAGCAAACTTGGGAGCATCCCAATTTTGACGCAATACCCTCAAGGGTATTGCTATACCAACAAAGCCTGCCTTCGCAGGCTAAAAGTTTGATAGCCTGCGAAGGCAGGCTTCGTATTTCTAGCCCCACCCTTATAGGGTGAGGGCGTTT
>NZ_JACJQG010000021.1 GCF_014696435.1 Calothrix anomala FACHB-343 | reverse complement strand
CCTTCAACAAGTTTTTCAATGAATCTGTTAATTCCATTGACACCTATGTACATTCAAAAATCGAATCATCATTGAATTTACTACAAAAAGGGAAGGAAGAGGTTGCCGTTGGCAACCTCTTCCTTCCCCACCAGAATGATTATCATTCTTATAAGTTGTATATTTTATTCTCTGGAAGTCCCTAATATCCTCTGTAATTGCGGCAATTGCTGCTTGTTTCAACTCTAGCGGACAAGGAAAATCAGGAAATCCCTGCGCCAAGTTCACCGCACCATACTGTAATGCGACTCTCGTCATTTCCCGAATGACTGACTCTGTGAACTGGTTTGCTTTATCTGAAATTCTTGGCTTTCCTAGCGGAGTCACGTTGATTCCTCTGAGATAATTTCCTAATATACTTTAAATTGATCAATTTATCGTATATTGTAGGCGATCGCTAAATAAGTAAGTCGGCGCTAATATTTCAAACTATGTGAAGAAATTTAAATGTAGGGTGTGTTGTCTGACGGAGTAAACGCACCCTTCGGGTTCAGCAGTCGCCTGCGGAGGGAAACCCTCCCGCAGCGCTGCTTCACCGTCAACAATTCAAGGTGCGCTAGCCTATGGCATAACACACCCTACGGTTAATTTATATTTCTTTACATACATTGAATTTTTCTCACCGACTTACTTAACTAGTTCTTGGCTAAATAACGGTATTCTATGACCTGAGTTAGAGAAAAATCTAGGTATAGTTAGGAGGTTGGATGTTAACTTCCTAGACGAGCTTAAAACATTGATTGTTGCAAGCAGCCTGCAACGATTACAGAAGATTTCCAAAGTGTGTGATTAGTAGTACTCAGGACTTACGCAACTGGATTAGGAGATCAGTTAGGTGACGGTAGAGAAATTCTCGGTTTTGGCTACCAAATGCAACAGACAGACGCAAGAGATGCGATCGCTTAATTTGATATTTAAATTGCGATAGGTTAAAATCAGCGATCGCCCAAATTGCTAGTTGAGCTTGTTTCCCTGACAATAGTTATTCCGCATTTATTTAAAAATTTTTGTAATTTAAATGACAAATTTAATTCATACAATTGCCTTTCTATAGACAGACGCTTATATCTATCAGCGAAGTTATATTATTTTTAGTCATTAGCTGTTTAAAAAATTTAAAGCTCCTCTATATTTCTGTGAGGAGCTTTATTTATGTTGAGATTATCTTTATTCAAGATATATAGCAATCCAATTTGATTTGTGTGGAGCGTTCTTTTCTGGATAACTAATAGAAAAGCATTATCATGTGATGTGGGATTATGAACTAGTCAAACCTGCTTGGTCACAATGTTAATGAATTTTACTGCCTGACACTTCAATGTTCTTGCTATCAATAACCTGTGAGTAAGTATATATACTACTCATAGGCAGGCGATGAAAGCTGAGTTCATCCCCTATGAATCTTGAGATTCTTCAGCACTAGGTTCTGCTTCAGTTTCCGTTTCCGCTTTCAGATCAACTTTCGGTTTCACAGGTTTTGGCCCCCTTACTAGTGCGGGACTAACCTGTTGTTTGGTTTCCTCACCAAAAGATGATTTTTTCCCTTTACCAGAGGAACGATTACCTTTCGATTTTGAGCTTCTAGGATTAGACTCTGGCTGTAAATCAGCCGAATTTTCCGAATTTTTGTCAGTATTGGCTTGAGCCTGACGTTCCGATTTCTTGATTGGGCGTTCTATCATTGTAGATTTTTGTAAAGCTACCTTTATGATACATCGGTTTGCTGACGATGGATCTATTAACAATTCAAAATTCAAAATTCAAAATTCTCTCTTGGAAAGTTCTGAGCGGAGGTTTCCTCCGATCAGACTTTCCGCAAAATTAAAGACATTTTCAGTCGGGGTTTAAATCCCCGTCTGAAAATGATACTACGTATAGACGTAGGGGTCTTAAACCCTTTTATGTACGATAACTATTCTTTTCAATAAATAAGTCTGATTAACAAAGCATCATCTATCTTGGTGAAATTGTTATTTAGCTACCTCATGAGAAAATACCCAATTTCTGTCAGAAATCTGGTATTTAAATTTTTGTAAATAATTTAGATTTACTAAATTTACTTGATCCGCGACCAAAAATGAACTTTGGGGGTGAGATAAAAAAGAGCGATCGCTAATATTAATTCAATAGGTATCATTGAAAAAAATAGACTAGAACATAACCAAAAAGTCGCAAATAATAAAGCTAAGATTTGCCCAAGCGAATTATTAATTTTTGGAGTGATGCTTAAACAAAGTAAAGCTAAACCTAGAGCAATCGATGAATAGGCAAAGTTTAACATAGTGAGTAATTAATAATGTGAAATAATCCCAGAGAATTGATGAACAGCAAGCAAACCGATATCTGTCTAAAACGCTAGAACTACTACCGATGTTTAAACGCTACAATACCTCTACAACATTGTAGAATCAGAACCTCATTTCCTCAAACCGTTGGTTTACCCAAACCGGAAATTTGATTCCTTTACTATAGCTTGACGAACATCCATGAAAAGTTTGTTCGCAATAAACATAATTATGCCAACTGCAACTGATTTTATAACTTTTCTGGTGCAGTTTGGGTGAATAACCTTGTATCATAATTCCCTATTGTAGATATCAAACTTATCAATGCTTCCCTATCAGCTAAGGCTGTCATTACCAAGGAAAGATGAGACTGTCTAGTTTTAGGTTGATACAAGAAAATACCAATTTTTGGTTACAAAATGCTACGTTTACTTTAATTAGATTTACTTACACAAAAGCATAATCTTCCATTTTAGGTTCTATCTAATTTCCCAGAATAATTTTTGCTTTTGCACTTTTGATTCCCTATTCAGATATCTTAGCATAGAGATTAAGGAATAACTTACGTACAGAGAAAATTAAAGCAACAGAAGATTGATGGATGCTCAATCTTGGCTAAATCTGAGGCTAAAATCACATAGAGGGAGTAGGAGTTGAGCGTTGCTCATACCAATTCACAAATATTTAGCTAACAAGTAATGCAGATATCTATAAAATCATCGCGGAATTATGCAAATTTGCTGTTAAGAGCCAAAATTTTGGCAGCAGGTAAGCAACACCAACAGGTGAGGGAGAGAAAGCCTTGATTTGTTAGCCATTGACAGATTGTCTGTGCAAAAATAATATTTTCTTTACCAATTGAGTTGGTAAAAAGATGCATATGATACAGTTTCTAGAGCTAAACTTAGTCTTTTATGGTTGGTAGGCAATAAGTATCAGCTGTAGGAAATACCTAGAGCGATCGCACCCAATAGGTAGATTTTGCCATGATTGAAATTTACTACATAGCAAATTCATCTCTTGCTCCCACAGCTATCCATCCATCCCAAATTTATCGATCGAGTTAGTGGTTATTGGTTGGATGTATTTATCAAGCTGTGTAGAAATCCAAGAAATTGCAAATCTCTACAAGGCTGAAAGAAAATCATCCTCAGTTATGGTTAGACTTGCTGTGGATTTCTACCCAATCAAAATGATTAACCTTACTTGTAAATTATTATGTATCAGCCAGTGCATCCTGATGATTTACCTTCAGAACGGACAATTAAATTGAGTGAAATACTTTTCAGACAACTTGAAGATAAAATTAAGCAACTCTTTTATCAAAACTGCGTTCACTCAACACGTATTGTCTTATCTAATTGTCATTGGTATTTCCGCATTAATTCGGGAATTCTGATGTTAATTTTGGTTTGCCATAATATAGAACCATACCAGAATATTACCAGCATTATTCCCCAACTGACGCAGCAATTAAAACTATTTGCTAACAAAGCTATGATTAGTGTCAGTCCGCCAATTGCTAGTGAAATACCGTTAGTAGTTAATATCGAGAATCTTTTGTCGGAAGAAGACTACCCTAGTAGTTAAGCACGATAAATCAAAAGCCGCGCTCTAGGCGATTTATCTTAAATTTGTGAGATAATCTGCTATTTAACTACCAATTTCATAAAGGAGGATAAAGCTACTGGAAATGTTGGGTTTCGTTCCTCAACCCAACCTACGCATTTTAAGATTTTTGACACTAACTCAACCGTATTGATTTAACTACCAATTTCATAAAGGAGGAAAAGTCTACAATTAATCGTGATTATTCATTAAATCTCTGCTAAATCTAACTCATATTATTTACATCAAAAATTTTTCATTAAGTTAATCTTCGCCCTCACTAGATTATCTGCCTCGACTGGCTGAAAAATATGTCTTTGAGAACCAACTTTTAGTGCTTGCTTTTCATCAATAGGTAATAAAACTTATTGCTACCCTTATTTATAGGACTTACGCACCGAACACAAAAACCCTGACAAGGGTGGTCAAAAGTCAAAAGTCAATGGTCAAAATTCAGGTTTTTGGACTATGGACTATTGACCATTGACAAAAAGCATGAAAAATATCTGACACTGCGTAAGTCCTAATTTATTAGTAAACAGCAAAACTTTTTGATTGATTTAAAAACTCTGCTTTTTTAAGTGGGAATAATAGCAATGTAACGATAAAAACTCACAGATCGTAATTAATTAACTGTTGGTGGGAAGGCAATGAACACAGATATAAAAGAGCATAAATCAAGCAAAGTTAAAGCTTTCCCATTACAGATGGTTCTCATTGTGCCATTTGTAGTGCAAATTTTCGCCGCCGTTGGTTTGGTTGGCTACATATCATTTAAAAATGGGCAGAAAGCCGTGCAAGAATTGGCAGATCAATTGATGGATCGAACCAATAGCATAGTTGAGCAACACCTGAATTCTTACCTGGCTATTCCCCACAAGGTTAACCAAATTAATGCTGATGCCATTGCAATGGGATTATTGGATGTGCGCGATCGCCAAACTTTAAGCAAGTATTTTTGGAAACTCATGCAAGCCTACGATCTCACCTATATTGGCATTGGGTTGACAACTGGTGAAGGAGCCGGAGCCGCACGCTACGACGGGAAAACAATCACAATTGATGATTGGGGCGCTAAATTACCTAAAAATGGCAAAAACTATGCTACTGATGAACTAGGTAATCGTACCATTATTAATAACACCTTTGATTACAACAATTCTCAGGAAACGTGGTATTCTGAACCAATCAAAGCAGGTAAACCTATTTGGTCGCGGATTTACAGTTGGAATGGCGACAACGATTCATATATTACTGCTGCTACAGGTCGCCCTATCTATGACGCTCAAAATCGATTGATCGGGATGGTTGGTGCAGATATTCATCTATTGAAATTGAGTAAATTTTTACAAAGTTTGGATGTTAGCCGGACAGGACAGGTTTTTATTATGGAACGGAATGGGATGTTGATTGCCAATTCCAGCAATTATCAACCGTTCGCCCTAGTTAATCAGCAAATTCAAAGGTTACGAGCTACCGAAATTCCAGACCCCATAGTTAAAGCAATTGCCCAAAACATTCAGCAACAAGCACACCGCTTTGAGTCGATTAATCAACGGCAAAAATTGCACTTTAAATTGCAAGGAGAAACTAATTTTGTCTATGTTACTCCCTGGCACGACGAATATGGACTAGATTGGCTGGTGGTGGTTTCTGTACCAGAAAAAGCCTTTATGGCGAACATTAATGCTAATAATAAAACTACTATTGCCCTTTGTATGACAGCATTAGCTGTAGCAATTTTTATTGGTTATCTCACCTCAGTTTGGATTACTCAGCCAATTTTGCGGATGAAATTAGCCAGTCAGGCGATCGCCTCTGGTAAATTAGACCAAAAGGTGGATACTAATAATATTCAGGAACTCAACATTTTGGCGCTAGCATTTAATAACATGGCACAGCAGTTAAGTGAATCTTTTACTGCTTTAGAAGTTAGCAAAGCAGAACTAGAAGATAGAGTAGAAGAACGAACTGCTGAACTGAAAACTGCTTTAAGTGAGTTGCAACGCACCCAAGCTCAGGTAATTCAAAGCGAGAAAATGTCTAGTTTAGGTCAGCTAGTAGCAGGGGTAGCCCATGAAATTAATAATCCGGTGAACTTTATTCACGGCAATATTGCTCATCTCAACGAGTATACGCAAGATTTACTGAGGATGCTTCACCTCTACCAAGAACGCTATCCTGATACCGATTCGCAAATACAAGCCCTAGCAGAAGAAATAGATTTAGAGTTTATGAGTGAAGATATGCAGAAAATGCTATCTTCCATGAAAATGGGAACCGATCGCATTCGCAGTATTGTGCTATCGCTGCGCAACTTTTCGCGCATAGATGAATCAGAATTTAAAGCTGTAAATATTCATGAGGGAATTGAAAGTACACTGTTAATTTTGCAACATCGCCTGCAAGAGCAGCCAGAACATCCAGCAATTGAAGTCATTCGCGACTATGGCGATTTACCGCCAGTAGAATGCTATCCCGGTAAACTCAATCAAGTTTTCATGAATATTCTTCTCAACGCCATTGATGCCTTAGATGAGGTCAACATCCAGGGTACCTATGTACAGCACCGGGAAAATCTTAGCAGAATTACTATTCATACTGATGTAATTGATACTCAGTGGGTGGAAATTGCGATCGCAGATAATGGCCCGGGAATGTCAGTAAATGTGAAAAACCGCATTTTTGACCCCTTCTTTACTACTAAACCTGTAGGTAAAGGCACAGGTATGGGTATGGCTATCAGCTATCAAATTATTACAGAAAAGCATGGTGGAAAATTAGATTGTTTCTCCACCCAAGGTCAAGGAACAGAGTTGAAAATCCAAATACCTATTCAACAAAAAATTCTCTAAACCAAACTAGTGCTTTGTCTCATTAATTATGTATGGTAAGTTTCTTCTTCTTTTCTCTTCCTACCCTTCGGGAACGACTTCGTCGAACGCGGACTTCGCGTCTTCGCGGTTCGTTTTTTACCCAGCAAAATTAATGGGACAGACCACTAGGTTACAAACAAAAGCAGAGGAAGCAGAGGAAGCAGAGGGAGAAACAAGGCTTATCTGAACTGTATTGAGCAATGACAAATGACCAATAATAAATGACAGCCCTTGGCATTATTGTCATTACATCGCCTGACTCAGTTTCACTGCGAAGTGTTAAGAACTTCTCCGCCAAATTGCGGCTATGAGCGAACCTGTAAGATTGTGACAGACGCTAAATATAGCACCTGGTATGGCTGCTAGGGGTTCAAAATGTGCGATCGCTAAGGCTACAGCTAAACCAGAATTTTGCATTCCTACCTCTATAGAAATTGTCCGACAAATAGCAGGTGATTGACCTGCGATCGCAGCACCGAAATAACCCAAAATTAAACCCAAAACATTATGTAAAACTACCGCTACGATGACGATTGGCGTAATAAATAATCGCTCGTGATTTAAGCCGACAATTGTTGTAATAATCCAAACAATTGCGAACATAGAAACTAGCGGGAGTATGCCGTCAATCACAAATTTATTAGGAGTCCAAAAACGCCGTAGCCCAATTCCTAATATTACTGGTAAGAGGACAAATTGTACTGTAGTAGTAATTAAAGATAACGGCTTAATATCCACCCAATTTGCACTGAGTAACCAAATCCAAGCTGGTGTAATAATCGGGCTGAGGATTGTAGAAGCAGTTGTGATGGCTACAGATAAAGATACATCACCACGAGCCAAAAAAGTAATTACTTCTGAAGCTGTTCCGCCCGGACTAGCACCTACAAGAATTACGCCTAATGCTAACATCGGTGGTAATCTCAAAGCTGTTGCCGCTAACCATCCCAAGAGTGGCATAATCGTAAATTGTAGTAACACTCCCAAAACAACGGCTCTACTAGCCTGGCGTAAGCTTTGTAATTGCTCAATAGTGATGGTTAAACCCATTCCTAACATCACTACTCCCAGCGCGATGGAGATATTACCGCTACCACTGGCGGCGATTTTGGGGAATAAATAACCACCAACAGCACCAATTAATACCCAAAGAAAAAATAAATCTTGGGTAAATTTAATGAAACGATTAATTTGGTAGGACATTGACTGAATTTGGATCGCGATCGCAACTTTTGAGGCTTGGGGAATAGGCTGGTGATTTCTACATTGTGCTGATATCCCACATTGTCACTTTACAACGAAATGCGCCCAGATGCGCCCCGATCGGCTATTCTGCTGTTAATTTGCACAATCTATCCTTAAGGCTGTTGACCGTTGACTGTTGACTGTTGACCGTTGACCGTTGACTGTTGACTGTTGACTGTTGACCGTTGACTGTTGACTGTTGACAGTAAAAGCTAGTGCTAAGGTATTTCAATATCTCTAGATATCCTGACATATTTTTGCATAAATTTTGCAGTTCTGACACTATAAAAGCTGCGACAGAAGAACCATTATCTGAATCATACTTGAATATTTAATACATTTTCTGTCATTATACTTTCACAACAAGTTGAGAAGTATTTGCAATACTCTATAATTCTCAGTTGAGAGTAAATCTCAATTTTCTGCCTCTGGTGTCTCTACTTACAGGATATTTCAGGTAAATGAGGTACGCGCTTCGGGGCATGGCAGTGCCAGTGCCCCTACAATCAACGATGGTTTCTACCTCACCAACTGGCAATCTGCTGTATCTTTGCCAATCTATCTATGATGTTGAATTTTAGGGTGTATTTATGGTCAAGCTTCAAATCGTGAAAGAAAAATCATGGAGATTTTTAGCTTTAATCCTCAGTGCTATTTTGATTGTGGTTTCTGCCAATCATAATTTTGCAGCTACACCCAGAACTACAGAAATTTTATGGGATACCTACGGTATACCGCATATATATGGTAAAGACGCTCAAAGCGCTTTTCGGGCGTTTGGTTGGGCACAAATGCAAAGTCATGCTAATTTACTGTTACGCCTCTACGGTCAAGCTAGGGGAAAAGCCGCAGAGTATTGGGGAGAAGAATTTTTAGAATCCGATCAATGGGTATTGACAATGGGCGTACCCAATCGTGCTAATTCTTGGTATCAAGCACAAAGCCCAGCTTTTAAAAGTTATATTAATGCCTTTGCTGAGGGGATAAATACTTATGCTAAGGCACATGCAGATTTAATAGACGATGAAGTAGAAATAGTCTTACCTATAAAGCCAGAGGATGTCTTCGCCCACTTACAGAGGGTGCTGTATTTTACGTTTATAGTTAATCCACAACAGGTAGCAGATAATACTCACAGTCAACCGGAGGCAGGTTCTAACGGTTGGGCGATCGCACCCAAGCATTCTGCGAGTGGGAAGGCGATGTTGTTAGCTAATCCCCACTTATTTTGGTCAGATTTATTTCTTTGGTACGAAGCGCAAATTACTGCGCCGGGGATGAATGCTTATGGTGCAACCTTAGTGGGAATTCCAGTTTTAGCGATCGCCTTTAACGATAGTTTAGGGTGGACTCATACCGTCAATACCCATGATGGTTGGGATTTATACGAGTTGAAATTAGCTGATGGCGGTTATATTTTTGACGGTCAAGTCCGTCCTTTTACTCAAGAAAATTTAGCGTTAAAAATCAAACAAAAAGACGGCTCTTTTGTAGAACAACCATTAATAGTCAAAAGTTCCATTCACGGTGCAATAGTTCAAGAAAAACCAGGTAAAGCTTTAGCGCTGCGAGTTGTCGGTAGCGATCGTCCTGGCGTGTTGCAACAATGGTGGGATATGGCAGCCGCCCAAAACCTCAGGGAATTTCAAACAGTATTACAGCGTTTGCAGCTACCCATGTTTACTGTGATGTATGCAGATAGAGAAGGGCATATCATGCACCTATTTAACGGTCTTGTACCGATTCGCCAAGAGGGAGACTATAAATATTGGGAAGGCTTAATTCCTGGTGACACAGCCAAAACTCTGTGGACAAAGATGCACCCTGACGCAGATTTACCGCGTATCATCGATCCTGCTAGCGGTTGGTTGCAAAATGCTAACGATCCACCTTGGACAACTACCTTTCCAACTGCGATTAAAGCCGATGATTACCCTGCATATATGGCTCCTAGAGGATACATGCCTTTTCGCGCCCAACGTTCCGCCAAAATGTTGGCTGAAGATAGGAAAATTTCCTTTGCAGAAATGATTGAGTATAAACATTCTACGAAAATGGAAGTCGCAGAACGCATCCTTGACGATTTAATTCCCGCCGCACAACAATATGGTGATGAATTAACTCGGCGTGCGGCTAATATTTTGGCAACTTGGAATCGCCAAGCTAATGCTGATAGTCGCGGTGCAGTCTTGTTTTCTTTCTGGTGGCAAGAAATAGACGAAGATAATATCTTTAGTATTCCTTGGAGTGAGAAATCTCCCCTGACTACACCCGATGGTTTGAAAGATCCCAAAAGCGCTGTACAGGCTCTACAAATAGCCGCAACAAAAGTCGAAAAAGCTTATGGCAAAATAGATGTAGCTTGGGGTGAAGTTTTTCGTTTGCGTAGCGGTAACCTCGATTTACCTGCAAATGGCGGTGAAGGCGATCTAGGAATATTCCGCGTTCTCAATTTTGCACCCTCTAAAAATGAACGCTTTCAAGCAGTTGCTGGGGATAGTTATGTAGCGGCGATTGAATTTTCTCAGCCAGTCACAGCCAAGGCTTTACTTAGTTACGGTAACGCCACTCAACCCGGTTCGCCCCATATTAGCGATCAATTACCACTATTTGCACGTAAGCAATTGCGTTCTGTTTGGCGAACTCGTGCAGAGATATTAGCACACTTGGAGCAACGCCAAGCTTTTTGACATGAGTTATGTATCACAAATCTGCAAGTATGGTGGGAAAATCCTGCTAATGTTCGCGCTGGTGAGTTTACCTTTACCAGCGTTGTCAGAAAATCAACAGGTGAATAGTTCAGCAGAGTTTGAGCTACAGACGCAAATTAGCGATCGCGATGGTAAAATTATCGAGTTATTAGTGGCGATCGCTCTAAGTCAGTCATCCCAAGTACGGGAAGCCAAAGCGGCTATGGGATGGAGTGCATTCACCGATGTTTTGACTGTGGAACTCTCACCATCTCAAACGACAACTAATTACAACTTGCCAGAGATATTATCCGAAAGCGAGCGTAGTTTTGGCATTTCCATCACAATTGACCCAATTAGGCTATTAAACGTCATTAACGAATTACCTATAAGACAAGCTCGCTGGCATGAAACCAAACAGCAAAAACGCCTAGCAGTTATACAATACTACCTTGCTTACCTACAAGCCCAACAAGCCACAAAAATAGCCGCTTATCGAATGCAACAAATTACCCCGACGGTAGGAAAAACTGAGCGAATTGCTAGTGTTAATTCTCAAGTAACTGTTGCTCAACCAGTAAGTCTAGCGAACCCTGAATATGTAGCAGCTGCAACAGAGATGCTAAATACAAATGCAAGAGAACGCCTAGCATTAGAAGAACTAGCAGCCTGTATTGGCTTATCTTCACAAGCTACTCTGAGGCTCATCAATGAACTTAAATAAGGTGTTGTCAATAGTCAATAGTCATTTGTCATTGGTCAATAGTCAACAGTCAATAGTCAATAGTCATTAGTCATTTGTTATTCTTAGGATTTAACCAATTTCATATGAAGCTGCAAATAATTATTTTCGCGAATCTGGAACATAAAAAACTCTGCGTACCTTTGCGTTAACCTTAGCGTACCTTTGCGTTTAAAAAAAGTAATTATTATGCAGCCTCACAAATAAATTGTCTTACCTCCAAAAAAATCACAAATAACCAATGACTATTTATTATCCCAAATACTCTACTAAATATTTGCTCAAACTTTCTAATAAAAGTGATTGTGCAGAATGCAAAAAAAAGTGATTTCCTGGAAACATCTGTAAATTAAAATTAGCCTGAGTTTGCTGTTGCCATGCTTCCAGGTTATCGCGACTAACTTCTGCATCTTCTAAGCCACCAAAAGCTGTAATCGGACATTCTAGAGGTGCTTCTGGGGTATAAATATAAGTTTCCAAAACAGCAAAATCAGACCGTATAATGGGGACAAATATCTGCATCAATTCGGCATTTTCTAATACTGCTGGTGGTGTACCGTTGAGATGACGCAGTTTTTCTCGAAAAGCGGATTCGGAAAGGTTATGAATTGGTGGAGTGATAGGCGGAATTTGGGGAGCGCGACGCGCAGAAATAAACAGATGAACTGGCAGAATATTATACTTTTTGCGAAGTAAACGAGCTAGCTCAAAGCTGACTAAAGCGCCCATGCTATGATCAAAAAAGGCAAATGGTTTATCTAAATATGGGTGTATGTAGGAAGCGATCGCATCTACAAGCGGCACTAATTGATTATATGGCGGTAAATTCATTTGCCTTCCTCTACCTGGAAGTTCAACCGCACATAATTCTATAGATGATGGGAGAAATTCTACCCAATTCCGAAAAATGAAAGAACTACCCCCCGCATAAGGAAAGCAAAATAAACGCAATTGTGCTTGCGGATTACTCTTGGGACAAATTACCCAGGAATTTAGATTTGATATATTTGATTTCATGGCAAGTTGAATTAGCTTCGATATAGAATATTAATCTATCATTATCAAAATTTCTATATCTGCCATTGAGAAATATTTTTCTATGAATAGCTTAAAAAATAACCAAAATCAGGGTAAGAATAATTCTCCAAATAAAAGTTTATTAGCAGGGCTTGGTTATATATTAGGATTAATGTTCCTGCTAGGCTTGGCTATGCTCGTGAGAGGTGGTAGCTTGTTTAATTCACAAGCTAATTTTACTAATACATCAGAAACTACTCACAATGCAGACGCATTGATGCATAAAAGTGTAACAATTAGAAGCAGAGTAATTAAAAAAATTGGTTTAAGTTCATTTAAAATTAGTGATGATCGATTTTTTCGCGGTCAACCTATTATAGTTGTGAATGCTTCAAGTAAGGCTTTCGATTTACCAGTTGAACAAAATGTAGCCGTACAAGTTACTGGTAAATTGCGCAATTTAGTAATTCCCGAAATTGAACGAGAGTTTAATCTTAAGTTAGAGGATAAATATTATAGAAAATATCTTAATAAACCTGCGATTATTGCTCGCGAACTTGCCCTAGTACCCCAACTTAATCAAATAATGCAAAATCCGCAAAAATATTATGGTAGTAATGTTATCGTCACGGGGAAAGTCGCAACTATCCGCAGTTCTATTTTATTAACAATAGATAAAAATCGCTGGTTTGGCGGGCAAGATTTACTATTGTTATTAACAACCTCTCCCCAAGTAACTATAAATCAAGGTCAAATGGTATCAGCAGTTGGTGAAATTCGTCCGTTTGTTGCTGCGGAAATTGAGAGAGACTATAAGTTTACTTGGAGCCTAGAAGCAAAAAGCAGTTTAGATGCTGAGTATGGTAATAGGCCTGTTTTAGTTACGAAAATTATCTATCCTGCCGAGTAATTTTCACTAATATAATTAACTGATATCGGCTGGAGGTGAAGCTAGCGATCGCCTGAATTTTAGCACGAATTTATTGACCAAATTAAGTAGTTTCTGACTTACGCAGTGTCAGATATTTTTCATGCTTTTTGTCAATGGTCAATAGTCCATAGTCCATAGTCCAAGAACCTGAATTTTGACCATTGACTTTTGACTTTTGACCACCCTTGTGAGGGTTTTTGTGTTCGGTGCGTAAGTCCTATAGTTGATAAACTAGCCTTATTGCAAGCGGCGTTGAACCAGATTCACTACAAATCCTAATAAACATAAAGTTACAATCATGATTAAAACCGATATCCAGTTAAACCCCAGGCTAAATCCTGTTGCTGTATTTTGCCAACGCAGAATCCAGAAATTATTATTACCAATAATAAATGAAGGCACTTCTAACATTTTTAACAACGGTATCAGCAAAAAACTAGAAATCAGCAGCAACACCAAAATCATCAAGGTGAGATTTAACCAAAATTTGCCAGTAGAATGCATTCGATTGTTATCGATGCGATTAAAAGGAAGCTGTTGACGAGTTACATCAGGAGGTGCATAAATTGCTATACCTTCTTTTCTATCTTCAACTCGAATTGATGGCGGACAGCGTAGTAATTGCACAGTCATCCATATATCACCAATTGCACCGCCTGTATTTAATGCAATCACCCAAATTAACCAAGTTGCTTGGGGAAAAATTGCTAATAGTACTAAACATCCAATATCAATGACTAGCAATGGTGCTAGAGCAATGATTATAAAAATATTGCGGCGGAAAAAATTGCCCGGTGAAGTTGCATAAGCTAACGGCATGAAATATTTAACTTTAAACCCATAATGCGGTGAACCACCAAAAGTGGCAAATGCAATTCCATGTAATAATTCATGGACAATTATTGTGCCAAAAGTAATGATTAACCAACCTAAAAAGGAGATAATTCCTGTTTCCAATCCACCGCCAGAACTATCTAGACGAAAAATGACAGTTTCTGCATGAATCATTGCATAATACCAACTGCTAGCGGCGGCTGCAAGGATGAGCAATAATGAACCTAAAGCAGTCCAAATTAGTGATATTTCTGGCGTGAGATGGAATATATAAATTGGTTGATGACGATTGGCAATATGCATAATCATTGCTATTTCCTAGCCTTAGGTTCCAGACTAATAATTTCTCGCTTCTGTTTACTCCCTCTGGAGAGTTAGATTATTAGCTTATTGTGATATAAATTCTCTATTAGACGAGCAAATATGAAAATTTATCTAGACAATTAAAGACGTTGCCATAAATTATCGTAGTTGACGAATAAGGCTGTAAATAATCTGCCAGAATTTCCTAAAATTCTCGATAAAATAGATGAGTCAGTGAGAATAATATCGCCTAAGTAGACTTCACAATCAATAAACCGGTGTACTTTTTGGGAGTAATGTGTGAGTTTATTTCGTAAGCCTTACAAGCAAACTTTACCCAAGAGTAGGCGCTGTCTCTTGATTCGTCGCTACTTGAGTAAAATGACTACTCTACTTTTCAGGTTCTGGTTCACAGTCAAAACAGAAATTCGACAAGTATCAAAGGCTAATAAAAGCATCAAAAAACCTGTCTATTCTTTAGGGATGCTGGTATTGGTTGTACTTTGTATCTCTAGTGGATTAGGCTACCGTTTTTATAACCAACCAAAATTGGATGTGGGGAAGATAGCGCCACAAACCCTAATTGCACCCTATTCAGCCAGTGTTGAAGATGTAACAACTACAGAGGAAAAACGCCGAGAAGCTCATAGCGGTGCTTCAGCAGTGTGGGTGGTGGATAGAGAAGTAAACGAGGAAATTTATCAAAATCTCCAGGTTTTATTGACACAAGGTAGAGAAATTCGCGCTCAATTGGGCAATTTTCCCTTTTATAAGACTGCAATATTATCCACTGCCACGCAAACTTATCTGCGACAAGCACCACAACCCCAATGGCAGATATTATTACAAACCTTGGAGAAAAATAGCAATTTTACTAACTTAAATTCTGAGCAACAGCGAGCGGTCAGAGAATTGCGAACTTACCGTCAGTTTAACTCTCCCCAGGCTTTTACTCAACTATTAAAAGCGATCGCCTCTGCGCGTCAGAACTACAATCTCGCTTTAACTACCCTCAACCCCGAAGAGATATTTCCCCAAAACACCCACAGCATCTACAATCAACCCCTAATCATTTACGATGAGAGTTTCTTAAATCTAGCTGATGCAGATTGGCAAAAAACACAAATCCAAGTCAGACAAACTTTAGAGCGAATGCTAGCACAGGGTATCTATCCCGGTATATCCCCAGATACTTTGAAATCTGCGATCGCAATGCAAGTAAGTGTTTCTATTCCCCAAACAGCACAACCTTTAGCTAATCGCTTGCTTTTGGCTGTGATTCAGGGCAATTTAGTCAAAGACATCGAACAAACCAAGCTAATTGCCGAACAAGCAGCAAAAGCAGTAAAACCGATAATCGTCAGCATTCCAAAAGGTGAAGTGATTGTTTCAGCTGGCACAACAATCACTCAAACTAATTTTGTTCTATTAGATTACTTTCAGTTGAGTCAACGCAGTATCGATTGGCTGCGTCTGACACAGTTTACAGTCATTGTTGGGTTGGCGGTGGCTATTTTTCGCTGGGTAGAAATACGGTTTAAAGCTAAATTAAGACGTAAAGATTATATTTTAATTATCCTATTAATCCTCAGTGCGCCGTTGCTGTTATTTTTGAGCAAATCATTGACCGGCTTACCTGCTATCGGTCTTTTGGTGGGTAGCTTCTACGGTACAGCCATTGGCGGTACTGTCATGGGTTTACTGACAATATTACTCTCCATTGGTAGCGGCATGAGTTGGCATAATTTAATACCTAGTGCTGCTGGCGGCATTCTCGGTGGCTTCATGGCAGGGCAATGGCGATTTCCCGGTAGAGAAGGACTGCGCACGCGAGAAGAATTAGCTACCTTGGGTATCTTAATTGCCTTAACCCAGGGAGTAGTTTACTTGTTAGTGAATACTGCGATCGCTCCCCTTTGGTATACTGTGTTAGGTACAGCCGCCCTCAAAAGTTTAGCAGGCTTGATTTGGAGCATATTAGCACTAGGGTTAAGTCCCTACCTAGAAGCTTTATTTGATTTAGTCACACCCATTCGTCTAGCGGAATTATCCAATCCCAACCGACCTTTATTAAAACGCCTAGCCCATGAAGCTCCTGGCACTTTTCAGCATACATTGTTTGTTGCGACTTTAGCAGAAGCCGCCGCCAGAGCTTTAAATTGTAATGTAGAACTCGTGCGGGCTGGGGTTCTGTATCATGACATCGGTAAAATGCACGATCCTCTAGGATTTATTGAAAATCAAATGGGTAGCCCCAATAAACACGATGAGATTAATAACCCCTGGAAAAGTGCCGAAATTATTAAAAAGCATGTGAGTGAAGGTTTGGTAATGGCGCGTCAATATAAATTGCCTAGTGCCATTCGCGCCTTCATTCCCGAACACCAAGGTACAATTTTAATTGCCTATTTCTATCAACAAGCCAAGCAGCAACAGCAAGATAATCCGCAGCAAATATTGCAGGAATCAGATTTCCGCTATGATGGCCCCATTCCCCAGTCGCGAGAAACCGCAATTGCTATGTTAGCTGATGCTTGTGAAGCCGCTTTACGTGCGCAAAAAGATGCAACCCCAGAAGCCGCACTCGCAATGGTAAATAACATCCTCAAAGCACGTTGGCAAGATCGTCAATTAGTAGATTCAGGTTTAACTAGGCAAGAAATGTCACAAATTTCTCATGTTTTTGTCCAGGTTTGGCAGCAATTTCATCACCAACGCATCGCCTATCCTAAACTTTAGATATTTTTATTATAGTTGATTATGGTGTTAAAAATTTGTGGAATCTTCACCGAAAAAGTTGTCCCCACACCTACCTCACTGGCAACAGAAATTACTCCCTGATGGAGTTCCACACATTTTTTTACCACAGCTAAACCTAGCCCTGTACCCACAATTTTACCAACATTCTCTGCCCGATTAAAAGGCTCAAATAAATGCTGATTAAACTCGGCAGGAATGCCTATACCATAATCCTTAACTTGAAAAATTATGGCATCTGCTTCACAACTGAGAATTAACAAAATATCTGCGCCTTGAGGCGAGTATTTTATGGCATTAGACAGTAAATTGCAGAGAATTGAATAGAGCAAATTTTCATCTAATTGGGCATGGGTACAGTTACTCTCGGTAAAAAATTTAATCGGGTGTTGTGGATGATTACAAAACTGAATATCCTCAATTAGGTTCAGACAAAATGCTTCTAGATCTACAATTTCAGGATGAAATTCTAGTTTCCCCGCTTCTGCTCTAGTGAGAGTCAAAATATCTGTTAGCAATTGATTCATTGACCTAGCAGAAGACTGAATCCGATGCAGATTTTTTAGCTTCTTTTCTTCTGTCCACTGCTGATTGCTTTGAGCTAACAATTGTGCCGAGCCTAAAATAATACTTAAAGGTGTGCGAAATTCGTGAGAAACCATCGAAAAAAAGCGCAGTTTCATCTCACTGAGTTCTTTTTCTTGGGCTAAAGTTCGTTGTAGGGCTTCCGCTTCTTGGCGCTTCACTAATTGTTGATAAAGCAAAGAATAAACAGCTAACAAAATACCAAAACTCAGCACCGTACCCAGGAATTCAATCAACATCCGGTTGTGAATATTATGTTGCGAATGTTGCACCGAAATTTCTAGTAACTGTTCTTCTCTAGCTTGCAACTGAGTCAAAATTTGGCGAATTTCGTCACGACTTTGATTAATTTGATTAGCTTGCAGGGCAAATGTTGATTGATCTAATTTTTGATTTTCTAGTGATTCTCCGTAAAGTTCAACTCTTTGAGATATTAAAGTTTTTAACTGGATGATTTGCTGCTGTTGAGATGAATCCTTAGCCAGTTGTTGTTGTAACTTCTCGACTTTCGCATTCAGGCTTTGCATCGACTGTTCATAACGTTTGAGTTCCGATTGCTCATTAAACAAAATATATCCCCTACGTCCAGCTTCCGCATCAGTCAAAGTAGCAAAAATATCAATCAAGTTCTTCATTGCTTCATGTGTATGTTTCACTTTATTACTACTGGCAATTAACTGAGTAGCATTTTGGTAAGAAATGAAGCTAACAATACCCATTAACAATAAAGATAAACCAAAACCAGAAGCAATCCATGTACCTTCTGGTGACCATTGCATCATCCGAAATTTTTTCATGGTCACAGCACGCAATACTCTCCCAACAATTTTACTAGCTGCAAACCCTAGTACCGCAGGGCGGAATTCAAAATTCGTCTTGGAAAGTTTGCCAGGTTGGGAGGAATCGGGTTCACCACTTTGCTTATGCCGGGAAACCCGTCCACCGCAAGTGCTTCACCGCACGCAGCTTTCCGCAAAATTCAACAGGCTATTTTAGAATTAGCGATTTCCTGGTGAGTCAGAAAATCGGTTTTCTCTCTCTGTGTTCTCTGTGACTCTGTGGTTAAATTGATCGAGGTTCAGGTAACTACCCGATTTCTACCCGATTTCTGCCCATTATCTCCACTAATGATTGTTAAGCTAAGAATTGAATTAACCTCTATAACACCATACCTTCTCCAAGCTGTTAAAAATAACGAGTTTGGAGAATTTTAATTATTAGGGATAAAATCTGTTTTCCGAAGATTGCCGCAATTTATTTACTGTGATATTTGCAAAATTATTCTAATTGCCGAA
This sequence comes from Calothrix anomala FACHB-343, assembly GCF_014696435.1. GTDB lineage: Bacteria > Cyanobacteriota > Cyanobacteriia > Cyanobacteriales > Nostocaceae > Aulosira > Aulosira anomala_A. The sequence continues at coordinate 98,560 of NZ_JACJQG010000021.1, read as the reverse complement.
AAATAAGAGCATAGCTCGATTAACAGCGAGTGAGCAATATTTAAAATTACAAATTAGCTATTCAGGAGAAAATCTCCTTCCCTAGCCCCTAGTCCCTAGCTCCTAGCCTCTATTTTCAAATTTAGTAATTGGAGTTGCCATGTCTTCTTGGAAAACTATTGATAAAAAACGAACAAAAATTCGGACTTTGCCTAAACTCAACTTTTGGCAAGAAGTTGGTAAAGTAACTGGGGGTACGCTCTTCTCCACTACTGTGTTATCAATCTCTGTGATTTCTGGAGGATTAGTTGGTTTAGCTCTGAGTTTCCAGGACTTACCAGATGTGAGACAATTGCGCAACTTTTTTCCCTCAGAAACAACATATATTTATGATATTCAAGGTAAACTTTTAGCCCAGATACACGGAGAAGCTAATCGGGAAGTAGTAACTCTAAATAACATTTCTCCCCATTTAAAAAGAGCAGTATTAGCTAGTGAAGACAGCCACTTTTACGAGCATCGTGGTATTCATCCTCCTGGTATTGGACGAGCCGCATTAGTTAATTGGACAGCTGGGGGCGTGCGCGAGGGTGGTTCGACAATCACTATGCAGTTAGTAAAAAATCTCTTTTTATCTCCACAACGTGCTGTGACGCGAAAAGTTGCGGAAGCAGTATTAGCAATTCGCTTAGAGCAAGTTTTGAGTAAAGATGAGATTTTAGAAATGTACCTCAATCAAGTTTATTGGGGTCACAATAACTATGGTATACAAACAGCCGCACGTACTTACTTTAACAAATCAGCAGCTTATTTAACCCTGGGTGAATCAGCAATGTTGGCTGGTTTAATTCAAGCTCCAGAAGAATATAGCCCCTTTGTGAATATGAAACTGGCAAAACAACAACAAAAAGAAGTTTTGGGGCGAATGTTGCAATTAAATTGGATTAGCCAACAAGAATATAATCTTGCTTTGAAAGAACCAATTAAATTAGGGAAAATTAGGTCTTTTCAAGGTAGCGCTTTACCTTATGTAACTAATACTGTATCCCAAGAAATTGTCAAAAAATTTGGGCGAGAAGCACTGCTGAAAGGAGGAATGCGGATACAAACTACAGTAGATACCAATTTCCAAAAAATGGCAGAAACAACCATTCAAAAATGGCATCGTACCTTAAAAAATCGAGGCTTATATAACAATCAAATGGCCTTGGTGGCAATCGATCCTCGGACTCACTTTATTAAAGCATTAGTTGGTGGTGTAGATGCCAAAAAGAGCGAATTTAACCGCGCTACTCAAGCACAACGTCAGCCAGGATCTGCTTTTAAACCTTTTGTATTTTATGCTGCTTTTGCTAGTGGTAAATTCACGCCTAATTCAACAATTCTAGATTCTCCTGTGAGTTATCGAGATGGTAGCGGTTGGTATTACCCGCGCAATTACGATAATAGTTTTATGGGCGCAATCTCAATTCGTACTGCTATGTCCCTGTCACGAAATATTCCCGCTATCAAGCTGGGCAAATCTGTAGGGATGAATAAAGTGATTGAAACTTGCCGGACTTTAGGAATTATGAGTCCCATGATTCCGGTGAGTTCTTTACCACTAGGGGCAATTGGGGTGACACCACTAGAAATGGCTAGTGCTTATGCCACTTTTGCTAATTATGGTTGGCAATCACCAGCGACGATTATTGTCCGCGTGACTGATAGTAGTGGTAATGTGTTGCTAGATAATACTCCTAAACCAAAACAAGTTCTCGATCCTTGGGCATCAGCTGCCACTTTAGATGTGATGCAGACGGTAATAAATCAAGGAACTGGTAAAAGCGCAGCTATCGGCCGTCCTGTTGCGGGGAAAACGGGTACAACTTCCTCAGAAAAGGATATTTGGTTTATTGGTACTGTACCGCAGTTAACAACCGCCATTTGGGTAGGAAGGGACGACAACCGACAATTAGCGCGTAGCGCTACTGGTGGCGGTACGGTGGCTCCTATCTGGCGTGATTTTATGCAGCAGGCGCTTGCAGGTGAACCAGTCGAAAGATTTCAGCCAACTTCTAAGTTTCCTCGCCCTAAAGCAAATTGAAAATCATAAACATTGTTCTTAGTGTTTTAATTTAGCAAGATTCTAGAAATGCGGATTTTGGTAGTCGAAGATGATGTGCAACTAGCAGAGATGCTTATGGAAGCTCTAACTGACCGTCAATATGTGGTAGATGTAGCCCAAGACGGTGAAGCAGCATGGGATTTTATTAAGGGGTTGGAATATGACTTAGTGGTATTAGATATTACCTTGCCTAAGTTAGATGGTGTCAGTTTTTGTCAACGTTTGCGATCGCATAATCGTAGTCTGCCTGTTTTAATGTTAACAGCACGCGATACCCTCGCTGACAAAGTTACCGGGCTAGATGCAGGTGCCGATGACTATATGGTCAAACCTTTTGAAATGCCAGAGCTAATGGCTCGGATTCGCGCCCTATTGCGCCGCAATCAAAGTGCTAGTTCTTTCTCAGACTTGAGTTGGGGCGATTTGCATTTAAATTCCAGCACTTATGAAGTCAACTATGCTACACACCCCTTACATCTAACACCAAAAGAATTTGCTTTGCTCGAACTCATGGTTTCTAGCGGTAGGCGGGTACTCAGTCGCACAGGAATTATTGAGCGTATTTGGTCACTTAATGACCCACCCAGTGAAGAAACAGTGAAATCTCATATTAAGAGTTTACGTAATAAACTCCGAGAAGCAGGCGCACCTGATGATTTGATTGAGACAGTTCATGGACTAGGATATCGCCTCAAGCAGCTGTAAATAACTAACCGATTTCTCCCCGATATTTACCCGTAATCTCTACAACTAATTGTTAGACTTGCAGTAAGAATAACTCCTTTGGGAACACCATTATTTCTCCAAACAATTTTTACAATTGCGTTTGGAGATTTTAATTATTCTTAACAATTCAAAATTCAAAATTCAAAATTCAAAATTAAAGACATTTTCAGTCGGGGATTTAAACCCCGACTGAAAATGATACTACGTATAGACGTAGGGGTCTTAAACCCTTTTATGTACGATAAATATTTTTCATAAAAAATAGCAATCCTAGATGAGTTACAAACGGGAGCATCCCAAATGTGCAAAAACGCCCTCACCCTATAAGGGTGGGGCTAGAAATACGAAGCCTGCCTTCGCAACCTATCAAACTTTTAGCCTGCGAAGGCAGGCTTTGTTGGTATAGCAATACCCTAGAAGGGTATTGCGTCAAAATTGGGATGCTCCCTTGTCCCCTTTGTTCTTGCTATTACTTCGGGATAGGTAAAACTTTTTGTAAATTTTCTCCCAACATATATAGTTGGTTATAAGCTTGGGCGAGCCGTTCGCCATCGACAACAACCTCATTTGTGGGGTAGTTTTGAATGATTTCAATTAATGAAACTTTGCTGTCTTGACTAGCAGATAAAACTATAGCTGAACGTAAAGCCTGTCGATTTGCTTGTCCTGAAGGCGTACCTACTGATTGACCAATTCTATCTAATAAAAATTCGCCTATTGGATTATTTAATACTCGATCTAAGACAACAGGATTAGCATTTACCTCTTGCGCTAAGATGTTACGTACTGTTTTTGGATCTTGACCTGTACGATTCAGGTAGAAATTTAAACTTTGGGAAACTTCCCCGGTTTTGGCAAATTGAGTTAATTCATCAACAGAGACAGAAGGACGAAAAATACCATATTTTAAGGTAACTTTCTCGGCAGCGATCGCACTGTGAGTGTAAAGTAAAGTCACAACACTTGCGAATATGTTGATTGTTTTGTGAACTCTGCCCATCTGCATCCTTGAATAACCAGTTTTCGCCATCAAAAAGCCTCTGCTAATTAGCAGCTTGATTTATTTTATGCGTAACGACTAATATGTCACAACTTCTTAACAGAGGCTATAGCTTTAGTAGGCTCTGCGAGTAAAAGTGTAGTACAGCCATAGACAAATAATGGCACCAATAACTGAGACAATCAAACCACCAATACTAAATCCTGCGGAGGTTAAGGCTAAAGTTCCCGTGGTTAACAAAGTATATATGCTACCACCAATAAACGCACCCACAATTCCCAACAGGATTGTGCTGATAATGTTACCCCCTTGTTGTCCGGGATAAATCATTTTGGCGATCGCACCTGCAATTAGTCCTAAAACGATCCAAGCAAGAATATTCATCAATTCTCTCCTTTAACACAATATTTCTTTGTCCGGCAATTTTTTTCAAAAAAGTACTAGCTGTCTTTTTAGCTACCTACAGAATATGCTGCTATCAAGACACCTAACACTATCTAAAGTAATAAAACCCACCGCAGCAAATTCAACATGCCAAAACTATTTGATTAAGCAATAGGATATATTTTTTTGGATAATCAAGTAGTCGTTTTCATTGTGAATCTAGGTATTGGTTGTTCAGGTGCATTTCCCTTGACAATCTGCTTAATGTTTACCTTAATCCCGTATTCTGGGCGGAGTGTAATTGAGGGTTGGGGTACAATGGGGAACCCTGGCACTAATTCAACTTGAAAACGTTGAGCAATGGTAGCCAATAATAAAGCTGCTTCCATTTGCGCAAAGCCTTTACCAATACATATCCGGGGGCCATCACCAAAAGGAAAATATACGCCTCTAGGTAATTGCTTCTCAAATTCTTCTGTCCAGCGTTCTGGTTGAAAAACTTCGGGATTTGGGAAATATTTAGGATGGCGATGCATTACCCACTGACTAATCATAATTGTTGTTCCTTGGGCAATTTCATAGTCACCAATGGTGGTGTCTTCCGCCGCTTCCCTTCCTATCAAAGACACTGGCGGATATAACCGCATCGATTCTTTAATTACTTGCTGGGTGTAAGTTAAGCGAGATAAATCTTGAATGGTGGGTAAATTTCCTTGCAGAACTTCATTTAACTCCGCCAAAAGTTTAGCTTGCACTTCTGGGTGTTGCGATAACAACATCCATGTCCAGGATAAAGTATTAGCTGTAGTTTCATGACCTGCCAGCATTAAAGTTGCGACTTCATCACGCAGCAACTTATCGTTCATTTGTTCTTGAGTTTCCTCGTCCCGCGCTTCCATCAGCATGGATAGCAAATCGTTGGTTTTTTCGCCACTCTGACGGCGATCGCTGATAAGTTGATAAATAGCTGCATCCATTTCCGCCACAGCATGACGATAGCGAATATTTTCCGGCCTGGGAAACCATTCCCAAACTAAAAAATTCTGTCGTCGTTTGCTTTCAAACCAATGCATTGTCACATCTAAAGCATTAGCCACAACTTTGGCTTCACCAGCATCCACATCAGCGTTAAAGATGCACTTCATGACAATCGCCAAAGTCAGCCGCATCATATCTGCATGAATATCGTGAACCTCGCCATCTTGCCAACTTTGCAACATGCGGTTGGTATAGTCTACCATTGTTTCCCCATATTCATTAATTCGCCTTTGGTGAAACACCGGTTGCGCTAGACGACGCTGCGATAACCAAGATTCTCCTTCTGCTGTTAATAACCCTTCACCTAGTAGAGTTTTTAATACCCGAAAGCCGCGACTTTTAATAAAAGTTTCGCGATTTTTGAGAACTTCTTCAATATATTCTGGATTAGTTAGTACACAAGAAGGTGTTAAACCTAAACGTAACGGGACAATATCACCATAATCGCGACAACGAGTCAAAAAACCTAATGGATCTTCTCCGAGTTCTACTAAATGTCCGACCATCGAGTTAATTGGTGGTGCGGGTAATTCAAAAATATCTTGCGCCATCCAGAGATTCTCCACGCTAATCTGTCTTTTTGCAGATTAATCAACTTATAAATATAATTCCTCATCAAAAGGAGTGATTTCTGGCTGTAAATGGTGAATCTTAGGTATTATCTTTGAGAAATACAGCAGATTGCCAGTTAGTGAGGTAGAGATTATCGTTGATTGTAGGGGCACTGGCACTGCCATGCCCCGAAGCGCGTACCTCATGTACCTGAAATATGCTGTAAATGTAGTAGCGCGGCAAGCTGAAAATGTTGGGTTTAAAAGCAAAGCTGTTTGTCGCTAGCAGCCAATGTGCATTTTATCCCTACGTTAGCATTGTGCAGCAAAGAGAAGCTTCAAAGTTATCATGTTTGCTGTGCTACTTGCTGGACTTGTGCAACATCTAAATCTAAAGCCTGTGCTATTTGTTCAACAGTTAAACCCAGTGCTAAAAACTTAGGTACAGCTTCTAATTTTGCTTCCAAACGTCCTTCTTGTTTACCTATTTGTTCACCTTCTTCTCTAGCTTCTTGATAAACCCGTGTTTGCTTGAGTTCACTTAAACCAAACATTGCTTCTATCTCCTCTCGACTCATTTGCGGGAATTTATAAACTAGAATTGTCTCAATCAATTCTAGTAATTGTTTTTGTGGTAGTTGCAAATTAACGGCTTGCTGGGTGCGGTTGATTAATTCCCTGGCTATGTTAATTGCTGTATCTTCCCCTTCTATTACTAATTTTATCGTAGCAATACCTAGCGGTAGAGATGCAGATTCGCCTAATTCATCTAAGTAAATTATACTGATACGCTGGCTTTGGAATAATTCTAAAAAATGTTCTTTATCCCCGATAAAGGTTAGAAGAAATTAAAAAAACTCAAGAGGAAGAACAACAATGAATTCTCACTACACAATAATTATTCAGTGGTCTGATGAAGATGAGTGTTTTGTGGTCAGTCTTCCTGAATGGGGAGAATTTTGTCATACTCATGGCGATACCTATGAAGAAGCTTTGAAAAATGCTCAGGAAGTTTTAGAAATGCTAATTGAATCTTCTTTAGCAGATGGTCAACCTTTACCAGAGCCAAAAACACTAGAAAAGGCATTTAATGTGGCATAAGGGACTTACAAATCAAAAATAACCCAATTGTAGGGGCACGGCACCGATTAAATCTCTGTTTTACCGAAAGTCTATAGAAGCCGTGCCCCTACTTGTCGGATAATTTATTTTCAGGAATTCTCTAAAATGAATCGCTAAGGTTCGCGCCGCAAGTACTGTATCACTAATAATTACAAAAAAATGTGCGATCGCATCCTTTACTGGGCATTCTATACTTAGCATCTATAGCTACTAAAACCTAGAAATACCTCAGTAATACTACGATGGCATATCAAAACATTACAGGCTCTCTTTCACCCCAAGATATCCAAGAAATTAAGACTGCACTACAGACTATCCAAAAAAAGCTACCGTTTTTAGTCACTCTCAGCAATGAAGAACGGCGTAGGTTGTTAAAAATGGGTGATAAAAGTCTCGCTTTTGTTAATAATAGCGTTACGGCTGCTCAGTCGAACCGTGATATTCTTCCAGCCAGTTTTGATGTTGAGGAACTTATTCAAGATTATCAATTAGCCACTGCACTCACGGAAGTTTTAACTTCTATGCGCCAAATTACTGAACAAGTAGATGATACTCTACTGGCAGTCGGTAGTGAAGCGATGAGTAGCAGTTTAACTGTTTATGACTATGTAAAAACAGCCGCGAAAAAGACTCCAGGTTTAAAAACTGTGGCTCAACAATTAGGCGAACGCTTCAAAGCTATCAAAGGTAGATCGCCTAAAGTTACATCTAGTTAGTAATTATAGGGTTTTCTGTAGGGACACGGCAATGCCGTGTCCTACACCTCGCGATATGTGTTTTGCTATAATCAAACCTCGTTAATGAAGTTCGGAAGTTCTTTAATAAGGTTCAGAAGCTCATTAATGAGGCTCGGAAGTTCTTTAATGAGGCTCGGAAGTTCTTTAATGAGGCTCAGAAGCTCGTTAATGAGGCTCAGAAGCTCGTTAATGAGGCTCAGAAGTTCTTTAATGAGGTTCAGAAGCTCGTTAATGAGGCTCAGAAGTTCTTTAATGAGGTTCAGAAGTTCTTTAATGAGGTTCAGAAGCTCCTTAAGCAATCAAAGGGTGAGTTGATTGTGGCGAGAAATGCGATCGCTTATCCATGAGCATTATATTTTACAGCATCTTCCTGTAAATAGACCACGCTGTAGGGGCACGGCACTAGTAAAATTATTGTATGTACCAAAAGATTGTCGGTGCCGTGCCCCTACGACAGATGTGGTTTAAATAGGTGAAAACTGCTGTAATGAACCGCCAAGTGCGCCAAGTGCGCCAAGGAAGATGAGTGCAGAGTCTTTGGTGTATGCTGTGCATATAGAGAGCATCCCACATGTGCGAAAATCCCCTCACCCTAAAAGAATGCTGTTGGTGAATTAGGAGTACAATTTTTCACCGCGAGCGAAATCCCGCCGTCACCCTATAAGGGTGCGGCTAATCAAACAAAGCCTCTTTTAGAGGCTTGGTAACGATAGCCCCAGGCTTCTAGCCTGCGGGCGGTATGTCGGGTAAGGCACAGAAGAATCTAGATCGCCATTGAGAACTAATACCCACCATTCGCCAACTGTATTCTCAAAGATTAGTGCAGAGTCTTTGGTGTATGCTGTGCATATATGCGTTGCGGCGCGAGTTAAAATATAAGTCTGGACAACTCAATTGTGGGAAAAAGTATACATATTTACAGACAGTAAATCCTAAGAGAAAATTAAGAAATTAAGTTTTTCCCCTAGCAAAATAATAAAATAAGAAAGGTAACTGGGAATACAGATATGCCATAGGTTGCCCTACTTACTTTACATTAATTAGCGTTTGAGTACAGCTTAATATATCGCAAAATAAGCTCGATAAATGATTGCGAAGTATTACAGGCTGGGGGTTTGGTGATGAGTACAGGAATGCTGAACCCCCTACCTCATAAATACTAGTACCCCTAACGGAAAATACCAGTACCCCTACCCCCAGATAAATTTGAAATTGCGCTGTCATGGGTGTTACAGGGTTTGAGTACAAGTATAATCAATCCAATAAATTCAATGGGCATCGGCTAAACTGTCCTATTTGAAGCTGCCTGATATAAGCAGAAAAATAGCACATGGCTTTTTCAACCAGAAAGTACCGATGCAACAGTCATTAAATAGTATCAGAAATCCCAAAACTGCTACCAAGCCGGATTCTGCAAATACCTCCTTGCTGAAAAATCTACTCTCTGGCGATTTGTTTGAGCCATTATTGAGTGATTTCCGTATTATCTTTGAGCGCGATCCCGCAGCGCGTAATTGGCTAGAGGTAGTCTTTTGCTACCCTGGATTACACGCAATCTGTTTACATCGTCTAGCTCACTGGTTACACCGTCGCCGGGTAGTTTTCATTCCCCGCTTGATTTCCCATCTGGGAAGGTTTTTCACGGGTATTGAAATTCATCCTGGTGCAGAAATTGGCAAAGGTGTATTTATCGATCACGGAATGGGTGTAGTCATTGGCGAAACTGCAATTGTTGGTGACTATACGCTAATTTATCAAGGTGCGACTCTGGGTGGAACCGGCAAGGAAAGCGGTAAACGCCATCCAACTATCGGCGCAAACGTGGTTATCGGAGCCGGAGCCAAAGTTTTAGGTAATATTCAAATTGGCGATCGCGTTCGGGTTGGCGCAGGTTCAGTTGTTTTGCGCGATGTCCCTTCCGATTCTACCGTAGTTGGGATTCCAGGGCGGGTTATTTCTCGCAAACAAGGCGAACCCCTAGAACATGGTAAACTCCCCGATGTCGAAGCCAGCGTCATGCGTTCCTTGCTTTCCCGCATCGAGCAATTAGAACAACAACTGCAAGAATTAAAACTCAAAAGTCCAGAGTCAAAAGTCCACAGTCAACAGTCAACAGTCCAAAGTCAAAAGTAGAGATTTTCTTAACTATTGACCATTGACCATTGACTATTGACAACAGTCCAGAGTCAACAGTCCACAGTCCAAAGTCAAAAGTAGAGATTGTTTTAACTATTGACCATTGACCATTGACTATTGACAAAAGTCCAGAGTCAACAGTCAACAGTCCAAAGTCAAAAGTAGAGATTTTCTTAACTATTGACCATTGACCATTGACCATTGACAAATGACCAATGACCAATGACAAATGACCAAGGACAATTATAAATGTTATCCCCTAGTAGTTCTGACTTTCTAGGCGATCGCGTATTGCATATTCCCCTAAGCGATCGCTGGCGTATTTATCACCGCTTACAAGAATTAGGGATTGAATGTTCTTGTCAACCTGATGGTTCTTTGCTGGTACGAGTAGATAGTCTGCAAACAGCAATCCTAGTTCGCAGTACTTTAATCCAATTTCTCGCGTCCCGTCAACAATTGGTAGATTGGTTAGAACATTGTTGGCACTATCAGCCTGAATCTTAAGCACAAACTACCATCTCGCCGAAAATCTCAACTTAATAAAAGAGATTTTGTCAGGATAATTGATAATTTTTGCAGATATGCATAATCTGCTCGGAGAATTGGAAGTAGAAGTTACTGTTCCCTAAGCAATTTTATTGCAGACTGAGGAAGTAATATCAATTCTCTCCCTGACGGCGACAGATGCAACCGCACCAAACCTAAATTAAATCTGAAGCCTGTTAGTTAATAATTCCGAATTGGTATCACATTTGTTTTGGGGTTATTTTCCATCTGCTAAATCTGAAATTCTCTTGACATATTTTGGCAATTAGAAAATTGAAGTTGCAAATGTAGAGTTGTGATTTTTAATTTTCCAGCTTTGCCCCTATCTAAAATAGTAAAGTCCGCTTATGGTAATTCGCAACAGCGAGAAACAATTCCTTACTTTTTTGCATAATGAGCTTGAACTTTCCAGTGCTGACATTTCCGTAGCGCTACGACATCAAAAAATAGATAACGGCCCTTTACCAATGCTGCTTTGGCAATATGGACTAGTTAATTTAGAGCAGCTAGAACGGATTTTTGACTGGCTCTATGAGCAAAGTTGACTATTAGTCATTAGTCATTAGTCATTAGTCAACAGTCAACCGTCAACCGTCAACCGTCAACAGTCAACCGTCAACCGTCAACCGTCAACCATTAACGTAAAAAAGAATTTGTAAATGATACAGGAATTTGGTTCTTTCTCATACAGATGACTTGAGTTTTTATGGAGCATAATGAAGAGTCATGAATCATGTCTTTTAAGATTCTTCAGCATTTACCGCCATTTTCTAGAAAATATATAGGCATTTACCATTAGTAGCGATTGCAGACTACCAGGAATGCAGTCCAGAAACAATATTAAGAATAATTCCCATAGTGAGATGTTTGAGATGAGTCAAATCCTAATTAATGACACTACATTACGTGATGGCGAACAAGCAGCAGGTGTTGCTTTTAACTTAGAAGAAAAAGTTGCGATCGCTAAGTTTTTAGACGCCATCGGTGTACCCGAATTAGAAGTCGGGATTCCGGCGATGGGTGAGGAAGAAACACGCGCTATCTCAGCAATTTCTAACTTGGGTTTGCAAGCCAAATTACTCGGCTGGAACCGCGCGGTGATTTCCGATATTAAGGCTTCTCTAGTCTGCGGTTTAGAGCGAGTACATATTGCAATTCCTGTTTCTGGAGTTCAAATCGCTGCTAAATTTCACGGACAATGGCGGGTAAGTCTGCAAAAACTTAAAGATTGTGTCAGCTTTGCCGTTGATAATGGTCTTTGGGTAGCAGTAGGCGGAGAAGATTCTTCAAGAGCTGATGAAAACTTCCTCTTAGACGTAGCATTGTATGCTCAAGAATGGGGTGCATCGCGGTTTCGCTTTTGCGACACTGTAGGCGTTCTTGACCCTTTTACTACCTACAATAAAGTCAAGCGGCTAGCATCAGCCTTGATGATTCCCCTAGAAATCCACACCCACAATGATTTTGGTTTAGCTACTGCTAATGCCCTTGCTGGTATCAAAGCCGGAGCATCTTCAGTAAATACCACAGTCAACGGCTTGGGTGAACGCGCCGGAAACGCCGCTTTAGAAGAAGTCGTCATGGCCGTTAAACGCATTTATGGCGTAGATTTAGGTATTGACACTCCCAGATTACTAGAACTATCTCAACTAGTTGCATCTGCATCAGGTAGCACAGTTCCACCTTGGAAAGCAATTGTTGGCGAAAATACTTTTGCTCACGAATCAGGAATTCATGCGCATGGCGTGTTGCAAAACCCCGTTACCTACGAACCATTTGCACCAGAAGAAGTAGGTTGGGAACGACGGTTAGTAGTTGGTAAACATTCTGGTCGTCATTTAGTATCTAGCGTATTAGAACAGCATGGTATTTATCTTAACTCCCAAGAAGCCCAAACTGTTTTAGACGCAGTACGCCAACAATCTATCGAGAAAAAACGTAGCCTAACTACCGAAGAACTGTTGAATCTAGCCAGAGAACAGAGGTATTCTCATGCAAGATGAAATTGAACTTGACTCACCACCAGCTTTTGAAATCGGCCAAAAAGTCAGATTGCGTAAACTGATTAAAAATGATGGCACATTTCCCGGTCAAGACATCGGCGTAGTTTTAGCCAAAAAAGGAGAAGTTGGCTACGTTGCAAGTATTGGCACATATTTGCAGAGATCCTATATCTATGCTGTGCATTTCTTACATACAGGGTTCGTCATCGGTTGTCGGAAAAAAGAACTAGAATCTGTCGAGGAAATTAATGAAAGTAATGCTACGGAAGAATGATGCCGGTGATTTAGTTGTCTACGTCGCTAAAAAAGATTTAGAAGAAATCGTAGTCAAAGAAACAGACGGCGCTGAGGGGAAAATTCTGACTTTAGCTAACGGCTGGGAATTAGAATTTCGCGATATGCCAGACGAAAACAGTTTACCCCTAACAGTAGAAGCGAGACGACTTGCGTAATATTATTTATGGGGGGAGATAGTAATTGGGGAAGCATCTATCTCTTATATCATTTCCAACTAACTAGTTGATTGCTATAGCTATCTAAGTTTGGTCATTTGTCATTTGTCATTTGTCATTTGTCATTCGTCATTTGATATGGATGATAGACCAATAATTAGGTAATGCTATAGTAATTTAGCTCTGAAGATATCATGTATGTTTAAATATACATAATTTAAACTATTGAGGCAATGCCAAAAGTTGTAATTATTGTTAAATTTAAGGACATGATATAAGCATTGTATTGGACATGATAGCACCCGTTTAGATTCAGGTTGAACTAAGTTTAATTTTGAGTTTAATTTTGAATTGTGAGTTGCTAAACATGGGTGAAAAATATCGGACATTATCGGAATTAAACCTTGAAGGTGAATTCCTGGGTTTTGTTGGCGATGAAGGGAAATTTAAATATTTGCGTTTAGCCATCCCAGCCGGGAATTTGCAAGTAAAAGTTCCCAAAGAATTGCGCGGTGCTTTAGGTTCCACCTTAGTACCTGGAGAACATATCCGCGTTGATGGTGTTAGCCAATTAAACGCGCACACAGGCGAAATCAAATTCAAGGCTTTTCGGGTAAGATCGACTGGTGTTTGTCCCATTGAACATTTACCACCACAAACCAAAGCTAAAATCATGGTTTGTCAAAAAGCTGGTTGTATCAAGCGAGGTGGCAAAGGCTTATTATCAGAATTAGAAAAAACTTTGTGCGATCGCGGTTTAATCGACAAAGTAACAATCGAACATACCGGTTGTCAAAAACGCTGTAGCAGCGCACCTAACTGCGTTGTCAGGATTGGTAAAAAGCAATACAAGAAAGTTCATCCAGAAGCGATCGCATCTTTGTTAGAGAATCACTTAACTTAAGCAAGCAAATATACTTGCTAAATAATACCTAATTGAAGAATTATTGCTACAAATGTAGGTTGGGTTTCGTTCCTCAACCCAACATCCCAACGCCTTGTATATGTTGGGTTTCACTTCGTTCAACCCAACCTACGCATCTGTCGCATTCTTTTTTTAAATTGGTATAAATCATACAGGTGGAAAGGGTAAGCTCCCAGTCCGCCTATTTTCCGTATAAAAGTGTAAGATGCAAATAACTCTGCATTTCCATATTTGTTATGAGCCTAAGCACCGCTAAACGCTTTACCATAGCTGAATATCACCGCCTAGCAGAACTCGGCTTTTTCAAAGAAGGTGAACGAGTTGAGCTAATTAACGGTGAAATAATCAATATGGCAGCAAAAGGTACACTACATTCAGTTTGTCTTACCCGGTTGTCTAGAGAGTTATTCCAGCTTGTTAAAGAACAAGGAACTATTAGAACCCAAGATCCAATTACTATTGCTGACAACAGCGAACCCGAACCCGATTTGGTGATTGCGCGAAATCGTTCAGATGACTATTTAGCGAATCATCCCACCCCATCTGATATTTTACTCTTAATTGAGATTGCTGATTCTTCTTTAAAATATGACCAAGAAATCAAGCTACCCCTTTATGCAGAAGCAGGTATTTCAGATTACTGGATATTTAATTTAGTTGATAATTATTTAGAATGCTACAGTGAACCTTATCAAGCTGCACAAGGTAAATTTGGTTATCGCCGCAAGGTAATTTTTCTAGCTAATGAGTCAGTTAATTTACCAAATTTTCATGATTTATTATTGGAATTATCCAAGATATTTCCTAGTTGATTACAGTAGCGCACCTACTGTGTAGCACGCATTGATAAAAAGCAATATAGGAAAGATCATACAGATGCGATCGCCTCTTTGCTAGAGAATCACTTAACTTAAGTCTCAGCTTCTTGTTATATGTATACATTTCTTCTTAAAGGGTAAAGGTTTTACCCTTTATTTGTTGTGGATATGTTACCTCTGTTGATTGTTTATAACATATCTAAACGTTATAATTGTGCAGTATATAGGAGTCTTAAATATTAGTGAAATCTTTTTGTGTGTAATTTCCCACAGACAAGAGAAGACAAAAGACTTGATAGTTGTCATAACTGAAAGCTGATTTGAAAAGACTTAGTAATTTTTCTTGTCCAGTTCTTTTATTGCGAATTTCGCTTTCTTTCGTGCTTCTTGAAGAGAAATGCGCTTCAGCCATGAAGGTGATGGTATAAATATTGGAAGAATCTGTTTATTTTTTTGCAAAAATAATTTCAATGATTTAATCGCTTTGGGGTCTCCTAATTTTCTAAGTACTTCTGCTACTGTATTTGCAATAGAATATCCATGGTCTTCATTTAGCCGATATTCTAATGCTCTCATGAGAGGCTCTAATGCTCTCAAATCTCCAATCTCACCAAGAATTATAGCTGCTCTTATACGAATTAAGATGTTTTCTTCTTCATTATCTACTTCATATAAAGGTAGATGAAGGGCGTGAATCATTGGTTGTAAAAATCTTGGATCTTTAAAGCGATATAAAATATCAAATATTTTGTCGTCCAGTAAAGCTCTCGATTGAGATAATGCTGTTAATACTGACTCTACTTGGTCAGTAAAGTATTGACGTTCAATTTCAGCAACTTTTTTTACATCTTCGTTTAAATATGAAATCAGATAATTAGATTCCAACGGTTCAACAATATAATAAGCATTTGTTTCATAGCATTCTGCTACTACCATCATGAAGGTTATCAGATTAGGATATTGAAACTTAGGTAGACTTCCACCTCCTAAATGACAGTGCATTATAGGTGAATTTTCATTATTCACAGAATCACCAAAAACAATTAAGTACTCTAAATCATCAGAACCGAAAATTGGAAACCACGGTTTATGACAGTTTTCATCCTCTGGTGAAGTATATTCATTCCTAAATTCCTCAATTTCTTTAGAGGATTTTATCGCTTCTTCCAAAGGTAGAAAGTCAAGTCCAGGAATAAAATTAATATCAAGATGAAAATTTTCATTTTTTGAAAGATTTGAATAATCTATACCATTATGCCACTGGTAAAGTTCATAAACTTCTTGTGGTAAACAGAAAGGTAAATCATGAATTTGAGATTGAATTGCTTCAATTGTTAATCCTGGTTTAAGAAGTAAAGCCACCTCTGGTCTATATTGTTGCAGATGCTTAAAGATTCTTTCTAAAGTTTCTGTGAGAAATGACATCAACCTTACCCAATCTTATCGCTAATAGCTATTTGATTTCTTCAGCTTTAAGGAATATATTTAGACACAACTATTTACGGAGTTGGGACATGATGTCCTCGCCAACGAAGTAACACAGCAGCTTGGGCTTTGCAAAGCATAAAACTGTCAGCTTTGTGACGCAGTTCTATTAGTTCCAACTGCTCTGCCTCTGTAATGTTACCATTAGAGTTACGCTCCAGTAGATAGTTATAGCGCTCCATTTCATCTACTGTTTTATAATTGCGGACAATTTGCCATAAGCTATTGTCATCTAGTTTATCTAAAGCTGCGAGTTCAGCTTGGAATTCTTCTGGTACATCATTCCATTCTGGCGGACTACCCACTTTTAAAGCATGAACAATTACCTCTTCAATGGGGCGACGTTGTGCGTAAGCAGTATTAAGTAAGCGCTGATATAGTATTTCTGGAATTTGCAGCGTAATTGTTTCTGTTGCCATTTTTTAATTACCAACCCATGCCTTAATATTCTTAAAATTACCAGGCAAATGTAAAGCTGTGTCAATCATTCGGGTTTGTTTGTTGCGCTATTTGCTGCACTTGCGCAACATCTAAATCTAACGCCTGTGCTATTTGTTCAACATTTAACCCTAATGCTAAGAGTCTAGGTACAGCTTCTAATTTTGCTTTTTGTTCTCCCTCTTCTATCGCTTCTTGATAAACTCGCGTTTGTTTCAACTCATTTAAGCCAAACATTGTTTCTATCTCCTCTCGACTCATTTGCGGAAATTTATAAACCAAGATTGTTTCTATCAAGGCTAATAACATCTGCTGAGGTAATTGTAAGTTTACAGCTTGCTGAGTGCGGTTGATTAACTCTCTAGCAGTGGTAATTGCTGTATCTTCATCCTCAATGATTAATTTAATAGTAGCAATACCAATTGGTAGCGATGCTACATCACCTAATTCATCTAAATAAATTCTTGTCACGCGCTGACTAGTAATAAATTCGTGACAATCTTGGATTTCTCCTACATCAATACTCCTACTGGCATAAATAATTACACCTCGCCAAATATGCTGAGGTTTATTTTGCCGCAAGTATAAAAAGGCTTCAGAAACTAGACGCAAGTAAATATCTGCGTCTGCTTGAAATTGAACTTCGACAAAATAAATGGGATTGTTTGTAGCTTGAGTGGGAAGAAATACACCATCAATTCTAAAAGCTGTTTGCTTGATTTCAACTGAAGAAAATTGATAGCTGTTAGCGGTTTCGGGAGGGTTACCAATAAGTTCAAAGAAAATACTGGGAACTTCTTGAAATAGACGATAAAAAATGCTGTCAGTTTTCACTGTGAGTTTATCTGGACAATTTTGAGAATGTAATGATGTAGTTTATCCTTATCCTTCTTTGGCAATCAAACCTTCCATTGCTTTTTGTAAATCATTGGTGAAATCTGTAACAGCTTGCTTTGCGCCGGCACGATTAGCTTTATATGTTGGGAATCTTTCAGAAATAGATATCGGTTCGCCTATGGTAATTTTGACTTTTTGCTTACCTAATTGGGGACGACGCAAAGGATCGTTATTACCTTGAATTTTCTTTACCATATCTCTTAACAATAGGGTGGTTTCAGCAAATCTTTCTACTGTGGGTTTATCTTTAACATAGCTACCAGAAACAGCAACAAAACTTTCGACTAATCGCATGTGCCACATTCTGCGGTTGGCTTCTTCGGCAACGCGATCGCCTAAAGCGCGTTCGATGGGCGATAATGATTTCAAATCCTTAAAGTCTTCTCTAAAAATATAATTCCACCCTGCTTGCTCTAATCTGCGACAGCGATCGTTCCAAGCACCTTTAGGCGATAAGTCAAAATACTGCTCTGATATTTGTAAGGCTACATGCATTAAGGCTTGTAAGCGTGCTTTTACAACTTCATTGCGATCGCCTCTTTCCAGATCTGCTATCATCGCTTCTGGCAGCTTTTGATGATAAAAGCGCTTATAGAAGTCTTCCATCAAGGTTAATAAACGTTCTGCTAAAGTCAACAAGCGGGGATATAGTGACTCGATAGTTGCACTATTGCCATTTTCCGAGGGATTTATCGGTAAACCGCTAGCTGCTTCTAATTCGCTCAAAAGTTGCGCGATCGCATTCCAAGGGGCAGCAACGTAACTATATTTAAGCCCAACTGGTACAATTAAAACCTGTTCGGTGCGTCCAGCTTTTTGCAAATCTTCAGCACACCAAAAGCCTAATTGTGCAATACCCGGTTCTAAGGGACTCATAATCTCTGATAACCCATTAGTCGCGCCTTCTGGCGCAGCAGCCATCGGGAAAGTTCCATTGGCGAATAAATCCCGCGCTGAACGTAAACCATTCCAGTCAGCCTTACCGCGCTGGATGGGAGTACCGCCTAAATACGACGCCAGCCAGCCTATATGTTTGCCAGCCCATAGAGGAATACCGCGATCGTAGATAAAATGAGCATGAATGGGAGTTTGGATTTTTATGCCTTGTTCTCGTGCTACTTTCGGTACGAGTTGCGACAGTAAGTAGCCTAAACAAATAGGATCTTCCGTTTTTGGGTGGCGAAATGCTAACAAAAACCGAATCTTACCATCCTGAAACTGACGGTAGAGATCCGCTAAAATTTCTACGTTGTCTGCTTCAATTTGCGTAATCGCTGTTTTCCAGTTAATCAAGCTGGGAAGTAACAAATGCGACAGTTGAAGTAATAAGGGGTTAAACCTCGGCGGAATAAATTCTAGAGGTGGTTGTGCTTGGTAAATTCCAGTAGTCAAGAGATTTTTCTCCTCAAAGTGGCGATTTAAAACAGGCAGAAGGATAAAGGATGAAATTTTATACTTTATACTTCATAACTTCGGACTTCATAATTCACACTTCATAATTCATAATTCATTAAGTGTTTTGGGAAAGGGAATAAACGATGCGACTGTCACAAATGTTATTCGTTACACTGCGGGATGATCCAGCTGATGCGGAAATTCCCAGTCATAAATTATTACTACGTGCAGGTTATATTCGTCGCATCGGGAGCGGTGTTTATGCTTATCTACCACTGATGTGGCGGGTATTACAAAAGGTTTCCCAAATTGTGCGCGAAGAAATGAACGCCACAGGCGCGCAAGAATGTTTGTTACCACAATTACAACCGGCTGAGTTATGGAAAGAGTCGGGAAGGTGGGATACTTATACCAAAGCTGAGGGAATTATGTTCTCCCTCATCGACAGACGGGAGCAACAATTAGGCTTAGGCCCCACCCACGAGGAAGTAATTACAACGATCGCGCGTGATATGATTCGCTCGTACCGTCAGCTACCATTGCATCTCTACCAAATTCAAACGAAATTCCGCGATGAAATTCGTCCCCGCTTTGGTTTGATGCGCGGACGAGAATTTATCATGAAGGACGGTTATTCCTTCCACGTGGATGAAGATAGCCTCAAAGCCACTTACCAAGATATGTACCAGGCTTACAGCAACATGCTGCGCCGTTCTGGTTTGGCTTTCCGCGCCGTTGAAGCTGACTCCGGCGCAATTGGCGGTTCTGGTTCCACAGAATTTATGGTACTGGCGGATGCGGGAGAAGATGAAGTTCTTTACACCGAAGATGGAAAATACGCCGCTAACGTAGAAAAAGCGGTATCTTTACCAGCAGATGCGGTAGCTTCAGCGTTTACCACCTACGAAAAACGCGAAACACCGGGAAGCGAAACCATTGAAACAGTTTGTAAATTTCTCAACTGTTCTCCTACCCAAGTGGTGAAGAATGTTCTTTACCAGACAGTTTATGACAACGGTAAAACAGTATTAGTTTTAATTAGCATCCGTGGCGATCAAGAAGTTAATGAAGTCAAATTACAAAATGAATTGACAAAATTAGCTGCTAATTATGGCGCAAAAACTATTATCGCTTTGACTGTACCCAATGCGGAAGCGCAACAAACATGGGCAGCAAAATCTCTACCTTTAGGCTATATTGCCCCTGATATTGCTGATGAGTATATCAAAGGCGATAAACAAGTACATCCGCAATTTTTGCGCTTAGTCGATAAAACCGCAGTTGAATTAAAGAACTTCGTCACAGGCGCAAACGAAGCTGGTTATCACGTAGTGGGTGCGAATTGGAGCGAGCAATTTAAATTACCTGAGTTGGTAGTAGATATTCGCAAAGCCAGACCAGGCGATCGCGCTTTACACAACCCAGAGCAAACCCTACAAAGCGCTAGAGGTATCGAAGTCGGGCATATCTTCCAATTGGGTACAAAGTATTCTGTAGCGATGGGTGCAACTTATACCAACGAACAAGGGGAAGAAAAACCTTTAGTTATGGGTTGTTATGGTGTGGGCGTGTCACGGTTGGCACAATCAGCCGTAGAGCAATCTTACGATAAAGATGGAATTATCTGGCCAGTGGCGATCGCCCCTTATCATGCAATCGTTACAATTCCTAACATTAAAGATGCTCAACAAGTAGAAATCGCCGAAAAACTCTACAAAGAACTAAATCAAGCCGGAATTGAAACCTTACTCGATGACCGCGACGAACGGGCAGGAGTAAAATTCAAAGATGCCGATTTAATTGGTATACCTTACAGAATCGTCACCGGCAGAGCGATCGCTAACGGTAAAGTAGAAGTAGTCCAAAGAGCCACTCGTCAATCCCAAGAAATTGACATTCCAGAAGTCGTAAGTACAATCAAACAGTGGATTGCAGCTGCGATAGAAAATTAGGGTTGTGGACATGGGGCATGGGGCATAGGGCATAGGGCATCGAAATTAGGGAACAGAACAAACTGAAATGTAGGTTTGGTTGAGGCAAAAAACACACGATTAGCGTTACTTGCTTAAGTTGCGCTACCCTTAACCCAACCTACTTTTTTGTTTTTAAATACACACATTTGTCTTCTTGTCAACAATCTATTTCCCCCTTCCCTTGTCCTCCTCCCGTGCCCAATGCCCAATGCCCAATGCCCATCTTTAGATCCGTGACGTAATAGAAGACCGAAATTAAAATTAAGGTAGTCCCTGCGGAAAGAGACATGGCGGCATTGTTGTTATAGATAGCCATCCTCTAGGTGTTTGGAAACTCCCCTTTTATTAAGTATCGTCTTAAATCAGGCTGCTCTTCCCACACATAATATCTCAGCCCTCAGTCAAGCAGGTTTTAAATATGAAAAACCAACAAGGATCTAGCCGGAATTCTTCAGGTGTCGTAGCAGCTGTCTCAGCAGCAGTAGTAGCAGTTAGTGGTGGTGTTGCTTGGCTTACTTGGCAATCCAACACCCCGACACCGCCTCCATCTTCTCAAACATTAAATCAGCCAGGAAGGAGCATTACTGCACAGCCTAATCAAGAGCAAACTGCTAATGTTTATTGGCTCAAAGATAATGGTAAAAGTTTAGAATTGGCTCCTCAACCAGTTAAAATAGCTGCTGCTCAACCAAATCAAGTCTTAGAAAAAGCTTTTGAAAGTTTATTAGCAGGCCCAACCGAAGGTTCAGATTCTACTACCATCCCCAAAGGTACTAAGTTGTTGGGTTTGACTGTTAACAATGATGAAATTCGCGTTAATTTATCTGAAGAATTTACCAGTGGCGGTGGTAGTAGCTCGATGGTAGGGCGTGTAGGACAAGTTGTCTACACTGCGACTACTGTAAAACCTAATGCCAAAGTGTACATTGATGTCAACGGCAAGAAATTGGATGTTTTAGGCGGCGAAGGCGTAGTCTTAGATCAGCCAGTAACCCGTGAAAGCTTTAAGAAAGATTATCCGCTTTAGTCAATGGTCAAGAGTCAATAGTCAATAGTCAATAGTCAATGGTTGTTGGTGATGAGAGAAACAACAACTGACAACTGACAACTGACAACTAACAACTGACAATTGTACAGACGCGATTAATCGCGTCTCTTACATTTTGCTATTTAACACCCTAAAATTATGGGCTTGCTGTTCTAACCTCGTAGCGAGGCGATCGCAAACCCGATTACATAATTCAAAAATCATCTCATCTTCCACCCGGTAGTAGGCGCAAGTTCCTTCACTGCGGCGGCTAAGAATACCTGCTTGCCACATTACCTTCAGGTGTTTGGAGACGTTTGCCTGCGAAGTCTGTGTTGCCTCTACCAACTCTTGTACGCATTTTTCTTCATCTCGTAGTAAGTGCAACAGCCGAAGGCGCATCGGTTCGCTTAACAGACTGAAGTATTCAGCTACTTGTTGCACCACTTCTGGTGGTACAGGCAACACTTGTTTCATCAGGATTAACCCGCAGTACTGAAAAATTTACAATGACTCTACGTCATATATAGATTAATACTTAATCAGGGTTAATTCTCATTAAAGGCTGACCATATTCCACAGGTTCACCATTTTGCACCAAAATTTCCATCACCTGACCGGATACTTCCGCCTCAATTTCGTTCATCAGCTTCATCGCTTCAATGATACAGACCGCTTGACCACTGCGGATGCGATCGCCTACTTCCACAAATGGGGCCTCTCCGGGTGCTGGTGCGCGATAAAACGTACCTACCATCGGGGAGGACACTTCTACTAATCTTTTATCAATTGCTGAGGGAGATCCTGACGACTGCGAGCTAGATCCAGCAGCATTCTCTGTGCTGCGTGTCCCTGCATCTGTGACAGCCGTTGATCCTATCTGGGGTGCAACAGGCGCAACCGATGTTAATCCCACACCAACCACACCGCCTGATGCTGCTTGACCTACTGCCAAACTAATCGCTTTACGTACCGTTAGCTCAAAATCATCGCTTTTGAGCGTGACTTCGGCAATATCTGTTTGGGCAATAGTTGCTAGCAGTTGGCGAATTTCATTAAAGTCCAATGGCACAGTTTTTATTACCTCGACCTGTATCTAAAGAAAAATTTTAAGTGTGGCAGGGATTTAATCCCTATAAAGGGATTGAAATCGGGATTGCTCTCAAAGGAGATAATAATTATTCCCTGCCTAAGTATTTATCATCACGGGTATCAATTTTGATGCGTTCTCCTTGAGAAATAAACA
The DNA here is from genome assembly GCF_014696435.1 of Calothrix anomala FACHB-343. Lineage (GTDB taxonomy): Bacteria > Cyanobacteriota > Cyanobacteriia > Cyanobacteriales > Nostocaceae > Aulosira > Aulosira anomala_A. Next base: position 75,572 of record NZ_JACJQG010000021.1, on the reverse strand, counting down.
AGGGAACCATCACAGTTGCGCCGGTTTCCACAATTGCTGGCTTTGTACCACCAGTAGCCGTGTCACCTTTAACACCCGGATCTGTTTGGGTGACTTCTAAAACTACAGAATTGGGCAATTCAACTTCTAGCACTTGCTCGCCCCAGCGAATGACGTTCACTTCCATACCTTCTTTAAGGTATTTGACGCGATCGCCAATTTGTGCTGCGCTTAATCTGCCTTCTTCATAGCTTTCCATATCCATAAAGACGAATTCATCACCTTCTTTATAGGTATGCTGCATCGTGATTTTTTCGAGAGTAGCTTGTGGTACAGTTTCCCCCGCCCGGAAGGTTCTTTCTAAAACTTTGCCACTCTGGACATTTTTGAGTGTAGTCCGCACAAAGGCTGAACCTTTACCTGGCTTAACGTGGAGGAAATCAATGACGCGCCATACAGACCCATCTAGAACAATTGAGACACCGGGTCGAAAGTCGTTACTGGAGATCATGAAACTTTCAATTATTGGAAGACAATCGGCATTTATTGTACCCCTCAAGGGTAGTCATTGGTTATTAGTTATTGGTCAATGGTCAATGGTCAATGGTCAATAGTCAAGAAATTCTCAACTTTGGACTATTGACTTTGGACTATTGACTCTGGACTTTTGACTCTGTATTCAAAACTCAGCACTCCTACTGTGGGAAGATAAGTGATGGGTTACGTCCAGTCAACAATTTAAATGCTGCATTTAAGCCATACCATGTTTAATTTATTAAAATCCTGGCTGAAGAACAGCCTCATGGCAATACTGCTGGTAACAATATTTTTAGGCATAAGTACAGCTGCATGGACTCCCTCCAGTAGCGCCGCCCTACCAGCTGGGAATGCAATCACTGATGGCAGATCTCTGTTGCGGTATGCACTCCCAATCAAAAATGAACCTGTACGGCAATTGCAAGCCAGTTTAGAAGATATCAAAAGCCAACTGCGGGGAAATCGGCGTTGGGGCGCTATCTCTAAAGACATCAGCAAAGCTGCCAAAGTTCTCGATCAACCATCCAAAATCCTAGCAAGCGTTCCCGAAGAACGCCAACCCCAAGCCAAAGCTTGGCTGGAAGAATTGAAATCTGGCGTCAACGAATTGCAAGAAATTGCCAAAGTTAAGGACAAGGAAAAAGTCAAATCGGAACGCGATAGACTTCTGAATCTCGTGTCTCTTGTCGAAGAGTCAATGGTGAAGGAATTTCCTTTTGAAGTCCCCCAGGAATACAATAACCTACCCCAACTCAAAGGTCGCGCCACTGTAGATATTAAAACCAACAAAGGCAATCTTACCGTTGTTGTCGATGGTTATAGCGCCCCGGTGACTGCTGGTAATTTTGTTGATTTGGTGCAACGTGGTTTTTATAACGGTTTAGAATTTACCCGTTCCGAAGAATCTTACTTTCTCCAAAGTGGCGATCCCCCAGGTAAGGACGTAGGTTTCATCGATCCTAAAACAGGAAAATACCGGGCTATTCCTTTAGAAGTTCTAGTTCAAGGCGATAAAGCGCCAACATACGGCGTCACCCTTGAAGATGCGGGACGTTACTTAGATATGCCAGTTCTACCGTTTTCTTCCTTTGGTGCTGTAGTTATGGCACGTCCAGAAAGTCAGGTAAATGGTGCTTCTTCTCAATTCTTCTTCTTTTTGTTTGAACCAGAACTTACCCCAGCCGGACGCAACCTGTTAGATGGACGTTATGCTGTGTTTGGTTATCTAACCGAAGGTGAAGATGTTTTAGATAAACTCAAAGCTGGCGATAAAATTGAAGCTGCCACTGTTGTTCAGGGCATAGAAAATTTAGTTCAACCAGAAGCAGCATAAAATATATTTTGCAGTCAGTATTTCTGCGTTCAAAGTAACAATAAATTGCTGACTAAACAAATTGCGATCGCACTAACCTAGATTTGCAGAATTCAATACCAAATCAACTGCGATCGCAATTTCCCCAAAAGTCTGGGATACAATTTGCTGGTTACCTGTAAACACTGTTTCTTCATACAGTCCTTCTTCCAGCAATAAAACTGTAATTTTGGCTGTTAAGGGGTCTACAATCCAATATTCTGGCACTTCCAATGCCGCATATTCAGACCGCTTATAGCGATAATCTCGTTTCACCGAATCTGGACTCACCACCTCAACAATCAACAATGGCGCAGACTGAAATACTGCTGATTTATCGAGCAATTCTTTTGCTTGATCTATAGTCACCACAGATAAATCAGTCAACCGAGATTTATTTTTCCCTGTTCTTACCCCACTTTCCCGAAAACACAGCCAAGGTAAATTCAGGCGTTTAATTTCTGCTTTCAATAGAGTAGCCAAGAAATCCACAATCAGAAAATGTTCAATTGTCGGTGGGTTCATCAGTTCTAACCTACCATCCACCAGTTCGTAATGAAAACCTGTACCATCATCATAGGTTAAGTACTCCTCAAAAGTGATACTGGTAACTGGTGTAGTAACCATAAGTAGTGCTGAGTAGAAGAATTAGTAGTTTGGGCTTTAGCCCTGATAATACAAATTTATCAAAACTTTGACGATGGCAAAGGCTGTAAATTTAGGGGATAGCAATGGCAAATAATGAGTTATCTTCCTTGCGAGTGAAAGATATTGGCGAACAAGGATTGTTAGCCAAATTACAGCGCTTTTGTCCTCAAGAAATGATTGGCGATGATGCAGCCGTACTTGTCACTACACCTGGAAAATCTTTGGTAGTGACGACAGATGTTTTAGTCGATAACGTGCATTTTAGTAATCTTACTACTTCCCCAGAAGATGCAGGTTGGCGGGCGGCGGCGGCTAATTTATCAGATTTGGCGGCGATGGGTGCAACTCCTTTAGGGATCGCTGTCGGATTAGGGCTTCCGGAGGATACTAGTGTCGATTGGGTTGAGCGTATGTACCAGGGAATGACCCAATGCTTGCAAAGGTACAATACGCCAATTGTTGGTGGTGATATTGTGCGATCGCCTGTTGTAACTTTATCAATTACCGCCTTTGGTCAAGCCGATGGCGATCGCATTATCCGCCGTTCTGCTGCCCAAGTGGGATATGCGATCGCAATTACAGGTATTCATGGAGCCTCCCGTGCGGGCTTAGAACTGCTCTTAAATCCCCAAATATGTCAAAACCTTAAAGAAGCAGAAAAGGCGGCTTTAATCGCCTCACACCAGCGTCCAAAGCCACGATTAGATGTCCTACCCATCCTCTGGGAAATTTGCCCATCGATAATTCCTGTGGCGGGGATGGACAGCAGCGATGGTTTAGCTGATGCTGTATTACAAATCTGCCGTGCTAGTAACCTTGGCGCTATCCTCGAAGCCAAGCAAATACCTTTACCAGCAGCTTTTAATAATTGGCTAACTCCAGAACAAGCCCTAAATTATGCCTTATATGGCGGCGAAGATTTTGAATTAGTACTGTGTTTGCCACAATATCAAGCATCTGCATTAGTTCAACAACTCGGAGAAAATGCAGCAATTATTGGCACCATTACATCAGGAACATCAGTACTATTACATCACGAAAATGCAGAAATCCCCGACCAAGTTTTAACTCTTAGCCAGGGATTTCAGCATTTTTAGTTCTTTGTTAGAGACGCTAGAGACGCGATTCATCGCGTCTGTACAAGAGTTAGTTGTCAGTTGTCAGTTGTTCAATAACTAATGACTAATGACCAATGACCAATGACTAATTTATTGCCATTTCTCAGCTACGAGTTCTGCCAAATCGAGAACGCGCTGGCTGTAACCCCACTCGTTGTCATACCAAGCCATGACTTTAACTAGGTCATTACCCATAACCATAGTCAAGCTAGCATCAACGATAGAAGAAGCATCAGTACCTTGGTAATCGGAAGAAACTAGTTGTAGTTCGCTGTAATCCAAAATACCTTTGAGTGGCCCTTCGGAGGCATCTTTTAAGGCTTGGTTAACTTCTTCAGTAATAGTACGCTTCTCAACCTGGACTACGAAATCTACCATTGAGACGTTTGGGGTAGGTACACGTAAGGCAACACCATTGAGTTTGCCTTTCAGGTCTGGAAGTACTAATGCTACTGCCTTGGCTGCACCAGTAGAGGTAGGTACAATGTTGATGGCTGCGGCTCTAGCACGGCGGACATCACGGTGAGAAGCGTCTAGCAAGCGCTGGTCACCTGTGTAGCTGTGAGTGGTGGTCATCGTACCTTTGATGATCCCAAATTTTTCATTTAAAACTTTAGCAATTGGAGCCAAGCAATTGGTGGTACAGCTAGCATTACTGATGATGTGGTGTTTGTTGTGGTCGTAATCGTGATGATTGACGCCAACAACAAAGGTGCCATCTTCATTTTTACCAGGAGCAGTGATCAAAACTTTTTTGGCTCCAGCATTAACGTGCTTGAGCGCTCCTTCTTTGCTGGTGAAAACACCTGTGGCTTCGATAATTAGGTCAATTCCCCAATCTCTCCAGGGCAAGTTTTCTGGATTGCGATCGGATACGCACTTAACGGTCTTACCGTTAATGATGATTGAATTATCATCGGCTGTAATGTCAACATCCTTTAACTTCCCTAGCATGGAGTCATACTTCAGCAGGTGAGCATTAGTTCTAGGGTCAGATGTGTCATTAATAGCGACAAGGTCGATGTTGCTGTTTTGTCTACCAACCCAGCAGCGTGCAAAGTTACGTCCAATCCGCCCAAAACCGTTGATTGCGACTCTAATCACAGTGTCTTGCCCTCTGTATTTATGCCTATAAGTTTATATCGTTGACCCCAATCATATCGCAAAGGGGGGGAGCATTAATAACCATAGAGTGTTAGATCTTGAAAAAAAACACATAATTTATTCAGATTTATTTTCTGTAAAGGTTGTGGGCGGTGATGTATATCCTCACCGGCTCAGTAACTAAATAACGAATCGATTGATTTGTCTGGATTAGTTGACGAATGTTACTTGACGAAACTCCTACCAATGGTATATGCAGTAATTGCCAGCGAATGCTTACAGACTGATTTCTCAGTTCTTGCTCTACTCGCTTGCAGATTGACTCACTTTGAGCTATAGTCTCACCACTTAGGAATCGGGGTGCAATTAACCAATCACACATCTGAGCTAATTCCTGTCCACGGTACCAACGGGGTAAAGTTTGGAATGCGTCCAAGCCAATAATCCAGTACCAGTGGATATGAGAATAAGTAGCAGATAAATCAATTAGTGTATTGATGGCATAAGATGTTCCAGGGCGATTTACCTCAATTGCTGAAACCGTAAATTTAGGATGATCTTTTGTAGCTAATTTCAGCATTTCTAAACGATGCTCAAATGCAACTGCTTGTTTATGTGGAGGATTAAGCGATGGCACCCAAATTATCTGTTCTACAGGTACTTGATGCAACGCTGTCTCCGCTATAAGTAGGTGTCCCCAATGAATTGGATCGAATGTGCCACCAAAAATTGCTAATTGCTGCATCAAGTTAAATTCAGGTGATATTCAATTTAAAGAAGTTTCACTATCAATGTACTATTGTAGTCAATTCAACCTTCAGCGTTATTTAATTTAAAAGCAGTTTCACAAAAACGTAGCGTTTTCGCCAATTTCACTCAGGACAACAAAAATATGTATTTCTCATTACAAGAATTTCTTTCCCGATGTGGCAGAAATTTTCAGAATAGACATAAGATACAGTTCAGAAATAGTAAAAACCTCTAACAAAGGTAAAATCATTCTGAAGCAAAAAAACCAAGGAGCAAAATCAACGAAATTACAAAAATTAAATATATACAGGAGCAGTTACAGTAAAAATCCAATTCCTGTTATGATACGCGTGTCATTTGTGATTATGGTGTGGTGTGGTTAAGAGGAGTAATCAATGAATAATTCTGTAGATTTTAGCGGTAGACCATTTCATTTCATTGGCATCGGCGGTATAGGAATGTCAGCACTGGCTTATGTTCTCGCCAAAAGACAGTTGCCAGTATCAGGTTCCGATTTGCGTCCAAATCACATTACGCATAAGTTAGAATCTATCGGAACTCATATTTTTAGCAGACAAGAAGCCAGTAATTTAGAATTCTTTCGCCCTCTTGTGGCTTCTGGAGTAGGATTAAACTCACAAGCAGAATCTCATAATGCGGCTAGCTCAACACTCCCGCAAGTAATTTGTTCAACAGCAATTAACAATAATAATTTAGAATACAAAGCTGCCCTAGAATTAGGTTGCCCAATTTTACATCGTTCAGATGTACTAGCTGCCTTAATCGCCGATTATCACAGCATTGCTGTAGCGGGTACTCACGGCAAAACTACAACCAGTAGCATGATTGGCTATATGCTGTTAAAAGCTGGTTTAGATCCGACGATTCTTGTCGGTGGTGAAGTAAATGCTTGGGAAGGTAATGCGCGATTAGGAAACAGTAAGTATCTTGTAGCGGAAGCAGATGAATCTGATGGTTCTTTGGTAAAACATGCCCCAGCAATCGGGATTATTACCAATATAGAACTGGATCATCCCGACCACTATGAAACATTAGAGGAAGTCGTTGATATCTTCCAAGAGTTTGCGAGTGGTTGTCAGACCTTGATAGGTAGTATAGATTGTGCCACAGTGCGCGATCGCCTCAAACCAGCCATTAGTTATAGTCTGCACCCAGATACTAACGCTGACTATACCGTCACGAATATTGATTATCGCGCTGATGGGACTACAGCTTTAGTTTGGGAAAAAGGTAAAGCCTTAGGGATGTTGAATTTACGCTTACTAGGGCGTCATAATCTTAGCAATGCCCTAGCAGCTGTAGCAGTAGGTAGATTATTAGGCTTAGAATTTGGGGAAATTGCCAAAGGTATTGCCACCTTTGAAGGCGCAAGACGGCGCTTTGAATTCCGAGGTGAAGTAGATGGTATTACCTTCATTGATGACTATGCTCACCATCCTAGTGAAATTCGTGCTACCTTAGCAGCAGCACGCTTACAAGCTAGACCAGGGCAAAGAGTGGTGGCGATTTTCCAACCCCACCGCTATAGCCGTACAATGACATTTTTGGCAGAATTTGCTGAATCCTTTACTCATGCTGATTTGGTAGTACTGACTGATATTTACAGTGCTGGAGAACCTAATTTAGGACAAATCAGTGGTGAACTATTGGCAGCAGCAGTTTCTCAACAACACCCACAGGTTGTTTATCAACCTACATTACCTGCAGTTGGTGAATTTTTACTCAAAACTTTGCGTCCTGGAGATTTAGCACTATTTCTTGGTGCTGGAAATTTGAATCAGACTATTCCTGAAATCATTGCGACACTTTGCGAACCAGCAAAAGCAACATCTTAAGTAATCACACGCTCAACGTTTCATTTTTTTGAAACTCGTGTCTACTTAATTTGTCACAGTTTCATAAAAATTTCATAGTATAGCCGTAGATTTACGGCAAATCAATGTAAAATTTTCACTAAATTTACCTAAAAATGACAACCTTCCAGGCAGATGGCAGCGTCTGCACAGTTTCTACATTGAGTACAGAGAAACAGGAAAAACCGAATACCTCTGAAAGTCCGGTAATATATTTGCCTGGCACTGATTGTGTAATCAAGTCCCAGGCGTCTTTGTCTGCGTACACATCCTATCGGGTAGGTGGCGCAGCACAATTGTATATTGCCCCCCGCAATATAGAGGCATTGCAAGCAGGGTTAAAGTATGCTAGAGAACGTGGTATTCCCGTAACAGTACTAGGTGCTGGTTCTAACTTATTAGTTAGCGATCGCGGTTTACCAGGTTTAGTAATTGCTACTCGCCATATGAGACAGAGTTATTTTGACCCGCAAACCGGTCAATTAACCGTAGCCGCAGGCGAATCGATTCCCAGTTTAGCATGGCAAGCCGCAGACTTAGGTTGGGAAGGACTAGAGTGGGCGGTAGGCATACCGGGAACAGTTGGGGGTGCTGTAGTTATGAATGCAGGGGCCCACAATAGCTGTACTGCAGATATGTTAGTCAGCGCTCAGGTACTCTTACCTAATGGCACCATAGAAACACTCACCCCACAAGAGTTAGGTTATAACTATCGGACTTCATTATTGCAGGGAAGCGATCGCATAGTTACCCAAGCAACCTTCCAACTGCGTCCAGGTGCAGATCCAGCAAAAGTTTTTGCAGTTACCAAACAGCACAAACAGCATCGACTCAGCACCCAACCTTATAACTTCCCCAGTTGTGGTAGCGTTTTCCGCAATCCCAAACCTCACTCTGCAGGCTGGTTAATTGAACAAACTGGCTTAAAAGGTTTCCAAATTGGTGGTGCGCAAGTAGCACAACTCCACGCCAATTTTATAGTTAACCGTGGTGGGGCAAAAGCTAGCGATATCTTCTCCCTCATTCGCCATATTCAGCACAAAGTCCAAGACCAGTGGTCAATTTGGTTAGAGCCAGAAGTAAAAATGCTGGGAGAATTTCAAGCAGCTTGTGGATAAGCATCTGGGATACTAGAGGCGAATTGCACAGCTAGCTGTGAAACCGACACAATCGGAAACAGGACAAGGAGGACAAGAAGGACAAGGGAGACAAGGAATTTTAGATCTGAGACTTCGTCGTGAGCGCTCAGTCGAACGATTTGCGATAACAGCATAAATTTGCTTAGAGCGAGTCCACGAGAGTCTTTTGGATTCTAATCTAAAATCTAAAATCTAAAATCCAAAATTGTTTTCAATGCCCAATGCCCCATCCCCCATGCCCATTCACTAATTATGAGTAAAAAAAGAGGCAATTTGCCGACCGCATCTATAATTGAATTTGATTTGTTATTGAACGCACACGCGGACTATTGATTATGACAGGAAAAGGACAGGGTTTTGGTTTCGGCTTAGGTAAAATGAAAGAACTAGCTGAAGCTTTCAAAAAAGCACAGCAAGTTCAAGAAGGTGCCAAGCGGCTTCAAGAAGAATTGGAGCAAATGGAAATTCAAGGAGAAGCTGGCGGTGGTCTGATCAAAGTAGTGGTCAGTGGAAACCAAGAACCCAAACGTGTAGAAATTTCTCCTGAAGCTCTCAACGAAGGTGCAGATGTACTGTCCGATTTGGTAACAGTAGCGATGAAAGACGCTTACAACAAGTCCACAGCTACAATGCGCGAACGCATGGAAGATTTGACCAGTGGACTAGAGCTACCGGGATTTTAGTCAATAGTCATTGGTCATTGGTCAATAGTCAACGGTCAGTAGTCAAGAATCAACAATTAATGATTCCCCGGACAACTGACAACTGTACAGACGCGATTAATCGCGTCTCTAACAAATGGCAACCGACTAAGGACAAATGACAAATGACTAAGGACAAATGACAAAAGATATTTATGCCCTACAAATTACTTTTTGTCTGCCTGGGTAATATTTGTCGGTCGCCATCGGCAGAAAATATCATGAATCACCTGATTGCACAGGCTGAGTTAAGCGATAGTATTATCTGTGACTCTGCCGGTACATCTAGTTATCACATTGGTAGCCCACCTGACCGACGCATGAGTGCCGCAGCGAATCAAAAGTTAGGCATTAAACTGCGCGGTCAAGCTCGTCAGTTTCTTAAATCAGACTTTCAAGACTTTGATTTAATTTTGGCGATGGATCGGGACAATTATGAGAATATCTTGATGCTCGATCCATCGCAGCAATATCACCATAAAGTCCGTTTAATGTGTGATTTTTGTTCTCGCCATACTCTCAAAGAAGTACCAGACCCCTATTATGGGGGCCCAGAAGGATTTAACCAAGTTATCGATTTATTAGTTGATGCTTGTGAAGGTCTACTGAATAATATTCTTAGTCAAGAACTTAACAATTAAGTGCTAATTTGGGCATTGGGCATAGGGTATTGGGCATTGAAACAATTTGAGATTTTGCGAAAAGTCGGAGCGCCGGCTTATATCTGTTAGCGCAGCGTAAAGCCTTCTCTTCGAGAGGCTTCGCCAACGGCATAGCTTCGCTAACAGATATAAGGAAGCCTTATCTGGTGACGCTAGGTGCTTTCCGATGCAAAGCGACAGGAACGCACTGGCTCAACTTTTCGCAAAATCTCAAATTCCTTGTCTCCCTTGTCTCCCTTCCCTCCCCCAATTAATTGGGATATGAGCTACTAAGCGATCGATAATTTTATCTGCACCTGCTACAAAGGGTTCGCGTACCAAACCAACCTTATCGTCATCGAATACCCAAATATCATCATATTTGTAGGGGCGGATAACCATAATTGAGTTCATATCGCTACTTGTAACCCTAAAATTAGACTATAGCGAAAATTTTCCAGCGAGCGATCGCTGTTGTTTTTGCCTAAAGAATTGCTACAACACGGCGTAAATAAGGCTACCATTTCAAACAGTCACAAGCCTTGATGTCTTATCCTTTTGACTATTGACTGTTGACTATTGACTGTTGACTATTGGCACGGTGCATCTACAGCCGAAGTAGCTTCACAACCCAATTATTTAGGGAACTCCAGAAAATTTTGGCACTTGGCTAGTTTATCTAGTAGGTAGTTTGGCTTGTCTTTACTACAGCTGGCAGCAATTTTGATTAATTATCCATAATGCTCAAAGCAATTGCTACTGATTTATGGGTAGCGGAACAACCCTTAAAATATTTTGGCTTAGAAGTAGGAACAAAGATGACGGCGATCCGCCTCAGCCGCAATCAATTAATGGTAATTTCCCCAGTTCAGATAGATAACGAAACTATCAGCAATCTCAATAAATTGGGAGAAATCATTTACATAGTCGTTCCTAACTTATACCATCATTTATTTGCGGCTGAATTCCAGCGTTACTATCCCCAAGGCAAACTTTGGGCAGTATCTGGAATGGAGCGCAAACGCCCAGATTTGCAAATCGATCAAATTATTAGCAATCAGATAATTCAGTAACTTGATGGAGTTGATTATGTATTAATACAAGGATTCAATACATTAGATATCAGAGGATTTTCACCTCTGAATGAATGTGTCTTTTTTCATCAAAAAAGCCGGACTTTGATTGTCACAGATCTAGTTTTTCATTTTGACGATCAAAGTACACCAAGGACAAAGTTCATCGCCAAAATGTTAGGTGCTTATAAACAACTACGCCCATCATTATTAGAAAAATTTGCTACTCAAGATAAAGTCAAAGTTCAAAATTCCATACAACAAATTCTCACTTGGGATTTTGAACGCATCATTATGGCACATGGCAGCATCATTGAACGAGATGCTAAACCTTTATTCAAAGCAGGTTATGAGTGGTTTTTAGAAATATCCTTATAATCATCTCATACCAATTTGAAAATTGTAGGGGCATGGCATTGCCCATAGGTGTCAATTTCAGCTAAAAATAGCCTCTGTACAAGCGTCACCCGCCTGAGAATGAATTCTCAGGCTCATAGCCCAAGTCTACTCAAGTAGACTCAAGATTTTGAGCTTATCAAGTCATCTTCAGATGACTTTGGCTATGAGCAAGGAACTTTAGCTCCTTGTGGTAACTGGGTTTCGCGTTAAGTTGACACAGGTGCTTCAGCCCTCACTAAGAACTTATTTTTTTAATATCACCGTAAGCGCGATAAAATCCACCGCTAGCTGACTCGCGAATTTCTTGGACGAGATAACGCTGTCCTTCTTGACGAATATCTTTAGGAAACTGTACTTTCCAATTGGGGTTATATCCTGGGGAAACAACCCGCACCCGCAGTTTACTTCCCTCCCGATAACATTCCACAATGACACCTTGGCTGGTATCTGTTGTGGTTTCCACCACAGATGAAGGTGCAGCACCTTCTGTAGTGGGTGCTTTAATAATCGCAGCTTGGGGAATTGTCCCCCCTTGTGCGGCTTGAATCGCTGCTTCACTCGTATCAATACAAGCTAAAGCACCATCGGTAGTGACAATATATATACAATTATCAAAAAACTGCATCGATAAAGCAGAACCGCAATCAGTCGCTAGTTTCCACAAACGTTCCCCTGATTGGTTAAAGCAGTAAATCGAAGAACTGCTATCACCCGCAAATACATACTTCCCATCCTGCGCGGTAGCACAAGAGTAAACAGACGCATCGCATTTATAAACTGCGCCAGCTTTACCTTTTTTACTAAAGCTGTAAATTTTCTGGTCGCTTGCACCTGCATAAACGGTTGATGCTTCTTGCCAACCAAATAATATGCTACCACCAGTTTTTTGCTGCCACAGCACTCGCCCTTCTTGAACATCATACATAGTCACGCCTTGACTATGACCGTGATAAATACCAACTTCGTCACAGCGTACCATCCAACCATATTGGCCTTGACTTAAACGAGTCCATTGTGATTCATCATCATGATCGATAATGGTGACACCACCGTTAGCATCAGAAACGCCTAACAAGCCATTTTTGATATCTAGCCAATAAATATCGACATTTTCGTCAATTTCGTAGGCGACTCGCGGTAATTTACCTGTAAGGTCGTAGACATTGCCATTATCGCAGCCAGCATAAATCCAAATATCATCAGCGACTAAACACTTCACACCATCGGGTAGCTTGAACTGATTAATTACTTTACCTTGGTGATTGAGTGCAAAGACTTGACCTGCTTGATTACCTAACCAACAGCGATCGCTATCTATAAAAATACCAAAAGCTGCGGAATTAGAGTTAAATTTCCAAAGAATTGGCGCTTGTTTCGCTGTAGATGCAGTACTGGTAACAGCGCGACGGGTAACGGAACGCTTTTGGCGCACACCCATCACCGCATGTTCGTAACCCTTAGCTAATTTCTCTTTGATTTTTTTGTTCGCGTCAGCTTTGGCTTTATCTGGGGTGGGATAAGTTTTCGTCTGCGTTTGTCCCTTGTCGCCTATACGACCATAGCGAATACTAACTTGCGTATCTTTAACGATAACTTCATAAAATTTATGGGCACCGCCATCCGCCTCCGAAAGCTCTAAATAAGTCTTTTCTTCCGACATAGCACTTTCTCGCTTAAATAAAATTTAAAATTTATATTTTAGACTTGTTATAAATATTACTTGAAAAAATGCGGAATGATGCGATCGCTTATTTGGTCAATGGTCAATTTCGTAGGTTGGGTTGAACGAAGTGAAACCCAACGTCCGGATAAATGTTGGGTTTCGTTCCTCAACCCAACCTACCTGCTGAATAATGCGATCGCTTATTTAGTCAATTGTCAGTTGTTAGAGACGCGATTAATCGCGTCTGTACAACCGTCAACCGTCAACCGTCAACAGTAAATACTATTCAACCTTTCTCAGAACATTCAAATAGATGTAACCCTAGCCGTTGGGAAAGTTCTTCACATACCTTAACCCCCCGGACGCTGTTACCCCTTCTATCTAATGGAGGTGAAAAGACAGCAATTCCCATTTTTTGGGGAACAACAGCCAGAATACCGCCACAAACTCCACTTTTAGCCGGAATCCCCACCTTATAAGCCCATTCACCCGCAAAATTATACATACCGCAGGTGTACATGACGCTGAGAATATCTTTAATATAAGTTTTCTTAACTGCTTGTTCCTGAGTAATGGGGTTAATACCTTTATTCGCCAAAGTCGCCGCCATTACAGCTAAATCGCGACAATTTACCATCACCGCACATTGCTGGAAGTAAAGATCCAAGGATTCTTCTATATTTTGGTCAATCATGCCAAAATTCAGCATGAGATGAGCCATAGCGCGGTTACGATGTCCAGTACTGCGTTCTGAGGTGAACACAGAAATATCTACGAACACATCATGACCGATATAGCGTTTAAACATATCTAACATCCGGTTGAGGCGTTCGGTGGCACCAGCACCTTTAATTAAACTAGTAGTCGCGATCGCCCCAGCATTTACCATTGGATTTAATGGCCGATTTGACTGTTCATCTAGGATAATGGCATTGAATGCATCTCCTGTTGGTTCCACCCCAACCCTAGTCAACACATAATCTCTTCCATGATCCTCAAGGGCCAGTCCGTATGCAAACACTTTGGAAATAGACTGAATTGTAAATAGGTGTTCTAAATCGCCAATTTCGTAAATCTGACCATCTACCGTCACAATACAGATGCTAAACAAGTCGGGGTTTACCTTTGCTAATTCGGGAATGTAGTTTGCTACTGTACCTTCCTTGAGTGACTGGTACTGGGAATGCAAGTCCTTGATAACTTCTAATAACGGTAACAGGACTGTTTCTAAATCTCCTTGAGTTGCCATGAAACCTACAGTTGGTTCTAAAAAATCATACTCAATCAACTATAGGGCTTAGGGACTTCCAACTAAAAAAATATCCCATCGCTGCGTAGGCAGGGGGGCAGGGAGCAGGGGGCAGGGGGAGAGGGGGAGGAATAAAAATATTATCTGAGTAAATTGGATAATTTATTTTCTGGAAGTCCCTTATGCGTAAATTGTTGACGGTTGACACTTGACGATTGACTGTCGCTCAAACAACTGATAACTGTACGGGCGGGTTCACAAATATCCTCAAATATCCATGACGATCGCATAAATTCGCCCCTACTGACCATTGACCATTGACAAATGACGATTGACAAATGACCATTGACCAATAAGTTTTGTGTTATTTCCGTTGATACAGCCGCTTACTCGGTAACAAATAACACATGCATATTTTTTGGTTACAATCACTTAAAAGTACAAATACTTAAAGTACCTTATTTTACCAATAGCAAAAACTATCTATGTTGCTTTTAGATAAACATTTGTAACAAAAGTAACTATTACAATATCTAATGAGAGACTGCTATTTTTTGAATGGAAAGCTGTAACTCTTGTTACAGAATGCTTAAAAGGCTATGTAAAGATTTAATAAAATACTAATATTAAGTAATTATTCCCAATAACTAAACTTTAAAGTTATTTTTTCTTTAAAGTTTATTTAGTTGATTATAGGAGCACAGAAAAATACATACAGAATCAATATTTGAGTAAAATTTGCAGTCTAAAAATTCAATTTGAGACGCCAAAAATGTTAATTTTCCATAAAAAAAGTATGACTTATCAAAAAAAACGTTACATAGTTGAAATCCGCACTTGAGAAAGGTTTGAGCCTTGAAAACGATACAAAAATTTGCTAAAGTTACCAAGACTTACGCTAATTCCCTGATCCCCAGGCTCAAAAGTTCGTGTTAGTCTGTTGCAGTTATGAACAAAAAAGTGAAAGCGGAACGAGTTCGAGTTGTAGGGTTACTCACGTTCAGTGGTGCAAAATCCGACGAACCGTAAAACTTCTGTTCTAGAGTCGCTTTAAAAATCGGACGCATGAATCAAAGACATTTGTGGACTATTGTCGCCCTGTTTCTGACTGTTTTTGGGATGCCCTCAGTCGGTCGCACGCAAACTACCAAGGGAAATGCGCTAGCTTCCCCACAATCGACAGCAGGTGATGTTGTCAAGGTAGGAGAGTATCAATCCCTCGCAGGGAAACAGACTGCTGATGCTGCGATCGCAGAAATTCACGCTCACAGCATTGCAGGTCGCCAGGCGGCAACCCTTTTCATCCGAAATATTCCTGTGCTTACCTTTTTGAGTTCGTTACCTTCAGCTAGTGCTGATAGTAAAGTCGGCGTTATGGGAAATTCTGGGGGCGTGCAAATGTACGCCCCTATTGCTAGCAACGCCACCAAGGTAGCCAGCATTGGCAATATTTCGGATGTAGGTAACCAAATCACTGCGACATCAGATGACCCGGTACAACGAGCTGGTGTAATAGCAGCAAAAATTAACCAGATGTATCGGGAAAACTTAGACGCTAGCCAAATTAGCGTAAGTTGGACAGGAAGCAGCGAAGCAAAACTTGCCGATCAACCCCAAAATAAAGCTGCTGACTCCCAACAAAAAGGCGATCGCTATACCATCAATGTCAATGGTCAAGAATTGGTGGAACTCAATGATAATACCCGCCTAGCCGATTCTACAAACAACCTCGCCCAAGATGCATTGCAAGCAGCTAACCGGATGCGCAGACTCATCGGTAATGCTTCCCCCATCAGCGAGATTAACAATTTACCCAATTCCCCCTTATCAATAGCGAAGCAGCCACAACAAATTGCCCAAGCCGCCATTCGTGTTGGAAGAATCACCCTGCGTGGCATAGCTTCCTGGTATGGATATGATGGTTCTGGTAGCCGCACTGCCAGTGGTAAGAGATTTAATCCCGAAGGAATGACAGCTGCTCACCGTAGCTTACCCTTTGGTACCAGAGTTCGCGTAACTAACACCCGCAATGGTCGTTCTGTCGTGGTGTCTATTACCGACCGGGGCCCATACATTCGGGGTCGAATTATTGATGTTTCCGCAGGCGCGGCGCGAGTTTTAGGGATGATGGGTAGTGGCGTTGCACCAGTGAAAATTGAGGTTTTGGGAAGATAACAACCAGCTTCATGAGTGGTAACTCAAGGGTGAAGTATGAAATTACGTTATACTTCATCCCTTACCCGTCAAAATTATTCAACCCAATTGCCTCACCGCCTTTCACTGCCTACACTCGAGTTTTGATCAACTCTCACGGAAATTCCCCTAGTTAAACATCTTTGCCCCCTATTTCAGATATAAACTAACGGGGGAGAGACAAGAAAAACTAGGGGTATTTTGTGCGCCTGCTGACAACAGTTGCGGCTTTAAGCTGCTATTTAACTCAACGCCGCTCAGAAAAAAATTGTGCGGTTTTAGATGATGTAGTGCTAGATGAAATGACTAGTTGGGAGCGGACTGCTGTTGGTTTAGTGCCGACAATGGGAGGTTTACACGCTGGTCATTTAAGCTTGATTCAACGAGCTAGGCAAGAAAATTCTACAGTAATTGTCAGCATATTCGTTAATCCACTGCAATTTTCCCCAAATGAGGATTTTAATCGCTATCCCCGGACTTTAGAGCTAGATATGCAACTGTGCGAACAAGCTGGGGTAGACGTAATTTTTGCGCCCACTCCGGAAGCAATGGGTGTTCCACAGAAGAGTATACAAGAAGCTAAGGTTACACAAGTAATCCCTCCATCTGCTATGATAACAGGCTTGTGTGGTGGGTTTCGGCAAGGGCACTTCCAAGGTGTGGCCACGATTGTGACCAAGCTTTTCAACTTGGTGCAGCCTGACCGAGCCTACTTTGGGCAAAAGGATGGTCAGCAACTAGCGATTATTAAACGCTTAGTGGCAGATCTGAATTTTCCCATAGAGATTGTTGCTTGTCCAACGGTGCGAGAAGCCTCTGGTTTGGCCTTAAGTTCTCGCAATCAATATTTGACTGCAACTCAAAAACAGCAAGCTGCGGTGTTATATCGCGGCTTACAAAAGGCTGAGGCTATTTTTAAGTCAGGGGTGCGCAATCGCAGTCAGCTGATCGCCGCAGTGCAGCAAGAAGTAGCAATGGTCAGTAATGTCTTAGTGGAATATATTGAATTGGTTGAGCCAACTACATTGATGTCTTTAGTAAAAGTTCAGGAGGAAGGAATGCTCGCGATCGCAGCTCGGATGGGTTCTACAAGGCTGATTGACAACATTTTGTTGTCCGATCGCCTGCCGATTATCGCCATAGATGGCCCTGCTGGTGCCGGAAAATCTACAGTTGCTCGGCAAGTCGCTAATAAATTAGGTCTGGTGTATTTAGACACTGGCTCAATGTATCGTGCTGTTACATGGCTTGTACTGCAAAATGATATTCCCCTAGACGATGAATGCGCGATCGCAGAATTAGCTAGTTCTTGCGAAATTAAATTAACTCCCAGCCAAAATTTACAATCCCCCGTTCAGGTTTGGATTAACGGTAGCGATGTCACCCAAGAAATTCGCACCATTGAAGTCACATCTAAAGTATCCGCGATCGCAGCTCAAGGTGCTGTGCGCAAAGCCTTAGTTAAACAACAGCAAAGCTGGGGTAAAAGAGGTGGTTTAGTCGCTGAAGGTAGAGACATTGGTACCCATGTCTTCCCCGACGCAGAAGTGAAAATATTTTTAACCGCTTCTGTCAGCGAACGCGCTCGTCGCAGACAGCAAGACTTTAAAAAACAAAATCAGCCGGAAGTCAGTCTAGAGCAGTTGGAGCGAGATATTGCTGAACGTGACTGGAAAGATAGCACGCGCAAAGTTTCACCTTTACAAAAAGCCGCAGATGCGATGGAAATTCAAACCGATGGCCTCAGCATCTCTGAAGTCACAGATAAAATCGTTAGCTATTGTCAACAACTGTTCTCTCAAACCTCATCCCTGTAATTTTTTGTTAATTGCTGATGTGGATGTACAGAGGTGAGTGATTTAGCACCCACTCACCACTCTGAAAAGTTGCACTTCAAAAACTTGAGTGCGATCGCTTTAGCATTAGTTTTTTTTATCAAGCTTTTTATATTTAAAAATTTTTAATTTTATAATTAATACATCTAACTAAAGACTGATTTTCACATTATTGAATATTTCCTACTTAAGCGAGAAGTTTTTCAACTACAAAAATTAGCTAAATGTAATAGCAGCGCCCACCAAAACTAAGACATGGTGGGCATTGCCATATTCTAGATCGAGAAATTTTTGCCAAAATTACATCTGATTCCTATAGATAAATTATTATCATTTCAGTCAATGAATCTTCATACAAAAAAATACCCATATTTTCAGGCACACCCAGCAAATAGCTGTTTTAGTGAAAGTTTGTGGCTGCTGCCTACTTATGGAATCTGGGCTTTTTTTCTCTACACCCAGCAAAATCGTCCATCAATCCCTGACTCAAAAAAGGTGGGACAATTGTGCGAAATTAACCACGATGGTTTTTTGTCTTGACAAACTTTTTGCGAGCAATTTGGGAATTCCCCCCAGCCCTACTGGGGATTTAACTAATTTGAGAAGCCTGGTGTTTTAATTTTCACTTTGGTAGTAGAATGACGATGTTAAGTTTTATGTTCCAATATGAAGAGCATGAAACTAATCAAAACAAAACCTGCAATTTCCTAAGCTTCTAAATAGCTGTAAACTGGAAACCGGTACAGAGAGGATTTTACACAATGGCATTTCAACAGCCCCCCCTACCCTACGACTTTAATGCACTAGAGCCGTATGGCATGAAAGCTGAGACTTTCGAGTATCACTATGGCAAACACCACAAAGCTTATGTAGATAACCTCAATAAGCTTACCGACGGTACAGAACTTGCGGATAAATCCCTAGAAGAAGTAATCAAAGCCACTTTTAAAGATGCTTCTAAAGTAGGAGTTTTTAACAACGCAGCGCAAGTTTGGAACCACACCTTCTTTTGGAACTCACTTAAACCAGCAGGTGGCGGTCAACCTTCCGGCGCACTAGCCGATAAAATCGATAAAGATTTTGGTAGCTTCGAGAAATTTGCAGAAGAGTTCTCCAACGCTGCTGCAACTCAGTTTGGTAGTGGATGGGCTTGGTTGATTGATGATGGTGGTACTTTGAAAGTAATCAAAACACCAAACGCAGAGAATCCCCTAGCCTACGGACAAAAAGCACTTCTCACCTTAGATGTTTGGGAACATGCCTACTACATCGACTACAGAAATGCTCGTCCTGCATTTATCAAAAACTTCCTTGAGCAATTAGTCAACTGGGACTTTGCTGCGGAAAATTTAGCTAAAGCCTAAGTTTAGAGCCAAGCATAAATTATTCCGTCAGGACATTTTCAGGTAAATATACCAAGCAGTAGGGGTTTCAGCATTGCTAAACCCCTACTGCTTTTCTTAGGCTACAAGGTTGAGCTTACAGGATGTAAACCCAAAAAACCCCTGAAAATGTTAGGGTTTGTAGCTCAATCCAAGCTATTAGTTTTATTAATAAGGCTTTTTATCCAAATTTGAAACAAGAATGCAACAAATGGTAGGGGTATGGCAATGCCCATACGTGTCAACTTAACGCGAAACCCTTTTGGTTGCAAAGTTTTGTCCTCACTCTCAACCCCTCGCTTACCCAATAAACCGCCGTCACCCTGTAAGGGTGCGGCTAATTGAACATGAGCTTACCTGCGTGGGCTGAATTTTCTTAGCCCACAAAGGTGGGCTTTGTAGCGTTAGCCCCAGGCTTACAGCCTGTGGGCGATTTGTTGGGTAAGCCAGAGAACTTAAGTTGACACAGGTGGACAATGCCATGCCCTCTAGAATATATTGATGTGCCACTAATGTAAGCACTAATAATTGTTGAGACTTCCAACTGACTGGAATAGAATTAATACAATATAAAAAGATGCACAAAGACTTTTGAAACTTAGCTCTTGAGGCCTGACAAATTGCTGGATCAATTTGGATTCAAGGTCTCAAAACGTAGATTGTTTATACCAGCATTTGTACTTAGTTGAACTACAATCCCATAATATTATCCAGCCCCTAAAAGTACAGATTCAGGAGCGAAATAATATCTATTGATTGGCAAAGTTCTGGCTAAGTATAGATGGATTATTTTTCATAATTTGTAATTAGCGATTGAGTGCTAACTACATAATTAAAATTACTAATCACAGAAACTATAGGATTCATAGTTGATTTTTGAAGTATCCGTATTCGGATGGGTAATGCTATCTAAAACCGCATATTTTGGGTATTGCTTACCCGAAAAATCTGACAAATAGGCATATTTTCACCAAATCAAATCAGATTCCTATAGAGCTAACAATCTCCAATTGCGTCTTGAGACATAGATTTTCAAAACATAGAAAAACGCATTTGGTAGGTACAGCAATGACACATATCGAAGGCACCTTCACGGGAGCAGGAGGGCTTAACCTTTATTACCAAAGTTGGCAGCCAGAGGGGGAATTACGAGCGATTATTGCCATAGTCCACGGATTTGGAGCGCATAGCGGTTTATTTGTGGATGCAGTACAGCATTTACTCCCGCGAGGTTATGCTACCTACGCTTTTGACTTGCGGGGACATGGCCGATCGCCTGGGCAACGAGGACATATTAATTCCTGGGCTGAGTTACGAGAAGATTTACATACCTTTTTAACCAGAATTCAGGAACGAGGGCCGAGTTGTGCGTGTTTTTTGTGGGGTCATAGTTTAGGAGCTGCGATCGCAGTAGACTATGCTTTACGCTTTCCCCAAAGTTTGCAAGGGCTAGTCTTAACAGCACCAGCTTTGGGAAAAGTTAACCTCCCGGTGCTACAAGTTGCATTAGGGCGAATGCTTTCCCAAGTCTGGCCTAACTTTAGCCTGAAAGTGAGTCTGGATAAAAACTCTAAGTTACATAGTGCAAATGTAATTCATACTCAAGATCCATTACGCCACGAATATGGCACTGCTAGACTAGCGGCAGAGTTTTTCGCAACAGAAAAATGGGTAGAAAGCCATGCTAGTGAATTACAAGTTCCCTTGTTAATTATGTATAGCAGCGCCGATTCCATTACACCCCCAGAAGGTAGCATGGCGTTTTTCCAAAAAGTCAGCTTACCAGATAAAGAATGCTATGAATATCCTGGGGACTATCACGACTTTCACCTAGAGGTTAATTACCAAAAAGTACTAGGAGATTTGGTGAATTGGCTAGAAAAGCATTTAGAAGCAGAAATAGGCAATCCATCCGCTAGATGTATGATAAAAATACCTACCTTGCAGCCAGAGAATTTCACCAGGTAATGTGTTTCTTTGCGAAAAAGATACAAAGGTTGTCGTTGATCCCCAGCATGTTCTACATTATTATTAGTACAGAAAAGTAGAGTTTAAGGCAATGGCTCTGTAATAGCCAAATGTCTTAAAAGCCGATAATTCTGTCTTTAATAGAATCAAATTGAAAGGGTAAATTTAGCAGTCTTCAGGCGTTAGGTATCAAAAGTCGGCATCTGAGACATTACCTCGTCTGGCATTTATTTGGCTGAAATAAAACAAGAGAATAGATTATTCAATCAGACTGATATCCTGTGAGGGTGAAGGCTGGTAATTCAGATAAAAGCGGAGGCTTAGTGACAGAGTAACGCTGGCATTTTTGAATTATGAGTTATTCACCAAACTTGAGATTCAAGCCTGTTGATTGACAAAAGCATAGTTATCAGAAAATAGCCAATAAAACATCTGATAACTGATAACGAGGGGAAGAGTGATAGATTCTTCTTTAATCAAATGTTATCTACAAATAAGACTTATAGAGCGCCTCCTAATACTGGAGAGGTAATTTTAGGGCGAACTTTGCTTTCGTTATTAGATGAAGCGTGCGATCGCTTTCCTAACTCTAGCGCTTTCAACCAGTTTACAGATACAGGCTGGCAACCTTTATCTAACCACGAATTGCGCACGGCTGCGGCGGAATTGGCGTTAGGCTTGCTGGATTTGGAGCTAAAAGCAGGGGATTGTATTGCTTTACTTATGCACAGCGATGTCAAATTTTGCATTGCTGATATGGGTTCTTTACTCGCAGGTTTGGTAAATGTGCCAATTGATTTAACCCAAACAATTGAACATATTATTTTCATCTTGCAGCACACAGAAGCAAAGGCGCTGATTATTTCTAATTTAGAATTGCTAGCGCAAATTCTGCCTTATTTAGAAAATACAACTCATCTCCAGACAATCATAGTTGCTGATGTGTCTGATGATTGGCATCAACAACATAAAATAGGGATGAAAGTATTTTCATTAGATGAAATTCGCTCTCAAGGTAGAGATAAAAATTCAGAATTTAGAATAAAAGAACTCAAAGCCAAAATCATCGCTGATGACTTAGCAACTATTATTTACATTCCGGGAATTACAGGAGAACCGCAAGGGGTAATGCTCACCCATGAAAATCTCTCTGCAAATGCACTCGCAATGTTTACAGGTATTCCCGATTTAAAATTTGGTTCTCAGGAGGTAATTCTTTCCTTTCTACCATTAACTCATGTTTTAGCTCGTGTTTTTGTTTACGGTCATATTAACTATGGGCACAGTATTTACTTCAGTAATGCCAATAGGGTATTAAAACACCTGAAAGAAGTTCAGCCAACAATATTTGCTACCGTACCTTTACTCTTAGAAAAGGTTTATGCAAAGTTGATAGACGTAGGAGATAAACACCCAAAACCGAGTAAAAAAGTAAAAGAAAATTTACCACATCAGCGCGTTACCATCTTACCCTTTAGGTTTCCCACTGCAAGGGAGGCGAAAACAGCACTTTCTAACCTACGAGAAGCTACTTTAAAATTATCTACAACGGGAAGAAACTTAAAAACGCATTTACTCTCTTCTCGTAACGCTATTTCCGCCAGACAACTTTATCTTCCCATATCCCAATCGATGATGAAATGGGCAGTAAAATTAGCTCAAAAATATGAATTGGGTAAAAAATTACAACATCACGATGCTTTGATGTTGAAAGTAGCAGATAGTTTTGTATTTTCCCAATGGCGTGCTGTTTTTGGTGGGAATATTAAATACTTAATTAGTGGAGGTGCAGCTTTAAAACCAGAGATTGTAAATTTATTTGCGGCTGCGGGAATCAAGATTTTACAGGGATATGGTTTAACAGAAACCAGTTCAGCAGTAAGTTGTAATCGCAGTCAATACAACCGTGCAGGAACCGTAGGCGTACCCATTGCAGGTGTAGAAGTTACTCTTGCTGAAGATGGGGAAATTCTTACGAAAAGTCCCTACAATACCCAAGGTTATTACAAAAATACAGCAGCTACTCAGCAATTAATTGATGTTCAAGGTTGGTTACATACAGGCGATTTAGGAGAATTTACCCCTGACGGTTTTCTCAAAATTACTGGCTTAAAGAAAAGCCGATTTAAACTTTCTACAGGTAAGTATGTCACACCCCAACCCATAGAAAGCAAGCTGGAAATATCTCCGTTAATAGCCCACGCTGTGACTGTAGGCGCTGATTGTAAGTTTTGTTCGATGCTGATTTTTCCAGATTTAGAAAATTTACATCAGCAGGCTATAGCTAGTGGAATTGATGTATCAACTGAAGAGTTGCTGCAACATCCTTGTATTATCGCTTTATATCAAGCGTTAGTCGATGAAGCGAATTGTCATTTACCGTATTGGTCGAATGTAAAACGATTCCAGCTTATTAATTTTAACCTGACTGTTGAGAATGGTATGTTGACATCAACTCAGGAGGTAAATAGGGTCAAAATTTTAGAGGTGTTTGCTCAAGAAATTAATGCAATGTATGAAGAAAAGAGGGCAGCAAGGGCGGGAAATGTCACAATAGAACAAATAAATGATTTATGTCCAGCTAATCAGACTTTTTCTTGTCCTACGTTTGCGCAGTCTCTTAATTCGTAATGCTTAGTGGGGAAGGGTATTAAGAAACGAACCGCGAAGTACGCAAAGGGCGCGAAGTTAAGAGAGTTATAGAGAGTTTTTGGCTGAGTACTATGATTTTTTGAGAGTTAGGTAGTTAATTCAATCCAAAATCCAAAATCTAAAATCTAAAATTCAAATAGGAAGGGTGATGTATGTTTAAGCCGTTCCGAACAGCCGCAGTATTGGGTGCGGGGGTGATGGGAACTCAAATCGCCGCCCATTTAGCGAATGCTGGTTTAACAGTTCAATTATTAGATATTGCGGCTAAAGGTGGCAATAAAAATGAGATTGTAGAAACAGCTTTTAAAAAAGCACTCAAGCAATCTCCGCCAATTTTATTTACAGAAAAAACAGCCCGTCGCATTATTTTAGGCAATTTTGACGAACATTTTCACCGCATTGCTAATGTTGATTGGGTAATTGAAGTTGTTGTAGAAAATCTCGCTATTAAACAAGATTTGATGGCGCGAATTGAAAGTACAATTAGGGATGATGCGGTGGTGTCTACTAATACTAGTGGATTACCCATCAATGAAATTGCTCAAGGGCGTTCAGAAGCTTTTCGTCAGCGGTTTTTAGGTACTCACTTTTTTAATCCTCCTCGATATCTCAAATTATTAGAGTTAATTCCTACACCGGATACTGATACGCAAATCCTCGCAAGAATGCAATGGTTCGGTAGGATACACCTGGGTAAAGGTGTAGTGGTAGCTAAAGATACACCCAACTTTATTGCTAACCGCATCGGGATGTATGCAACGATGTTGGGGATTAAGGGTGTGACTGAGCAAGGTTATACAATAGAAGAAATTGATACGTTAACAGGAGTCATCGCCGGACGACCAAAATCAGCGACATTCCGCACGGCTGACTTGGTAGGATTAGATACATTAATGTATGTGGCTAGGAACCTTTACCCAGCTATTCCCGACGATGAAAGCCGGGAGGTTTTGCGAGTACCAGCGTTAATGAAAAAACTCGTAGAAACTGGGACGTTAGGGGCAAAAACAGGTCAAGGATTTTACAAAAAGCAAGGTAAGGAAATTCTCTCGATTAATCCGACGACTTTAGCTTATGAAGCCGCGAAACCGTTAGATTTAGGGGATATTGAAGCGATTGGGAAAATTAGTGATTTAGGCGATCGCCTCCGCAAACTCTACCACGATCCTGGTCGTGCAGGTAAATTCTTCCGTCAATCCACCTTAGAAATATTAGGTTATAGCGCCCGTCGCATTCCCGAAATAGCCGATAAACCCGCAGATATAGACAGGGCGATTCGTTGGGGTTTTGGTTGGGAACTCGGCCCCTTTGAAATTTGGGATATCCTCGGTTTTGAGACTGTATTAGCAGACATGAAAGCGGCGGATATATCTGTGCCAGAGTGGGTAGAAAAGATGCACGATAATGGCGTACATAGTTTCTATCGCAAAGATAGACTATCCTGGGCTGAACAAAAAGTAGTTGAAGCCTGTGCTGTTTGTATTAGCGAACAACCAAAAGCGCCAACAGACGAAATTCTGATATCAGCTATCAAAGAAGATACCAAAAATATCTTGTGGGAAAACTCGGAAGCTTCTTTGTTAGATATGGGCGATGGAGTCGTTTTGTACGAATTTCATTCCAAAGGACATACGCTAACTTTAAAAGTTGTAGAAGGATTAGCTCAAGTCTTAGATATTATAGAGAACAGCGATTACCGGGGATTAGTCATTGGAAATGAAAGTGCAAACTTCTCCGGTGGCGCGAATTTGGCAGAAATGGCTATGTTAGCGCAAACAGATAACGGTAAAGGTATTGCTGACTTAATCGTCAAATTCCAAGCATTACTCCAACGGATTAAATATTTCCCCAAACCAATTGTTGCAGCGATTGTGGGGCGAGTTTTAGGCGGAGGTTGTGAATTAGTTTTAGCTTGTCCTCATGTGGTAGCAGCAGCAGAAACTTATATTGGATTAGTAGAACTCAGTGTAGGTTTAATTCCTGGCGCTGGTGGGATTATGCGCATGGTTACCTGGGCTAATGACAAAGCCGCTAGTGAATCACCCCAAGATATTCAACCCTTCCTCAGGAAAGTGTTTGAAACCATTGGGATGGCGAAGGTTTCTAGTAGCGCTTATGAAGGACAAGAATTAGGCTACCTTTCGCCCACAACCAAAATTGTGATGAATTCCGACAGGCTTTTATCTGTGGCGAAAGAGGAAGTGCTGTGTTTGGATAGGATAGGTTATACACCACCTACAGAACGTAATGCCATCATGGTGTTAGGGCGTCAAGCGCGGGCGATGTTGGAACACGCGGCGTATGTGATGCAGCAGGGCGGTTATATTTCTGAATATGACCATTATTTAGCTAGTCGTTTGGCGTATGTGATGACTGGAGGGGAATTAACTGCGCCAGCGTTGGTTGATGAGGATTATTTATCGAAATTGGAAAGAGAGTCCTTTTTACCACTATTACACCAACCAAAAACCCAAGAAAGATTTGCACATACTTTGAAAACCAAAAAACCTCTCAGAAACTAGCGCAAAAACCCTTTCAAACCCTCTTCTCTTTGCGATCTTCGTGTCTTCGTGGTTCGTTTAAAAAAATTCATAACGAACCGCAAAGGCGCAAAGAACACGAAGGAAGAGGAGAAAGAGAATTATCTCTTTTACCTTATTTATCAATAGGTGGGAGTTATTTATGAAAGATGCCTATATAGTGAGTAGCGTTCGCACGCCTGTAGGAAAAGCACCACGAGGAACTCTACATAATATGCGTCCTGATGATATGGGTGCAGTTGTAGTTAAAGCAGCAATTGAACGAGTTAAAGATTTAGAACCTATATATATTGATGATGTGATTATGGGTTGTGCTTTCCCAGAAGCAGAACAGGGATTTAATATTGGAAGGTTAATCGCCCAACGTGCAGGTTTACCTGATTCTGTTGCCGGAATGACAGTAAATCGCTTCTGTGCTTCGGGATTGCAAAGTATTGCGATCGCATCTCAAGCAATTATGGCAGGACACGCGGAGGTAATTGTTGCTGGTGGTACGGAATCGATGAGTTTGATTCCGATGGGCGGGCATTATTTAGCCCCTAACCCCAATATGATGGTAGATATGCCTAAGGTGTACTGCACGATGGGGATTACCGCCGAAAACGTCATGCAGCATTACGAAATCTCTCGTCAAGAACAAGATGCTTTTGCGCTGCGTTCCCACCAAAAGGCTGTGGTTGCTATTAGACAAGGACGATTTACAGAGGAAACTGTACCGCTAACAGTGCAAGAAGTACTCTATGTTGAAGGGACTCCGCGCCCAATAGAAAAGGTATTGACGGTAGACGAAGGGCCGCGTCCGGATACCAGTATGGAAGCCTTGATGAAATTGCAACCTGTATTTCGCATGGGTGGTGGTGTAACTGCGGGTAATTCATCGCAAATGTCAGACGGTGCAGCTGCTACAGTGGTGATGAGCGATCGCATGGTGCGGATGCTCGATGTCCATCCAATGGGTAAAATGTTAGGCTATGCGGTTGCAGGTGTCGCCCCGGAAATTATGGGTATTGGCCCTGTGGAAGCTGTTCCCAAAGTTTTAAAACAAGTCGGTCTTACCTTAAACGATATTGGGTTAATCGAACTCAACGAAGCCTTTGCAGCTCAAAGTTTGGCTGTAATTCGCAAACTCGGACTTAATGAAGAGATTGTGAATGTCAACGGTGGTGCGATCGCTTTGGGACATCCCCTGGGTTGTACTGGTGCGAAACTTACAGCTACTCTCTTCCACGAAATGAAACGGCGTAGCGTCCGTTATGGTTTGGTGACGATGTGTGTAGGCGGTGGAATGGGTGCTGCGGCGGTGTTTGAGAATTTGATGATTTAAGGAAGAAGGCAGGAGGCAGAGGGCAGAAGGCAGAAGGAAAGAATTTTCAAACTCTCTTTTTCTTTCTCTGCGCCTCTGCGTCTCTGCGTGAGATTTTAATACCTTTATTCACATGGGTGAAAACATAATGAACCTTATTCATCCAATCATAATAGTTTCAACGCTAGTTTTCCTATTACTATTGCTTGGTTACATTGGCGTTCCTTTATGGGTTTGGTCGCTATATTTCGCAACATTACTAGTATTCGTCCACGCCCCTATTTGGACTTGGGTAATTTTTGGTGCGATCGCTCTTATTTTCAATATCCCAATTATCCGCCAAAATATCATCACATCACCGTTAATCAAAGCCATTAAAGCCTTTAATTTATTACCCAAAATCTCTGATACTGAACGCGCAGCTATTGAAGCGGGTAATGTTTGGGTAGATGGGGAATTCTTCTCAGGTAAACCAAATTTTCAAAGAATTAATCAAGAACCATACCCTATAATTACACCAGAATTGCAAGCCTTTCTTGATGGCCCTGTTGAACAGGTTTGTCGCATGGTAAGTGATTGGGAAATTTATCGCCGCAAGGATTTACCGCCGGAAGTTTGGGACTATCTCAAACAAGAACGCTTTTTAGGAATGATGATTCCCCAAGAGTATGGCGGTTTGGGATTTTCTAATTTCGCCTACAGTAATGTGATGACTAAGTTAGCATCCCGTTCTTTTACTCACGTTGCAACTGTGGGCGTAACTAACTCACTAGGCCCAGCAAAATTATTACTCCGCTACGGAACAGAAGAACAGAAAAATTATTACCTACCCCGTCTCGCTAGGGGTGAGGAAATTCCTTGTTTTGCGCTGACAGAACCGACGGCTGGGTCAGATGCGGCTAGTATTAAGTCAGAAGGAACGGTGTTTAGAGGTGATGATGGTAAGCTTTATCTGCGGTTGAATTGGAAGAAGCGCTATATTACCTTAGCTGCGATCGCAACTCTTTTAGGACTAGCTTTTAAATTACGCGACCCGGAAAATTACTTAGGCAAAGGTAAAGAAGTTGGCATTACCTGTGTTTTAATCCCGACGGATACACCGGGAGTAATTATGGGTAGACGACATGACCCAATGGGTGTACCTTTTTACAATTCGCCTACAGAAGGACATAACGTTATTATTCCTGTTGAGCAAATTATCGGTGGTGTGGAACAGGCTGGTAATGGCTGGAAAATGTTGATGCAAAGCCTAGCCGCAGGTAGGGGAATTAGCTTCCCGGCTAGTTGTACGGGTGTAGCAAAGTTAGTAGCGAGAGTTACCAGCGCTCATGCTGTGGTACGGCAACAATTTGGTTTATCGATTGGTCGGTTTGAAGGTGTGGAAGAACCTTTAGCGAGAATTGGCGGTTTAACATACTTAATGGAGGCGGCGCGAACTTATACCTGTGGTGCAGTAGATAAAGGCGAACAACCTGCGGTAGTTTCTGCGATCGCCAAATATAGTTTGACCGAAATCTCCCGCAAAATCATCAACGACGGTATGGATATTCTGGGCGGTGCGGGAATTTGTCGAGGCCCCAGAAATTTATTGGCCAATATTTATACAGCCACTCCAATTTCTATTACCGTCGAAGGCGCAAATATTCTCACCCGTACCTTGATGATTTTTGGACAAGGGGCGATTCGCTGTCATCCTTATGTTTATGCGGAAATTACAGCACTAAATCAATCAGATGTGAATGCTTTTGATCAAGCTTTTTGGCATCATCTAGGCTTGACGGTGCGTAATGGTTTCCGCGCCAAACTTCTCTATCTTACCCGTGGGAATTTAGCAGCTTCACCAGTTACAGGTGAGACGGCTAAATATTACCGTAAATTACAATGGGCTGCGGCTACCTTTGCCTTACTAACTGATATTGCCATGTTCTCCCTCGGTGGAACCTTGAAGCGACGGGAGAAACTCACAGGAAGGTTTGCGGATATTCTCACCTGGATGTATTTAGCAACTGCTACCCTCCGCCGTTTTGAAGCCGAAGGACGAAAAGCGGAAGACTTAGCTTTTGTTCACTGGGCGATGCAATATGCTTTTGCGCAGATGCAATTAGCGTTTGAGGGGATATTCCAGAATTTATTTGTCCCCGTGTTAGGTAATTTCTTGACTTGGTGGTGGCGACTTAATCCCATTGGTTCATTACCCGATGACAAACTTGGTGCTGAAGTTGCACATAAATTACAAACTCTTGGAGAAATACGCGATCGCCTTACCGCAGGTATTCATATTCCCCGCAGCAGCGATGAAGCATTAGGACGTTTGGAAAAAGCTTTTACGTTGTTATCCCAAGCTGAACCAATCGTTAAAACTATCAAAAATGCTAGCCATGCAGGGAAACTACCACAGCTAAAACCCGATGAGTTAATTTCCACAGCCTTAAAAGCTGGGGTAATTAGCGAGAAAGATGTTGAACTTATCTGCGAGGCTGAATTCGCCCGTAATGATGCGATTCAAGTAGATTCCTTTAGTTTAGAGGAGTATATGCAAGGAAGTCAAAGCTTTGCCGCACTAGTTCAGACTGTTGCCTAAGCCAGCCATGAACTTAGAATAGTTAACAACAATTTCGTGATTAAAATCCCCTCAAAATTTATCTTTTAGAGGGGATTTTACTATTAAGATGCATATAATTAGCCTGGTTCGCCAGGTTTTCTTTGTTTAGACCCAATGGCTTTATTTTTCTGGTGATTTCGTCTGCAATCTGGTGTAAACTAACATTAATTAGGATGCTCAATAATTTTATATAAAAACCAGTTAAATCAATTTGAGCTTTAATAATGAGAAATTTTAACTTAGATGAAGCGATTCAAATTGCCAATAAATTAACATATAAAACATTTCAAAGAAACTTAACAGATGTTGAGATTATTATCCTTAAAGGAGCATGGAATAGAGAAGAGTATGATGCCATAGCAGCCAAGTATCAATATGCTACCAGTTATATAAGTCAAGATGTAGCTCCCAAACTTTGGAAAACTCTGACGGAAGCTTTGGGAGAAAAAGTCAGAAAAAGTAATTTCAAAGAAGCATTAAAAAGACATTGGCAGGAATATATTTATCAAGAAAATATTGAGCAAGAGTTCCCTAGCAATATCTCATCAATTAATTTTAATTTAATAAAAAATGAAGAGAAATTTCAAAATTCTAACTCTTCGGAAAATCAACAAAATTTTATTCCTAATATTTATGTAGAACGTCATAATATTGAATCTATTTGTTATGAAACAGTCAAGCAACCAGGCTCTCTGATTAGGATTAAAGCTCCCAGTCTCATGGGTAAAACATATCTGATTGATAAAATCCTATCTGAGGCAGCACAGGACAAATATCGTACTGTTAGTTTAAGCTTTGAATTAGCTGACAGTAGTACTCATTTTAATAATCTGAATAAATTTTTGCGCTGGTTTTGTATTAACATTAGTCGGGAATTAGGATTAGCAAGTGAGTTAGATGAATATTGGGACGAAGAAGGTATGGGAGCAAAAGTTAGTTGCACAACCTTCTTTGAAGAATACTTATTAGCACAAGCAGATACGCCTCTTGTCTTATGTCTAGATGATGTAGATATACTATTTCCGTATCCGGAAATATATGAAGATTTTTTTGGGCTTTTGCGTTCTTGGTACGAAAAAGCAAGAAGTCGTAAAGTCTGGAAAAAATTACGTTTGGTAATTGCTCATTCCACGAATGTCTACATTAGACTAAATATTAATCAATCTCCATTTAATGTTGGGTTACCAATTGAATTACCAGAATTTACCCATGAGCAGGTAATATCACTAGTTCATCAACATTCTTTAAACATAGATGCTAAAACAATTGAATCACTTATGCAACTTGTTGGAGGTCATCCTTACCTATTAGAACAGGCTTTTATCTACATGAAAATATATCCCCAAGTTACCATTACACAAATTTTAGAGCAAGCAGCTACAGATGCAGGTATTTACAGTCATCATTTACGGGAACAGTGGTTAAACCTACAACAGCATCCAGAATTGGCTGCGGCTTTTAAAAAAGTTATTGTTTCTCCGATTCCAATACAAATAGAACCTGTGTTAGCTTATCAATTGCAGAGTATAGGATTGGTGAGACTTTTAGGAAACAAGGTAGAACCTCGTTGTCAGTTGTATAGTCAGTATTTTTCTCAACATTTGAGTCATATTTAGATGAGTCCAGAACTCAATTCCCCTTATCAATATCAAGTTGGAGGAAGCTTACCCCCAGATGCTTCTACCTATGTTCTTCGCCAAGCAGACAGTGAACTTTATCAGGCTTTATTAGCTGGGGAATATTGCTATGTTCTGAATTCTCGCCAAATGGGAAAATCTAGCTTGCGAATTCAGACTATGTATAAGCTACAAGCAGAAAATATCGTCTGTGGTGAAATTGAACTCAGTGGAATTGGTAGTCAAGAAATTACAGCATCACAATGGTATGGCGGTATTATTCAGGAATTAATTAGCGGTTTTGAATTGCGAGTAAATCGACGTAGTTGGTTACGGGAACAGGATGATTTATCTCCCGTGCAAAAGTTGGGAGAATTTATCGAAAAAATCTTACTGGTACAAATTAAGGAAAATATTGTCATCTTTATTGATGAAATCGATAGTGTTCTCAGCTTAAGTTTTGCAACTGATGAATTTTTTGGTTTAATTCGTAATTGCTACGAAAAACGAGCCAGCAAACCTGAATACAATAGACTTACCTTTGCACTGTTGGGAGTTGCTACCCCCTCAGAGTTAATTCAAGATGAATATGCTACACCTTTTAATATTGGTAGAGCAATTGAACTCAAAGGTTTTCAATTACATGAATGTGCTGTATTAGCAGCAGGTTTAGCTGGAAGGATTAGTAATCCTCAAGCAGTGTTAAAAGAAATATTGTATTGGACTGGGGGACAGCCATTTTTGACCCAAAAACTGTGTTGGTTAATTAGCCAGGAATCAGAATTGCAAACACCCCAATCAGTTAAAAGATTAGTACAGCAACGCCTGATTGAAAATTGGGAATCCCAAGATGAACCAGAACATCTGCGAACAATCCGAGACCGGATTTTAAGAAATAATTGTGCTAGTGAAAAGTTACTGCTACTCTATAAAAAAATTCTGCGTCAGGGAAAAATCCCAGCCAAAAATTGTTACGAACATTTAGAATTGCGCTTATCTGGTTTGGTAACCCAACAACAGGGGAATTTAGTGGTCAAAAACCCGATTTACGCATCTGTGTTTAATCGTAATTGGGTTGAGCAACAACTGCTAGCTTTCGAGGAAACTAGGACTTCCATCCCTCCATGGACTGCAATTTTGGCGAGTTTGGCGATCGCTTGTTTGGCGATCGGTGTTCGCTCCCTTGGTTTCCTGGAAGCATGGGAAATGGGAGCTTTTGACCATTTGCTGCGACAAAGACCACAGGAAGAACCAGACAAAAGACTATTATTGGTAACTATCACAGAAGAAGATGTACAATCTCAACCCTTAAAAGAAAGAGGATCTGCTTCTTTATCCGACCGTTCCCTAGCACAAATTGTCAGCAAATTAGAGCAATATGGAGCGCAAGCCATTGGTTTAGATATCTACCGAGAAATCCCAGTGGGAGGAGATTATGGGGAGTTAGCCAAAAGCATGGGAAATAGCGATCGCTTTTTTGCTATCTGTAAATACCAAATTCCCAAGGTTCCCGGAGTGTTCCCCCCGCCAGAAATTCCTCCCCATCGTCAGGGATTTAACAATGTCTTGTTGGATCGAGATAGAGTTATTCGCCGAAATTTATTAGCTGTGGGTAATGCTTCTCCTTGTCAAAGTAACTACGCCTTTAGCTGGGTTTTAGCAACTCGTTACTTAGCAGAACGGGGAATTCAGATTGAATTTACCCCAGATAATTATCTCAAATTAGGCAAAGCAGTATTTAAAACTTTAGAAAAAAACACTGGTGGCTACCATAATATTAATCCTAGCGGTCACCAAGTACTATTAAACTACCGTGCATCTAGTGATATTGCGGTGAAAATTTCACTGCAAGAATTACTGAAAAATCAGTTTAATCCTGATTTAGTCAAAAATCGCATTGTACTAATTGGTACAACTGCTCCTAGTTTTAACGATGATTCCTGGCTTACCCCTTATAGTAGCCGTTGGTCGGTGCAAACTATGTCTGGGGTAGAGATTCAAGCACATATGGTTAGTCAAATCCTCAGTACAGTACTAGATCATCGACCTTTGATTTGGACTTTACCTGAATATGGAGAAGTGATTTGGATTTTTGCTTGGTCTTTGATAGGAGGTTTCCTAGCTTGGTATCTGCAATTCTCTTCCGCATATATCAAACGAATACCACTACTAATTATACTGCCTGGTGGTATAGCTTTGGCTATTTTATACAGTATTTGTTGGGTGTTATTAGTAGTACAGGCGGCTTGGTTACCTTTAATTCCTGCGGGTTTGGTATTAGTGGGTAGTATTGGTAGCTTGGTAGTTTATAAGACTTATAGTTCAAAAAATAATTAATAAACGTTTCCCTAAATACCCGACTTTTGGGAAAAGTTGGCGTTCTTGTTTCTGAACGTAATTTCGGATTGGTATAGCAATGAACGCTACATGGTTGTTACAATCCAATCTCTCAACCTGAATTAATCTGAATTAACCTCAATTATCTCAATTCACCTCAATTTTTATAGTCCCCAATTCTCCTCAACTATTAAAAGAAAATATTGAGCATACTTTAGTCATCAGGTTGATTAAACAATTTAATCAACAATATCAGTTAATTATCAGAACTAAAGGGAGAAATTAAAATGGCTACAATTACAGGAACAATATACAACGACAACAACACTTTTAACGGGCCTGGAGCGCCATTTAATTTTAAGTTACAACTGAACGGAACTTGGGATAATGATGTTATCTATGGGTTAGAAGGTGATGACATATTATTTGGTGATTTGGGTAATGACACGCTGTATGGTGGTACTGGTAAAGACACAATGGAAGGTGGCTTAGGTGATGATATTTACATTGTTGACAATACTAGCGATCAAGTCATTGAAGGACTGTGGTCTGGAATTGATACTGTAAGAACCTCAGTCACCTACACTCTAAGCAATAACGTAGAAAACTTACAGCTAACTGGCAGCGCTCTCATCAACGGCTCCGGTAATAATCTCGATAATGCCATTGACGGTAATAGTAATAACAATAGTCTATCCGGACGAGATGGCAATGATTTATTACGGGGTTTGGGAGGAAATGACACGCTGTATGGTGGTACCGGTAAGGATACCTTAAATGGCGGTGATGGTAACGATCGCCTGGTTGGTGATTCTGGCTTTGATGTCATGATTGGTGGTAGTGGAAGAGACGTATTTGTGCTTGGAGATCAAAATAAACTTTACTACGATGGCGGTGCTTTGCTAGATGAATATGCACTGATCAACGACTTTAAACTAGGAGAGGATATTATTCAGATCCAAGATAATCCACCAGGATATTATGATTTCAGGCTCGGTAGTTTCAATGGAGTTACGACTGTAGATATTTACGCCAGACCCTTGTGGGATGGCTTCGGTGGTGAACTAATTGCCAAGGTACTAGGACATAGTAATATCGCCTCTATAGAAAGCAGTACTATAGAAGTCTAAACTCAGCTAGATGATTTACCAAATTGCGGTATTAGATCCCCGACTTCTTTGAGAAGTCGGGGATCTGAAAAAAGCAAATCTTCACAAATTATTCATCCGCAATTTGTAATTACTTGCATCATAAAATCAGACTATTATCTAATGTACAGGTGCGAGATAATGGTTTTGAGGAGAGCAAGAAATGCAGTTATACGGGAGAAAACTACAGTGCTTCAGACTGAAACCTTTATTATTAGTCAGTTTGGGCATTTATAGCTTGTTTGTCTATCCCAAGCCTGTCTTAGCGGAATCTAACAATTCACATATTAAAAATTCTCAGCAACAGCAAAAACAAGTTGTCTTCATCCCACCTCCTCCTCCAGACAGGGGAACTCCCCCAGCCAGTGAGGGAACAGGAAGTAGGGGTGATTGTCTTTATCAGTCCAATAAACCACCACTCACAGCTTTAGTAGGTACTTATAATTTACAGTTAACTGTGGATGAAAAACCTAAATTATGGGTGTACATACCCTACACCAACAAAGAAGCACCGGAGGCAGAATTTTCTCTGCAAGATGGAGAGAATGAAGTTTATCGGACTCGGTTTCAATTAGCTCAAAAATCGGGTATTTTCAGGATAAATTTGCCATCTCATACCTCACCTTTGGAAGTTAATAAACAATAT
Organism: Calothrix anomala FACHB-343; assembly: GCF_014696435.1. Classification (GTDB taxonomy): domain Bacteria; phylum Cyanobacteriota; class Cyanobacteriia; order Cyanobacteriales; family Nostocaceae; genus Aulosira; species Aulosira anomala_A. The sequence continues at coordinate 39,124 of NZ_JACJQG010000021.1, read as the reverse complement.
CGCTGGTATGTAGATATTAATTGTTCTAGTGCTGGAGAATCTCAGCAATCATCAAATCCTGCTTCTTTAACAGGAATCGTTAAAAGGGTGGAACCATCTTCTGCACTCACCAGAGATTTAAACTCTGCCAACACACCAATCGAACGTATTAAAATCTATGCCAAGCATAGCATTTGGTTAAATACTTTAACAGAAATAGCAAATTTGAGATTCAACGAACCAGAAAATATTAGTATTAAACAAATCTGGGTTGATTTATTAAGTCAGCAGCAAGTTGGATTAGAAAAAATTGCTCAAGAACCAATTGCTGGAGATATTTTTTTAAGTGGAAATTAATTTACAAACGGTATTAAAGCATTTTTCATGTAAATGAAATACACTGGTAGGGGCACAACGGCCGTTCATTGGCATCAACTTAACGTGAAACTCTTATCCTACCTCGCTCCCATGCTCTGCGTGGGAGCGATGATCGTGAGGCTCCGCCTCAATTTATCTCAACAGGAGGCGGAGCCTCCCAATACGCATTTCCAGGCAGAGCCTGGAAACGAGAGTTTCAAAAGCTTTGAAGCTCAAGTTGACATGTATGAAAATTGTTGTACCCTGACGATAGATAATCTGTACTTACAACCAATTGCCTATTAAAATGAAAGGTGCCCAATGATAAGGACGATTGTAATCTGTATTGTCGTAGCCTTTCAAAAAGGCAAGTTGAGTATTTCTCAGGGCTTCTGCTTTAGTTAATTTAGGATTATTCAAATATTGGTAAAACTTAATCATAAATTGGGCTGTGGAAGCATCATTAATTTGCCAAAGGGTAGCCAAAGTACTGCTTGCACCTGCACGAATAGCAACCCCTGCTAAACCCAAAGCAGCGCGTTTATCTCCTGTGGCTGTTTGACAAGCACTCAAAACTAATAATTCCACAGGAGTCAGCTTTTTAAAGTCATTTACTTGTAGTAAATTATCCCAATCTTTTACTTGAATACGTTGATTCCAATCTAGAATATAAGTCTGTTCGGGGTTGGAACTAAACTTACCGTGGGTGGCAATATGAACAACATTAACAGAACTAGAATTAATCTGGTTACGGATATTTTTTTGGATAAATTCTTGGTTTTCTAATTTTTGAGCGTGGTTTACTTGCTCACCCACTTCCAATAATTCCAATTTGACGTTTTCTAATGGACTTAACCCTTCTTTCTCAAAACTAGGCGCATTAGTTGCTCCAGCAATTAACGCTTTGAGATTTTTTCTTGATAGAGGTTTGGGGGCTAAAAGTTGCAAGCCTGGAGTCACAGCAACAGCGTATTTTTCTATGAGATATTTTTCCCCATCATGAAGAACTGATACGGGAATATTCTGTAAAGATCCATCTAGAACAAATACCAAGGTTTTAATTGAGTTTTGATTACCATCTTTGGTAGTATCTAATTCTTTTTCAAACGGTTTAATTAACCAATCATAAAATTGCTTTGATGCTGTTTGTATTTGTCTGGGGGTTGTGCTTCTTTTTGTTAATAAAATCCGCAGGTTTTTAACTGCTTCATCTACTTGTATTGTAGAGAGATTTTGATTTGTATAGTGACGCAGATTATCTACCCCAGGCAATTTTAATATTACCTCCAAACGATTTTCTAATGTAATAGGATAAACCACCGCAGCCTGAGAATCTAAATTATCAATATTTACCGCTACGGGTTGAACACAAGCATCACGAAAAAAGTTATCTAATTCGGCTAATTGCAATGCTTCAATTACATTACGTGCTTGGATTAAGTTATCTTTGCTAACTTGGGGATAACGTAATAATAAATCTACTAATTGCCTATATACTGGTTCTACACTCTCACGAAAAGAAAACTGAACTTCTGGAGAAAGGGCAACTAAATCACTACGTAATCTATTAAGGTTATTAAATGCTTCGGTGTAATAAGTAATTGCCTCACTAACTGCTTGTTGCTGATTTTCTGCTTCAGCCTGTAAAATCCTTCCCATCTGCCATTGCCATTGATAAGCGATATCCGGCGCATTTATCCCTTGGGCAATAACTAGGGCTAATTGTGTATATTTTTTAGCTAATAGCCTAGATTGTTGTTTTTCGTGTAACTTACCAAGAGTACCCAAAGCATAAGATTCGGCTCGTCTATCGGCTAAACTCCTAGCTTGTGTCACCGCAGTATCTAATATCTGTGCAATATTTACCGAGTTAGCTATCTCTTTTTTCCCATTTTCCAATTTGAGCAAACTTGCAGCGAAATTCACCTGTGCATATACAGCAGCGCGACTGGCGGGTAACTGGACAATTGGTTTGGCGATCGCTAATAATAAAGGCTCAATAGCTGCTGTCTGTTCCGTCTCTATCAATAAACTTAGCTGATTGAGTTGTGCTTGAATTTTTGTAATTGGTGAAGTTGTCACCTTTGCTGCCTGTTGATAATAATTTACAGCTTCTTGAATCGACTGTGCAGCAGCTTGCGGATCTTTAATAGCTTTTGCTCTTCTAGCGAGAGCTAGTTTAGTATTTCCCAAACTCAGCAATATTTTATCTTGAACAGATTCGGTAGTTTTTAATTTTTCTGCGATCGCTAAACTTTGCTCTAGAAGCTTTTGAGAGCGTTCTAAATCACCTCTTTGCCTAAGTATATTACCGAGATTATGTAAACCTGTAGCCTTAAGTTCAGAGTCCGGTTGTGCTTGCAACTTTTCTTCTATATCATTAATCAGCTTATACCCTTGGCGGTAAAGTCCCAATACCTGCAATGCTTCAGCTTGATTGCTTTGGCTACCAATTATACCTACTGTATTACCAATCTCAGCATAAAGACTGGCGGCATTTTTCCATATTTCCACAGCAGCTGTAGCATTGCCCTTAGCTAATTGCAGATTTCCTTGCGCATTCAACACTTGAGCGCGAACCTGATGCCAACTATTTTTATCTGGTAGTTTTTCCAGTATTGACAAGCTAGTATTAATTGCAGCTTCTGCTTCAGGTAAATTACTTAATTTTTGCTGAGATAGAGACACAAAACTTAATGCCTGAGCTTGCTGAGGTAAATCTCCTTGAGTTTGATAAATTTGTGCTGCTTGCTGTAATAATTGTGTTGCGGCTGAAAACTGTCCAGCATCATAATACTTTTTTCCTGTTTGCAGCAATTCTAGGGGTGACTGTTGTGCTTGAACAGTCAGCAAAACCGGAATAGTGACACTGAAAATTAGCCCCAAAGTGGCAATTAGGAGAAACCTCAGCAGGCGTTTCATTAGCTTTCCCTCAACATCCGGCAATCTAGAGGATGTAACCAAGTACCTTGTGGGGTTACCTTAGCTGGTTTCGCCGTCAGAATGACATCGCCATTATTATGAGTTATCCAGCCTTGTGCTTCCACAATTTGTTGAGATTCCTGGCTTTTTTTCTGTAATTGATTGTTTCCTCTTCCTGGCTTTGGTGTAGATAACCCTTGTTCTTCTGCTATGTGCCAATCTTCCCAGGTAGCGCCCCCTTGGAGGATATCATAGGGAGTAACAGGTAACCCACCACGGCCTGTTACTACAAATTCACTTCCCTGACGAGCAGCAGTACACAAGTTCTGATTAATTAATCCTGCCACATCAACAACACTTTCCGGCAATTCTTCCAATCCCCGCGAAGGGTCTACTTCCGGTGTGTTGATAGATACCTCACCATTAACACCTAATTCCGAGCTAGCAGTAATATCGCTCAATTCTGTTAGACGTGGCTGTGACTGAATACCAAAAATACCGTTTGTGGCAATGTTAACTTTGCCGCCTGTACCACTGAAAGCATTAGCAGTGATATCACTATCTTCATTGGGAACAGCGACTATAAAAGGGGTATTAATGGTGATGTTACCGCCATCGCCGCCAAATTGTTGATTTCCGGCTGTGGTGGTGATTTGACTGCCGTTGCGTAGTAATAGTAAGTCTTGCAGATTCAGGTTAATATTACCGCCAGTATTGCTGCGAGTTTGGGCAGAGATTTGTCCATTATCGAGAGTCAACAAACCTGCAAACAGTTCTACATCGCCACCAATACCCGTACCTTGACTATCTACTGCTATTTTTGCACCATCTTGAATAGTGACTTTTCTGGGGTCGATAAAGATATTACCACCGTTACCTTGGGATTCTGGGGTTGTATTTGCAAATATACCAGTATCGGTTCCCGTGAGGGTGATGTCATCGGTTACTTTTAAGGTGATGTTTCCTGCTTTGTTTTCTCCAGAGGTGGTAGTGCGGAGTTGTCCACCATTGGTTGCTGTTAGGGAGTTGGCGTTTATGGTGATGTCATTGCTTTTACCGCCAGAAGTTGCGGCAGAAATCCTCGCTCCGTCTTCTACAAATAGCTTATCGGTGGTAATTTCTACTTTTCCTGCATTTCCTGAACTTTCAGTTTGAGTAAATAAACCACTGCTGAATTGACCATTTGCCGAAGTACCAATTAATTTGACTTGAATGGCACTTACTTTTAAATCTCCAGCATTCCCTTTACCTCCTGTACTAGCTGATAAGAGTGCTCCATCAGTTATTGTTAAGTTGTCAGTCTCAATATTTAAGTTGCCTCCATTTCCATTAGCTAATGGAATGACTTGAGTCAACAAAGCACTGGGAGATCGGCCATCAATCGAGGTTCCGATTACTTCCACTTCAGTCGCAGTAATTTTCAAATTTCCTGCTTTGCCATCACCAAATGTACTAGTTTCTAACTGTGCTCCATTTGCTACTGTCAATTGGCCAGTTTCAATAATTAAATCACCCCCATCTTTGGTAGCTGTGGGATTAACTCGAGTAGCTAAACGAGTGGAAACTTGGTTATCAGGCGAAGTGCCGATAACTTCCACTTTATTCGCGATAATTTTTAAATTTCCTGCTTTCCCACCGCCAAAAGTGCTAGTTGATAAGAGTGCTCCATCGGTTACTATTAATTCGTCAGTTTCAATAATTAAATCACCTCCATCTCCAGTAGCCGATGCATTAACTTGAGCAAACAATCCACTGGGAGCTTTGCCATCCCTTGAGCGTCCAATTACTTCGACTTGATTCGCAATAATTCTTAAATTTCCTGCCTTCCCACTGCTAAAAGTGCTGGGTCCTATTTGTGCTCCCTCAGCTACAGTTAATTTGTTAGTTTCAATAGTTAAATTACCACCATTTCCAGTAGCTGATGAATTAACCTGAGCAAACAATCCAGTGGCAAACCTGCCATTACCTGAACGACCAATTACTTCTATATCAGTTGCTTTGATGAGCATCTCTCCAGCATTTCCTTTACCCAACGTACTAGTTGATAAGATTGCTCCATTGGCAACTTTCAAACGTTCAGTTTCAATAGTTAAAACTCCTCCATTCCCGGTAGCATTACGCTCCACTTCAGCAACTAATCCACTGGGAATTCTGCCATCTGCTGATTCGCCAATTACTTCCACAGACTTTGATCTGATGGTTAACTTTCCAGAATCTCCTATGCCATAAGTATTAATTGATACTATTGAACCATCAGCTACTTTTAAAAAATTAGTCCTAATCGTTAAATTTCCTCCTTTTCCGGTAGCATTTGGCAGTAGTACTTCTGCAAATAAAGCAGTAGTATATAGTTCAACTGAGTCAACAGCATTAATTGCCAAAGTTCCGCCTGGCTCTGAACCTAAAGTACTAGCATCTATTGAGGAAAAGTCATAAAAAGTAATGCGCCTTCCTTGCAATTGCACATCACCGCCACCTTCACCACTCACATTCGCAAAAGACGAATTAAAATTAATATCTTGAAATTCTTTAACACCCTCATAGTCAAGAGAAAACCCATCATCAGTAGGTTTTACATTCACTAAACTATTACTAGCGACACTCCCCAGTTCAATTCTGCCTCCTCGTGATGTCAGAATACCACCGTCTAAAAAAACATCACCACCCACAAGTGCTAAAGTCTTACCAGGTTGTACCCGTAAACCAATATTATTAAAACTGGATTGATTTAAAATACTTCCAGCATTGTTGCCATATTGCAGCCCTGGTGTCAAATTAACCTGCAACAATGGGGCTGCTTGGGGATTAGTTGCACTAAATTCCAACCCATCACCAAACACAAATGAATTCGCCGTACTCGCAACAAACGAACCTCCCAGATCCAACCGTGCATTTTTCCCAAACACAATTCCATTTGGGTTCATCAAAAATAAATTCGCGTTACCATTTACCCCTAAAGTTCCCAGAATATTAGAGACTTTACCCCCCGTTACTCGCATCAAAATATTCTCAATTCCTGTGGGATTGGAAAAATAAACCCTTTGCAAGTCTCTAATATTAAACTCGGAAAAACTGTGAAATAAATTTGCTCCCCTTGTAGCGCCACCATCAATCCGTTCAGCAGGTAACCCTTTAATATCAACATTAGGAGTTACTTGTGAAGCCTCAGTTCCTAAACTTCCATCTGGGGTAATTTGGGCATTTGCGGCGTTTCCCCAAAATGCTGTAATGAAGGCGATTGTGAACCATCCAACGAAAACATTACGCGAAACAGGCATCGATACACAAATTGCTCTAGGAGAGACGAAATCGCTAGATATGCTGACAATTTTTTACCATTTCTCATGTTACAAAATATATGCTTTTTTACATTTGTTTATAATTACGGTAAAAGAATATTACATGACTCTTGAATAAATCTAGTCATACCAATTCTATGTGAGGTTGCACATTAAAGCTACAAGGCTAGAAGCCTTGAGCTAAACAAACAAAGGCTGCCTCCGCAGGCTAATAATATGCATTTTCATATTGAAATGGTATCAGATAAAAATAATAAATTAGCAAATTTATAGTATTCTGGAATAGCAGCCCACATTCTATTCATCAATGCAATTCAAGAATCCCCCGTTTTATCAACAGGGGAGTGTCAAAGTTCTTCTGCTTCCTGCTTTTTTCAAAGAACTGTTTCTCGTGTTAACTCCGCATTAATGGGTTTAACCAGATAAATCCGCAACATGTGCCAGATAATAGCCGCGATCGCTGGTACTTTCAGCCAGAACTTGACAAACTTAGAGCGATCGCTCTTGTTAATCTCTGCCAATTTCTGATTATTTTCAAAACACTGCTCTAATCGCCAGAAAAATTCCGGGTGATTAGTATCTAAAATCAACGGAAATGCACGGGCGGCGGTATTATTTGTCTCCCGAATCACTTGCTGATTATACTTGCGCGGATGTATACCGATAGATTGGTAAAAACTAGCACGTTCAAAGACTGTAATTGTATGGGTAACAAACACCGTCAGCAAAAAGAACCGCACCCACAACCGCGCTTTCCAGTTCTGCCATAATTTTGGTTGTGACCTGAGTAACGCTTTAAAGAAATCTCCATGTCGATTCTCATCCTGACACCAACTCTCAAATTTTCGGAAGAGGGGATAAAATTGATATTGGGGATTTTTCTGCAAATGCCGATACATTAAAATATAGCGCCAGTACCCAATTTTCTCCGATAGGTAGACTGTGTAAATAATCCACTCTGGCGGAAAAAATGTATAAGTACGATTTTTGGTCAGATAGCTCAAATCTAAGGAAAGATTAAAATCAGCCATTGATTTATTGAGAAAACCTGCATGGCGGGCTTCATCTCTTGCCATTAATTGGAAAGCTTCTGCCAAAATTGGGTTCTTTTCTTTCAGGCGGCGCGACAGTTCTTTAAACAATAAAAACCCAGAAAATTCGGAAGTACAAGAACGCTCTAAAAAGTCAATAAAAGAACGTCTTGTTTCTCCTTGAATGCCATCCCAACATTGTTTAAATTCATCATCCCGCACAAAATGATGGCGGTTATAATCAGCCCTTAGTTCCTCAACAATTGCTAATAACTCAGTCTCATTGGCGGAAATATCTAACTTCTCCATCGCGGCGAAGTCAGTAGTATAAAACCGGGGTGTTAATAATGTTTCCTGCACAGGCGCTTTAATACCTGGCTTCAGCATCTGAGGCTCCGGAGTTTCAAGAGACTTCACCATCGAGAATCCTTTTATGATTAAATCTTCCAATAGTTATATAAGCATAAAATATTGTTCTAAATAGTTAAGTTCTGCAAATGGAGGGGTTGACGGTTGACTGTTGACGGTTGACGGTTGACTGTTGCCCCATGCCCAATGCCCCATGCCCATTAATATGTGCCTTCACACACAGACAAAGATAAAGAAATATTAATAGCTTAATAGTTATACAAAGAGAAATAGTTAAATAATTTTGGGAGAAAGAAAAATGGCAGCGATGCCTTAGGGCAAGAACCATTGGTTCTACGCATCGGCATGATATGTGCTGGATAGAGTGATGCGAATCCTGCCTTACCCCAGAATAACAATTCTCTAGCTCTGGCATTGACTGTGAACTGGCAGACATCCTGAGTCTGTAGCTCATTTGCCGAGAGTGCTGACGATTGAACATGAAGGAAGTACAAATCCTCAACACCTGCGTAAGTCCTGAGTTCAATAAGTTATTCGATTCACATATGGGAAAGATGCGGACAAAACAACAGGGAACTCTTGTAGAGACGCGATTGATCGCGTCTCTATGATGAATCGCGTCTCTACAAGAGCGATGAATCGCGTCTCTATTACCCCATACAAGCAAAAACTGCTAGGTCGCATTGTCGCATTACTTCGGAGGTTTTGATGGTTTTTCTCTTACCTGGTGTCAAATTCGATCTGGAGATGATCCAAAAGTATGATGCACCTGCACCCAGATACACCAGTTACCCACCTGCTACTGAATTAAGCGAAGCATTCACCCTAGATGATTTACAAAATGCGATCGCAGCTTCAAATCAAAGAAAAACGCCCTTATCTTTATATTTCCACATCCCTTTTTGTCAGAGTGCTTGCTACTTTTGCGGCTGTAATACTGTAATTTCCAACAACAAGAATATTGCCAAACCTTACCTAGAAAATTTGGTTAAAGATATTCAGCAAACCGCAGCTTTAATCGATTCTGAGCGCAAAGTTCTGCAAATTCATTGGGGTGGTGGTACGCCTAATTACTTAGAACCTGAGCAAGTAGAATTTATCTGGAAACATATCACCCAACACTTTACTATTGACCCATCGGCAGAAATTTCTATTGAAATTAATCCTCGCTATGTCGATAGAGACTACATTTTATTTCTGAGAAAAATTGGGTTTAATCGCATTAGTTTCGGCATTCAAGATTTTAATCACGAAGTTCAAGTAGCAATCAATCGCATCCAGTCAGAGGAAATGCTATTTGATGTCATGAGTTGGATTAGAGAAGCTCAATTTGAGAGCGTAAATGTAGACTTAATTTATGGGTTACCTTATCAAACTCGGCAAAGTTTTCGGGAAACCATCAAAAAGACAATTGCATTAGATCCTGACCGAATTGTAGTTTTTAATTTTGCTTATATTCCCTGGATTAAACCAGCACAAAAAAATATTCCTGAATCAGCTTTACCTCTTCCCCAGGAAAAGTTAGAAATTCTCAAAATGACCATTGAAGAATTAACCAATAATGAGTATATGTTTATTGGGATGGATCATTTTGCTAAATCTAACGATGAATTAGCGATCGCGCAACGCAATGGCACTCTCAAGCGGAACTTCCAAGGCTACACCACCCACGCGGAAACGGAACTTTTTGGGTTTGGTGCTACCTCTATCAGCATGTTAGAAGATGCTTATTTCCAAAATCACAAGCAACTGAAGGAATATTATCAGGCGATTTCTACAGATACTTTACCTTTGAGCAAAGGAATTAAACTCAATCAAGATGACATTATTAGACGGGATGTCATTATGAGTATTATGTCTCATTTTCAATTGCATAAACAAGATATTGCTGATAAATTTCAAATATGTTTTGATGAATACTTCAGCCACGAATTAGAGATGTTAAAGCCCCTAGAAGCTGATGGGCTAGTTAGTTTATCTAAAAACTACATCTTAATTACAGATATTGGTCGATTGTTAGTGAGAAATATTGCTGTGATTTTTGATAATCACATGAGAAAGAAGGAAAAACATTTCTCACGAGCAATATAGGCGATTCAGATCCTCACTAATCCTCAAATCCCGCCGTCACCATAGAATGGTGCGGCTAATTTAACAAAGCCTGCGAAGGCAGGCTTCGTATCTATAGCCCCAGGCTTCCAGCCTGCGGGCGATATGTCGGGTAAGCACATCAATATATTCTAGAGGGCATGGCATTGCCATGCCCCTACCATTTATGGCATTCTTTTTTCAAACCATAAAACTTAATGCCAAAAATCAATCCAATGACAAATGACCAATGACAAATGACCAATGACTATCGCAAATTCGCCGGAACATTTTCCGGAACTACCCAATAATAAATAGTTTTACCATCAACATTTAATGTCTGTTGAGGTTTCCAATCGCCCATATCAAAGGCGTGGGAAACAATCCGAGTACCGGGTTTGAGTTCTTTAAATAATTTGGGGCGGAGTTTGATGTTAACATCAGGTAGCAAGTAGAGCGTCACTACTGTAGCTTGACTCAAGTCGGTGTTAAATAAATCTTGCTGGACAAACTTAACGCGATCGCTTACTCCAGCTTTTTGTGCATTCTGATTAGCTTCGGCAACTCTTTCGGGATTGATATCTATACCTACGCCTTGGGTACCGTATTTTTGAGCGGCTGTGACTACTATTCTGCCATCACCACTACCAAGGTCGTAAAGTACATCATTCTTACCCACTTTAGCAACATTTAACATTGCATCTACCACAGGCTGAGGCGTAGGAACGTAGGGAACATCACCAGGACGTTCTTGGGGTTGTTCTGTGGTTGTAGTTGCTGGTGCTTCGGTTTGCTGAACAGTTACGGCTGGTTCTTGAGTATCTGCTTCTGAACTTTGCTGTTGAGTTGTACAGCCAGTAATCCCAAAGCTGACAACACTAAAGCCGGTAGCTAGTAAAAGCAGAATTTTGGATAAATTCATCACTAAACTCCTAATTATTTTGGTATTTGGGATATTTGAAAATGGGCATGGGGCATTGGGCAAAAGTCAAATAGAATTCATAATTTTGAATTTTGAATTTTGAATTTTGAATTGTTTGTCCCCCTTTCCCTTACGCCCTTCGTTGACGGTATTGATTCCACAAAAATAGGGGTATTCCTGCTGCGACAACTGCGACGCCAAGGACTGCACCTACTCCGGTATAAACTAAGCTGGAGTAGAGCAGATAGGCGCACACTGCACAAAAAAGTAAAGGTGTGAATGGATACAAAGGTACGCGAAAAGCTCGTTGTATTTGCGGTTCGCGTTGGCGTAATACCAGCAGCGATATCCCGGAAAGCAGGAAGAAAAACCAAAACACTGGGGCGGTGTAATCCACCATTGTTTCAAAGCCTTTGCGGGTGAGGGTACCCAAGATAACCAACCCTAAGGCGATCGCACCTTGCAAAAGTAATGCATAGGTAGGTGTGCTGGGGCGTTGTCGCCAATGTCCCATGAAACCAAACAGCGCAAAATCTTGCCCTAAAGCGTAATTAGTCCGCGCCCCGGTAAAAATTGTGGCGTTGGTTGCGCCTAATGTACAAATTGCAATCAGTAGACTGACAAAAAAGGCTCCGGGTGCGCCCCAAAGCGATCGCATTAAATCTGCGGCGACGGCTTCCGATTGCGCCATGTTTGCTACACCTAAGCCTCGCAGGTAAGCCCAATTGATTAGCAGGTAAATAGCGGTAATAATACCAATACTCAAGAGGAGCGATCGCAAAATATTGCGGCGTCGATTTTGGATTTCTGCTGCAATATAAGCTGCTTCGTTCCAGCCACCGTAGGATAACAGCACAAACACCATTGCTAATCCCCAGTTACCAGATGTTGTAGATTCTACAGGGATGGTAGTATCAGATGTGGCAGTTAAGCCGATAATTACCACCAGTAATAAACCTAAAACTTTCGCCGCAGTGAGTAAATTTTGCGTCCATTTACCTTGTTGCAAACCGACAATATTCAAAGCAGTCAAAAGTGCGATCGCAACTGCTGCATATATAGAGGGTGAAAATGTCCCCAACCGCCATATCTGAGAAGCATAGTCACCAAAGACAAATGCTAACAGTGCAATCGAACCTGTTTGAATTACTGTCATCCTCGCCCAAGCAAATAAAAAGGCGATTCCCTTGCCAAAAGCCCGTTTTAAGTAATAATAAACACCACCAACATCAGGATAAGTTGTGGCTAACTCTGCATAGCACAATGCGCCTACCAAAGAAACTGCACCACCAACTAGCCAGAACAGCAGTACCGCAACATCGCTACCTGCATAATTCGCAACTAAAGCTGGGGTTTCAAAAATCCCTGCTCCGATGACAATTCCCACAATCAGCGCCACAGCATCCGGTAATGTTAGCGATTGCTTGGGCGTGGCTATTTCCGGCGATCCTACCTGCTCAATTAAACTGAAGTTTTCACGTCTAGTCACTGGTACTCCTGATTGTTGTTGAGCGCTCAAGGGGTATTCTGTATTTAAATTTCATCATGTTGATAGCAACAGAATTACCCTCCTCTTGATACTCAAGACTAAAAAATTACTTAGCTTTAGTAAAAGCTCATAAGATTATTTATGCAGCTTAAAAGCGCAACATTTATATCTAAAAATATTTAGATTCATTAACACATCTATAAAAAGACAGATAAGCAATTTATTTCTCAAGGTAGAAACAGATAGCCTAATGTTTATAGCCTTGAGCAAAACAGCACGAATTGAAAATATCACTTGTGATTTTCATATTTTTTATCAAGCAATCAACATAATTCAATACAGTTCAGTTAAGGATAAATGTAGGTTGGGTTGAACGAAGTGAAACCCAACAAATCGCCGAAAATGTTGGGTTTCGTTCCTCAACCCAACCTACGCGGTTTAAGGTTTTTGACGCTAACTGAACCGTATTGCAACATAATTAGCTTAGATAGTTCTTAAAAATCTAGAAAATCTTTATCTATCTTTCGGTTGTTACATTTATCTCAACTGGTAGAAACAATTTAGATAGTTAATAGATAAATTATGTAATAACCAGACAAGATTTCTGAGGATTTTATGAATATTATTGCTTGGGTTGTCTTAGGACTTTTAGCTGGTGCGATCGCGAAAGCAATTTATCCAGGTTATCAAGGTGGCGGTATCCTTTCTACAATCGTCTTAGGGATTATCGGCGCTTTCGTTGGTGGAAGCCTCTACACGCTTTTACAAACAGGAACTTTACAAATTACTGCTGCTGGCGCTGGATTTAGTCTAACAGGTCTATTTATAGCTGTAATTGGTGCAATTATTGCTATTTATTTATGGGGACTATTGAACAGAAGCAGCAGAGCGTAATAATTACTAATTCGTAATTCGTAATTCGTAATTAAATCAGACAGGATAAATGTAATTAAGTACTCTTCGCCAACATCAGCATTACTTGTGAGTACGGATTACGAAGGATGAATTATTAATTTGTTTAACCACATTATTGTTTCAGGGAGAACCAAGAAATGTTTTTTCATAAAAAAGAACCGATTCATGTAGTAAACGTTAGCGAGGCGAATCCTCGGTTTGCGCAGTTACTCCTCGAACAATTTGGTGGAGCTACAGGAGAACTTACAGCTGCTCTACAATATTGGGTGCAATCTTTTCATGTCGAAAATGCTGGTATTAAAGACATGCTACAAGACATTGCTATTGAAGAGTTTGGTCATTTAGAAATGGTGGGTAAACTCATTGAATCCCATACAAAAAATACCGATCAAACAGAGGCTTATAAAAGTACTCTCTTTGCAATTCGAGGTATCGGGCCTCACTTTTTAGATAGTCAAGGTAGCGCTTGGACTGCAAATTATATCAACGAAGGTGGCGATGTAGTCCGCGATTTGCGAGCTAATATTGCAGCCGAAGCTGGTGCGCGTCAGACTTACGAAGAGTTGATCAAGTTAGCTACAGATGATGGTACCAAAAAAACATTAGTCCATCTGTTAACCAGAGAAATTTCTCATACCCAAATGTTTATGAAAGCACTGGATTCTCTGGGTAAATTAACAGATCCACTTTTTGGTAATATTCAACCAGATGAAACTGTCGCTCTCTACTACAATTTATCTACAAACGGTAGCCAAGATGAGCGCGGCCCCTGGAATTCTGAACCAACATTCAAATATATTGCCGACCCGCTACAAAAGCATTCCTAATTAACTGAGGAATAACATAATATGAGCCAGTTAGAAGTTAATTCTCTGGCTCATTTTTCCGGATAAATAAAGTTAAAAGTATGGAGAATTAACTAGTGATTGTAAATACTACATCCGATGGTTGGGAAATTATTTATCATCGCGCACATGCTTTATTAGCAGCACAATTAGCAGGACAATGGCGGCGTAAAAATGCTCCACCTCGGTTATATGAAACCCTCGCCGCAATTTCTCATCATGATGATTTAGAGAAAGAATGGGAAGAAGATATTGTCACCGAAGCTGGTGCGCCAATGGATTTTACCTTAGGTAAAGATGTACTTGTAGATAAACAAATAAATTTAGTCAAAAATGCTCGTTATCGCGGACGCTGGGTAGCTTTATTAATTTCTAGACACGTGAGTTATCTATATGAAGGAAATCGCGATCAGAGTCCAGAATTAGCTAAATTTCTTGATGAGCAAGTAGAAAATCAAAAAAAATGGACTAAAGAATTAGGAATTGGAAAGAAAGATGTAGACGCAGCTTATGCATTTATGCAATGGTGCGATCGCCTTTCTTTAATTCTCTGTCAACAACAACTACCTGAGGATGAACGCTGGTTAGAAATTAGCAAAGGCCCTGACGATGAGCGTTATGATATTATGCAACGTAACGATTCTTTAGTAACTGTCAAACCTTGGCCGTTTGAGAATGAGAAATTTACAGTCAATATCGAAGCCTGTAAAATAAATCAGTTGAAATTCAAGAACAGCGCTGAACTTACTCAAGCACTCCAAGAAGCACCGATCAAAATCTTGGAGTGGACATTTGTAAAAAGTTAGCTATTTAATTCACAATTGTACAGACGCGATTAATCGCGTCTCTGATTATTAATATTTATCTTGCTTAATTGCGTTATACACATTGCAATTCCTTTTTCATAATAAGCTGCTTCATTGATGAAAACAGGATACACTGTAGATTCTCCTGCATAAACTATTTCTTTACCCTCAAAATTTAAAAATATCGGCTCTCCCGGATGCAATGGTTGATAATCCTGAAATTGTAGTTTTGGATGAATCATTGCTTCAATTTCTCCTATCTCATTTCGGGGATAGTCGATGGTTTCAATGCTGTGATAAACGTTGATATTATCTTTTACAGGCGGTGCTGTTCCCTGATTATGAGCTTCTAAATAATCTAAAATAGCGTGAATAATTGTTTCAGTTTCTTGAAATAATGCAGCATTTAAAACATTTTGCGCAACTGCACCAACTTCTAAGGTACAGCCAAATTCACAAATTGAATCTAAGTGAGGTCTGAACTTTTGTTGACTGGTAGAAAATAGGATATTTACTTTAGGACTTATTGATGTCAAATAAGCTCCTAAATGCAGATTTAATGAATTCTCATTACCTAAAATAATAGTCAGCCCCATATTAGCTGTAGAACTATGTAAATCAATCACAAAATCTGCTGGCTGACTACCTTGCAAGCCAAAAGTTTGATGAATTAATTTGGCTTGTTGCGCTTCATAACTAGCCAAATTTGGGTTTTCTAAATCTTCGCGGAGAAAACAGCGATTTAAATCTGTATCTACGTATCTTTTACCGATCGCACTCGCTTTAGGATTGGCGATCAATGTCCGACTCTCAAAACTTGAACGCTGAATTAAATGAGGCGATCGCTCAAATTTTTTAACTAGATAAATTCCGGTGACTTCATTTCCGTGAGTTCCACCAACAATTACAACACGCTTAATTTTGCTCATATTCCTACTGATTACCCCGATAACCTGAGACGTTCTTGGGATGAATCTTGCTCAATAGTCTCTATTTGTCAATATAAGGGAAAGCAACTATATTTAAGATATTTTTTGCACAAGTACACTATATATAAAAAATATAGTAATAAATATAGGACTTACGCAACTGGCACAATTATCTTCTGGTCTAAGAGTCCAGGGTCAAGGGTCAATAGTCAAAAATTAAGGTTTTTTGGACTTTGGACTTTTGACTCTTGACAACCTAAACGAAAAAAATATGACACTTGCATAAGTCCTAAAATAATAGTGGTTTGGGGAAGCGATGGAACTTCGACATTTGCGCTACTTTATTGCTGTGGCTGAAGAAAAAAACTTTAGCTACGCAGCTCAACGTCTGCATATAGCGCAACCTCCCCTCAGTCAACAGATTAGCGCTTTAGAAGCCGAAATTGGTGTTAAATTATTCGATCGCAAAAAGCGCCCTTTACAACTTACATCTGCAGGACAAGTATTTTTAGAAGAAGCGAGATTAGTTTTAAATCAACTAGAACAAGCGATTTTTCAAACGCAAAGGGCGAGTCGCGGCGAAATTGGCCAGTTAATCATCGGAACCAATAGTTCTGTGGCTAATAGCGTGCTTCCGGAGATGTTGCGCACATTTCGCGATCGCTTTCCCCATGTCAAACTTATATTGCGCGAACTCACAGGTTCCGAACAAATTCAAGAACTCCTCAATCGTCGTCTCGATGTCGCATTCGATCGTTTATCCCATTCCCATCAACAAGATTCTCACTTGAGTTATTTACCCATTGTCCGCGAATCCTTAGTGATTGCATTACCCGCTAGCCATCCCCTCGCCAATCTAGCAGAAATTCCTCTCGCTGCGATGGCTAACGAACCTTTTGTGCTACCTTCCCCAGAAATTGTCCCTTCCTATACAGAAATTATTAACCTCTGTCAGCAAGCTGGTTTTTTCCCTAAAGTTGTCCAAGAAGCAACTTGGACAATTACTGTTCTCAGTTTAGTTGCTGGCGGTATGGGAGTTGCACTGTTACCTAGCAACGTGCAAAATCTACAACGTACAGGCGTAGTTTATCGCCCAATCCAAGGTGCTGATTTCTCTCGCGAGATTGTCGTTGTTTGGCGACGAGAAGATTCATCGCCCGTTTTACAGGAATTTCTCAAGGTAATTCGGGAGTTAACCTACTCTCAAATTTAGTGAATAGGACTTACGCACACTCTATGAACTCTTGGCGTTCTTGGCGTCTTGGTGAAGCAGCCGCAGTCTTGGCGCTTTGCGTCGATTGCGAACTGCTGAACCCGAAGGGCGGTTCCATAAATTAAGCTTTTTGGCAATTTTTGCTTAAGTCCTGGTGAAGTTAAATGTCGCGATTGCCTTGCTTATTCTTTGTAAAATATATTTCTTGTATATGAAACAAAAAACACCTGGGAGTGTTGCCGTGTTTCCACCCCGGGTGTTTTTCGTTTTAACTTGCTCCTCACACACAACTAAACGATATCATCCGTTCAATTTATAGTCGGTATTCTAGATCACATTTTCCAAAAAAATTAAACTTGGTGGAAAATGGGCATTGGGCATTGGGCATAGGGCATTGGGCATTGGGCATTGGGCATTGGGCAGAGACGCGATGAATCGCGTCTGTACAAGTGTCCCCCTTGTCCCCCTGCCCGCAGGTAAGATAAAAAGGACGCGAGATTAATCAAATGCATAGCTTCATACCCCCAGAACGCTTTTTTCCTTACCTGAGTTGGACTGATATCCAAGAGATGCCAAATAAGGAAAATGTAGTAATTATTCAACCTGTAGGTGCAATTGAACAACACGGCCCCCATTTGCCGCTAATTGTGGATGCGGCTATTGGGGTTGGGGTGTTGGGGAAAGCTTTGGCAAAACTTGACTCTAGCATTCCGGCTTATGCCTTGCCCAGTATTAACTATGGTAAATCTAACGAACATTGGCATTTTCCCGGCACTATTACCTTGAGTACAGAAACTCTCACAGCCACAATTATGGAGGTGGGAGAAAGTATTTACCGGGCTGGATTTAGAAAATTAGTTTTGATGAACTCCCACGGGGGACAGCCGCAAGTTATGCAAATGGCGGCGCGGGATTTACATGTTAAATATGGTGATTTATCGGTATTTCCCTTGTTTACCTGGCGTGCGCCTAATATTACCAAGGAATTGCTAACTCCTAAAGAAGCTAAGTTAGGTATGCACGCCGGTGATGCGGAAACGAGTTTAATGTTGGCACTGTTACCGGAGCAAGTAAAACTTGATAAAGTTGTCGCTGAGTATCCACCAGAACAACCACAAAGTACATTGCTGAGTTGGGAAGGTCAATTACCCGTAGCTTGGGTAACAAAAGATATCAGTAAAACTGGTGTGATTGGCGATGCTACAACCGCTACCAAAGAAAAAGGCGATCGCATTCTCGAATCCCTTTCCGATGGCTGGGTACAAGTCATACGTGACATTTATCACTTTCAACCAATTAGACGCGATTAATCGCGTCTCTACAATTTTCATTTATCCTCCTTGTCCCCCTTATGCCCTATACCCTATGCCCCAATACCTGCTTACCTGCTGTGGCACAAATATTTAATGGTTGGGCTGATTGCAAGACTGCATCTAGTAATCCGGGGAATCTGGCTTCTAAATCTTCTCGCCGCAATTGGTTGATGTGCTGCGTTCCTTCTTTATGGGTCAGTACTACGCCTGACTCCCGTAAAATTTTAAAATGATTGGACATTGTGGATTTGGCGATCGCAAAATCAAACCCCGCACAGCATTGCTCCCCCTTGGTAGCTAACAGCCGCACAATTTCTAGCCTCACCGGATCGCCTAAGGCGTATAGCACTCCCGCTAATGTTATATCTTTTCGGTCTGGATGATACAAAAATCTCATAGTTGCACTATCTCATAAAATGGCTTATATTTTACTTATTCGATAATATCGAATAATAGAATTAAATTAGGAGGACAATTATGTCATCCGTTACAAGTGTCACGGAAGCCACATTTAAGCAAGAAGTTCTAGAAAGCCAAGTTCCTGTCCTAGTTGACTTTTGGGCACCTTGGTGCGGCCCTTGCAGAATGGTAGCTCCGGTTGTCGATGAGGTCGCTAGCGAATACGATGGACAGGTAAAAGTAGTGAAATTGAACACAGATCAAAATCCTACTGTTGCCAGCCATTATGGTATTCGGAGTATCCCTACGTTAATGGTATTTAAGGGTGGACGACAAGTCGATACGGTTGTGGGTGCGGTGCCTAAAACCACGTTAGCCAAGACGTTAGCGCAGTATATTTCTTAAAGTTAATGGGCATGGGGCATGGGGCATGGGGCATTGGGCATGGGGCATGGGGCATTGGGCATTGGGCATTGGGCATTGGGCATTGGGCATTGATTTATTTACCCCCTCTGCACCCTCTGCTTCCTCTGCACCCTCTGCCTCCTCTGCCTCCTCTGCTTCCTCTGCACCCCTGCTTCCTTCCCAAACTATGGCTGAATTGTTTATACTCAAAATTTGAGCAATGAATAATAGTATTAACTTGTTCTCTCCTTATCAATTGGGTGACTTAGAACTGCCCAATCGCATAGTTATGGCTCCCTTGACTAGGCAAAGAGCCGGTCAGGGCAATGTACCACATGAGTTAAATGCTACATACTATGTGCAACGTGCTTCGGCTGGATTGATTATTGCAGAAGCAACTCAAATTTCACCCCAAGGACAGGGGTATCCAAATACACCAGGAATTCATTCACCAGAACAGGTGGCGGGTTGGAAGTTGGTAACGGATGCTGTACATCAACAGGGTGGTAGAATTTTTCTGCAACTGTGGCATGTAGGCAGGATTTCTCACCCTGATTTGCAACCAAATGGCGAATTACCTATTGCACCTTCAGCGATCGCACCTCAAGAAGGTCAAGCATTAACTTTTGAAGGATTAAAACCTTTTGTTACTCCCCGCGCTTTGGAAACTTCCGAGATTCCGGTGATTGTGGAACAGTACCGTCAAGCAGCAGTAAATGCTCTAGCGGCGGGGTTTGATGGCGTCGAAATTCATGCAGCTAATGGTTATTTAATTGACCAGTTTCTCCGTGATGGTACGAATCAAAGAACAGATGAGTATGGCGGTAGTATTGAGAACCGCGTCCGGTTTTTACGAGAAATTGTCGAGGCTGTTACCAGCGTTTGGGATAGTAAACGGGTAGGAGTTCGCCTTTCCCCTAGCGGGACATTTAACGATATGCGTGACTCTAATCCTTTAGAAACTTTTGGATATACAGCGCAAGTATTGAGCCAATTTGATTTAGCTTATCTGCATCTGATTGAATCCACAGACGCAGATATCAGACATGGCGGAACAGCAGTACCAACGGATTATCTCAGAGAAAGGTATACAGGAACACTTATTGTCTGTAGTGGTTATACGGCGGAAAAAGGTAATGCGGTTTTGGCGAATCAACAAGCTGATTTAATCGCTTTTGGCACTTTATTTATTGCTAATCCCGATTTACCGCGACGTTTGGCTTTAAATGCACCTTTAAATCAGCCAATTCCTGAAAGCTTCTATGGTGGCGGGGAAAAGGGATATACAGATTATCCTTTTTGGTCGCCTGCAAACGAACCAGCCGTGAGTTTATAATTGCTTTGGCGTAATGGGTGGCAACCTTTTACACCAAAAAAGCATTTAGACCGATAATAAGAATCGCTATCACTGGATAGCAACTTCAACAATCAGGAGAATCTCATGAGCGCGATCGCACCTACTCAAATCCTAGATGTACCCACTGCTATTGTTCAGCGTCGTTCTATTAAGACTTTTAAATCAGACCCCATAGCCCCAGAACTACTCAAGCAACTAGTAGAATTAACCGTAGCCGCACCTAGTAGTTTTAATATCCAAGCTTGGCAAATTATTTTGGTGCAAGATGAAGCACAAAAAGCAGCTTTAGCAGCTGCGTCTTGGAATCAAAAACAAATTATCCAAGCACCCGTGACATTTGTGTTTGCAGCCGATCCGAATGCTGGAGAAAAAGATTTAACCCCAATTTACGAAGAAGCACTGAAAACTGGTGCCTGGAATGAAGGTACAGTCAACTATTTTAAAAATGCTATCCCGCAATTCCAAGCTGGTTTAGGAGACAAGCGACGCGAATATGCGATCAAAGATGCAATCATTGCTGCTACCCATTTAGTACTTGCAGCCGAAAGCTTAGGATTATCCACCTGTTTTATGAATGGTTGGATTGAGGATCAAGTGAAAGCAGTAATTGGTGCAGCAGAAGATCCAGATTTAGCGATCGCAGTTATTGTACCTGTTGGCTATGCCGCAGAACCACGCCTTAATCCTGGTCGTTTACCTTTATCTGCTAACGTATCTGTAGACAGAATCGGTAATGCTTATCAGGGGTAATTCTTAGCGATAATAAAGTTGACTGTTGACGGTTAACTGTTAACAGTCAACAGTCAACATTCAACAATCCTTTATTTTTTGGCGCGTGGTTCGCTTCATCATAGCTGGCTCATTGCAGGTTTAACATTTTTCCCTAGCTCATCAAATTTCACCCGTCAAGGAAAATTGCACCTATGCCAAAAACAGCTTTAATAGTCGGAGCAGGTAATGGATTAAGCGCCTCTATTGCCCGTTTATTTGCCAAATCAGGACTGAAAATCGCCCTAGCAGCTCGCACCATTGAGAAACTGACACAGCTGAGTAATGAAATAGGTGCAGTTAGCTTCGCTGCTGATGCTGCAAAACCAGAGGAAGTAAACCAGTTATTTAGCGATGTTGAAAATCAACTTGGTACTCCGACAGTAGTTGTTTACAATCCCAGTTTTCGAGTACGAGGGCCTTTAATTGAACTCGAACCTAGCGAAGTTGCTAAGACTTTAGAAATTACTGCTTATGGAGGGTTTCTTGTTGCCCAAGCTGCTGCTAAAAGAATGTTACAGCAAGGAGGAGGGGCGATATTTTTTACCGGAGCTTCCGCGAGTATTAAAGGTTACCCGCAATCTGCACCGTTTGCAATGGGTAAATTTGCCTTGAGAGGTTTAGCTCAAAGCATTGCCAGGGAATTAGCACTTAAGAATATTCACGTAGCGCATTTTGTCATTGATGGTGTAATTCGTGCCGCAGAACGGCAAGATCCAGCAGATAACCCAGATAGTACTCTCGATCCAGATGCGATCGCTCAAACTTACCTCAACATCTTAAATCAACCCCGCAGCGCTTGGACATGGGAAGTAGAATTACGTCCTTGGGTTGAGCGTTTTTAAGGAACACAATTGTAGAGACGCGATTCATCGCGTCTCTGCCCAATGCCCAATGCCCAATACCCAATGCCCAATACCCAAAATCAGGAGAACCTACCATGATTGACTTATATTATTGGACAACACCCAACGGTCATAAAATCACAATTTTCTTAGAAGAAGTTGGACTTGCTTATAATATTATTCCGATAAATATTGGTACTGGTGACCAATTTAAGCCAGAGTTTTTAAAGATTTCACCTAACAATCGTATCCCAGCAATTGTTGATAATGAACCTGCCAATGGCGGCACATCAATTTCTATTTTTGAATCTGGTGCAATTCTGTTATATCTAGCAGAAAAAACCGGCAAGTTAATTCCTCAAGATTTACACCACCGTGCTGAGGTTTTACAGTGGTTATTCTGGCAAATGGGCGGTTTAGGGCCAATGGCGGGACAGAATCACCACTTTAGCCAATATGCACCAGAAAAAATTGAATATGCTATCAATCGCTACGTTAAAGAAACAGGGCGATTGTATGCAGTATTAGATAAAAGATTGGCAGATAGAGAATTTGTAGCAGGCGATTATTCCATTGCTGATATTGCCGCTTATCCTTGGATTGTACCTTATGAAAATCAAGGTCAAAATTTAGAAGATTTTCCGAATTTAAAGCGTTGGTTTGAGGCAATTAAAGCTCGTCCGGCGACAATTCGCGCTTATGAAAAAGCGGAAGCATTTAAAAATCAGGCATTAGATATTGAGAAGTCACGGGATTTATTATTTAATCAATCTGCCCAGACTATTCAACGTTAATCCTGGATATTTTAGAGGGCATGGCAATGCCATGCCCCTACAATCTGGCGCATTCTTTTTTCAAATTGGTATTCAGTTTTTTCTTACCAAAAACGAGGAATCACCCTCTCAATAATAGTGTTAACTACTCCGGCGGCAAAATCTTGCGCCCAACTTCTGACTTCAGCTTTTGTTGGTTGGGTTGCTTCCACATTTTCAGCTTGGGAATTATCTTCTTGGAATGCAACTTGTACGCCCGATTGAGAAATGACTTCCTTGAATGTATTAATTGGAACGGCTGCGTTAAAGCCTGTTTTGATTTCTATCTCTCCGCCGGTAGCAGACTCATTTTTAATTACTCCATCGCGATCGCCTTGGCCGTGAATTCCTACCACACGCCCGCTCACATCAAATACCGGGCCACCACTCATACCTCGTCGCGTCACCGCATCATAACGCATGGTATAACCTTGAGGCTTGCTTTCTGGACGGCTGGTAATTTGTCCTTTTGTAAACTCATATTCTCGGTCGTTATTATTCTCAATAGACATGGGATAACCAGAAATATAAATACCTGTACCAATTCCCGCATTATCAGAATTGCTAATTGGGGCAACAGGATACTCTTCTGTACTTTCAAATTTCACAATTGCTAAATCTGGATCGCTATCATTTCTCTGCAAATTTTGCACAGAAATAACGTTATGAGTTTTATTTTTGCTGGTGCGAATGCTGTATTCAGTATTTGCACTTTTAACTACATGATTTGCTGTTAATACAGTATAAGTATTGCCATCTCTACTAATAATTACCCCAGAACCACCATAATTACTACCTAATGAATTATCAATTCTTACTGTTGTAGGGACGGCAATTTGCGCTACTTCTTTCGCTGTTTTGGCAGATGCAGGTTGATTAATTACTATGGCTGCTACTACTGCTGTTCCTGTTAGTAACCCAGGCACAGAGTTAAAGCGAGAAAAACTGAAATTCATAATTAACTACTCTGAGGTGAAAATTATCAAAAAAGGCAGTCTCGATGAAACAATTTTCATCGCCTTGTATGAAAGAGAAGACAACTTGTAGAGACGCGATTAATCGCGTCTCTACAAAATGCCCAATGCCCCATGCCCACTTTCAATCTAGTTATGAAACTGCAAATAATTAGTAATAGGAATTCCCCAACTAGAACTAAGTATTTGTGGTAACAATCCTATTGGTGGTTCTGTACCATCTTCAAAGGTATACATACCAAAATTTGGATCGCGGTTTTTCAACCGTCCATTAATTCCAATTAGCAAGCCACTAGCATTAAAAATCGGGCCGCCGCTCATACCTACAGCAATATCATTTGTGTAACCTAAGCGATAACCTTGCGCGAGAGATTTTGGGGGTAAGACTGATATCTCGCCACTGGTAAAGCGGAATACTTTGATACCTTGGTTAAAAGTAGTGGCTAAACTCTGTCCCTGATACATGGGGAAGCCAGCTGCAAATACAGGCTCTCCCAGTTTTACAGGTTCAGTGCTAATTGTTGTGATTTGATAGCGGGAATTACTGCGAAACTGAGTAATTGCTAAATCGCTATTACCTAGTTGCTGTGGTTGGCGCGATGGAGTATGACGACGACCATCAGGGGTGATAATTGTATGGCGATCGCTAAAAGCGACTACATGCCAGCTGGTTAATACTGTGTAGATTTGTCCTTGATGCTGCACAATCACACCAGAACCGGAAGCATTGGCGGTGAGGATGCGCACAGTAGTCTGTTGTGCTAATTTTTGAATCTTCTCTGTCTCGGTGGGAGTTGTGAGGGAATATTTAGGGACTGTTTGGGCAATAGTACTCTGCTGGACTGGCAAATCAAATTGAGCGCTCGCTAAATTTATGATCAGCCCCAATAATAACCAACCACTAAGGGACATTTAATTGAACTCTCCGCTACGTCCTCCATCCGGTTGCGGTTGGGATGGTACTGGCTCAACATTGCTCGGAGTAGGCGATGGTGTAGGGTTAGTATCTTGTCCTAAGCGATCGCTCACATCTATATAAGGTACTGTACCACTTTCATAGAGGGATGGAGCACCAGCTTGTCCATCACGCCATGCTAAGAGATTATTTAGGGTTCTTACCCCATCTTCACGGGGTTTGAGGGTAAATATCAAGCCTTCACAACGTCCATTAAATCTGCTAGCAGTACAGACAACCCTTTGCCCATTCATAATGCCAACAGTAATAAATCTCAGCTTTCTGCTAAGTCGATATGTTTCTAATCTGGCACTGACTTCTTCACAACGCTGTACTGGGTCGTAGCCTGATTGTGTGAAATAATTAGAAGTCCAGCGAATCCAAGGTTCCCTCGCACCGGAGTAAGTTTGGTACACTGTCACGGGTACGCCTGTAGTGCGATCGCAATAAAATCCTCTTGCTTGGGCGTAGCTTGGTTGATGTAGAGAAACAGTAGCCCCAAATGCGATCGCACCTACTGTGAAAACTGTTGTTAATGATTGCAGTTTCATCGTGATGCTATACTCCTTAAATTTAAATAAAGTTAGCTTTTTATTCTTTTTTAAGGATTCCCCAATTTTCAATTCATCTCATTTTTTGCCAAATTATCAGCCAAAATCTCCAACTAATTGCAACGCAATTGCGATAATCAGCAAAAATGAATTGTTCCATTAATTATAGTCAATTCCGCACAATTTTGGCAATTATAATTATCTAATCGTCAAAATTTGCTTATTAGTATTCATGAATTACAGCAGATTGCCAGTTAGTAAGGTACAGATTATCGTTGATTGTAGGGGCACTGGCACTGCCATGCCCCGAAGCGCGTACCTCATTTACCTGAAATATGCTGTAAGTATTTATATCAAGAATGAATTACCATCCTTAGTCTTGAATAATTGAAAATTTCCAGCTAATTACTTAGCTATAAAAAGGGGAGCATCCCAAATGTGCAAAAACGCCCTCACCCTATAAGGGTGGGGCTACAAATACGAAGCCTGCCTTCGCAGGCTAAAAGTTTGATAGCCTGCGAAGGCAGGCTTTGTTGGTATAGCAATACCCTTGAGGGTATTGCGTCAAAATTGGGATGCTCCCATAAAAAGGGTATATAGACTTATGAATGTACTAATATTTTTAGCGATATATTAATATATTCTAGAGGGCATGGCATTGCCATGCCCCTACAATTTGTTGCATTCTTTTTTTTAATTAGTCTTATATCTGTGACGAATTACTCCCATATTAAAAAACTTCCGCGTCATCAATTTGATGACGGGAAGTTACATAAATAATATCAATTTGCAGATGTAGATTGCAAAAATTAACTAACTGTAATTACCACGCCTAAACTCTCAGTTGCTAACCTATTCACTGCGGAGACTGCATAGGTACCTGCCCCCACTGTCGCAAAGTTAGTACCAGCAGATAAAATGCGCTGAATCTCCCAATTTTCTCCCGCTTGGCGATACAGTACCCAAGAACGAACTGGTTGATTATCCCCAGGTTGCCAATTAAGTCTACCGTTGACATATTGCAATGCGGTGGGGGGTGTTGGTGGTGTGGTGTCGCGCCAAGGCATAATTGGCGCTATGGCAGGTTTGGCATAAAGCTGAGTTTGAAATTTATCAGCGATACCTTGACTGTTTTGGATCAAGACATCGAGATTAAAGAAGATATTTCCTAAAGACAAGTTTGCCGTTTGGCTACGACTAAATACTACTTGTTTTTCAATTTCTTCACTCTCCCGGCTCTTGTTACTGGGTTCAGTTAAATTGTTACCAGCGTAAACGTGTTTTTGCTTAGTATTTACCTGCGTCCACCATCTGAGTAAGGCGGTATAACTTTGTTGTGCTTGGTCGGTACGCCAGTAAAGTTGAGGGGCGATGTAATCAATCCAACCTTGTTCTAACCATTTCTTTGCGTCGGCATACAGAACATCATAGGCATCTAAGCCAGTAATTCCTGCTGGTTGTCCGGGTCTGTAAATACCGAAGGGACTGATGCCAAATTTAACATGGGGCTTGGCAGCTTTAATGCCTTCAGCTAGGCGTAGCACCATGAGGTTGACGTTTTCTCTGCGCCAGTCACCGATATTCAATCCGCCGCCAGCTTGTCGATAAGTTTCGTAGGTTTTGCTATCGGGGAAATTTTGACCGGATATGGGATAAGGGTAAAAATAATCGTCTAAGTGAACGCCATCGATATCATAACGGCGCACAACATCGAGAATGACATTATAAGCTCTATCTTGGACTATTTGCACTCCCGGGTCCATCCATAGCTGACTACCCCATTGATAAACAACCTGGGGATTAGTGACGGCTATGTGAGGAATGACGTTTGTTCCTTGTCTAATAGAGGTTTTAGCGCGATAGGGATTGAACCAAGCATGAAGTTCAATATTGCGTTTGTGGCATTCGGCGATCGCAAATTCTAAGGGGTCATAAAATGGATCTGGTGCTTTCCCTTGAGTTCCTGTAAGCCAAGCACTCCAAGGTTCTAAAGTCGAAGCATACAGCGCATCTCCTTCGGGACGTACCTGCAAAATTAGCGCATTAAAGTTAAGTTGCTGCAATCGTTTGATAATGGCAACTAATTCTGCTTTTTGTTGTTCAGTCGGTAATCCCGGTTTAGAAGGCCAATTACCATTCCAAACTGCGGCTACCCACACACCGCGAAACTCCCGTTGATGATTTACCCTCACCGTATTCGCTGGTGTTGGCGTTGGTATTGGTATTGGTGCTGGTGCTGGTGCTGGCGCTGGTACTGGTACTGGTACTGGTACTGGCACTGGTGCGGGTGCGGGTGCTGGTACTGGTACTGGTACTGGTACTGGTGCGGGTGTTGGTATTGGCGTTGATGAGGGGATTGGCGTGGGTGGCGCGATTAAATAAGTAGAGGTAATTTTCTCTGCTTGCCCCAGGTAAACTAAAGCTTGATAGACTATCACTGCAACATCACCGCGAGTGGCGGCGATATTGGGGTTAAGTAATTTGATATTGGGATAGCTGGCTACTAAACCAGCACTTGTAGCAATAGCTACTTGATTTTTCGCATAACCAGCGATCGCATTGGCGTCTTGATAAAATTGCGACAGCTTATTTACCAAATCGGGTTTAATTTTCGTGGCAATATCTAAGCCATTGACTATGGCAACAAAGACATCGCCCCGGGCAATTCTATTATTAGGGCGAAAAGTGCGATCGGGATATCCACTGATAAATGCTGTTTCATAGGATTGCTGAATCGCACTAAAAGCCCAATGGCTAGTAGGGACATCAGTAAAAGGCACATATTGGCGCTTTTGCGCTACTGTAAATACTTTCTTAATAATGGCAGCAAATTCTGCACGAGTTACTGAGTTATCTGGACGAAAAGTCCCGTTTGGATACCCACTTAAAATACGACGCGCTGATAAAGCTTCAATAAATAAGCGTGCCCAATGGTTTTTGATATCCGAGAATGATGTAGAAGTAGATACCATTGTGGATTGCACCTAGCTGTGATTTTTTATTCTACTTTGTTAATTTAGCAACAGAAAGGCGATCGCGGGTGAATTGAGGAGCAAGGGAGCAGGGAGCAGGGAGTAAGGGGGGAATTTTCGTAGTTAATCATAATTCTGTGCTTACCACCGCCACTGGTAGGCTAACGCCAGCTAAGGGACTTTCTTCTTCGCACAGGAGCAGGGGACAAGGAATTTTAGATTTTAGACTTCGTCGTGAGCGCTCAGTCGAACGATTTTGGATTTTAGATTAATATCTAATTTAAAAGCGCAAATCCGAAATTATTTCCAATGCCCAATGCCCACTCGCCTTGAGCGAAGCCGAAAGGATGCCCAATGCCCATTTTCAATCTAGAGTAATTGTCTAAATCAATGGTAAATGTACAATTTGGTTTTGATATTCATTGTCAAAAGATGCTTGAGCAATTACAACTAATTCATCAATAGTCTGACCAATAGTTAATTTATCACTCAAAATAAAAATGCCTGGTATATTCCGCCCTTGGGCGATGTGTTCAGCCAAATGTACAGGCATAGATTTACGATTATTTGTAACTAAAATAAAGTTGTGTTCCTCACACCAAGATAATATTTCTGGATCTAGCGTCCCTCTAGGTGGAGCGCCTGGATCTCCAACTACCCACATGATTAAATTAGGATTACGTTGTCGAAATTGTCGTAAATATAGTTTATCGACATTTTCATCAAGAATATAGTTGAGAGTCATCTGCTTTTTTCATAGCTTCTCTTTCAGCTTTGAATTTTATCAATTTGGCGACAACTGGCGGCGGGTTGCGTCGTTGTTCTTCTTGCATTTTATGACTCCACTCTAACCAATCAGTCATGTAGGCGCTGACGGCTTCTTTATTATGTAGGTAATAAAGAATAGTTGCATATACCTGTTCTAAAGTTAATGAAGGATAGCTTTCAGCAATTTCTTCTGGCGTCCGACTCCGGTGGATAAATTCATAAAGAATAGTTTCAATTCCTACTCTTGTACCTTTTAGTCGAATATCATCAGGACGCTGAAAATCAAAGTAGTCTTCAAGTAGCATAATTTATCTGATTAACTAACAACTTACAGCAGTTTTCACCTATTTGAACCACACCTGTCGTAGGGGCACGGCACCAGTAAAATTATTGTATGTACCAAAAGATTGTCGGTGCCGTGCCCCTACAGCGTGGTTTATTTACCTGAAAATAGCTGTAAGATAATTTTACAGAATTCCCCAATCTCTCCAAATAACATTACTAAAAATTTAGGACTTACGCACACTCTACGAATTATTCTTTCCTTGGGAGACGTTGCGCGTTGGCGGAAGCCTCTTGCACAGAAGGCGTACTTGGCGTCTCGGCGGTTTAATACTCACCACAAACCAGATATGATGGGCAATGCTCACTCTCAGGTATTTGTATAAAAATAAAATATTCATCCAATAACATTTATTTCGTCAAACATGATATAAGTTAAGACTGCTATATTCACGCTAGTACAATTGTTCAAATTGCAGAGTTTGCTTCCTCACGGAAATAGCTATGGCGAAAAATTGCGTAAAACTATACCAATTTATCGGCAATGCTGCTAAACTCTCCTGACTGTTGTTGGGATAGATAAATCCTAAATTCTCTAGCGGAATTAGTAGACAATCTAAATTTACTTGCTACACTTTTACTTCATTAGCCTAGCTAAAGAGCGCCTATGGTTCATGTCAAGCGCGTCGAACTTACCAACTTTAAGTCCTTTGGCGGTACCACCCAAGTTCCTTTATTGGGGGGGTTTACTGTAATATCTGGGCCGAATGGTTCTGGTAAATCGAATATTCTCGATGCGCTACTGTTTTGTCTGGGATTGGCTAGTTCTAAAGGAATGCGTGCCGATCGCTTACCTGATTTGGTTAATAATACTCAAACGGCGAAAAGTCGCGCGACTGTGGAAGCTAGTGTGACGGTGACTTTTGATATTAGCGATGCGGTTTCGATTAATGATACCAAGCCAACAGTGCAAGACAGTTTAGAGGATGTAGAAGTTGTAGAAGTTGAGGAAAGCGAGGAAATCGAGGAAACGGAAGAAAATAAGGCAAATTCTAAGCTTCCTAACCCAGAAACCTCGAATGAGTGGAGTGTCACCAGAAAGCTGCGGGTGACTTATCAAGGAACTTATACATCGAATTACTATATTAATGGTGCTTCTTGCACGCTGACGGAATTACATGAAGCTTTAGAAACCCTGCGGATTTATCCTGAAGGTTATAACGTCGTATTGCAAGGGGACGTTACCAGTATTATCTCGATGAACGCCAGGGAACGGCGCGAAATTATTGACGAATTGGCGGGAGTAGCGGCGTTTGATCGCAAAATTCACCAAGCGAAGGCGACTTTAGATGAGGTGAAGGAAAAGGAAGACAGTTGTCGGATTATTGAAACTGAATTAACTGTACAACGCGATCGCTTGTCGCAAGACCGAGCCAAAGCGGAGAAATATCAAAAACTCCGCGCTGAGTATTTAGCAAAGCAATCTTGGGAAGCGGTGTTATCTTGGCGTTCCCTCCAAGCACAGCAGGAAAAATTAGCTAACCAAATTCAAAATGGCGATCGCAAATCCGTAGAACTTTCTACCGAACTCACCGCCCTCAATACTACAATTGAGCAAACTACTGTTGAATTAGATCAACTCAACGCCCATGTCAAAGCTTTGGGTGAAGAGGAATTATTAGCTGTACAATCTACCCTAGCTACCCAAGAAGCGGAACACAAGCAACTCCAGCGTCAGCGCAGCGAATTAGAAACCGCAATTCAAGAAACCACGAAACGCCAAGCGCAAAGTCAGCAAGAAATTCAACAACATCAGCGTTCCCTAGAACAAATAGCAGAAACTCAGGTTGTGGAAAGGCAATCGATTGTTTATTGTCAGCAACAACGGGATGAAACGCAACAAGCTTTAGAAACTTCTCGCCAAGCAGCAACGGAAATCGCTTCCGCTTCCGAAGCTTGGGTACAACAACAAACGGCGTTAAACCATCAAATTGAAACGCTGCTGCAAACTCTCGAACCCCAACGCACCGAACAAGCGACGCTGAGAGAACGGAACGATCAGTTACAGCAGCAAATTCAAGAACAAACTCAACTCGTAACTAGTTTAGAACCAGAATTAGCGACAAAACAAGCCGAATGTAGTCGTTTAGAAACAGAATTTAATAGTTCTAGCGAACCAATTCAAAATCTCGCGCAAAATCTCGCTGCGACAGAACAAGAACTGCAAATTCAACAAGATACGCAAAAGCGATTATTACAAGAACAGCGAGAAAAACAGCGCCAGTTAGATAAATTAGAAGCACAAGCGCAAGCACAGCAGGAAATTCAAGGAACCCAAGCCAGCAAGGTGATTTTACAATCGGGAATGCCTGGTTTGTGTGGCTTAGTGGTACAGTTAGGCAGAGTTGAACCCCGCTATCAACTGGCGTTAGAAATTGCGGCTGGCGGCAGATTGGGACATATAGTAGTAGAAGATGACGGTGTTGCGGCTGCGGGAATTGAACTGTTAAAGCAGAAACGCGCCGGGAGAGCCACATTTTTACCTTTAAATAAAATTAATCCGCCGAGATTTACCCAAGATGCTACCCTCCGATTAGCTAGCGGTTTCGTTAACTATGCGGTGAATTTAGTAGAATGCGATCGCCGTTATAAAGATGTCTTTAGTTACGTCTTTGGTAACACCGTTATTTTCTCCACCCTAGAACAAGCGCGGAAAAACCTCGGCTTATACCGGATTGTCACCCTAGACGGGGAATTATTAGAAACTAGTGGCGCAATGACTGGCGGTAGTAACACCCAGCGTTCATCTTTGCGGTTTGGGAACAGCGAAGCAGCAGAACCGGAAGAAGTCGCCGCATTACGCAGACGTTTAGGGGAAATTGAGAAGGTTTTAGAACGGTGTGGCGAAGCGATTTCTACTCTCGCAACCAAAGCCAAAACTTTATCGCAGCAAGTGACAGAAGCGCGTCAAGCCAGAAGAGAGCAGCAAATTCAATTAGAACAGCTGCAAAAAGAAATTAAAACCTTAACAGCGCAGTTAGAAAACACGCGATCGCAATTAGCCCAAAATAGCGAAAAATTCGCCACCGCACAATCCCGTTTGGAAGTTTTGGATCGGGAATTACCGGGACAGGAAAATCAGTTGCAACAATTGCGACAAACTTTAGCAGAGTTGGAAGCCTCCCAAACCCCTAGCGAATGGCAACAAATCCAAGCCACCATTAAAAATCAAGAGCAACAATTACAACAACGGGAAACAGCTTTACGGGAAGCAGAACAAAGATTAAGAAATTTAGAGAATCAGCAGCAACGCTTACAAGAGAAAATCCAAGAAGCGGAAGAACGGATCACCCAGTACCAGCAAGAGCAAGAAACCCAGCAAAATCAACTCGCAACCATTACAACTCAACATAGCGCCCTCAGCAGCCAAATTGCCGAAACTCGCGCCAAATTGAGCGAGATGGAACAGAATTTAGGGGAAGAGAAACAAAAACGCGATCGCACCGAACAAGAACTGCGATCGCATCTCCTGCGGCAACAACAATTAGAATGGGAACTAGAAAAACTGCAAGAAACCCTCACAGCACGGCGCGAGGAATTAGTTAACGTCAGAGAACAACTGCAAACCTTAGCGCCAGAATTACCCGATCCACTGCCAGAAGTCCCAGATCAAGTAGACTTAGAAGAATTGCAGAAAGAATTGCGATCGCTTGCCAAACGCCTGCAAGCAATGGAACCAGTAAATATGCTGGCCTTAGAAGAATACGAACGCACCCAAAACCGCCTGCAAGAACTGACGCAAAAGCTGGAAACCCTAGAAGGAGAGCGCACCGAATTACTTTTGCGCATTGAAAACTTTACTACATTACGCCAACGCGCCTTTAAAGAAGCCTTCGACGCCGTTAACGAAAACTTCCAATCAATTTTCGCCACCCTTTCCGAAGGTGACGGATACTTACAACTAGACGATCCCGAAGATCCCTTTAGCAGTGGCTTAAACTTAGTTGCGCACCCCAAAGGTAAACCAGTACAGCGATTAGCTTCCATGTCTGGGGGTGAAAAATCCCTCACAGCCTTAAGTTTTATCTTTTCTTTGCAACGCTATCGCCCCTCCCCCTTCTACGCCTTCGACGAAGTTGATATGTTTTTAGATGGGGCAAACGTAGAACGATTAGCTAAAATGATTAAACAACAGGCTAAACAAGCACAATTTATAGTTGTGAGTTTGCGCCGCCCGATGATAGAATCAGCCGAACGCACAATAGGCGTTACTCAAGCACGGGGAGCTTACACCCAAGTTTTGGGAATTAAATTGCCAGCCGACCATACATCTGCTTGAGTTTTTGTTAATAATAGTGTATAGATTAACCGGATTCGAGATCAGGACTCGGTATAGAATGACCTCTGAACAGATAATTAGGCGTTCCGACATATTAAATACTCAGGTGATTACCCGCGACAACGGTAAGCGAGTAGGTATCGTTAGTCAAGTCTGGGTGGATATAGATCAACGAGAGGTTGTAGCTCTTGGCTTGAGAGACAGCCTGATCTCTATTTCTGGTATACCACGCAACATGTACCTGAGCAGTATCAGCCAGATTGGCGATGTCATCCTGGTAGATAACGAGGACGTAATTGAAGATATTGAAGTTGAAACCTTAAGTAACCTGATTAACTGGGAAGTAATTACAGAAACAGGTGAAGTATTAGGAAGAGTGCGCGGCTTTAAATTCAACGGTGAAAATGGTAAACTCCACTCCATAGTCATCGCCTCCTTGGGATTACCCCAAATTCCCGAACAAGTGCTAAGTACCTACGAACTTTCAATTGATGAAGTCGTCAGTACAGGGCCTAGTAGATTGATTGTCTTTGAAGGTGCAGAAGAAAGAACCACCCAATTGTCAGTTGGCGTTCTCGAGCGACTGGGTATTGGTAAAGCACCTTGGGAACGAGACGCTGATGAAGAATACTACGCCGCACCGCGTACCGTCGCCCCTGGAAATCAACTCCCAAGTGGTGTACCATTACAACCACCTAAGCCCAAAGTCCGCACCCCCGAACCCGTAGCCAGGGAAGAATGGGACGAAGATTATATTGAAGAAGAAAAACCCCAGCGCCAAGTAATGCAAGCGCGTCAATACGAATCGATTCAATACGAAGAAGACGACGAAGAAGATAACTGGAGTGAAGCGACAGATAAAGACAGGTATCAACAACCTGTAAAATTTGAAGCGCAACCCTACAAAAAGCCTTATGTCGATGAATACGACAATTACGACGATGTAGAAGGCGATGCTTGGGAAGATGAACCCCAACCAGTGAATATTCCTAAGAAAGTCAAAGAGAAACAGCCAGAATACGAAGAAGAAGGATATTAAAGTAATTCGTAATTCGTAATTCGTAATTCGTAATTAAGTTGAAAATTAAACCCTTCTTCCTATGTGAAGAGGGGTTTAATTTATTCATCTTAAAATGCGTAGGTTGGGTTGAGGAACGAAACCCAACATTTTCGTGGCTAAGTTATCAAACCGCCAACTTCAAAAATTTGTGACGCAGATAAATTTAATTCGGGGAAAGTTGGTGAGATAATCTGTTGTTCTTGAACAAACTGTTGAACTTGGTATTCTCCCTCAACTAAAGAATAAACCGAAATAGTTGGTTGTTTGGGGTTACCGATAAACCGCCTACCACCTAACGCTGCATAATCAACAATCCAGTATTCCGGGATACCTACCGCTTCATATTGACCTAGTTTGGTAAAATAATCATCGCGCCAATTACTGCTGACTACCTCAATTACCAGGGGAATTGATGCACCCTGAGTGACTGTAGATTGCTTTTTCCACAGTGGCTCATTTACCAAATTGGAGCGATTAATAATTAATATATCTGGTGAATAAGCCGATTCATTGTCCGGTGGTTTGACTAATGCAGTTTTTGGAATGAAGTAGGGAAGATTTAGCCGCTTAATCTCGACAGATATTTCTAGTCCCAAAATACCAATAACATCTTCATGTTCACCTGTAGGTTGGGACATTTCTACCACTACTCCATCATGCAGTTCATAACGTTTTCCAGAGTTGTCTGGGTATTGAGCAACAAACTCATCAAATGTTACTAGCTTGCGTAAGGCTTGGATCATATTTTTCGCCTTTATATCGCCTTCCTATCTGCTTAAAATCTACACCAACAAGCCACTGCACAACTGCATCGACATTTAGGGATTAATCGCAGAATTAGCCATTTTAATTAACGAAGCGCGATCGCCTGCTTTTAACCCTACAGTATATTGCACTCCCCGTTGCCGCCAAGTCAAGGTAGCATCTGAGCAATTCGCACCACAGCTAGCATCGACAAAATAACCCCTAATTCCCCTTGCTAAATTCACAGTTTTACCGCTCAGGCGAGGTGTTTTCCGCGTTACAGCTTCCGCAGTGACAACGCCCAACCTACAAGCCGTTCCACCATTACAATCAGGACTAAAACCTAGTAAAATTTCGTATTTATTTTGTGTAGCGCTTTCGACAATAGCGTAAATTTTGGTTACGCCATCGGATTCAGGAATAAATTTGGGTAATAATATACGAATTCGGCTCTTTTGCTTGATTTTAGCTAAAATAGGTCTAAATACTAAATTAGGTTCAGAATTAGTTGTTTGAGCTTGATTTTGGGCTATTTGCTGAGACTGATTGTTTACAGATGCGATCGCCGGATCGGGTAAATGGTGAGTACTAGCTAGCAAAATTGCCGTACAAGCAGCAGTGAAATATTTAAAACCAAAGGTTATCATCACAATCCTCTCACCTATTTACTAGTAAATACTTAAGTTTTTAGCCCAATTCTAGTATTGAATTACGCCAATTGTCCATAGTTTTAAAAAATAGCGATCTGCAAAATTGTATCTAATCAAGGAACTGTTATTTTGTGATATAAGTCTGATAATTGTAAATTTAAAAATTTATACAGATACAGTCTGAGGAAATAACTTAAATATGCGAAAAATCGGTTTTATATTCCTCACTGTCCTCAGTATATCTGCCGTTAATTATCATGCGATCGCGCAAATTTCACCCAATAAACCACTGTACCGCGACATCAATGCAATAGAGTTCTTGTATAAATATTGTGGCTTTGTTGATTAGAAGGTTGAAAGCTCACGCATTCGGCGTTCGCGCAGCGTCTCGTAGAGAAGCCGTTCTCGCAGAGTAGGCGCAAAGGCGCAAAGAAGAACGCGGAAATTAGGACTTTTACAAGAGACTCTAAACTGCGTTCACCAAGAACAATAAAAAGGGAGCATCCCACTTTTTTAATCAATACCCTAGAAGGGTATTGCTACACAAACAAAGCCTGCCTCCGCAGGCTTCAAAAACTTATAGCCTGCGGAGGCAGGCTTTGTCTTTATAGCCCCAGGCTTCCAGCCTGCGGGCGTTTTAAAAACTGGGATGCACCCCAATAAAAATCTATCTTCTCTAGTCCTTATTTTTAAGGCAGCCAATTATAAAATAATCTCACAAATAAACATGAAAATATCGCTTTCCCATGCCCAATGCCCAATGCCCAATGCCCAATGACCAACTAAATCTAATCATTAAAAGTTTAAAATATCTAAAGATTCCTCAATTTCTAAATCTAAAATTTTTTCTCTAGCTTCGTTGTGTTCGGCTATTTTTCCTTCTTTCCAATAAATATCTGCTGCTTTTCGGAAATCTTCTAATGCGCCTTGCTTATCGCCAATACCAAAACGAGCATGACCGCGATTATAATAAGCATCAACATAATGAGAATTGAGCTTAATTACCTGAGTATAGTCTTTCATTGCATTGTGATAATCGCCTAAGTCAAAATGAGCGTTACCACGACTATAATAAGCATCCACATAATTAGGATTAATCTTGATTGCTTGGGTATAATCAGCAATTGTTCCCTCATAATCGCCTAAATCAGCACGGGCTTGGGCGCGGTTATAATAAGCAAGCGCATCATTTGAATTAATTTTAATTGCTTGGGTAAATTTTTGTTGTTCTATCAGTAAATAGCGAGAAATACTGCTATTTTTATCTGTAACGGCATAATGGGGATTAATTTTGATTGCTTGAGAATAATCTTCAATAGCTCCTTGACGATCGCCTAAATGAGAACGAGCATCACCACGGTTCCTGTAAGTCACGGCTACATGGGGATTAATTCTGATCGCTTGAGTATAATCATCAATTGCTGAATGATAATCTCCTAGCTGATAACGAGCTAAACCCCTTTGCTGGTAAGCTTTGGGATGATTGAGATTAATTTGGATAACTTGAGTATAATCTGCGATCGCACCTTCGTAATCTCCCAAGTGATAGCGCACCATTCCCCGTTTGTAATAAACTTCTGCATTCTCAGGGTCAAGTTCCAAGGCTTGATTATAGTTGATAATCGCTTTATCAGATTCGCCTTGCTCAAAAGATTTATCGCCTAGATTTACATATATTAAATTTAAATCTGGTTCTTGCTCTAAAAAAACCTCTTCTTTTTTCGGATATGTAAACAGCTTAGTTAGCTGATGATTATTTTGATTAATTGCTGTAACTTGCGGCGGATGATAATTATTATTTGTCGCTGGTTGTTGAATTGGTTGTTCGCCTTGTAACTGTTCTAAATAAGCATACAAACCACCACCATACAGTAATTGATTAATTCCAAAAGCAATTCTTCCCCTTTTGAGTTTAATCATTTGTGTGGGTAAAAAACCAGCTAAAAACAGATGATATTCGCTTTGCGCTTCATGCACTTCTTCTTGGATTAAAACACAGACAATAACTGCATTTTTTTCTACTTCTTCTGAACTAACCGACCATCGCACCTTATCAATAGTGCCGTGACGCGATTTTACCTCAACTCCAATTGCCGGGTCAGCAGTTAAAGTAAAATCAATTTTACCATCACCACCAAAGCGTTTTTCATAATCAACTTCTGTAATTAAATTGGCTAAACGTTCTTTAACAACTTCCTCACCGAGTTTCCCTTTTAAATTACTAATAAAAACATCCCGGACTGGCGAAGTACGTTTATATTTTTCAGCCATCAGCCAGCAAAAATCTCTGAGTGCTTTTAACCTCTCTCCAGAGATTATAGTTAACTCACTATATTGACCTTCTGTTTCACAATGAAGCAGACAACCAGACGTTAACCTCTTAATAAAATCAGACTGTAGCGATCGCAGTAAAGTAATCCAGTCCATTGAAAATTCTGCGAGTCTTTTGATGAGATTATATCAGGTGATGGGGCATTGGGCATTGGGCATTGGGCATTCCTATTTTCCTCCTTCTTCTCCTTCACTAGTAGTCTATCAGGGTTGAAATGAGGGACAGTAGTGTGAGCGTCTCGCTCACGCGGGCAAGATGCCCGCACTACCAAAAACCCCTCAAAACAAAATTGACAGACTACTAGTGGTCTGTCCCATTAATTTTGCTGGGTTGGATAAATCTTTGAAAGCTTAACTCTTGCATCTTCTGTACGAAAACGCCAATCTACACAAACCTGATTAAGATTGCGATCGCATTCCCAAATTGAAACCTCT
>NZ_JACJQG010000020.1 GCF_014696435.1 Calothrix anomala FACHB-343 | reverse complement strand
ACAGTCAACAGTCAACAGTCAACAGTCAACAGTCAACAGTCAACAGTCAACAGTCAACAGTCAACAGTCAACAGTCAACAGTCAACAGTCAACAGTCAACAGTCAACCTTTTTACAAAACCACCTGCCTGTCCTCACAAGTTCCTCAAATTTAAGAGCTATAAAAGTAAGCGTATACAGCAGAGGGCTGACCAAAACACTCAGGCTAACTCTTAAAACATATGTATTTATTAGTGAGCAAACATAATTGAGAACTCAAAGCCAGAAACCTCTATTGCCATTTATCACTAGAAGCAGAGGTATATATGTTTACCAAGATTTTAGTTGCCTTAGATCGTTCGCCAACGGGGAAACAGGTTTTTGAGCATTCCTTAGCTTTAGCAAAGGCAACAGGAGCTAGTTTAACGCTACTGCATGTTCTATCTGCGGAAGAAGAAGGTAGTCCTTACGCACCCGTATTATCTAATTTTGATTATTACCCAGGTTTAGGTAGTCAAAGCTTCGAGTACTACCAACAGCAATGGGATAAATTTAAAAATCAAGGCGTGCAAATGTTGCAAGAGTTCTGCGCGGAAGCTAACACGGCAGGAGTGAATGCAGAATTTATCCAACAACTTGGTAGCCCTGGTAAGCTAATCTGTCAATTAGCCGTTCAATCTAATGCTGATTTAATTATCATGGGGCGTCGTGGACGTTCAGGATTAAAGGAACTATTTCTTGGTAGTGTAAGTAACTATGTTCTTCACCATGCACCTTGCTCAGTGCATGTGCTTCATGTTACCGCTAATATTGCCCAAGCCCAAGAAGTTGTGGCAGAATCTAGCGTTAAAGTAGGGGCTGGAAATTAGGCAATAGGGGTTAGAGACTAGAAGCTAGGAGGTATATCTCATGTTGCGTAGCTTCCTACAAATATTACTGCGGCTGCTATTGCTAGGAACAGTGACGATATTGATATTCCTGGGTTTAGATATCAGCACCTCTAAAAGAGCGATCGCTGCTATTACTCGTTTAGAATCAGTACCAGGAGAAATCATTTATCGCTCACAACTCAAATTAGAAGATAAATCGGGACATATTTGGCAAGTAATTTTGTGGAAGCAAATTTATACAGGGCATCCATCAACTGTAAATCTCCGTTTAGTAGGCTTTCCTGGTTCTGCTGAATTAATTCATCCCCAACCATTGCGAATTACCAAAGCTACAGGAGAAGTCTTAATTGCTCCTGATGTTTTCTTAGACTCAGCACCAGCACCAACAATTGGTCAGTATAATTTTCAAGATATATTACCAAATTTACC
Source organism: Calothrix anomala FACHB-343 (assembly GCF_014696435.1). GTDB lineage: Bacteria > Cyanobacteriota > Cyanobacteriia > Cyanobacteriales > Nostocaceae > Aulosira > Aulosira anomala_A. Next base: position 116,805 of record NZ_JACJQG010000020.1, on the reverse strand, counting down.
AGTAGAATCTCTACTACTAAGTATTCCTTTACCTGGCGAGAAATTTATTAATATCTCTGTTCCTCCATCTGTAGTGAAAGAATGGCAAACGGTATTAAAGGATTAAGGGTATGGGGCATTGGGCATTGGGCATTGGGCATTGGGCAATAGTCAATAGTCAATAGTCAATAGTCAATGGTCATTTGTATATCTTATCCCCCTTGTCTCCCTTGTCCCCCTTGTCCTCCTTATCCTCCTTCCCTTCCCTAGTTCCTAGCCCCTATTCCTCCCATCTACCACAATATTAAAAAATTTTTTGGAGACGATTCATTATGTTGAAAGCAGCAGATATCATGACGAAAGATGTTGCTACAATTCGGAGTTCTGCGACTGTTGCTGAAGCTGTGAGACTCTTAAGATCAAGAGACTGGCGGGCGTTAATTGTGGATCGTCGTAACGAACAAGATGCTTATGGGATTATTAGCGAAAGCGATATTGCTTATAAGGTAATAGCTCATGGTAAAGATCCCCAAACCATGCGTGTATATGAAATTATGACTAAGCCTTGTATTGCTATTAATCCCAACCTTGGTTTGGAATATGTAGCCCGATTATTTGCTCAACATCATCTTCACAGAGCGCCAGTTATCCAAGGCGAGCTATTAGGAATAGTCTCACTCACCGATATTCTGGCTCATAGTGAGTTTTTGGAACAACCACGAACATTGTTATTAGAACAAGAATTACAAGACGAAATTCAGAAAGCTCGCCTAGTCTGCGCGCAAACAGGCGTTCGTTCGCAAGAATGTGCGGCTGCATGGGATGTTGTTGAAGAAATCCAAGCAGAGATAGCACATCAACGCTCTGAAAAGTTTGTAAAAACAGCTTTTGAAGATTATTGTGATGAATATCCAGAAGCTATAGAAGCAATAACATACGACCTTTAAAAGTACCGTTTAAAAATACTTTCAAAAGCTCTAATGTGAGAATTACACCCAGCATTACAGCAGTTTTCACCTATTTGAAGCACATCTGTGTAGGGGCACGGCAATGCCGTGCCCTATAAAATATCTTGATGTGTTGCGAACATTATTTCAATTACTATAATTTGATTTTTGAAGCAAGAATTACTTTAAAGTTCGCTTGCTGTCGTAGGTGCAATAACTTCACCTGTACCTATTTCTAGGAGCAAATCTTGGTCAGTAATCAGTTCATTGAGTTCTTTTACTTGTAAATTCATTTCTTCACAAGCTTGCCTTAATTCGCTGGCAAATTTATTGAGGTCGTTACCATAACCGCATTGATAAGCAGCAGTTTCAATTCCTTGCTTGGCGTTTGCTCTCGCACAATCTACTAATTCTGTGCCTTGCAATGGTGTTGTGGATGCCATAAATCTATTTGCTATTTATTACCTATTTTTCATTAATACAATATCAATTATTTATGATTTACTCATCCATCTATGGGTTAGGTTTGTTAATAGTCATTAGTCGTTTGTAAGAGACGCGATTCATCGCGTCTGTATAAGCGTCATTGGTCATTTGTTATTGGTTGAGAATTTATTTACCAATGCCCTATGCCCCATGCCCATATTCAATAATTTATAAAATTAACCCTTGGGTTGAATTTTATTTCAATCCAAGGGTTAATTTTGCTTTGTCCTTTACTTAACATTTGTAAGTTTAGGCTATTTATTATTACATATTAGCCAAGCTTACTTATAGCTGGTAAATGCACTTAGCTGATATTCTGTCTCCCCACACATGACACACGCTTTTAATTAGACCACGGGCAACAAGCAAACAACTTTATTGTGATGAAGCTTTTATTTCCATCATGTAGTTTTACATTAGCTGTTATGTGGTGATAATTTATCAATCTTTAGATGTAAAACACGCTTTCTTTTATCAGTCTTTAGATGTAAATACAAAATTCAGGTTATTGCTTAAGGAATTTAGCAACAAACTATGCAACAATAATCACCCACATACTACCTGCTAAGGCAATAGTCGCTAAGTGTTGCCAAATCAAGGTGATTATTGGTTGTCTTGCTATTTTTTGTGTTAGCAGTATCGACAATAACACAGCAAAAATTAGGGTTGTACCTTGTAAAAAGTCAATTACTGCTGGATGGGCTACTAATGTCGGTAATTGCTCGTTATTTAACCCAAAAGTTGCAACAGTGATGGGTAAAATCCGTCCGCCTTCTGCCAAGCCTAAATGGAGATAATGGGCTAGGTTACCTCCTAATACTAATGGTAAATAGCCATAGGCTAACTCAATAAATGTCTTAGGTTTGCGACCAAAATTAAATAGTTTGGTTAAACCATAAGCGGCTAAAGGAATTGTAATAGGAACGAGTAAAGTTATGAGAGATAATTCTGTGTGCTGCCAAAAAACAGTTAAATCAAAGTTTAGCCCTAACCAAGCTTGTATTTCTGGTAAGCGATGCAGATATATACCACCTAATAATAAAAATAACAGTGCAACTTCGTAACTGCGCGGTACATGAGTTGTCCAAAGTTCAATTCCTGGGGGACGTAAGTTAAATTCTACGGAACGATGGGGACAGGCTTTTAAGCAAGTCATGCATAATACGCAATCTCTGTTATCTTCCAATTGGGCGGGGTGAGAGTATAAAGGACAACCATCGGTTTCCATTCCCTCGCCTTTTTGCGGCCCGCCTTTGTAACATTGATAAGTGGTACAAGTTGCCGAACAAATACCTTGTTGCGCTCTAAGTTCTGTCATTGATAGCTTGGCGAATAAACCGTTCATTCCGCCAATAGGACAAAGATAGCGACACCAAAATCGCCGTTCAAATATTGCAGAGCAAATCATTGCACCGGCGGTGATTAAGAGTAGCAAGCAAGCGGAGAGATAAGCGGTGTTTTCTAAATCCCAGAGTTCCTCCCAGAGAAAAATTAAGGTAAATAGCCCAAATAAAAACCATCCACCCCATTTTTCAGCTTGTTCTCGCGGCCAGCGTTTGAGTTGTCTGGGAAACAACCAGAGTGATAGTTTTTGCGTAATTTCACCGTAGATCATGAAGGGACATACGGCACACCAAATCCTTCCTAAAAAGGGAAAGAGGAAGAGAAAGACAGGCCACCACCAAGCCCAAAATAAGATTAAACCGAAATTGCGATCGCGTGTTTGCGGCCCGATAAATAATACACCAACCAAAAAAGCAAACGCCGCAACAGTAAAACCATAGTTAATGCGATCTGGCCACCAATCACTGCGTAAAAACTTGCGCAACCCTGGATACATATTTAACAAGTTGACGCGAAATTGCTTTTTCTTCGGTTCTGCTGACCAAAATATTTCTTCTGTTAATTCTTTCCCTTCGCCAACTTGAACGATCGCTCTTTCGACTAAATTTTTTAATTCTTTGAGATTACCGGGGAAATCGTAAGCTTGCAAGCGGCGTAACGCTTCTGGGGTGACATGGGGTTTAGTTAAACCTCGCGCCCGACTGTAGAGGCTGGTGTAATATTCTACTTGCGCTTTAATATCGGCTTTACGTACCCGCAACGGTGGGACTTTAATGACATGACCTACTTGACGTTCGATGATTGATTGGGCTTTTTCGGAGACAATTAAAATCTTAACTTTACTGGTACGGGGTTCGGCTTTTGGTTCTCCCGGACGACTCACCGGATTATATGTATTTGTTTGCAGTAATTGGGCGACAGCTGGTAATAATTCTGGGGGTAATTCTTGAATATTATTGAGAATTAAACTACCTTCCCCCAACAATTCTAAAAGTCCAGGTTTACCACCAGCACGACCAAATAAATCTACACCACTAGTTTGGAGAATGCTGCAATTAATTTTAATAATCGGTTCGCGGCGTCGGGGTGAACTAAAATGAATTAAGGCGGCGATATTATCTTTTTCTAAACCCGGTTCGCCAAAGATATCTACAGATAAGCGATCGCCCGCAGCAGCGCGAATTTGCTCCCGCAAGCGCACAGCATAACGGCTTGTACCGACAATTCCCCGTTGTGCTTTGGTGACTAAATATGGACGTAATGCGATCGCCCGTTCTTGTTCGTAGCTTAAAGCAGATGTCACTTCCGCTAATTCTTGCACTAATAAGCGCGAAAAAGCTTGATTTATCTCTGGATATTGACTAGCTAAACCGCGAAATTTATCAGCCGGGATTGTCCACAAATGACATTCATTCAGGGTAATAATTGTGAATGGGGCGAATTCGTCTAAGAGTAATTCCTGTAGGTTAATAACTTCACCAGGAAGAAAACCACGGGCTAAAGCTGAGTAATTTTGATTACTAGTTTCACACTCTAAATGTCCGTCTTGCACGATGTAAAGTGCTTCTGGCGGAGTATCTGCGGTGACTAAGGTTTTACCTTCAGGTATAACTTGTAACTCCATCGCTTGTGCGATCGCCTCTAACACCTTAGGTGAGAAAATTCCTAAAGGCGTGCGTTCTTGTAGCCAAATCACTGTATCACCAGATGCAAGCATAGATTCCCCGTGTCGGCTGTATTATTCAAATGATAATGGGGCATTGGGCATTGGGCATTGGGCATGGGGTAGAGAAACAATTTTGAATTTTGAATTTTGAATTTTGAATTGTTTGTCCCCCTCCATCAAGACTTGACTCTTTATTGAGAATCACTATCTGGCGTTGTTTCTTTGTTTTTAAATTTCATATTTCCCCAAGTTTTGGATTTACTAGCGGGTAATTCATTGGTTTCTTCCGCAGTTGCTTTTGCTGATGTAAAATCTCCTAAAGTTAACTGCTTAACCCGTGCCACATCACCTTGATCAACTGCTGTTTTCAAATCCCGTTTTAAATGAGCATTTCTTACTGCTTCTTCTTTAGAACGGGAACTGGTTGTAAAGCATTTTTCTAACGTTTCATATATCCCAACACGCCGCGCCATTTTACGAAACTGGCGTTCTGTATCCAATAATTTTGCCATCAATTCTAAGTGCATACCGTCATCTGCACAAATTTCTTCTAGTACCGCCCATTCATCACTACCCAGTAAACTATTATCAGCCCCAGGACGAGGATCGCGGAAAATTTCACCTGTTTCTTCTTGATAAATACGGGGTAAACTATCATCAAATTCGTGTTTTTCTTCTAGCCAAATGCGGCGAATCTCGCTCATTTCTTCAACAGTAATTAAAGTTATATCGCGCATATTTTCTGGTGCTGTGCGGCGGATTTGAGTTTGCGCTGCTAATAATTTCCTTAGCCAATATTCACGCCAATATTTAGTATATGGGCCAGGTATTGGTTCTACAGAAATGTCCCCATCTTTATTGCGCTCAAATAATTGCACTTCACCCCAAATGCGGCGAAAGTCTCTTTTCTCGCGATCGTCTTTAATATCTAATTCATTGCGAATATCTAATAAAGGCTGCATCCATTCTTTTTCTTCATCATTTTGGATCATCGCCTCCATTGATTTATCCTGATTTACTAAGGTACAAACCCAACAACCAAAGCGAGAATCACCACAACTAGGTGTGGAAGTATCAACTACAAGGGGACATTCGTTATCTGCTGTCGCCCCGCGATACATGCTAAATAATTCTTTATTGCTGTTTCCCCAAGGATTGTCATATTGATTGAGATAAATCCAGACATCATTATTACTCCAGTCTTCAATGGGCGTATAAATTACAGAGTTAGGTAAACTGGCATTGGGGCTGAGGCGATCGCGTATTCTGCCCATTTGATGCTTTTCCATTGTCGCTGCACGTTTTGTGCTTTCGGCTTTGCGAGTACCCAAAACTACGATAGTTTCACCGTTGGCACGCACCATCTCACGGATAAAGTGGTTGGCTGGATTAATTTTCAATCTTTGGGTACACCAACGGAATTGATTACGCGGTGCTGGGTAACCTTTACCAATCAGGTTGACCCAAAATGTGTCTTGAACAACTGGTTGCAGCAAATGCGGTTCTACGGGCATTCCTTGTGCTTGTGCTGCAGACTTTAGCTGTTGTAAACATTTGCGTACCCAAGCAGAGACGATAGGATTTTCTACCTGAGTATCTGTAGTAATTACATGGATTTTTTTAGTTCGTTTTTCTTGGGGAAGAAGAGCGATCGCATTCCAGACTAACTGTAGCGTTGTACTAGAATCTTTCCCCCAAGAGACTCCTAGCACCCAAGGTATTTGATCTGAGCAATATAAATCTTGGATTTCTTTGGTAAGATTCTCTATGTCTTCTACTAAATCTGCAACGGTACGCGATCGCTGGCTTTTATTTTCTGGCTGTTGTGCTGTAGCCATAGCTCCTTTCCTATCTAGACATGGGTTTTAGTCACCCCTGTTATCTGTACTGCAAGAGCAACCCTTGTATTGTAAAGCGTAAAGTTTTTAAAAACTTTTATATATTAACTGAATTTCATAGAAAATTAGTTGGTAGCAAATTCTGCAATTTTTTAAAATTAACATGAAAGACAGTAAATCCGATCCAACTGCTGACATCGCTAGAGAATACCAAGAACGGGAAACCAAGGATAAACAGGTACTTGCTTTACTTTTAGAGAAGTTTTTGGAGAAAAAGGATCGGATTTTAGTACAGAAAACCGAGATGGGTGGAACGGAAGCTTATGTTGGTTCTGTCAGTCTGGAATGGTTCGCAGGTAGGGTTCACTTCGCTTCTGGTTTACCTCTGTTTCAGAATAAGTATAATTCTGAAACTGATAACATCGAAATTGACGCAGATAGTATTGATGAAATTCAGCAACGCCCCTTAGATTGGTCTCGTCAAGCACCTTTGGTACAGTATTTATCAGCAAGAAAAAATCATAAGTTTCCCCCGGTATTGGTGGTAATTAATCAATCTTGGGTGGACGATCCCAAAGCTGCTGAGTGGAATAGTGAGGGAATCGCAACTAAATCAACTACCGATTTTACGCCTTTGGATAAAGACGGTAAAGTAGGTTTACTGAATATTTCTGAAGATGATGTCACTATTTATGCATTAGATGGTCAACATCGATTGATGGGTGTACAAGGTTTAATGGAGTTAATTAAAACAGGAAAACTTCAGCGTTATAAAAAAGATAAAATTGCTGATGATAGTTTCATTAAAATAGATGATTTGATTGAGCAATATCAAGTAGATCCTGCTTATTTACAAAGCTTATCTAAAGAAAAAATTGGGATCGAATTTATTTGTGCGGTTGCGTCTGGAGAAACTCGCACTCAAGCCAGACGCAGAGTGAGATCGATTTTTGTCCATGTTAACCTAATGGCTGCACCTTTAACTAAAGGTCAATTAGTACAGTTAAATGAAGATGATGGTTTTGCAATTGTCGCCCGAAAAATTGCCACAAATCATCCGCTTTTAGCACAACAGCCAGAACGCAAACCTCGTGTTAATTGGAATAGTGCAACAGTTGCAGCAAATTCCACAGTGTTAACAACTTTGCAAGCTATTCAAGATATGTCAGAGAGATATTTAGGGCAAAAATTTCCTCATTGGAAACCTGTAGAAAAAGGTTTAATTCCTATGCGCCCAGAAGATAATGAAATTGAAGAAGGAATTAATGAATTTAGAAAACTATTTGATGCTTTAGCCAGCCTTCCCAGTTATAAAATTCTGGAACATGAAGATACACCGCAATTACGACGCTTCAGTTTTGAAAAAGATGGAGGGGAAGGAAATATGCTTTTCCGCCCTATTGCTCAAGTGGCATTAGCTCAAGCTTTGGGAATCTTGGTTTTTAAAAAAGGTTTTTCCCTGACAGATATTTTTAAGAAATTACGCAAATTCGATCAGCAAGGTGGCTTTAGTGGTATGGAGTATCCACAATCTCTTTGGTATGGCGTTTTATACGATCCCAATAAAAAGCGCATACAAGTTGCAGGGCGAGATTTAGCGGCGAAGTTACTAATTTATATCTTAGGTGGAATTAAGGATCGCATGGAATCTGCTGAACTTCGTAAGGCGCTAGCTGATGCTAGAACTATCGAAAACCAAACTATCAGCTTTGATGGTAAGTTTGTTGAACCTCAAGCAGTAGGACTGCCACCAATTTTATAAGAATTAGCGTTAAAAAAATGTTAGGAATTAAAAATCAAGAGAGGAATTTGCTTAAATCAAATTCTTCTTCTTGTTCCTGTTTATTGATGCGTTCATAACTGAGAAATAATAAAATGCGCTCAGAATAATCTACAGCGCCACGCAATTCATTTTGTAAGATTTCTAGCCCACCATTAGCATACTCTTCAAAAATATGATTGCGTTGAGTTTCATATTCTTCTTCATAAGTAGATAAAATATTAATGTCCTGGGTTTCAGCAATTCCCAGTAACTTAATTACCACATCATTTCCCACCGAAGCAAAAGATTCTAGCCGAATTGGTGAAGGTTCCCTTTTGGAAATCTCCCCCAAAGAAACACGCTTTTTATGCTTAATACCCAAAGCGGCTGCAAACACAATTACATCAGCAAAAGTTTGAAAAGGCCCTGTTTCCCCGTCGGAGGATGTTAAAGCTTTGACTAACTCAGCTTTATCTTTTGCAACCCTGATTCTGCCAGTTTCAGCCATTGATTTGCATATTTACATTGTGGCAATTTTAACCGAAACCAAAGAGCGATTGCACTACTTTATTGCCACATCCAAGCGATCGCTCTTTCTTCCCACCGCACCTGCTACAATTTCAAAAACCCTACGTAGGAATTTGCACGTTCTCATACAGCAAAGCTATGGGAAAGCGAAAATCAACGCTGGTTAACTGAACTTCATCCCCTGCTTCATAAGGATGTAACTCCCAAAGTCCTCTATCATTTAAGCGAAAACAATCTACACCAATTTTTTCAGCATCAATCAGCACATATTCTTGCAAAGTTTCAATTCGGCGATACCGCGTAAATTTAGCACCTCTGTCGTAAGCTTCCGTACTTGGGGAAAGAACTTCCACAATTAAACAAGGATACTGGATAAATTGAATCGCTTGTTTATCTCGTTCATCGCAACTCACTACAACATCAGGATAATGAAAGGTATTCTCTGACACAGCTACTTTTGCAGCAGCCATAAAGGGAATACAGCTACTTCCCCGCAGATGGTTTTTTAACGCTGAAGCCAAGTTTAAAGCAATATCATTATGGGGAAGAGTACCCCCAGTCATGGCGAAAACTTCACCATCAATATATTCGTATTTAATTTCTTGACGTACTTCCCATTCCAGATATTCTTGAGGAGACATATACTTGCAACTTACTCCCTCTCAAAAGCCACCTTTTTTAACTCTAACTAAAAAACCTTTGCGCCTACCCTGCGGGAAGCCACTTCGTGTCTATGCGCCTTTGCGTGAGACATTTACCTCTCCGTCCTCACCGTCACCACCTGCGGCGGCGTAGAATCAGGAGGATACAAAAAATCTACCTGTACTTGTCGCTTCTCTCCCGCTAACATCTTCAACTTCACCAAAGGTTCACCCATTTGTCCCCGACGTTGTACTAAATGTACATAGCGCGTCTTTTCCCCACCATTATCATCGGTGTAACGCACCCTCACCGTACCGCGAAAAAATATCTGTTCCACCCTTGGCTTTAAAAATAGTAGTCTATCGGTTCCCCCTTCATCTTTTAAAGGTGTATGTATTGATACAGTAACTATCTGACTTTGATTACTAGGATTACGTAACGGCAAAGTCAAATTGTACTCAACACCATAGTTACTATGAGCAAAATACGCGGTATCAGGATAGCGTTTCAGCATTGGCGCACTCTGTATTTGTCCGGTGCTAAGAGTGATTAAATGCACAGTGCCCAAAGGATAAGCAAAGGCTTTTCCGGGTTGGGGTATGGTTAACTCGGACACATTAGGATTATCTGTTAGATTAGCTTGCCATTGCGCCCCTTGGGAGACACCAGCGACGCGGCTAAATACTGTCGGTTCTCTGGGTGGGTCGAGAGGGGTGGGGATGGGGTCGCGTTTTCCTGCTAAACTACCTGTATCTAAAAGCCTTTGCCATTCAGCCACAGTGGGAGGTGTAGAGCTATTTTTAGCTAAGTTTGCCAGATAAATTGGGCGATCGCTCGCTAATCGCATCATTGTTGTGCGACCATTAGAAGAGGGAGCCTGTACAGGGATGGGTAAATTCGCTAATATTTGGGTTTTTCCTGGTTCAATTACCAGCTTTTCGGGAAAATTACTCTGTCTAATTCCCCGTAGTACATCGTTCATTGTCCTGCTACCAGGGCCAGCGTAAACTGTACTTTGGGAGTTGTCTACCATATCCGGTAAAGCAATAAACGGTGCTTCTGTAGATAAATAACTGGCGGCTTGTAATACTTGCAATGTCACAGGTTCATTCCCCGGATTGTGGACGATGATTCCTTGGTAAACAGTGCGGTTTTGGGATGGGGTTTCCGCCCTGACTATATGATGGGCAAATACATCAAATCTCCCAGAAAAGGGATAATTCAGGTGTGCTGCTGGAGATTGTTTGTTATCTGGGGGGAAGGTAGAGAGTAAAATTCCTTCAGTAGTTACTAACTCCGGACTATTACTATTAAAAGTAGGGATATTATCGAGTTTTCCCGGTAAAGGGCGGACTTCTTGCGGTTGGACTTCCACACCAGCTATATATTGTGGGGGTACAGTGTAGATATTTAACGCCCGACACATCAAAGCAGCTACTTCGCCTCTGGTAGCGCTTTGCTGGGGTTTTAGCTGTTTGACTTGGGGATAGTTGACGACAATGCTGTTGATTGTAGCGGATGCGATCGCACTTTGGGCATAGTTAGGAATTTGTGCCGCATCCTCAAAATACTGTGGTAATATCTGCGCTGGGTTAGGTAGAGGGCTATAATTTTTCGCCCCAGCAACCACACCGATAATTTGGGCGCGAGGAATTGGCTGGTTTGGTTGGAATACTCCCCCTGGATAACCAGAAAAGAATCCTTTTTGATAAGCAGTAGTAATTGCTTTATTCGCCCAATAATTCTCAGGCACATCTGTAAATTTTATCGCACTGCGCTTGATAGGCGCATCCCCAAAAGCATTCAACAGTAACACAGCTGCTTCGGCGCGTGTTACTGTTGAATTGGGACGAAAACTACCATCCGGGTAGCCTGTAATTAATTTTCGTGCTGCTAACTGTTGAATACAAGCTTCTGCCCAATATTTCTGGGTATCAGAAAAAGCCAGAGTGATGGGATTTGATAAAGTTAACAGCGAGGCGATCGCAACTGCAGTATTTCTCAGAAACATTAATAAGCTTTAGTATAAACTAAAGCTATTAAAATGCATGAGTTTTGATGAATGCAAGATGTTAAGCAACTGAACTTTTCTTCACTCGACGAGTCAAAAATGAACTAGCACCGACAAGCCCAATCGCTAAGACTCCGAATAAAGAAGAAGATTCAGGAACGACTGTAACTATATTACCAGTGAAAGTTTTGTAACCAGTGGCAATTGTGTGATTATCTGATTCAAAACCAGTGCCAGATAAAGTCCCATCTGGCTTGAGATTAGTGAATTCAATCTTATCAAAAGTACCGCCGTCATAGTAAAAGTTGATGAATGCGTAGGGTTCCCCAGTATTCTTACCTGCGAATGCCGAATTAGGATTACCGTAGTAGTCGGATTTATTTGCTAGCTTGGAGATATAATTTTTCACATCAGCAGTAGTCATCGTTTGCACAAGATTGCCGTTGGAATAAAATTTCATGGCGTTGGTACTGTCTCCTGCAGACCACCACAGCCCAAAGTAACTTTGTGCTTGTGTAAATTCTAAAGTGGAAACTGTTTGACCATTCTTCGATCTGCTAGTATCCACATCAAAATATTGTTTTGTACCACCAGCACCGCCATATTGATCGGCATTGAAGATAAGCGTATTTTGATAGGAACCAACATTTGTAGTTCCATTATTCCAGGCAAAACCTGCGGCTTTGTAACCTGTTGTTAAACCATCAAAAGTTTGGACATTAGCATTAACAAGGTTGTTTAAATTTGCTTGTTGTACTTTTGCATCTTCAATTGAGACTACAAAAGAAGCAGCCATCGCTGGACGGTTAATAGCTGCTAAAGATAATACAACGCCAGAAGCGATCGCTGACTTAACTAAAAAACTTTTCATGTATTTATCCTTCTCAGTTTGAAATCTTTCTCTTGAAACGTTGATTCAGGCACGAACACAGCAATCATTGTCTTGATTATGTAATAAGAACACAGTTGAACGTTCGCGAAGGATTACGGATTTTAATAAAAAGTTTGTGTAAACAAGCTAAAATTTTCAATTTAGCTGTACTTTAACTACTTGAGAAGATGAGGCAATAAAAAATAAGGATTTCTAACTACCATGATTGATATCTGACATAAGTAAATTTGCTAAGAATTTTTCAATTATTCTGCGAATTGATACTTTCTCTGTACTTCCATAACTTCTGTATACTCAAATTCATTAGGACTTTGCTTGACTAAAGGGTATCTTTCTCCATCCAATTCAATATAATCTTGTTCGCAATCTGGTTTAGAAGAAAAGTACGTCAGCACGTATTCTCTACCAATTCTATCTGCCATTTCTGCTTCAACTTCACCTCGCCATTGGGTTTTCGTCACCAACACAATTAACTGATTGGCTAATTTAGGAATTGTCTGCGCAATGTGTCGGCGGGAAATTTCATCTAAACTCCCAAAAGGCGAATCCATGACAATGGGAAAGGTGCTACTTTCTGGTAGCATCAGCATTTTTCTTTTTTCGCTCCATTCCCGCACTCTGTCAATAATACTGGCGATAAAAGATAAACTAAGAATTTGATTTTCACCAGTGGAAGCAGCTACAGGTGCTTCCACTCCAGCAGTATTTTCTACAAGTGTTAGTTCATATTTTTCGCTGATTTTGGGAATATAGGGAGTAAAAGAGATTTCGGCAAAGATTTCCTGTACGCGCTGTTCTAATTGCAGGCGAAATTGCTTTTCTTGACGGTTTCTGACTTCTGTTAAGCGTTCAATTGCATCTTGAGTAGCGTTAATTCTGCGCTGTGCTAATGCTTGACGTTCTTCATTGAGTTTTTGCTTGGCGATTTGTTTACCTAATGTTTCAAGTTCTGTATTAAAATAGGCGATTTGCTGTTGATTTGCACCTTGTTCGCGATTTAATTCATCAATCTTATTTTCAATTTCGTCTAACCGTTTTTGTAAACTGCTAATTTCTTCATTCGCATCTTTTCTCAACCTGTCTTGAATATTATCTAATTCGCTTTCAATTTGTGAGATATTTTGTTTTAATTGGTGAATCCTGGCTTGTTCTCTATCTACTTCTTGCCAAAAAGCCGTTGCTTGTTTATCAATTTCATCAACTTGCGCACTCATCCGAAAAGCCATTTCTTCTACTGCTGAAGAACCTGCTTGATTTAACCAGAGAGTCACATTTGTATGGGGATGACTACCGACATTTAAATTTGTACCGCAAATACAACGTTGGGAATTAAGTAATTCGTTGATAAATTCCCGCGAAATTCCCGCCGTTAATTCACCGCGCTGCTTCAAATCATGCATGATTTCCCGAAACTGGGATGTGGTTTCAGCCAGAAGTACTGTATAACCCCGGGCAGAAATAATTTTTTTCAGAGCTTCGCGAGTTTTTTTATATTCTTCTTTATATCCTTGGTTCTGCGTTTCTAAATTTTGACAGCGTTCCTGTAATTCTTTCGCCGCACTTAGTTCGCGTAGGCGGTTACTTGTCTCTTTTTTAAAAGTTTGTTGATATTCTAATTCTTGTTTAATTTCTGTTTGGCGTTGCGCAATAGCTTCAATTTCTCTTTCTATCTTCTGTTGCTGGCGTAAAAGCTGTTTAATTTCCGAATCGCCGATAGCTTTTAAGTCATTCTCTAAACTTTTTTTCGCGTCTCCCAAATGTTTAATCGAACGGTTAATTACCTCCACACCTAAAAATATCTTAGTAGCTTCGGCAATTTCCGCTTTTTTATCAGAACGCACAATTTCTTCTATGCGTTCGCCATCAAAGAAAAAATATTGATGCAAACTCGCAGGTAAAATTTGATTAATAATTTCTTCTGGTTGCTGGGGTGGAAAATACCATTTACCATCATCACCACCTACCCACATGGTTAATTGGGTTTTACCAGCTTCAAAATCACTCTCATTTTTGTAAACTCGACTGGCACGTTTCACACGGTAGCGTTTACCTTCATGTTCCCAGCCAATTTCTACCCAACATTCCACAGCTTGCTTGTTTTTTGCTTCTGCGATCGCTCTTTTATTAACTAGCTGTTCTACCGAGGCAAAGGCAGCACTAAACTTCTCATATAATACCCAGGTAAAGGCATTAAGTAAACTAGTTTTTCCAGAACCATTATTGCCATGAATTATCGTGGTGTTAAGTACTTCTCCCCCAGACAAAATTATCTCTGGTGTTATGCCATAAAAGGAGCGAAAGTTGCAAAGCTTGATGGAAGTTAGCTTCATCGCACCTCTTCTTTAATAATCAGCAAAATCTCTTCGTTAATGTGGCTGTTAATTCTCTTATCTAATCTGCCTTTTTCCAGCTTCCATACCCGCTCAATAATCTGTCTCACTTCCGGCGGGGCGCTGGTAATTGGCTCCTGCACATCATCAATATTTTGCTCTGGTGACATGGGGAATGGTAGATACTTGTTTATTTATTGTACTGCGCTGCGCGTGTCATTTGTCATTTGTCATTTGTTTGATTTTTTAGAGAAAGGGCTTTATTTTTAGGTGATGCATTGCTATAATTAGCCTATATTATAATGGGATGTTTGCGCTTTTAAAAATTTTGCAAACATCCCATTATATTATGGTCAATAAGATTATTCTTTCATAAATTGGCACACATAATTCACTATTACGAAAAATTTTACAAAAATCCATAAAAAAACAGCGGTTCAAATATCTAATAAACCATACCTCTTTTGTAAAGCAAGTAGCTTCATTCTCGCTTCACCGGCATTATCAGCTAAATCGGCAAACTCGACAAAGCGCCGCAATTCTTTCTTTAATAAATTGCGTTCTACTTCTATAGTTTCCCTTTCTAAATCTGGCGGTAAGACAATCATGTCGTAAATAATGGCGCGTTCTTTTCCTGGGTGGGGACGTAAAACGCGCCCGCGACGTTGGATAAACTGACGGGGATTACCAGAACTGGATAAAATTACCGCAGTTTGAATTGCGGGAATATCTACACCTTCGTCTAAACAGCGAATGGCTACTAAACCTTGCAATTCTCCACTTTCAAATTGACGGCGTAAAACCTCCCTTTCTTCTAAAGAAGTATGGGCTGTATAGGTACTAACTTTATACCCCAATTCCACACCAAGAATTTTGGCTACGGCTTTAAGTTGACGCAAGGAAGAACGCTCTC
The DNA here is from genome assembly GCF_014696435.1 of Calothrix anomala FACHB-343. Lineage (GTDB taxonomy): Bacteria > Cyanobacteriota > Cyanobacteriia > Cyanobacteriales > Nostocaceae > Aulosira > Aulosira anomala_A. The sequence continues at coordinate 101,467 of NZ_JACJQG010000020.1, read as the reverse complement.
CCGCTTCTTGGGAACCATCGCTGCAATAAAATAAAGTGTGGGTGGTATCTTTGCGAGTCGCCATTAATTCTCGCAAAGCAGTTAACTTGTTTGATGCTGCACCAATTAACCGGGCGCGTTGCATTAATAATGGCTTTAAATCTTCGTTATTTTCAAAATCTCCGACTGTGCCATTTTCCCGTTCTCGGTACAATAAAGATCGCCCAATTCTGCGAGTTAATTTTAAATAGGCAATACTTTCGGCTTCTGTTAATTCCACCAAAATCGGATAATACAGATAATGTACCAAAGCACCTTGAGCGATCGCATCTCTCAAAGTAAATTCAGGCTGTAGCACAGGGCCGAAATAATCAAGCAAACATTGAGTACCATCATCATCAAAATACCTTTCTGGCGTCGCAGATAACGCCAGCCGTAAACCAATGCGACGAGGTAAACTTTCCTCTAACTTGGGTGCGCCTAAATTATGGGCTTCATCGCCAATAATTAGAGTTCTGTCGGGAAAATATTTCACCTGCGACTGAAACCCCTCGCCAATTAATGTCGAGTTGGTGGTAATCACCGTGACAAATTTTTGCGAACCAGAACGCAGATTATAAATTTGGGTAGAGAGTTGACTTTGCCAATTGCGGACATCAAGGAATGCTAAAATCGGCTGCAAGTTAAATTTTTCGCATTCTCTTGCCCATTGAGTGACAAGATGACGATAGGGACATACCACCACCAAGACTTGTAAGTTAATCTGCTGGTATAATTCACAAGCGATCGCTAAAGCTGCGATCGTTTTACCACTACCAGTAGCCATTTTTAGCGTCCCTCTGCCATTGTTAGCAAACCAGCTTGTTATCGCTTGGCGCTGATATCCCCGCAGTTGCAGAGATTGGGGCATTTTTGGGCATCCTGGTAATGGTTTTTGCGTTTGATAATTACCCCGATTTTCCCTTAACAATGGCAATCGTAAGCGAAAACCGGGTAGTGGCTGCACTCGATTTGGCGTCAGGTACATAACAAGTCAAAAGTCAAAAGTCAAAAGTCAATGGTAAGTTGTCTACCTCATCCCTCCCTAGCCCTTAGCCCCTAACCCCTAGCCTCTAGTTATAATCACGCCAAACGGCGACTAAAGAACCTTGTACCTGTACGTGAACAGCTGGAACTTCAATCGGCTGGTATTTTGCATTCGCTGGTTTGAGAGTAACGCGATCGCCACTGCGATAAAAGCGCTTTAATGTAGTACCATGTCCGTCAACTCTTGCAGCTACAATCGTGCCATTTTTAAGTTGATTTGGTTCTGGTACTGGGCGCAAAAATACTAAATCGCCATCAGCAATTAAATCTTCAATCATGCTGTCTCCAGCTACCCGCAAAGCATAACTTTGGGGAGGTAAGGCAAAATTACTAATGTCTAAATGTTCTACAGCATCGGTAAAAGGTTCAATTAAACCTCCAGCAGCAATAGTACCTAAAATAGGTACGCCAGTAGCAACAGGACGCAAAATTCTAATAGTTCGCGCCTTACCTTCAGTCCATTCAATATAGCCTTTAGTCCGTAAATGTTCTAAACGGCTTTGAATTGGTGCAGGTGACTTTAAATTCATCGCTTGCATCATTTGCCGAATTGAAGGCGAATGCTGATGAGTGCGGATGTATTCTCCCAGCCATTCATACAATTCTTGTTGAGCTTCTGTTAAACGTTCCATAATTTTGTTGGGAAGTAATTACAAATGTCCCTAGAACATTAGTACTACATAAAATCCCATATAAGCAAGATGAAAGTGAAAATATATCTGACAATCTTATTTAATTTGAGAGTTGATTGATGAAGATAGGTAATGTGAAAGAAACCAGATAAAGGATGAGTTCGTTTATGAGAAGTTATTTAAGACTACTGTAGCAGTTTTGTTGGGAATGAAAGATATATTGACCTAATTTTGTGGCATCTGTTGGGATCAATACCGATAACTATAAAAAAATAAAAGGCAAAAGCATGATATTTGTACCATGTCTTTTGCCTTTTTAAGTCGTTGACGGTTCCAGTCAACAGTCAACCATCAACAGTCAACATTCTTCATTCTGCGCCTAAAATACTAGCTAACAAAGCCTTTTGGGCGTGCATTCGATTTTCCGCCTGATCCCAAACCCGTGATTGAGAACCTTCGATAACTGCTTCGGTAATTTCTTCACCGCGATGGGCTGGTAGACAGTGTAAAACAATAGCTTCGGGGTCAGCAAGACTTAATAACTGCTCAGAAATTTGGTATGGTTGGAAAATCGGGAAGCGATCGTCTGCTTCTGCTTCTTGTCCCATACTTGCCCACACATCAGTGTAAAGTACAGATGCACCTTTAGCGGCGATTTCTGGGTCATGGGTGAGCAGAACTTCAGTTTGATGATTAGCGATCGCTCTGGCTTGTTCTACAATGGCGCTATCGGGTTCATAGCCAACAGGCGTCGCGATTCTCACATTCATTCCCGCCAAAGCACAACCCAACATTAAAGAATTGGCGACATTATTCCCATCACCCACATAAGTTAAAGTTAACCCTTTGGCGCTACCAAAACACTCTTGAATCGTCATTAAATCTGCCAATACCTGACAAGGATGTTCCGCATCAGTCAGCGCATTAATTACCGGAATCTTGGCATAGTCAGCAAAAGTTTCTAACTCTTGTTGCGCAAAAGTGCGAATTGCTAATACATCCAGATATCGATCCAACACCCTAGCTGTATCTTGTACTGGTTCTCCACGGCTCACTTGGGTAACATTAGGGTTGAGATCGATTACCTGTCCACCCAATTGATACATCGCTACTGTAAAACTCACTCGCGTGCGAGTTGAAGCTTTAGAAAACAACAATCCCAAAACCTTATGACAATGCAACTTGAGCTTTTGAGATTTGAGTTGAGATGCTAATTGCAGAAGTTCCTGAAGTTCTGTAGAACTCAGATCCGCCAGACTTAATAAATCTCGTCCGTTCAACGCTACCATGCTTTATGAATCTGTAAAGAACCAGTGATCTTTTTCTATGCCTTGAGCCAGCTCTATGAAAAATTATCGCCTTAAAACTCTACCAGATATTCTGGTGTCGGGGGGAGATGGTCATTGGTCAACAGTCAACCGTCAACAGTCAACCGTCAAAAAAATTTTCTCGCCTGTTGCTAGACAATAAACTTGTTTATGCTATAATTCAAAATCGGTGAGTGCATTAAGCGCTTCGCAAAAAACGCCAGCATAGCACAGTGGTAGTGCATCCGACTTGTAATCGGAAGGTCGTCGGTTCAAATCCGACTGCTGGCTTTATGTTGTAGATTCGCAAATTGTATGTCGCGATTTGCAAATCAATGTCGCTTTGACTGTTTTTTAGACTGAATTTAATTATAGTGAGTTTTCGCAAATTAATGTCGTTTTATTCATAGTTGGATGTCGTCATATTATTTAGATTTAAGTTTAAGACTAAAATGGTACTTTAAAAATTTAATAACTACGTTTGTTGCTTGGTCGGCGTTTTGGTATTAATGTTCTCACTTTCCAATCTCAACTTCTTTAATTCACATTAAGCGTAATTTCTATTTCTCTTTCTAGGCTTGTAGAATCTCATAGGCTTACAAGTCGGATGCACCTTTCAACCCTCTCCCCTCTGAAAAAATGGGTGTGAAGCAAAGACAAATAAAAGAAAAATACTAGGACTTACGCATTGACAAAATTGTCAACAAGTGCAGTAAGCGCAAACAAAGAACTTTTCAGGCGATCGCTAATTAACACAGGACACAGTCAAGAGCGATAATTTCCGCTTGTACGCGCTTGGCAGAAATTTTAGAAGGAATGTCTGATCATAGGTTTTTACCTGAGTTTTTATAGCAAAAATGTTAATTTTTCCAACATTAACTTCATAAGATTTAAACTTTCGCTAAGTTAAGTAAAGAATGGAAAATTCCCCCTGAAATATTGATTTAGTCGTCAAAACGTTCTTTTGAGCAATGTTCCCAATCCGGCGCAAAAACCGATTTTCACCAGTAGATTCGTCAGATGACCCCAAACAAGTTAGCACTGGTTTAGCACTCACCATTTGTGAGCAACCGATTGAGCAGCACAGCGACAGAACTTGGACAGAAAGTCATCTGATGTGTGGAAGTAAATTTGCGCTGACATTGTTTAACCTTGAGTCAGCCAATCTTCAATGAGGGGAATTTATGGCGACAAAGTTTCAGTTTTCTGTTTTGGGAGTGAGTAATGGAATTAGCAAAGATTTTAACTTGCTAGATCTGGCAGAGCAAATTATGATAATTCTCCATTGGTAGCTGCATCCATGAAAATCTTGCTTGTAGAAGATGATGATTTATTAATTAAAGTTCTCAGCAGAAATCTGACAACCCATAACTATGTTGTAGATGTGGTCAAAGATGGAGAAATGGGTTGGACTTATGGCTCTACCTTTGAGTATGACCTGATCGTACTAGATATCATGCTGCCAAAGTTAGATGGTATCAGCTTATGCAAGCGCTTCCGCACCAATGGATACAGTTTCCCAATTTTACTACTTACAGCACAAGATAATATTACCGCGAAAGTTCAGGGCTTGGATGCTGGTGCAGATGACTACATGGTTAAGCCTTTCGACCCTGTAGAATTAATCGCCAGGATTCGCGCTTTGCTGAGGCGTGGTAGTAACAATCCTTTTCCTTTACTGACTTGGGGCGATTTGCTGCTTAACCCCAGTACTTGTGAAGTGACTTATAATGGTCGCCCCCTCAATTTAACGGCGATGGAGTACGATTTGCTAGAATTATTGCTGCGAGATTGTCAGCATGTGTTCAGCACGGAAGAACTTCTTGATCGCTTATGGTCTTCGGAAGAATTTCCTTCGGAAGCTACAGTCCGTTCCCATATCCGTCGGGTGAGACACAAGTTAGTTGCAGCAGGCGCGCCCCACGATTTTATTGCTACTATGCATGGAAGGGGCTATTACTTAAAAGCCATCAATACAGAAGAATCTTCTACACAATTAGCTACAAATAATAATAGTAATTATACGGATGAGGAATCAATAGCGTTATCTCCACAAAAGTTGAGCGATGGGGAAAATTATCGCCCTGCGACTGATTACCAGCAACAATATCTCGCTTTTCTCAACGACACGTGGAAGTCTAGCAAAGCCAAAACCCTAGACCAGATTGGAGTATTATTACAAACCGTCAGGGACTTACAAGCAAATCAACTCAAAACTCAACAACAAGCACAGGCGCAACAAGTAGCCCATAAACTAGCGGGTACTCTGGGAATTTTTGGGTTAACAAAAACAATTCACATCGCCAGACAGTTAGAGTATTGGTTAGGTGGTCGAGAACCGCTACAACCAAAACACGCACCATTGATGAAAACTTTGGTGATGGCTCTGCAGCAAGACATTGAGCAGACTACACTGATTCAGATGTCGCAAATTCCCAATGGGCAATCACCCCTATTACTAATTGTCAGTTCAGACAGCGAGTTTAACCAATCTTTAGCGGATGTAGCAGCAACTAAGGGAATTCGGATTGAGATTGCGCCGTTGCTGGATATGGCTAAAACCTTACTAACAACCGAGTCAATTTTTGATGCTGTCGGTCAAAATCCTGATGTTGTGCTGTTGCGCTTACCGACTAGTTTATCAGATTCAGACAATAATATTTGGGAAATATTGCAGATATTAGCACAACGTTACTCGGAATTACCGATTGTGGTGATGAGCGATCGCAATGAATTAAGCGATCGCTTAGAAGTCATGCGCCGGGGTGGAAAATTGTTTTTAGCCGCACCGATTTCTGCTGAACAAGTGATTGACACTGCAGTCAATTTGTTACGCGGTACGGAAGCAGCCAAGAAAGTGATGATTCTTGACGACGATCAAGAATGGTTACGCACTCTCCCTACTCTCCTTAAACCTTGGGGATTTAAAGTCACAACCCTAGCCGATCCGCAACAATTTTGGGCAGTACTGCAAGCAGTCACTCCCGATGCTTTAGTATTAGATGTGAATATGCCACAAATTAACGGCTTTGAACTGTGCCAAATTCTCCGCAGCGATCCTCATTGGCAACGGTTACCTGTATTATTTCTGAGCGTACTCACAGATGCCGCCAGCCAAAATCAAGCTTTTACTGCAGGTGCTGATGACTATTTGTGTAAGCCAGTCAAAGGAGTCGAACTCGCTAACCGGATTCTGCGGCGGTTACAAAGAGTTAAAGCTTGGGCGAGTTAATTATGGGGCATGGGGCATTGGGCATTGGGCATTGGGCATTGGGCATTGATTATTCCCCCTTTTCCCTTCCCTGCACCCTGCACCCTGCTCCTCTGCTTCCCATTGCCGATGGAAGCATGAATAGTTGTGAGCGAAACCAACGCATGGGAAAATACTGTTGGTCGCTGAACTGCCTCATTGACTATGAAACCTGTTGAGGTAATTGCCAGAGATCGGAGTAGGGGACTGTGAGCTAATACCTATTGACCTATTATCATTCCTGATTATTATGCAAACATCGATCAGAAGCCATCAGCATTCTCTCATCCACAAATTGGCGGATGCCATTGAAGAAATTTGGCATCAGTACTTGGATCTCTCCCCTTACTCTATCCCTGAAGGTTTAGGTTATGTTGAGGGACATCTGGAAGGTGAACGGCTGATCGTGGAAAATCATTGTTACCAGACGCCACAATTTCGCAAACTACATTTGGAATTGGCGCGAGTCGGTAATGGATTGGATATTCTTCATTGTGTCATGTTTCCCAATCCTGAATATGATATTCCCATTTTTGGTACGGATTTGGTAGGCGGACGAGGCGGCGCAATTAGTGCAGCGATCGCGGATTTGTCTCCTGTAAGTAGCGATCGCACTCTCCCCCCACGTTATTATCAACAGTTGTCGGTTTTATCTCCTGTGGAGTTTTCCCAACCACGGGCTTTACCAGAGTGGGGTGATATCTTTTCAGATTTTTGTCTGTTTGTACGTCCCGAAAACCCCCAAGAAGAAGATAAGTTTTTCCACCGCGTGCGAGAATTTTTAACCATTCATTGTCAGATTGCGAGTACAGAAACTCCCCTGACATCAAATCTTGACATCTCCAGAGTGCTAGCAGGTCAACGCTATTACTGTACAAAGCAACAACAGAATGATAAAACCCGCCGAGTTCTCGAAAAATCCTTTGGGACAGAGTGGACAGATCGCTACATAAACACGATGCTGTTTGACTATGTAGCTTGAAGTATTTGTCAAAAGCGCACAGCAATCAATCCCTAGCGCCGAGAATTTTTAAAGTGGCTTTCTGGGCTGGAGTTAAACCTGTCACGCCTTGAATGTTCATCCCTTGATAGGGACGAGGCGATCGCAAAATTTGTAAGCATTCGCCTGTAGCGATATCCCAGAGTCTAACTGTCTCATCTTGGGAACCACTAGCGAGGATTTGTCCTTGGGGATGAAATGCGATCGCCCAAATCCAATTACTATGTCCTTGCAGGGTTTGCAAGTATTCCCCGGTTTGACTGTGCCAAATTTTGATGGTTTTGTCGTGACTCCCACTAGCAACGCGATCGCCATTGGGGCTAAACTTGACATCAGTGACGGTGGTTTTATGTGACTCTATTGTTTGCCAACTATTACCTGTGTGAATATCCCAAAACTGAATTTTATATTCTTGATTATCCCCAGTTGCTAACAGTTGACCATTAGGATGAAAGGCTACTGCACCAATTAAACAATATTGTCCTGGTAATACTTGTAAATTTTCCCCGGTGATAGCATCCCATAAATGAATGCTATTTTCCCCCATACTCGCTAAAAATCTCCCATCTAGACTCCAGACTACAGAAAATACCCAGCCTGTATGACCGGTTAAAGTGCGCAAACATTGCCCTGTGGCGACATCCCAAATTTTGATTGTCTTATCTGCACTCCCGCTAGCTAACCTATGCCCATTAGGACTATAGTTAAGTGCAAAGATAAAGCTACTATGTTCTTGGAGAATTTTGTCATATTCTCCGCTACTGAGATTCCACAAGCGAATTGAGCCATCTAAACTACCACTAGCTAAAGTGTTTCCATCAGTATTGTAGGCTAATGCCATAACATCGCGGCTATGTCCTGGTAAGTTTTTGACTAAATTACCCGTTGCTAAATCCCATAATCTAACTGTGTGCCCCGTGCTACTCGCTAGCGATTCACCATCAGGACTAAAAGCAACTGCACCAGTAAAAATGGGGTAACCGTGAAAAGTTTTAATACATCTGCCCGTATTCACTTCCCATAATCTAATACTTTGGTCTTCTGCACCACTGGCGAGAATGTGCCCATCGGGACTAAAAGCAATTGACCAAACACGGGTAGTGTGACCGGATAGGGTTTTGATACATTTACCTGTATTCAGATCCCAAATACTAATTGTTGCTGCTTCGCCGGCGATCGCTAAAGTTTTGCCATCGGGACTAAAAGCGATCGCCCAAACTAAATCTATCTGCGATCCTTGTAAGGTTTGCCAACACCTACCTGTACTCACATCCCAAAGTTTGACTGTTTTATCTTCGCTACCAGTGGCGAGAATTTGCCCGTCAGGACTAAAGCTAACAGACCAAATTGCTTGATGGTGTTCGTCTAATGTCTGCAAACATTCCCCTGTATTCACATCCCAGAGGCTGACTGTTTGATAATCGTTACCACTGGCGAGAATTTGCCCATCCGGACTGAAAGCCACCGGGCCGATTTTATGAGTATCTTCTGAGAAAGTTTTGATACATTCTCCCCTGTGGATATCCCAGAATTTAATAGTCTGTTCTCGGCTAGTACTGGCTAAAATTTTATTATCTGGGCTAAAGCTAGATAACCAACTGCGAATGCTTTCTTGATGATAGCTGTGCAAACATTGCCCTGTATTCACATCCCAGAGTTTAATTATGCCATTTTCACAACAACTGGCGAGAGTTTGCCCATCTTGGCTAAAGTTAGCTTGCCAAACCCAGCCTGTATGTCCTTCTAGATGTTGTAGTTGTTGTCCATCTGCAATATTCCACAACCTGACACTACCATTAGCATCGCCTGTGACCAAAACTTGACCATCAGGACTGAATTGGACGGTGAGAATATTCACCAAAGCCTGATGAAAATTAGATTTTCTCAGATCGCTATTGCGAAAGTTTACCTGATACAAGTTGATGTTTTGCAAACAAGCTTGCCAAATGGTTAAACCGGAAAAATCCCAGCCAGTGAAATCAACATTGAGTTGACGCAGGAGGTTAATTGTATTTCCTGCTGCATATCCTGGTATGGCGGCAAATTTACTGCGCAGTAGAGAAATAATTTCTTGCAATCTTCTGGTAATAGTGGCGGGATTGTTCCAGATAATATTGAGACTGTTTAATATCGGTGCTAAAATCACCCGTTTTTGACTCTCACTCACATAATCCTTCGCTGTTGCTTCCATTAAAGCGTAGGTATTATAGAGGTTAATTTCACCGCTGATAATTTCTTGACAAACTTGTTTAATTAATTTATCGGTCATGTATTCCATGACTACAGGTTGTTGCGTATAACTACCCGATTGCTGTTCAATAAGCGATCGCCCCTGCAAAGATAAGAGTGCTTCTAATAATTCTCGCTTGGATATTTGAGGGATAATGTCTGCTTCTAATTCGGGGATGGTTACCCATTCCCGTTTAATTGCTAACCAGTACATCAGTTGCTGTTCGTTCACCGCCAAGCGACTAAATTGTTGGTCTAAAATTTGCCAGATATCCCCAAAAACAATAGTTCCTTGGGCTAAAAATGCCTGAATATTGCCACCAAATAGTCGCTGGATTGTAGTAGCGACGATTTTTAAGGCGAGAGGATTACCTGTATAGCGCTGAATTAAATTATCAAATTCATCTGGGGAATTTAGCAGTCCTTTGGTGAGGAGGATTTGCCTAGCTTCGGCTTCGGGTAAACCTGTTAATTGGAGCGATCGCACTGGTAAATTATCTCCTTCTCTGGCGGTAAAGCCAATGGGTTTTTCCCGACTGGTAATCAGCAAGCAACTTTGATGGCGTTCATCTCCCAGCCGGCGCAAAAGTTGTCCGTATCCTTCATATCCCAAACGATAGCGTCCGGATCTGGTTCCAGTCGCTAACACCGACTCCACATTATCCAGGACGATTAAACAGCGTTGAGCCGCCAGATAATTCATTAAGCCGGAAATTTGCGCTTCTACAGTTTCTGGGAGATTGACAGCTTCTCCTTCAGAAACAAAAGCAATGATGTCTTTGAGCAATTCCACAATTGGTGGCGCATTCCGCAAACTACGCCAAATCACGTAATCAAAATTATCTTGCAGTTGTTGTGCTAACTTGACAGACAAAGCTGTTTTCCCAATTCCACCCATTCCTAATAAAGCCAGCAACCGACATCGATCGTTGACAATCCATTGTTGCAGTTTGCTTTGTTCTGTCATGCGTCCATAAAACACAGACACATCTATTGCTTCGCCCCAATCTTGTTGCAGTGAGGTTTTTGGCTGTTTTTCTCCCACGGGATTCTCTATGAGAGTCGGAACTGATACTTCTGCTGGTTGCAGATTTACATAACGTCTTCTTAAGACAGATTTAATATTACTTTTATTGACATTTTCCCCTAATGCCCTTGAGAGTGTCTGCCATAATCTATATCCTACATCGCGGATATAATCATCATCATAACCAGATCTTTCGGCAATCTGTGCATAAGTATATCCTTCCCAAGATTGACGAAGTACTAGCTCTTGAATATTACTTAAATGCTTCTGCTGTAATACTAGATCTAATACCAGCATTGCTTGCTCAAACGTCAATTCTGTAGCTCCTACAAGCTCTAGGAAATAAAGAAGATTATCTCAAAATTAACCAGTAAATTAGCATAATAAAGCTGATTTTAAATCCTTTTTAGTTAATTAAATTGTTTTTTTGTTTAAACCAGATTTTTTATGATTTTTTATGATTTTTTTTTGCCATACCAATTTACAGATGAGTTCGCTAAAGCAGATTGTATTCTTTAGCTACAATATATAGCTGCCAGTTTGGCTAAATTTTGTAAATTTTATTACAGGTACTAGAAACAAAGAGAAATTTGATTTTTGATTACTAAATATCAAGCATGATAAATACATAATTAAATATTTTTTATCTCCTTTATCTCATTTATCGCTATATAGATATGCCTCTAAGAAGCGAGGAAGGAATTAATTGAGAAATTCTCTATAGCAATCCTATTTCAGTTGTGAGAAATATCGGTGTTGGCTGTTGACTGGTGACTGTTGACTGTCAACGGTTAACAGTTAACAGTTAACAATCATTTATGTAATCTTTCACAAATTATTTAGAATTGCTATAGTATGATGTCATCATAATTAAGAGAATTGGAAATAAATCTGTTATCTTCACCTCTAAATAAATTCGACTGTTATAATTAGCAAAAAATTTTGTAATCAATTAAGAAAACAGCCTATTAATAGAGTTAAGCTATTCTGCTTTTAAGTTGCACAATCCATCGTGAGATCTGTTGACAGTTGACCGCGCCAATTTTAGATTTTAGATTTTAGATTATTTCGGTTCATGCACAGCCGTGGGTGGAACAAATCCAAAATCGTCAATTTAAAATCCCCAAGCTGCATCCCGGAATCGGTGCAGTCAATCCAAAATCGTAAATCCAAAATCCAAAATTGATTGACCGTTAACAGTAGGGGCTGGTTTATTGAGATCTTGTTAAGCTGCTCAACTGATGTATTACTGGCTTCTCAAGTTAGAAAAAGCTAACTCATGGGCATACTAATATTATTAAAACCATTAAGCAAAAGTAATTTTGCAGATGAGGTAAGTACAATATGAGATTGGGGCTGGATTTCGGATGCAAGATTTTAGGATATCAAGTTGTCGAAGAATTGCACGTTAGTTCGACAACTATTGTCTATCGTGGTATTCGAGAGACAGACCAACAACCTGTAATTATCAAATGTCTCAAATCTGATTATCCAACTTTTGGGGAAATGTTGCAGTTTTGCAACCAGTACAAAATTGCCAAAACCCTTGATTTTCCGGGAGTCGTTCGCCATTACAGTTTAGAAGCATACGACCATAGCTATGCATTAGTGATGGAAGACTTTGGCGGAATTTCCCTGCGGGAATATACGAAAATCCAGCCTTTAGAACTCAGTGAATTTTTAGCGATCGCTGTGCAAATCACCGAGATTCTCCAACAAATTCACCAAAAGCGGATAATTCACAAAGATATTAAACCAGATAATATTCTCATCAATCCCCAAACCAAAGAAGTTAAACTCATAGACTTTAGTATCGCTTCTTTACTACCCAGAGAAAGTCAAAAGATTAAAAACCCGAACCTGCTGGAAGGAACCCTGACTTACATTTCTCCAGAACAAACAGGAAGGATGAACCGGGGAATTGACTATCGCAGTGATTTTTATTCCTTGGGAATTACTTTTTTTGAACTGCTGACAGGCCAACCTCCTTTTATAACAGCCGATCCCATGGAGTTGATTCACTGTCATTTAGCCAAACAACCCGCACCTTTAGAACAATTTAAAATTCGCTGGGAAAAGGTAAATTCAGCGATAAATCCGCCACAAGATTGGCCTAACTGTGCCCCCGATTCCCAGTATAAAATTGAAGCCATTCCCCAACCAGTAGCAGATATTATCTGGAAATTGCTGGCGAAAAATGCTGAAGACCGCTATCAGACTGCATTAGGATTAAAACAAGACCTGCAAATTTGTTTAACGCAATGGCAACAGACAGGAAACATTGCCCCATTTGCCATTGGTAAACTCGATGTGAGCGATCGCTTTTCGATACCAGAAAAACTCTATGGTCGTCACGCTGAAGTCCAAACTTTACTAGATGCATTCGATCGCGTATTTCATAGTAACCATCCGCACAGCGAATTAATTTTGATTGCGGGGATGTCGGGAATCGGTAAAACAGCCGTTGTCCATGAAATCCACAAGCCCATTGTCAGACAAAGGGGTTACTTCATCCAAGGTAAATTTGAGCAATTTCATCGTAACATTCCCTTTTCGGCATTTGTCCAAGCATTACGCGACTTAATGCGACAACTGCTAGCAGAATCAGATCTGCGTCTAGAACAGTGGAAGCGGAAAATTACCGAGGCTGTGGGCGATCGCGGCCAAGTAATCATCGAGGTAATTCCCGAACTAGAATTGATTATTGGTCAACAACCCCCAGTACCAGAACTATCGGGAACCGCAGCGCAAAATCGATTTTATCTTCTATTACAAAAATTTATTCAAGTTTTTACTCATCCCCAGCATCCTTTAGTTATTTTCTTAGATGATTTGCAATGGGCGGATTCAGCTTCGCTGCGATTGATGCAACTATTAATCAGCGCAGCAGATACAGGTTATCTTTTACTCATCGGGGCTTACCGCGATAACGAAGTCTCTTCCATTCATTCGCTGATGTTAATGCTGGATAAAATTAATAAAACCACAGCGATCGTCCAGACTATCAGCCTTAATCCCCTGAAACTCAGCGATATTAATCAGCTAATTGCAGACACCCTCAGCTGTCCCCCAGAAAAAGCCGCACCCTTAGCCGAATTAGTCTATCAAAAAACCAACGGCAATCCGTTTTTTACCCAGCAATTTCTTCAGTTATTATACGCAGAAGAATGTATTAGTTTTAATAAAAATACTGGTTACTGGCAAGGCAATTTACCACAAATTCGCGCCCTCGCCCTCACAGATAATGTGGTGGAATTTATGGTGCAGCAAATTCAGAAATTACCCATCCCTACCCAAAGAGTTTTGCAACTCGCAGCTAGTATGGGTCACGTTTTTGATATTGCCACCTTGGCGATTGTTTACGAAAAATCTCAGCTAGAGACAGTCTCTGACTTATGGAAAGCCATACAAGCCGGATTAATTCTCGCTGTTAACGAAGTTTGCAAATTTTTTGTCGATCCCGACTGTGAAAATACTATTTGTCAATTACCCCTGATACCTCACCCCTTACCTCAGTACAAATTTTTACACGATCGCGTCCAACAGGCGGCATATGCTTTAATTCCAGAGACAGAAAGACCGGCTACTCACCTGAAAATTGGACAACTACTGCTAGATCGCACTCACATAACCGAAGCCAGGGAAAAACTCTTCCCAATTGTCAATCAATTAAATATCGGTAAAAATTTAATTTGCGAGCCTAGCCAAAAACATCAACTAGCGCGACTCAATCTTCAAGCCGGATATCAGGCCAAAAGCGCCACAGCCCACACCGCCGCCTTAGAATATTTCACCACAGGGATTAATTTACTACCAGAAGATAGCTGGCAAACCCAATATCAACTTACCCTAGAAATGTACGCAGCTGCCCACGAAGCCGCTTATTTAAGTGGTAATTTAGAGCAAATGGCGAACTTGGCCGTAGTGATTGGAGAAAATGCTCGTAGCCACTTAGATACAGTCAAAATTACCGAAATTCAAATTCAAGCAGCACAAGCACAGCACCAACCAATTAAAGCAGTGGAGATGGCGCTGAAGTTCCTCCAACCCTTAGGGATCGCTTTTCCCGAACAGCCTGGTGAATCAGATATTGTTCAAAAATTTGCCCAAACTTCATCGATTTTAGCCCAGAGGCAACCGCTAGATTTAGTTAATTTAGCGCCAATGACCAACCCGGAAAAATTAGCCGCCATGCGCATTCTGGCGGCTGTCTCATCTTCTGCTTATGTTGCAGTACCGGCATTATTTCCCTTAATTATTTTGGCGCAAGTTAACTTATCTGTGGAATATGGCAATACTCCCACCTCTAGCTATGGCTATGGCTGCTACGGACAGTTGTTATGTGGGTTACAAGGAGATATTCATTCTGGCTACCAATTTGGCCAGTTAGCGCTGAAACTCCTAGAAAAGTTTCCCGCCGCCGAACAAATCGCCAAAACCTATGGAGAAGTGAGTCTAGGAACCTTGCATTGGCAAGAACCGGTGAGAAACAGCTTATCTTTGTTAACAGAAGGCTACCAAAGCGGACTAGACACAGGAGATTTACTTTGGGCGGGTATTTGTGCGATCGCTTATGTGATGCATTCCTGGTTAGCTGGAGAAAATTTAACCGATCTCCATCAAGAAACTGGGACTTTTATCGCTCAGTTAAATCTCAGCAAGCAAGCCGCACTGGTAAATCAAATTGCCATTTTTCAACAAGGAATCGTAAATTTATTAGAGCAGACAGCAGCACCTTGGCAGTTACTGGGTAAAGCCTTTAATCAAGAACAAATGCTACCCATTCTCCAACTAGGCAAAGATAAAACAGCTTTGTGCTATTTTCATAGCAACCAACTGTTTCTCAGTTATTTATTTGGAGAGTTTGATTTAGCCATTAGCGCCGCGATCGCTACAGCAGATTACTTAGAAGCCGCCACTGGATTATTTATCGTTCCTAGCTTTTACACCTATGATTCTTTAGCCCATCTGGCAATTTATCCACAAGTTAATCCAGATGAGCAACAACAGATTTTACAGCGAGTTACTAGCAACCAACAACAGCTAAGGAATTGGGGAGAACATGCCCCAGCTAATCATCTACATAGATTTTATTTAGTAGAAGCAGAACGATATCGCTTACTGAATAATAAAGCTGCCGCCTTGGAATTTTATGATTTGGCAATTACCACAGCCAAAGTTAATCAATACCCCCATGAAGAAGGTTTAGCTAACGAATTAGCCGCAAAATTTGCTTTAGATTGGGGAAAAAATAGCCTAGTTCAAGACTATATGATTAACGCCTACTATTGCTATGCCCGTTGGGGAGCAAAGGCAAAAATTCAACAATTAGAACAATGCTATGCTGCTTATTTAAAGCCGATATTACAATCAGAAACGCTGAATTTTTCCTCAGAATTAACTATCCCAGTTGTGGATAATCTGATAACTGAGCATGATAGCCCTAGTCAAAATTCTCAATCTAGCAGTAATAGTCTATGTGCAGCCTTAGATTTAGCTACTGTACTGCAATCTTTTCAAATGATATCTAGCGAAATTCATCTTGATAAATTATTAGCTACCCTGCTGCAAGTAGTTCTAGAAAATGCCGGCGCAGATAAATGTGCTTTACTCTTACAAAAAGAAGATAGGTTAGTCATAGAGGCAACTATTACTATAGGAGAAAAACCTCTAGTCTTACAATCCCTGCCTTTAGAAAGAAGTCAAGAACTGCCGATTTTATTAATTAATTCAGTAAAAAGAACCCTACAACCTTTAGTATTAATTGATGCTACTGATAATTTTGGGCTAACAGCCGATCCCTATATTTTGCATCAGCAACCTAAGAGTATTTTATGTACCCCAATTATGCATCAAGGTAAACTATTGGGGATTTTGTATCTAGAAAATAATTTAATTACGGGAGCATTTACGAGCGATCGCGTCGAAATCTTGAATCTCCTCTGTACCCAAGCCGCGATTTCCTTAGAAAATGCTCGCCTTTACCAGCGATCGCAAATTTACAGCCGACAATTAGAGTTATATTTAGAGGAATTACAAGCCAGCGATACCCGGTTTCAGAATTTAGCTAATAACATTCCTGGGATGATTTACCAATTCCGGTTATCTCCTGACGGTACAAACTCTACACCCTATGTCAGTTGTGGTTGCGCGGAACTTTATGAACTACCACCCGATGAAGTCATAGCCGGGAAGTATAATCTTTACTCCTGTAATCATCCTGAGGATATGACACAAGTGGGAGAGTTAATTAGCCAATCTGCCGCAAATTTAACTCAATTTAAACATGAATGGCGAATTATCACCCCTTCAGGAAAGCTCAAATGGATTCAATCTGTAGCGCAACCGCAACCGCAAAAAGATGGCTCGATTATTTGGGATGGAATTGTTATTGATATTAGCCATCGCCAATTTGCAGAAGCTCAAGCCCAACAAAAAGCCCAAGAGTTAGAAGCAGCTATGCAAGACTTGCAACAAACCCAATTACAATTAATTCAGAATGAAAAAATGTCTGCTTTAGGTAATCTGGTTGCTGGTGTCGCCCATGAAATTAATAATCCTGTGGGGTTCTTAGTCGGTAACTTACAACCTGCAAAAAATTATATTCAAGATTTGTTAGGCTTACTAGATTTATATCAGCAACAGTTTCCCGATCCCGGTCAAGAAATTCTCGATGAAGCTGAAGCCATCGACTTAGAATATATCCGTGAAGATTTACCCAAACTCATAGACTCGATGAAACTGGGTATCGATCGCATTCGCAGTATTAGTAACAGTCTGCGCACCTTTTCCCGCGCCGACCAAGATTATAAAATTCCCTTTAATATTCACGAAGGCATTAACAGCACCATCTTAATTCTTAAACATCGCCTCAAAGCTAACGAACACCGTCCCGCCATTGATGCGATGAGAAACTTTGGCAATTTACCTGCGGTGGAATGTTTCCCCGGACAACTCAATCAAGTGTTTATGAATATTTTGGCTAATGCTATTGATAGTATAGAGGAATTGAATCAACAACGCAGACAAGGTAAGTTTCGTCCCCATTTCCCGCAAATTATCATTAACACAGAACTCGTACCAGCTGGAGACACTTTTTCTACCCCCCATGCGATCATTCGCATTAAAGATAACGGTATTGGGATGAGTGAAGCAGTCAAAAACCGGATCTTTGAGCATCTATTTACTACCAAAACCGTAGGTAAAGGTACGGGTTTAGGATTAGCGATCGCTTGGCAAATTATAGTTCAAAGACATCAGGGAACTATCTCTGTAGAATCAACCCCGGAACAAGGGGCAGAATTTATCATTTCTCTGCCAGTCAAAGCTGATAATACATAAACAAACCCGACATAAGCTAATGCAAATCTAAATTGCAAGGACTGTCAACAGTCAACCGTCAACAGTCAACAGTCAACCGTCAACAGTCAATAGCCTTCACAATGGATTGTGCAACTTAAAAGCAGATTAGCTTATCTAGAAACTTGACCCCAAAAATAGCTGTGAGTGTTAAGTTAATTTTTGCTGTGAAATTTCCCGAAAAATGGGTGAGAAACTATACCAGAAATCTAAATTATTAGGATAAACTGTTGCCATTATGTGAGGAGTAAACAATGGTTAATCATAAGCTGGGACGCTTATTCTCAGTCGGGTTTATCAGTTTTTGTTTTTGTTTAGGTATGAGTATCGGAATTATCATCCGGTTTGGGCAGATACAACGCTCGAATGCTGCTACCACACCTGCGGAAAATTTACCATTTCCCTTTGCTATTCCTGAAAATCAAGAAGTACCTGGAGATACCATCACGATTAAAGCTGTCGGAGATGTAATTCCGGGTACAAATTTTCCTAACTACAGATTGCCAAAATTTCGCGATGAATTAATTCCCAAATCTGTAAGAGGTTATCTACAAGGCGCTGACATTTTATTTGGGAATTTTGAAAGTAGTTTAACTACCTATCCCTATAGTTCTAAAGATATGAGCCAAGGACAAATTTTTGCCTTTCGCTCTCCACCTAGTTATGCACAGTTATTTGCAGATGTTGGCTTTGATGTTTTCAATTTAGCTAACAATCATGCAATGGATTTTGGCCCTTTAGGCTTTCGCGATACGGTGAAAAATCTCAACGCTGTAGGAATTGAAACTTTAGGACATAAAAATCAAATTCTCTATTCACAAGCTAATAATATCCCGGTAGCAATGATCGGATTTACTACATATAATATGTACAATTCCGTTCACGATTTAGCAGCAGCTAAAGCTCTGGTATTAGAAGCAAAAAATAATGCCAATATTGTGATTGTCTCTATGCAAGCAGGTGCTGAAGGTACAGGTGCGTTACATATCAAAGATGAAACCGAGTTTTTCTATGGCGAAAATCGCGGTAATTCGATGCAGTTTGCTAGGACAATGATTGATACAGGCGCAGATTTAGTTATCGGACACGGGCCTCACGTTCCTAGAGCTATAGAAATTTATAAAGGAAAACTCATCGCCTATTCTTTGGGTAACTTTTTAGGCTACAAAACTTTGTCTACAGCAGCTGAAACTGGTTACTCGATGATTTTAGAAGCGAAACTCAATTCCCAAGGAGATTTAGTCGGCGGTAAAATTATTCCCGTGCATTTAGATCGTCAAGGTATACCGAGAATCGATCAGCGTTTTCGGACTGTCGGATTGCTGCGTTATTTAAATAAAAAAGCTTTTCCCGAAAATCAAGTGAAGATTAATAAAAAAGGGGAAATTGTGGTGATGAATACAAAGTAATACTAATTTAAAATTCAACATTAACAAAGCACATTAACGCCCTCACCCTCAAGGGTGGGGCTATAATTACAAAGCCTGCAAAAGCAGGCTCGATTATATGCGTCTTCATCTTGAATTGGTATTATTAGGTTAGGGTGAACTATGCCCACCCTAACTACATTGAACCTAAATTGAATTTGACAGTGTAAAATCATTTATTCAAACGTAAAAATCTGAATTTATCGGGCAATCAAAATCTACATACCTTAAATCTTTCAATATTTCTCTAGATCAACAGATTAATTCATTAGCAGGAAATTCCTTGAGAATCCGTTTCAGAGAAGTAATTTTAATCCAGTTCATCGCATGAGATATATCTACCCATTGCCGTTGTCTGTGCCCTGCTTCTGGGTAATCTTCACACAATATTTCTACTGGTAATAAATACATATTAACGCGGTAATTTTTACCACGTTTACGATATTTATAGGTACCAATTTTGCGATCGCTAACCGTCCCAATAACGCCAGCCTCTTCCCAAGCTTCTTTAGCGGCGGAATCTGGCGGACTCATCCCATTGGGAATATCGCCTTTTGGCATTACCCATTTACGGCGATCGCGGCTGGTAATTAACAGTACCTCAATTTTGCCATCTTGCACTCTATAGGGAATTACCCCAGACTGTTTTGATACTTTGTTGATTTTTGAACTCATGTGGTTTGCATCCTATGGTTTCATGTAGCTGTACTTATTGGTAACGGCTGTTAGCCAAAGAATCGGGACGAATGAGGGAAAAATTAGTGCCATTTAGCCCTTAAGGCTCATATTAACTATTTTTTCTCCACTAAATTGCTATATGAGTACTAACTATTTCACCTTTTCACTTTTGTGTTGTCAATTAGTGATTTAAGGGATACGTAATTAAGTAAAGATGAAATTGTCAGTATGCGCTAAGTACCGGAGGGTAGATAATGGTTTTGGGAGGGTATGGGGCATTGGGTATGGAATATTTCTTGATAAGCTTCGGTTAGCGAGGATTGCCAAAGCCTTACTCCTTATTTCCCAGCATCGAGAACGACCTCCACCAACCAGGGAATATTAAAATACCATATATAAATCACGACAAGGGTTTGTGATGTGAAAAATCGCTAACATATATCCTAGACTCTGTCAAAGTGCGCACAAGATTCTGTAAACTAAATAACTGGAAATGCTTTACAGGCTTCCCATATCGGCGGCGGCTTTGAAGAAAGCAGCAAATTGATTAAGAAAAATTTATGTCGCTCATAGTTCAAAAATACGGTGGTACTTCTGTTGGTTCGGTAGAACGCATTCAATCTGTAGCCCAAAGGGTTTATCAGACTGTTACAGCCGGAAACTCTTTGGTAGTGGTAGTTTCCGCAATGGGTAAAACCACTGATGGGTTGGTGAAGTTGGCTAATGCTATCTCTGCTAATCCTAGCCGCCGCGAGATGGATATGCTGCTTTCAACTGGGGAACAGGTAACCATTGCTTTGTTAAGTATGGCGTTGCAGGAAATTGGACAGCCAGCAATTTCCATGACTGGAGCGCAGGTAGGCATTGTTACCGAAGCTGAACACACCCGCGCCCGGATTTTACACATTCAAACCGATCGCCTGGAGCGTTGTCTCAATCAAGGTAAAGTCGTTGTGGTAGCTGGGTTTCAAGGTATCAGCAGCAGCGAAGAATTAGAAATTACGACTTTGGGTAGAGGTGGTTCGGATACCTCAGCAGTAGCCTTAGCTGCGGCATTAGGGGCAGATTTTTGTGAAATTTATACAGATGTGCCGGGGATTTTAACTACAGATCCGCGTTTGGTTCCCGAAGCTCAATTGATGGCGGAAATCACCAGCGATGAAATGCTAGAACTGGCGAGTTTGGGCGCTAAAGTTCTCCATCCCCGTGCGGTGGAAATTGCCCGGAATTATGGCGTTCCCCTCGTAGTTAGATCGAGCTGGACTGACGATCCGGGGACTTGGGTAACATCACCTAAACCTCAAGGGCGATCGCTCGTCAATTTAGAAATCGCTAAAGCTGTAGATGGTGTAGAATTTGATACTAATCAAGCGCGAGTAGCTTTGTTGCGCGTACCCGATAAACCAGGGGTTGCTGCTAGGTTATTTGGAGAAATCGCTCGTCAAAATGTAGATGTAGATTTAATTATCCAATCGATTCATGAAGGTAATAGTAATGACATTGCCTTTACAGTGACAACACCAATATTAAAGCGGGCAGAAGCAGTAGCGGCGGCGATCGCTCCTGCACTGCGCAGTCACCCCCACGCGCCAGCAGAAGAAGCGGAAGTGATGGTAGAGCAAAATATCGCCAAAGTCAGCATTTCTGGCGCAGGAATGATTGGGCGTCCCGGTGTAGCGGCGCAGATGTTCGCTACCTTAGCCGAAGCTGGGGTGAACATTCACATGATTTCCACCAGCGAAGTCAAAGTGAGTTGCGTTGTGGGGGCAGAAGAATGCGATCGCGCTGTGGCAGCGTTGCGCAGTACTTTTGAAATAGCAGAGAATGAGGGGATTGGGGGACAAGGGGGACAAGGGGGACAAGGGGGACAAGGAGGACAAGGGGGACGGATAGGAGAAACTTCTCCCTCTCCTGCGGTTCGTGGCGTGGCTTTGGATATGAACCAAGTTAGGCTGGCGATTCGGCAAATACCCGATCGCCCTGGAATGGCGGCGAAAATATTTGGCTTATTGGCGCAGCACAACATTAGTGTGGATATGATTATTCAATCCCAACGCTGTCGGATAGTTGATGGGATTCCCCGGCGCGATATTGCTTTTACTGTGGCGCGGATGGATGGGGAAAATGCCCAAAAAATGCTAGCGCAAGCGGGTACAGAGTTAGGCTGGGGTGAAGTTGTACTCGATAGTGCGATCGCCAAAGTCAGTATCGTCGGTTCTGGAATGATAGGACATCCTGGCGTGGCGGCGAAAATGTTTGAGGCGCTATCGCAACATCAAATTAACATTCAAATGATCGCTACCTCGGAAATCAAAATTAGCTGTGTTGTCGCGCAAGAACAAGGTAGTAAGGCTCTGCAAGTGATTCATGAAGCTTTTGGGCTGGCTGGTAGCGAGAAATTTGTCGTTCCCGCTTAGATTTATTGCAGAATGCAGGTAACGCCAGGGCTGTACATCGATGCTGTACGCCCTTTTTACAGCAGTTTTCATGCATTTGAACCACAATCGTAGTAGGGGCACGGCATCTACAATCTTCTCGTATATACAATAATCTTACTGGTGCCGTGCCCCTACAGTGTTGTCTATTTACCTAAAAATTGCTGTAATTCAATCAGGGTTAGATTTTTATCGATGGAAAATGCGATCGCTAACGCAGATATCTATACAAGAATTTGTAGGGATGAGAAATTCGCCCTTACATCTGTTTTTCTATCATCTATAATTTCAGGTAAACGAGGTACGCGCTTCGGGGCATGGCAGTGCCAATGCCCCTACATTCAACAATTATCTGTACCTCACCAACTTGCAATTCGCTGTAAATGGTATTAGTTGTTTTGTTCTCAGTATTTAGAGCTAATTGATATTAATTCTCTATAATCTCAATATTAATTTATTCACTATCTTTGAGAAAATTCATATTACATTTCGTAACACGCTATCGGTGAGTTTGGTTGGCTGAATTACACTTGAATTTTTTGAGAATCTCTTGTATAAATCAACTAATACTAGGGTATTTTATGTTTTTATCTATACAAATAATTTTGCATAATTTTAGCCAGTATTTATACACAAGCTATAATCAGATAATTCTGGATACAACTATGATTTGTTTTCATGAATAGTTACCTTCTAGATACACGATACCGAATTGTAGCAGTGCTGAGTGCGGAGGAATTGACTCAAACCTATTTGGTTGAAGATAGTAATCTTCCCGAAAGTCAATTTATCTTAAAGCAACTACGCCCTGCTAATAATAATCCTCAAGAGTTAAATATATTGCGGCGCTTATTTATAGGTGAAGCAGAAACTTTAGAAAAACTGACTCACGCACATAATCAACTGCAAAAAGTAGCGACTTATTTTGAAGAAAAGGAAGAATTCTATTTAGTGCAAGAATTCATTCCTGGTAATCCTTTAACTGAGGAAATTTTGCTAGGAATACCTTTAGAGGAAGAGCAAGTTATTAACTTATTATTAGAATTATTAGAAATTTTAGCCTTTATTCATAGTTATGAGGTAATTCACCAAGATATTCAACCGTCAAATATTATTCGGCGGGATGCAGATAATAAATTAGTGTTAATTGACTTTAGTTCTCCTAGAGAAATTGTGACTACAACTATGGGTAACCTTGAATATATACCCATAGAACAATTACAAGGTAATCCACAATATAATAGCGATATATATGCTTTAGGAATCATGGCGATCGCTGCATTACAGGGATTGACAGAAGATGAATTAACTATATTGATCGGCAACAAAAATGTACTCACTGGTGAAATTATTTGGCGTAATAACATGCCGCAAATTAATCAAGAACTCGCAAAAATTATTGATAAAATGATACGTTTTGATTATCGCAAACGTTATCAATCAGCTAATGAGGTGATAGATGACCTCAAACAGATAAATGATGCTCAAGAAGCTCAAGAAGAACCCAAACAAGAAAAACAGAAACTGCAAAAACCTTGGTTATTACTCACAGGAATTGCTGGTTTTCTCGCTCTGGGTACAGCAGCCTGGTTTTTTTTCACGCCAAAACCGGTAGGCGATGCTAAGTTATTATATTTGCAGGGAGTAGAAAAGTATGACACAAATGACTATCAAGGAGCAATAAAAGACTTTACACAAGCACTGGAAATTAATCCTAAAGATGCTAAAACTTATAATGCGCGCAGTGATGCTTTTTATCAATTAAAAGATTATCAAAAAGCCCAATTAGATGCGAGTAAAGCAATTCAGCTTAATCCAAAAGATGATAATGCTTATTATGACCGAGGGTTTTCCTATTATCAATTAGGTAAATATAAAGAAGCGATCGCCGATTATAGCAAAGCAATTCAACTCAAGCCTAAAAACCCCTATACTTATTATGGACGGGGTCTAGCTTATGTAGAGCTAAAAGATCCGCGAAAAGCAATGGTAGATTTTAATAAAGCGATCGCCTTACAACCCAACTATAGCGGCGCTTATTTACAACGGGGTATTTTACGCCGTCGTTTAGGACAAACGCAAGTAGCAATTCAAGATTTTGATACCACAATTGAGATGAATCCCCATGATGCTCAAGCTTTTTTTCAAAGGGGTTTAACACATTTTGCGAATAACGATAGAGAGTTAGCGCTGAAAGATTACAACAGTGCAATTGAGCTAAATCCCAAATATATAGAAGCTTATCTGAATCGGGGAGATATTTATAGTGAATTGGGGAAGAATCTCGAAGCAACTGAAGATTTCAATAAGGCACTAGAATTAGATCCTAAATCGTCTCTAGCTTATTTACATCGAGGAATGCACCGCTTTTCTCTCGGCAATTATCAAGGTGCCATTGCCGATTATAATGAAGCAATTAAGCTGAATCCAAAAAATGGCACAGCTTATAATAACCGGGGAAATGCACATTTAGAAAGCGGCAATAAAAAAGCAGCAATTGCAGATTACACTAAAGCGATCGCAGTTAGACCGAATTATGCTTTAGCTTACTACAATCGCGGTTTGGTGCGGGTTAAAAACGGCGATAAAAAAGGCGCGATCGCTGATTTTCAACAAGCAGCCAAAATCTTTAAACAGCGAGGACAAACAAGTAGTTATCAAGATGCTCAAAAAGAAATAAAAAATTTACAAAAATAGCCTGTTTAATGAGATATAGTCCCGATGTTGATGCAATACCCTATAAGGGTATTGCTATAATAACAAAGCCTGCAAAGGCAGGCTTGATTACGAATTATTAGTTATTAGCTTGGCTTTTTAATTGCTCAATTACTGTAAACCGAATATCGCGTTTTTCTGCAATTAACTTTATTCCTGGTTGTTGTAAATTTAAAAAATCTAATCCTTTTTCTTTACCACTAATTAAAAATTCTGTAGTCGCGACTTTGTAAGTTTTGTTAGCATCTAGAATTTGACCATTAATTAACCAATTTCCAGAGTTTGAGTCTTGAGTAACTTTGGCTGTCTGTAAATAGCCACCATTACCTTTATTAGCTTTTCCCTGCTCTAATACTCTTTGTAATAGGGCACCATTTATCTCTATTGTCACAACTTTACCACCAAAAGGTAAAATACGAATGACATCATATTGGGTAATTACGCCAGGGGGAATAATATCATCAATGCGAATTGAACCACCATTAAATATAGCTAAATCTGCTTCTGGAACTTCCTTTAACATCGCCGCAGCAATTAAATCTGTTAACTTAGTAGATTTATTGCGAACGCTAGATTCTAACCCATCTAAAGCAAATGATAATCTAGCGATTTCTTGATTAGGTTCAAAACCATTAGCGCGAAATGCTTTATAACCTTTTTCTACCCAATTCTTAACTACTGTAGCTGTTTTCGGTTCTTCGGTAATTTTTTCGGTAATAGGTATAAGTTGAGAATTAATTTGCAGATTTTTTTTAATAGTATCGTAACTTAATTGATGTAGGTAAACTGTACGCGCATTCGCATCAGCTTTAAAAATTGGCGTAAAATCTCTACCTCGCCATTGCTGAATATTTTCATGCTCATGACCGCCAAGAATAATATCAATTTCTGGTACAGTTTCTGCTAATAGGCGATCGCTTTCTATAGAAAGATGAGTAAGCGCCACGATAATATCAACTTTTCCCTTCAGCGCTTTAACTTGCTGCTTCGCTGTCTCAATCGGATCGGTATAACTGACGTAATTAGCCGGGTTACTATTGATAGTCAAACCGATTAACCCTACCGTGACGATAGCACCGCGATCGCCTTTGACATTAAATATTATTGAGCGAGATACACCTTTAAACGGTTGCCCTTGACTATTTGATACATTACTAGAAACCCAACGAAAGCGCGATTCTTGCAAACGTTGGTAAAACAGCTTTTCTGGTAAATCAAATTCATGATTACCAAAAGTCACATAGTCAAAGCCAACAGCATTCATCACCCCTACCATTTGCTGACCGGCTAGCGGTGTACCATTAATTTTAGCAGTTCCTAAAGCTGAAGGGCTAAGAAAATCACCAGCTAACACCGTATATGTACGCGGGTTACTTTGATAAAGTTGTTGTCTTAGGGTAGCCACCCGCGCCAAACCCCCACGAGTTCCCCCTTCTACAGGCGTAATTTCGTAAATATCATTGAGTTGTAGCAGATTAATCTTGACAATTTCTGCCATTACAGGTGTAGCTAAAGCTACTGTTGTTAACACCTGCACAACAATCCAGCAACCCTTGGCGATAAGTTTCATATTTAGCTGGTAATTACTTATACAGCATAGATTTTAAAACTTTTTCAGGTTTGGGAGCGATCGCTCTTAAATAAATTCCCTCCACTTCCCTACTTATTTCTTGGCGCACTTGGCGTTCTTGGCGGTTAAATCATCTTTTTTAGACTGTATTACCCAGCCTATATATTTAACTCGCGTATACTTACAAATCCGCCATCAATCTTGCTTTTTTGAGCATAAACTTCAACACTGTTTCCTCAGCAGAAATAATATCTGCTCTACCTTCCATCCCTGATTGGACAGTACATTTTTTCATCCCCGCAGCCAACACCATAGTTTCTGGTTGTATGGTGACTTCATAAGTACCAGTTTTACCAGAAATTCCAGCTTCCTGTGGATTGTAGCTCATCGCATCAGGTGAAATAGCGCTAACCTTGCCTTTGAGAGTGCCGTAATCTGTGTAAGCACAACCAGAAACCCGCAATTGCACCTCTTGACCCTTTTGCACTTTAGGAACATCTGCTGATGTCACCCATGCTTTAATAATCAAAGGGGATTCGCTAGGGGAAATTTGCGCCACCACATCACCAGAACGCAGTACTTGAGAGGTGTTACGTAAATTCAGTTCTTGAATTGTCCCAGATGCAGAAGCACGAATCACCGTATCAGCAATTTCTTTATTTACCTGCTGCAGTTCTTGTAAATTACTGCTGAATTGCTTTTGCATCTCCAGTTTTTGCTGAATTAATTGTTCTCGTTCTCGTTTTAAACTAGCGAAGCTGACTTTACCTGTGGCGATTTGCGCTGCAATTTTCTCCTGAGAAATGATGATATTGGCATCATTAGGATTGAGTTGTGTTGATATAGCTTGCTGTCTAGCTTTGGCAGCTGCTATAGCTTGTTGTTGTTGCTCAATAGCTTGTTGGTATTCTTCCACAGTAGCTTGCTGTGAGGCTAGTAGCTGTTCTTGTTGCTCAACTGCTAACTGTGCTTCTTGAAATTGATCTTGAGATATAGAACCAGTTTGCGCTAAGGGTTGATAGCGATCGCGTTTTGCTTTAGCTGACTTAAAAGCAGCTTCACTAGACTTGAGAGTTGCTAAAGCCGATTTTAACTTTAACTGGCTTTTTTGTAGCTCCTTTTGCACTTGCTGTAAATTGGCTTCCGCTTCCTTAGCTTGAGCGGTGGAATTAATTTGCCTATCTTGGAAATCTCGTTGACTGCGGCTAAGTTCAGCTTTAGCAGAAGTAATATCGCGGTAAGTGCGATCGCTTTCTGCTGCTATCTGAACATCCAAGGCGCGAATTTGTGCATCAATTTGCGATATTTGCAGTCTAACTTGTTGGATATTGGTTAATAATTGCTGGTGTCGAGTTTGCAAGCGGGAATCATCAAGTTTAGCGATGATATCCCCTTTTTTTACTACTTGATTAGGCTGTACTGGAATACTTTTAATACTACCTTCCGTTGCTGCTTGCACTAAGCGTAATTCTCCCGTAGGGCGTACAATAGCAGGAGCTTTAATAATGACTTTGTATTGCAAAATACTTGAGAGGGTAATAGTAGCAGTAAAAATTCCTAAAAGTGCCAATCCGCCATAAGTATTCCAACTACTAATAGGTGGTAAAAAATCGTTTGGTAAAGCAGGGCGAAGAAGTTTGTAATTAATCCCCGATTCAATTTTTTGTTGAGTGATAAAATCAAAATCTCTTTCAGGCACAGTTAATATACAGTTATTAGCTTTATAATCCAACTTTTTAACAATCATTTTTATCACAAATTAGAAATAATTTATATAGAAAAAATTACTTATTTAGTAAATGTATTACATTACATAAAAATTTTATAATTTGTAGACAGATAACAAAGTGACACATTAGTAAAAATCCCATTATTTTTTTGCCATATTCTGCTATAGAAAGCATAAAATTAGAGAAAACATATAAAAATCGCTTAATACTGCTATTTTATTTGTTTGACTCTATATTGCCTATCTCTGCGGATCTGAGGTTAAGAAAATGTCCAATCAACAAATAGCAAAGCAACTATTTCTGAATACAGAAGCCTGGGAAGAACTGACTGATATTCAAGGCGAAGCAATTAGTGGTGGAAATCCTCCAACTCCAGAGCAAATAATAGCCAAAGCTACATCTATCATCGAGAATATTGAAGACAAAACAGATGATAAATACGATCCAGCAAGGACTGCTTTTATATTAAGCAAAATTGGTAATCCTTTTTTACCTTTTTAATCATAGCGTATAACAATTTTGCTAATTTTTATATACCCAGTATTACTCAGTATTACTTGGGTTATAGCTAAGTTTTATCTAGTAAATTTTTACTAGGTAATTTTAAACATAGCCAGTAACTTATTAATTCAATAATAAGTTCTGGCTTTGATTACTTTGTTTTATTAATTTAATATATGATTACTAATTAATTTTTAAATGTAAATACTGAAATTTGTCCAATAATCAAACCGGATTCTTATATATAAAGTCTCAAATATTTAAACAGCAATAGATGAAATATCAAATTGTTCTGCAACATAGTGAAGAAGACTGTGGCGCTGCTTGTATTGCAACCATTGCTAAACATTATGGACGTACCTTTGCAATTACCCATGTGCGAGAAGCTGTAGGTACAGGACAATTAGGTACTACACTTTTAGGCTTAAAACGCGGTGCAGAAAATTTGGGTTTTAACGCCCGTCAAGTTAGAGCTACGCCAGAATTAATTGATAAGCTTCATCAAGTACCACTCCCCGCGATAATTCACTGGAAAGGCTATCATTGGGTAGTTTTATACGGACAGAAAGGTAAAAAATACATTATTGCAGATCCTGGTGTTGGCCTTCGCTACCTCAACCGAGAAGAATTAATTGCAGGTTGGGCAAACCGGATTATGTTGCTATTAATCCCCGATGAAATTCGTTTCTATCAGCAAAATTCTGATAAAGTTGGCGATTTTGGAAGTTTTTTAGCTCGTGTTTTACCTTATCGCTTAATTTTAACTGAGGCGATTGTCATTAACTTAGTAATGGGAATCCTCGCCCTAGCTTCTCCATTTTTAATTCAAATTCTTACAGATGATGTCTTAGTTCGCGGAGACACCTCTCTACTGAACACAGTATGTATTGGTGTCGTCGCTATGAATATATTTACCAGTACTTTAAAATTAGTCCAGTCCAATCTCATTGCCCATTTTGCCCAACGCTTAGAATTAGGATTAATTCTCGATTTTTGTAGACAAATATTATGCCTACCCCTAACTTATTACGAATCACGCCGTAGCGGTGAGATTGTCAGCCGTTTACGAGATATTCAAGCAATAAATCAGCTAATTTCTCAAGTGGTGCTGCGCTTACCCAGCCAAACTTTTATTGCTGTGGTTTCCTTGGGTTTTATGCTGTTATACAGTTATAAGCTACTAATTATTGCTGTTTTAGTTGCTTTATTAATGAGTGTTTCGACGGTAATATTTCTCCCATCCCTACGGCGAAAAATAAATAATGTTCTCATCAAAGAAGCAGAAAACCAAGGCGTTTTAGTCGAAACATTTAAAGGCGCACTAACTTTAAAAACTGCCAATGCTGCACCCCAAGCTTGGGAAGAAATTCAAAGCCGTTTTGGCAGTCTAGCGAATCTTACATTTAGCACTATTCAAATTACAATTATTAATAATGTATTTTCTGGTTTAGTTTCCGGTTTAGGTAACCTAGCGATTTTATGGTTTGGTAGTAGTTTAGTTATTGGTAAGGAATTGAGCATTGGTCAACTGTTAGCATTTAATGCGATGAATGTTAATTTTATCGCCTTAATTACTACAGTAATTGATTTTATCGATAAACTTGCTCACATACAGACTGCAACTCAAAGGATTACAGAAGTTATTGACAGTACCCCAGAAGATGAACATGAACAAAGTAAACCTGGGGCGATAATTCTTGGTGATGCTAATATTACCTGCAATAATTTAAATTTTCATCATCTGGGGAGAACAGATTTATTAAAAGATTTTTCTATAACTATTCCCGGCGGTCAAGTTACAGCATTAATTGGTAAATCTGGCTGTGGTAAAAGTACTTTGGCAAAATTAATTGCAGGTTTATATCCTTTAAATTCAGGTAGTATTCGTTTTGGTATTTATAATCAAAAAGACTTATCTTTAGCTAGTATCCGCCAACAAGTAATCTTAGTTCCCCAAGAACCACACTTTTGGAGTCGTTCGATTTTAGATAATTTCAGTTTTAGCCATCCTTACGCTTCTTTTGAACAAATTGTTAAGGCTTGCCAAATTGCGGGCGCTGATGAATTTATTAATGAGTTACCAGATAATTACCAAACTGTTTTAGGTGAATTTGGAGTGAATATTTCTGGGGGACAAAAGCAGAGATTAGCTTTAGCTAGAGCGATTGTTACCGACCCACCAATATTAATTTTAGATGAATCTACTAGCGCTCTTGACCCAATATTAGAAGCACAAGTTTTAGATAAACTCCTATATTATCGGCAAGGTAAAACGACGATTATAATTAGTCATCGTCCAAGAGTAATTATGCGTGCCGATTTTATTATTATGTTGGATAAAGGTGAATTGAAAACAAAAGGTATACCAACAGATTTACAAGCTCAGGCGGGGGAGCATTTAGATTTTTTAATTCCTTAAATGTAGCTTACCCAACAGATCGCCCACAGGCTGTAAGCCTGGGGCTAACATTACAAAGCCCACCTGCGTGGGCTAAATTTTCTTAGCCCACGCAGGTGGGCTTTGTTCAATTAGCCGCACCCTTCCAGGGTGACGGCGGTTTATTGGGTAAGCAAGGGGTTGGGGATGAGGACAAAACCTTGTTAACCATCAGGGTTTCACATTAAGATAGGTAATACAAATTTGAGAACAGAATACGGCAGATTGATTAATTCCCTATAGCAGGTTGTCCTTGGGTACTGTAACGATTGACTGCAGAAACTGCTACAGTATCAATCGGTAAAGGAGAATTCTGACTATTAAATAAGTAGGAAGTTTGCGATCGCGGCAAAATCTGTGTAGTCCATCGATTACCGCTTTTGGTTTGCATTACCCACAACCATACCTTATCAGGTTCTGGAGATTGCCAGGTAAGTTTGCGAATTTTACCTGTAGCTGTATCCCGTTCGATTTGGATTGTGGGTTGCGTTGGTAGTGTCTTGTCTAACCAAGGAGAAGCGGGAATTAATGCTTGAGTTGGGTAAGCATCCTTTTCTAAGATATCGACAATGCGATCGCGGTTTTGCATTAACGGCTTCATGCTGTAGTGAATGTTACCTGTAGCCCCGGAAAATCCTCTAGTTGTTTTAATTTGGTAAAGAATTTCATTGGCTGGCCAAGCTGCGGAAGTGCGATCGCCTACGCGACTGGTAAAATTACCAGGCCAAATATGTCTTCCTAATGGGTTCTGTTTTAACCACCAATTCAGCAACACAGGATAACTTTGTTGGCTTTTCTCAATTTTCCAATACAACTGCGGGGCAAAATAATCTATCCATCCCTTAACTAACCATTGGCGCGAATCAGCATATATTTCTTGGTATGGATCAAATCCCCCATTTTTACTAATTTGTGCAGGATAACCAGGTCGCCAAACACCAAAAGGACTAATACCAAATTTCACCCAAGGTTTTTCTTGTTTAATTTCTTGATATAGTCGTTGCACTAATGTATTAATATTTTCCCGTCGCCAGTCATCACGGTTCAGTTTTCCGCCTGATTGCTGGTATTTTTGCCAACTTGCTGTATCAGGAAAATCGATAACCCGTCTTCCACTGCGTTCGGGATAGGGATAAAAATAATCGTCAAGATGAACCGCATCTATGTCGTAGCGTTTGACGACATCCATAATCACTTTAACTGTATAATCTTGAACTTCCGCTTCCCCTGGATCTAGCCAAAGATACTTACCATATTTTTTCACCCATTGGGGATGCAGTTTGCTGACATGGTTTGCCGCAACTGGCGATTTTCCTTGAGGATGGCGGGCGCGGAAAGGATTAAACCAAGCGTGTAATTCTATACCGCGTTTGTGGGCTTCTTCCACAGCAAAAGCTAAGGGGTCATAATCCGGTGTTGGCGCTTTACCCATCTCTCCAGTTAAAAATTCTGACCAAGGTTCATAACTAGAGGCGTAAAGCGCATCAGCAGCCGGGCGTACCTGTAAAATAACTGCATTGAGCTTTAATGCAGCAGCCCGATCCAACATGGCGATTAGTTCCGCTTGCTGTTGGGTGGTTGTCAACCCAGGACGAGAAGGCCAATCAATATTAGCTACAGAAGCAATCCAGACACCGCGAAACTCCCTTGCTGGTGCAGGAGGGAGAGATTGGGGCTGGGGAATTTCTGTAGAGTGAACAGAGGGTGTAACTAACAGTAGTAATCCGCTAAGAAAGGTTGCTTTTAAGTATGTGGACATTATATACAGTAAAGTTTGAATAAAAATCAACGTTGGGGGCTAAGGCAGGAGGCAGATGGCAGGAGGTGAGCCACTGCGGTGGACGGGTTCCCCGGCATAAAGCAAGTGGCGAACCCGAAGGGCAGAAGGATAATCTCTGATTTAGAGGAGAAATTTGCATTAGGAAATATCGTCTCTTGTGCTAAAGATATAGCAAATAAGTTTTAAATTTTTTTGTCACAAAAAGCGCTTCCTTTTTCTCACTTCTGCCATCTGCCATCTGCCCTCTGCCTTTTTTTATCAACTTTGGAGAAGCAATTGACTGTACCTCAACGTCTTAAATCTTTAGATGTGTTTCGCGGAATTGCGATCGCCTCAATGATTCTAGTCAATAATCCCGGTAGTTGGGATTATCTTTACCCGCCTCTAGAACATGCTAAATGGCATGGTTGTACCCCTACAGATTTAATTTTTCCGTTCTTTTTGTTCATTGTCGGTGCAGCCATGCCTTTTTCCCTCTCCAAATATACAAAAGAAAATCGCCCTACCAGGGAAGTTTACTGGCGAATTGGGCGGAGGGCATTAATTTTATTTGGGCTGGGGTTATTCTTAGCTTTGTTTTCTTTAACTCTGGATGTCTTCTTAAATGGTGCGCCAGCTGCTAAATTCGCCACTATTCGCATTATGGGTGTTTTGCAACGCATTAGTCTTGCTTATTTAATTAGCGCGATCGCAGTTTTACATCTCCAACGCCGTAATTTATGGCTATTCGCCGCTATCTTACTAATTGGTTACTGGCTAGCCATGCAATTCATCCCTGTTCCTGGCTATGGTGCTGGTAACTTGACAGTCGAAGGTAATTTGGTAGGCTACATCGATCGCTTAATTTTAGGACAGCAACATTTATTAGGCGGGAAAAAATTCGATCCAGAAGGTTTATTTAGTACTTTACCTGCTGTGGTGACAGTACTTGCAGGTTACTTTACTGGCGAATGGCTAAAATCTCAACCCCGTCAAAGTCGCACTAGCATTAATTTAGCAATTGTCGGCATCTGTTGCGTATTAATTGGGAATTTATGGGGGTTTATCTTCCCGATTAATAAACAATTATGGACAAGTTCTTATGTAGTATTGACTGCTGGTTTTGCCTTGATATTATTAGCAGCTTGTTATGAATTAATTGAAGTACGCAGTTTTCAAAGATTAAGCTTTCCCCTAGAAGTGATGGGATTAAATGCTATCTTCGCCTTTGTCGGTTCTGGTTTAGTCGCCCGAATTTTAATTAAAACTCGCGTTGGTACTGGTAGCGATGCACCAACTACATATACTTGGATTTACCAGCATTTATTTCAACCTTGGGCTGGTGCGTTAAACGGTTCCTTGTTATTTGCGATCGCCACCCTATGTTTTTGGTGGCTAATTCTTTATTTTATGTATCGCCGTAACTGGTATTTTAAAATTTAAAATCACATTACCTTCTTCAGAACGGTAAACACACCTGAAACCCTGACAAATGACCAATGACCAATGACAAATGACCAATGACCAATGACAAATAACTAAGGCGTTTGTTTTGGTGAATTTAAACGCCACATTCTTTCTAAATCTGCAATTCGGCGGCGGAGAGTTCGCGCTTTAGACTTGCGATAGGTGGTAATTGTGAGTAGGAACATTAGCGGTAGTAAAATGATCATACTTCCTGTTAGAGGATTTGTTCCTACATCATTTCGTTTGTGAGGGTGAACTTGAGCTTGTACAGCTAGTGATACATACATGATTCTTAGAATTTCAAATTTCGACAACTCCTATAAACACATACAGACATCACACACTTAATTACGTAAAGAAAGTGTAAAAAAAACCTGATATTTTGATAAAACCCTGGTTTTAAGCTAAAAACCCTCATTCGGCTGAGGCGATCGCCATCGTGAAAGGGACAAGGAGGAACCCCTAGGGCGTGTTTTCAAACCCCAAACGCCTTCAGGAACCAATGCCTGAGGCTACAGGAACAAAGCCCACCTGCGTGGGCTAAAAAGCCTTATTTTTCGTAGTCCGCGCAGGCGGTGAGTCCAGCGCTGCGGGAGGGTTTCCCTCCGCAGGCGACTGGCGAACCCGAAGGGACTTTGTTGATATAGCCGCACCCTTATAGGGTGACGGCGACTTTGCAAACACGCCCTAGCCCCTCTAAAACCCCTGTCTAAACGGAGAAGCTGGCGTAGGTGAAGGCACTGGGGGGATAATTGGTGGGAGAGTAGGTACAGGTTTTTTGATGACTGCGATCGCAAATCCTCTTTGCTGGGGTTGTTGTTTACCAGATTTATCAACAACTTGTATAGCAATTTGGGGGGGAAATTCGGCTATTACTGGTAGCTTCAACGAACCAACAGGTGCAACATCATTACCATAAGGTAATAGTTTCACCTGAATATCTTCGCCCTCTACTCTCCAAGATAAAACCGCAGTTTCGCCTTCTTTGAGCGATTGATTTGGTTGTTCGCTACCATTGATTGTGAAAGCTACTATTTTAAATGGTTTTGGTAAAACCTCAATTTTTCCTTCTGTCTTTTTCCCACTGACTTTTTCACTACCATTATTCGGTACAGCTTTTAACTCAAAAGCATACTTCCCAGCTTTCAAGGGGGGAATGGGAATATTTGTACATTGCAGTTGGCGATTAACTTCTTTACAAGCCTTGTTGAGTTTAGGATTATCAATAATACCTTGATTAAATTTATAAATTATCGGATTACCCGTTGCTGTACCCTCTTCTGTACTGCCAATAATTTGCGTTTCTGCTAGTAATTCTGGGTTAGCAATTGTCCAATTGACTAGAATATTCTCACCGGATTGATACTGTGGTTTACTAACCTTAAAATCAACAATTTCCGCTATTGGTTTTTCATTAATTACTACTTGAATTGCTGGGCTATCGATTTTCGCTGTCTCGGAAAATAAGACGTTACCTTTACGATACAAACCTTGTAAACCAAAGGTGTAGTTACCCTTAGTTGATATCCCAGTTTTTACATTTTTGCAACTTAAATCTACTTGTCGCTGGACTAGACAATTGTTATTGTTTAATTCTTCCGGAATTTTATTGCGAAAATCATAGATAGTTGGCTTGATTGCTTGCGGCCCTTTTACGAGAACAATCAAATTTTCTAATTTTTTATAATTGCGAATCTCCCAATTTAAAGTGACTTCATCTTCGCCTTCGATAAGTTGAGTACTATTCACACTAAAATTTTCTATTTTCAATTGTGGTGGATTTAAAATTCGCCAAATAATAAAACTTAGACCGCCAAGTAATCCTAAAATTAATAATATTAATAAAATTAATTGCCACAAAGGACGGGGTTTCCAAAGTAAAGTCCCTTGTGGTAAAATATCTGGTAATGGTAAATTTTCTTGGTCTGCAATATTGACTTGGAAATTGATTGTTTGTCCGCCACCAAACCAAGGTCTACGCCACCAAGGTTTAGGTTTTACCAACAAATTCGTCTCGGCGCTTTTATTGGGTAATAATCTGATTTCTGCGGGGTCAAATGTATAACTAAAAAGCGTTTCTTCATCCCGACTTTCTACCCCAAATATTAATTCCCGCACCATATTACCCCGATTGCTGAGGAATAATTCATATTTCCCCGGACTCCGGCTAACTTGTCCTAAAATAGTTTTTAACTCTACATTTAAATCATAGCTGGTGGGAATTTGCAGATAGACCAAATCTAACAGCACTAAATCGGGAAATTTTTCCGAAAATAAGCGCAGTGTTGGGGTATAGCTTCCCGCTAAAGTATCAACTGGAGGATGAAATTTTAAGGATATTTTACCGGAATCACCAGGATTGAGTCCAAGTCCATTAATATCAGATATTAATCCAGCCCCTTCTACTCCTGTTTCTGGATAAGTAATTGTAAACCAATCATCATCTAAATCAAGACAACTTAGGCGGAATCTATCTACAATCTTGGAGCGATTTTCTACAGTTACTTCTAATAGTAAAGGTTCGTGAAGTTTGCAAATTAAGGGTTTAGCTGGGTTACTGCTAGGCTTAATTGAAAAAGTCGAATCATTTAAACCAATAGAAGTATGTTCTTTGGGGACAATCTTTAGTTGACGGGTTAAGGGAATCGGCGTTTCTTGGGGATAATGTTGTGGCGCATCGACAACTAAAGTATAGTCGTAAGTTCCGGGGATAGCGTCGAGAGATATTTCAAAGGTAAATTTAATTTCATCGCTGCTTTGTTGGGGTGCGATCGCACAACTTTCTCGCGGTACAGTAGATAAACCGGTGATGTTTCTAAATTGTTCGTCACAATTTAAATATAAATCAATAATGGCATGTTGTTCGCCAACATTAGTGACCACTACATGCAGTTCAATTGTATCTCCTGGGTTCGCATCTTGAACGCCAGCAGGGGTGATAAATACTTGTAAAGGACTGGGTTTAGCTTGCATTTGACTAACTCCCTGATTTATTTAATCTTGTGTGGATGTAGTCGTACCTGAGAATCTTCACTACCACTAACAATGGCACTGGTTTGATTAATTGTTTTTACAGCAATAGTATTGATTTTCTGGGTACTTTGATAAATTATTTCACCTGTAGCGGCTTTAATTTTATCGAGCTTGTGTTCTGGAGTTAAATACCACATCATTACTCTGCCATCATCACCAGCGCTGACTAATAGGCGACCAGTTTCATTAAATGCTAAACTGCGTACAGATAATTTTGATGCTGACCAACGGTCTAAGATGGGACAATTTAATTCACTGATTTGATTTTGGGGATTTGCTTGGTTTTGGCATTTATCTAAATTCCAAATCGTAATATATCCCGCCGAATCAGAAGTAGCGAGGATTTTCTCAGAAGAATTAGGGACAAAAGCTAGCCCCCAAATATAATCTTCTCTCCCAATTCTTTGGTCTAACTTTTCTAATTTTTGCACCGATAAATTGGGTATTTTATTCTTAGTAGGTGGTTGATTCCATTGCCATAATAAGAACCGTTTATAGTTTCCTGACATTACCAATGTTTGATCGTCTGAGGACAGAGCTAAACCCCGCACTTGAAACCCTGATAACTGCTGTTGCGTTTGCAGATCAATTACTTTTGGTTCTGGCTGAAAATTATCGTTGATAGATGCTCTTGTCCATTGTCTGACTTTACCACTACCATAACCGCTAAATAAATCTAAGGAATCTTTTTTGGTAAAGGCTAAATCAAAGACGCGATCGCCTTTTGCTTTCGGGTCTTTTTGGTCTTGCAGTTCGTTGCGTTTTTTCCCTGTAGGCACATCTCTGAGTTCAATCACCCCATTATCTAAACCCACCGCCACGCGATCGTTTTCTAGGGGGATAAAACGGGCGACTTCTACCGCATCATCGGTAATTGCTAACAACCCTTTAGGCTTGTGCTGTCTCTCACAAGCCACAGAAAGTCCATCATAATTAATACTAGCAGGTTCTAAGCGATCGCCATTAATATTCCACAATCTTAAAGTGCAATCATCTGCACCACTCACCACAGATAAACTAGTACCGCTAAACCCGACAGATTTCACAGAGCGAGTATGCATAATTGGCTCTGGTCGGAATAATAATGCTAGTAATGCCAATAGTAAAAGTAAAATCGCCAACTGTAACCATAAAGGTAAAATTGGCAATACTCGTAACTCTAAATTCTGGGTAGCTGGGTCTGTACTTCCCAAACGTTGGTCGGATAATTCTGGTTTCGCTTCCAAGAATAGAGTTTTTCTTATTCCTAACCAATGGCGTTTAGTTTGAACATCCAAAATTAATTTAGTTGTTTCTCCTAAATTAAGATTAGCCGTTGTTGGTAAAGTCTTAAAAGTGCATTTTCGCCAATCTCGCCCTTGCAGTTTTAGATTAATTTCTTGAAAAAGATTACTAGCATTTCTAAATACTAATTCAAAGGTAGTGTTATCAGCTTTCCAGTTAGGTAACCATCCACCTTGCTGAGGTATTGTCTGTGAGTTTTGCGGTACAGAAAACTCCACAAAACCCACAGGTAAAACTTCTAAATTTCCTTCCGCGCTAGCTGGATAACCGCTAATACTAGTAGCTTCAATTGTAAAAGGATAAATATCGCTAGGTGCTTGCACTACAGATAAAGGTTGACATTGAAATACCGCTTCTGTTTGTCCTCCCGGATCTAAAGCAAACCGTCGTTCCGCACTGCTAACTAGCCAAGAAACATCCACCCCGGCAAATCGCAAGGTTACATTAACAGTTTGTTGACTCAAATTGCGGACTCTAACGGGGATATCTACCGTATTGCGCGGATATACTTGGAACTCCCTGACAGGTAATTCCACACTCAACATCGTTGGTTGATTATCCGGTTCAATTTTTAACCGCAGCACCAGTCTGCGTTGTTGCCCTAACTGGGGTGAGAAAATTGTCACAGTCAGGTTCACTGTACCCACAAACCCAGGAATCGGACTATTCAACACAAAGACTTGAAAAATCGTACTACTACCGGGAGGTTTAGCTGCTGCTACCTCAGGTTCCAGCTTATACCAGCGATAGTCAGGATTGCGAATTTCTCCTGCGGCGGTAATTTCTATTTGAAAATTGGCACGTTGATCGCTGTCATTGTTGACAATTACCTCAAATATAGCTGGAGTTCCACCAGGACGAAATGTTAAATTTTGAGTAGATACGCTAGCATTTATACCGTGATTTTGCATAGAAATTTAATATTAATTAATGCTGCGGAGTCAGCATTATTAGAAAGTAATAAATAACACAATTTTTGACAATAGCACCTGGAGATTTCTCAGCAAAAGTTTATTACTGAATATATTGTCTATGAAAATGGGCATGGGGCATAGGACATGGGGCATTGGGCATGGGGCATGGGGCATGGGGCATGGTCAACAGTCAACCGTTAACCGTCAACATTGAAATGCATAACAGGTTATAATTGAATATTGCTAGGTATATTACCACTTTGCCATAGACTCGCATCAATGATTTGCATTAGAAATGCAATGGGAAGTGGTAAAAAATCAATCCCTAAATAAGCGAAAATACTTGTTGAGAGTGACAATCAATCTCAGATTAACATCTGAGCCGCCAACCTTTAATTAACAACCTATTCCCGTGTTAGAAGCGTACATATTTGCAACAGTACTGTGCGGATTTTTCGGCATCATTCTGAAAAAAAACCTGGTCATGAAGATCATTTCTATGGATGTCATGAGTACGGGGGTTATTGCCTATTATGTGCTAGTTGCATCGCGAAATGGTCTAGTCACGCCGATTATTGGTAATGTCCAAAATAGCGAATATGCCGATCCGGTTCCCCAAGCGGTAATCTTGACGGCGATTGTGATCGGACTGTCAATTCAGGCTGTGATGTTGGTTGGCGTGATGAAACTAGCACGGGATAATCCGACCTTGGAAAGTAACGAGATCGAAAAAAATAATACCCCATGACTAACATTACGATCGCCTGGATTGTCTTACCGTTTTTTCTGGGGTTTGTAATTTATTTACTCCCCAAGCTTGACAAATATTTAGCTTTATGCGTTAGTTTAGCGACCGCAGGCTATGCGGCGCTGGTATTTGTTGAGCGATCGCCTCTGGAACTGCAATTATTAGATCATTTCGGTGTTAATTTAACAATCGATCAACTCAGTGGCTATTTTATTTTAACCAATGCCATAGTTACGGCGGCAGTCATTCTCTACTGTTGGTACAGCGATAAAACAGCTTTTTTTTACGCCCAGACAATCATTTTACATGGCAGTATAAATGCCGCCTTTGCTTGTTCCGATTTAATCAGCTTGTACGTAGCCTTAGAGGTGAGCGGGATTGCGGCTTTTCTGTTAATAGCCTATCCCCGGACTGACAGATCAATTTGGGTAGCCTTACGCTATCTATTTGTGAGCAACGTCGCCATGCTGTTTTATTTGGTGGGTGCGGTGCTGGTATATCAAGCCCATCATTCCTTTAGTTTTGCTGGTCTGCGTGTCGCTCCACCAGAGGCTTTGGCACTGATTTTCCTCGGCTTAGTCACCAAAGGCGGTATTTTCGTCTCTGGTTTATGGTTACCTTTGACACATTCCGAATCAGAAACCCCGGTTTCCGCCATGCTTTCCGGGATTGTAGTCAAAGCCGGTGTCTATCCCTTAGTGCGGTGCGCTTTGATGGTGGAAGAAGTAGATACCATCGTGAGAATTTTTGGCGTTGGTACGGCGTTGCTAGGGGTATTTTATGCCGTGTTTGAAAAGGATACCAAGCGAATGCTGGCCTTTCACACCGTTTCCCAGTTAGGCTTTATCCTGGCTGCACCGGTTGTTGCTGGTTTTTATGCCCTGACACATGGTTTGGTGAAATCGGCATTGTTTTTAATTGCTGGGGCTTTACCGAGTCGTAACTTCAAGGAACTC
Organism: Calothrix anomala FACHB-343; assembly: GCF_014696435.1. GTDB lineage: Bacteria > Cyanobacteriota > Cyanobacteriia > Cyanobacteriales > Nostocaceae > Aulosira > Aulosira anomala_A. The sequence continues at coordinate 59,944 of NZ_JACJQG010000020.1, read as the reverse complement.
CAACATCAACCTTTAAGTAACTCGATTTGGATTGCCTTGGTAATTGCCAGCTTCTCAATTTCCGGTTTTCCCATGTTATCTGGTTTTGGAGCAAAGGTATTAACATCAAAGAATTTATTACCTTGGCAAGTAATTGTGATGAATATTGCTGCTTTAGGTACTGCAATCTCCTTTGCCAAATTTATCTTTCTCCCACGAGGGGGGACAGGAAAAGTCAAGCCGGGATTTTGGCCTGCAGTCAGCTTATTAATAGTTGGGTTGATTGTCGCCAATGTGGTGTATTACGAAGCCTATAGCCTGACAAATATCATTAAACCCCTCGCCACCATTGGTATCGGCTGGTTAGCTTACTTGTTGATTTTTAAACATACAGTAGTCAAATTACCTCGGGTTTTAGAGGAATTTGATCATCTGATTGGTGTCATGAGTCTCATTTTAATCTTGCTGTTCTGGAAGGGATTTGCATGGTTGGGCATTTAAATTTGATATTGCGATTAGTTATCTGGTTTTTGCTGACGGCTGATTTAAGTCCAGCCAATATCATGATTGGTATCAGCATTGCTTTTCTCTTACCAGGTAGACAGAAAGCGAAGGAAGCATTACAAGATTGGCTGCGCGTACTGGGTGAAGTCTTAGTAGCCATTCCCCAAGCTTATATGGAGGCTTTGGAAATTATCTTTCGTCCCCACAACTACGAAGAGATAACGATAGAACAAGTCAAACCCAACCGCACGCCAGCTTTGATATTTCTCGATATATTTTTGATTACCTTTACACCCAAAACAATCGTCGTTAAATACACAGAGGATGGTTTGTACGAAGTACACCGAGTACGACGACGCAAACCCCAGAGTTTGTCCTCAGGCAGTACTGATGTTTCATCGCCATGAAGAGAGGGAGAAGGGGGAAAAGGGAGACAAGGGAGACAAGGAGGACAAATGAGGATTTGTACAGACAAGGGTTCATCGCGTCTCTGACAACTGACAAATGACGATTGTACAGACGCGATGAATCGCGTCTCTGACAACTGACAACTAACCAATAAAACATGAATCTAAATTTAATTGCGATCGCGATGATTTTGGCGATGCTGATACCGATGTATGAAGCATGGCGAGATGAGGATGTTTGGCAGAAATTACTAGCATTTGCGAGTATCGCCACTAAAGCATCAATTCTCATCTTGGTGGTATCGGTATTACGTGATGATTGGATGATCGGTGTGGTTGGGGTAATTATTCTCAGTGTGGGAAATGCGGCGTTGATGCTGTTAGCCCATGTACTCAAACGTTTGAGCGATGTATCAAATTAATCTAAATTAATCCTATGATCGATATCTTGAGTTATAGCTGCATTGGCGTTGGCATCTTTTTTTCCTTTTGGGGAACTTCTCATCTGTTGGGAAAGCGATCGCTCTTATTCAAGCTCCATAGTCTCTCGGTAGCAGATACTCTCGGCTCCATGAGTATCATGTTCGGGCTGTTATTAAAGATACCCAGCAAATGGCCGCTGCTCCTCCTCGCCATTATTTCCTTAGCCATTTGGAATACTATGTTGGGCTACGTGTTGGCATACTGTTCCCCCAATGATGAAAGTTATGAATGATACCTATATTTATGCCATCACAGCCTTGCTACCCTTAGCTGCGTCGATGGTAGTCACCCAAGCTAATCCCTACCACGCCTTAGTAATTCGTGGCATTTTAGGAGCCGTCGCCGCCATGTTATATGCCCTTTTAGGAGCTGCTGATGTGGCTTTAACCGAAGCATTAGTAGGCACAATGTTGGCAATTACCCTCTATGCGGTAGCGGTGCGTTCATCCTTGGTGATGCGTCTGGGTGTACTCACACAGGAATTATCGCCAACAGATAAAGATACCCTCGCTAAAGTCGCAGCCGACCCTGATTTGGGGCAATTAATCGCCGATTTACGCAAAATTTTTCGTAAATGGCACATGCGCGTCGAATTAGTTCCCTATCCTAATACCCAAGCCTTAGAACGGGCGCTGATGGAAAAAGAGGTTCACGCCACTTGTATACCAGCAAAACAGATAGATTCAGAGGATATGAGCAGTGTTGATACCAGTCAGTTGTGTCACACCACCGTCAGACTCAAACGCATCTATGAAATTATCCAAACCGAACTTACATCACCAGCGATCAAACTAACTTATGTAAATGTCACAGATTCAGGGGAGGTACAGCAGTGAAATGGATCTACATCGCCGCAGGCATAGCTTTATATGTTAAAATGCTATTTTTTCCCAATGCAGCCCCACAAATACCAGATTTTTCGATTGTAGATGCCATTGTTAAAGATGGGGGTATCCCCAACGCTGTCACAGTCGTCATTCTCCGTAATCGCCTCTATGACACGATTTTTGAGGTAGTAGTATTTACCATTGCGATTATGGGTGCTTACTTTCTACTGGCGAATGAAAGGCCTTCTTGCTCTATCTATCAGTTTACCGATCAACCATCTATTGTACTGGCGCGTCTAGGAGCCACCATCGCTACGATGGTAAGTATTGAATTAGCGATTCGCGGACATCTCAGCCCCGGTGGTGGTTTTGCATCTGGGGTAGCGGGGGGAACAGCTATCGGCTTGATTGCGATTACCTCATCAACAGAATGGATGCAAGCTATTTATCAGCGCTGGTATGCGGCTATATGGGAGAAAGTTTCAGTTCTCGTATTTATTATTCTGGCAGCAATCACCCTGATGGGGATAGAGTTACCACATGGCGAGATGGGCGCGCTGTTCAGTGGTGGAGTGCTTCCCATACTGAATATCTTAGTTGCTGTCAAAGTCGCCTTAGGTTCTTGGGCAGTGATTTTGGTGTTTATTCGCTATCGGGGGTTATTGTAAGCCACATAACTACCACTGATGGTAGTTAAGATTTTGCAAACTGTTCTGATTAGTTTCTTGCTTTGGTTTTAGATGTGGATATAGATAAATAACCGCACCTAAAGCAAATCCAATCGCCAAAACTATCCCGATAACCCGCCAAAAATTACTAGGAACTGGCTGCGCCGTACCTTGGTTTTTCTTTGGCTCAAAAATTGTCTCCTCTGGTATGCTTTGGGAACGGGGTTGAAAAATTGTCCCTTCTGTTACTGGTTGGGAACGGGGTTGAAAAATTGTCCCTTCTGTTACTGGTTGGGGACGGGGTTGGAAAATTGTCCCCTCTGGTTTACCCGGCTGAGGAGGAGTTACAGGGGTATTTTCTGGCTGTGGTTGGGGACGGGGTTGGAAAATTGTCCCCTCTGGTTTACCCGGCTGAGGAGGAGTTACAGGAGTATTTTCTGGCTGTGGTTGGGGACGGGGTTGAAAAATTGTCCCCTCTGGTTTACCTGTCTGGGGAGGAGTTACAGGGGTATTTTCTGGCTGTGGTTGGGGACGGGGTTGAAAAATCGTCCCTTCTGGTTTACCTGTCTGGGGAGGAGTTACAGGAGTATTTTCTGGCTGTGGTTGGGGACGGGGTTGAAAAATTGTCCCTTCTGGCTGATTTTGCACAAACTGTTGTAAAGGTCGTGGTACGGTTTCTCTATCAGAACCTTGATTAACAAAAGGTTGGGGACGAGGAATCGTTTCATCTTGTCCTGGACTTGGCGCAGATTCTCCTGAACGCGGTACAGTTTCATCATGATTTGCACCGTGATTTTGTCCAGGACGGGGTTGAAAAATTGTCCCCTCTGGACGGTTGTTGACAATTGGTGTCTGCGATCGCGGTATAGTTTGATGGTCTGAACCTTGATTCACAAAAGGTTGGGGACGGGGAATGGTTTCATTCTGTCCTTTGCTCGGTTCAATTTGGATTACTGGTCGCGCTATAGTGTCGTCATCAAGATTTTGATGCTGCAAAGGTCGCAAGCGCAAGATGGTTTCATCTTCTCCTGAATTTTGTTCCTCTGGCGCGATCGCTCGCGGTATAGTTTCGTTATCTAACCCTGGCTGATATATAGCTGGTGAAGGTGGTATGGTATCATCAAGATTACCTGCCTCTGGCGTTACTACTCTGGGTATGGTTTCCGAATCAGGTGTTGGTCTGGGTACTGTGGGATAAAGCGCGATCGCTTCGTCATAATCCACGTTACCCACATTACCTGCACCCGCTTTAGCCGCAGCTTGCAAAGCTTCATCTAATTCAGCCACACAACCAAAGCGGTTCTTGGGATTCTTTTGCAGACATTTGAGAATTACCGCCTCTAGTTGTTCGGGGATATATTCACACCCTGGTTGCTCCCGCAATGGTTTCGGCGGTTCGTAAGCATGAGCTAATACCCAAGAAGCCTCGCTGATATTATTAGCTTTGATACCTAAACCAAAGGGATCGGCTGCACTCAACATTTCATAGAGAATCAATCCCAAACTATAAATATCCGCTCGCGCATCTAGATTTTTATCGCTTTGAATTTGTTCTGGTGCGGCGTAGCGAAACGTACCAATAAACGTATTGGTAATATTAGTTTGTTCGGAAGAGTCATTGCGGATTTTCGCCACGCCAAAATCCAAAATTTTCACCCACTCTCCCAAATCGGTGGGGACTAAAAAGATATTATCGGGCTTGAGGTCGCGGTGAATTACTTGAATATGCTCCGCAGTTTTACCACCATCCCGTTGTAAAGTTACACCTGCGTGAGCTAACTGTAAACCTTTGCAAACTTGAGCAATAATACTTACCGTCCGCTCTACAGATAACCGCTTTTCCCGCAGTAATAATTGTCTGAGGGTTTGTCCGCGCAGATACTCCATTACATAAAATGGATACCCTTCAACAGTTACCCCACAATCACTAATTTTGACAATATGGTCGCTTTGTAGTGCCGCACAAACTGCGATTTCTCGTTCAAAGCGCTTGCGCATCTCCTGGGATGCTACAAGGGTATCTTTGAGTAACTTTAACGCTACATGTTGACCGACACGGGTATCCATTGCTAGGAAAACTTCTCCCATACCACCACCCGCTAACCGTTTGTCTAAACGGTATCGCTGGTTGTCACCAATAAAGCGCCCATTCCAAGAATTTGAAGATGGTGGGGATGTCATTTGATCGAACCGATCCTAGTTACTTGATAATTTTAACTACTAACAAAAAGTAAAGATTATTTACGCAGCCAATTTTTTTCTACAAAATATCTAGTTAAATACTAGTATTTTATTTTACTGATATTTAGTTAATGTTCTACGTCCAGCTTAACATATTAATGAAGTTCAACAAATACTACTTATCCTATCCCAATGCTTAATAAAACCTTAAATACAAGACTGGAGATCTTGTTAACTTGTTCCTCATGTTAAATTTAATCTACTCAAGTTAGGAGCAAAATGAGTATTAAGTAAAAATTATTACTTCTTGACTCAGTAATAGCAAATTGTTATTAATCTTGATGGGTGAATCAGTTCTTCACCTATACTTTAGTCTGAGATTGTCAGTTCTTTTCTCTGGATTGTAGAAAAATGAACTAATAGTCTATGGTATTAATTTTTTGATGCGCATTGTTTTGAATTCAAGACTTCAGTCCAGGACTTACACCTTGATGACAGAGCATGAGCGAGAAAAAAGACGGAAATTCTGAAAATATATCAAAATTGGCTTGACAACGCACTCATACTCTGTTTCAGTAGTTCTCTTAAGTGAATAAAAAACTCCACCTATAAAGGGATGGAGTTTTGTCAGTAGTTCAGTAGTCAGTGGTCAGTAGCAAAGATTTGTAAAAACCACCCATAAAGCGAAAAGTCAGAGATAAGGCTTCCTTAGATGTGAATTTTTCAAGACATGGATGGGGTATTAGACTCCTTTCAAAAAACAACTGACAACTGACAATTGACAACTGACACGCAAAGCGAAATAAATTTGTCATTCGGGATTTATGCAATCGAGCATCAAGCCAGCTTTGTGCTGATTATTGATGAATCAAAATTAAGAACGCCAATATTAAATTTCTTAGAACGTTACATTGAATAGATAAATAGCTACTTGACAATAGTAAATTGTATATTTTCTCATCTTTATCGGGAATTACCATTGAGCAGAATGTTGCAAGTATTGCGGAAAAATGTTGTCTCAGTTTTGCCTGCTCTTAACAATTCATAAGTGCTGTATGTGAGGAATGAGGATGAGTAATGCACTCTCGATAGCCGCCGTTACAGCAGTCTTAAAAGACGTGCTGGAAAATGGTTTAGTCAGTGACTCAATTACGGCGAGTGTGGGTGATGTGACTGTCACAGCTCTCCCACCAGATTTAATTACAGTCGGAACTGATGAGCGAGCGCAACTGAATTTATTTCTTTATCAAGTGACACAAAATCGCAATGTTGATTGGGTGTCTCCAGAGTTTCGGAGCAAAAGTTCACGTATCGGTAAAAATTCCCGCACGACTAATCCGCCACTGGCTTTAGATTTGCATTATTTACTCACAGCTTATGGTGCTAAAGATTTTCAAGCAGAGCTATTACTCGGCTATGCTATGCAACTTTTGCATAAAACACCCGCGATCGCTACTAGTGCCATTGAAAATGCTTTAAAAAATGCCGCGACTAGAAGTAGCGCCAATGTTTTTTCCCAAGCATTAGCTAGTGTATCTGTCTCTGATTTAGCCGAACAAATTGGACAGATTAAACTGTCCCCAGAGTTTTTTAATATGGAAGATACTTCTAAACTTTGGTCAGCATTACAAACTCACTATCGCCCATCGGCTAGCTATCAAGCATCGATGGTTTTAATTGAGAGTAATGATGCTTATCAAGCTGAAGGTTTATCTGTTCTATCTTCCCAACCAATCATCGAGCAAGTTATCGCCCCAGCCGAACCAGAACAATTAATAGTTACTAACAGTACCTTAGTCATTCGCGGGAAACGGTTACGCGGTGAAATTACCAAAATCCGCTTAGATAATTCGGAGAAATTAGTTGTCCCCGAAGATGTGAAAGAAACTCAAATTAGTCTTTTAGTACCATCAGATTTATCTGTAGGCGTACATGGTGTACAAGTTGTTCACCTGACAATGGGAAACCAAAAACAAAAGCAGGAAATTGAATCAAATATCACAGCTTTTGTACTGCATCCACAGATTACAGTAGCCATTGCTGAAGTCGTAAACACTGGGGAAAATTTACGCGCAGCTAAAATAACGGTGAAATTTCAACCGAAAGTAGGCAAGACACAGCGATTAGTTTTACTACTTCATGAAATGTTAAATCAAAATCCGAGTTTTTATTCTTTCCCAGTTACATTAATAAATGAAGATACTGACGCCATCACAATTCCTGTCACAGATATTAAACCGGGAACTTACTTAGTTAGGGTGCGAGTAGACGGGGCGGAAAGTCCACTACATCTTAATCAAGCTGGGGAATATGATGCACCACAGGTGATAATTTCATGAATACTGAAACATTTATTAACCAGAATTGGCACGACGCAAACCAGCAATATCTCTCAGCCGCTTTAGCCGTGGTACGTGGTGCGTTAGAAAGTTATACGACGAGTTTACCCCATCCACCGGAGCTAACAGCCCAAGCCGCCGCCAGACAACAAGCTGTACAGCAAGCAGCTGCGGCTATGCCTGCACCATCAGCTTTAGAGAATCTCTGCCGATTATTTGAGCTATCCGGCTTTGAACGGGATTTATTACTATTGTGTGCTGGGATGGAATTAAACGGAGATTTTGCGCGGTTGTGCGCGATCGCTCAAGGAGATGCCCAAAAAGCTTATCCTACTCTTAGTTTAGCTTTAGCCGCCCTTGCTTACCCCCATTGGGATGCGATCGCACCTAACGCAGCTTTAAGGCGTTGGCGCTTAATTCAAGTCGGGGAAGCTCACACCTTAACCCTTAGCCCCCTGAGACTTGACGAACGCATTCTCCATTATTTAGTAGGTATTCAATATCTAGACGAACGCCTCGCTGGAATTATCGAACCTGTACCCCAGTTGGGTGAATTAGTGCCATCACACGCCGCTTTAGCCCAAAAAGTTACAGCCGTCTGGAATCAAACTAAAACTACTACCTTGCCAATAGTGCAATTATGTGGTAATGAAAGCAGTAGTAAAAGAGCGATCGCCAGTCAAATTTGTCAGATCCAGAAAATGCATTTGTGGGTAATGCCTGCCCAAGTCATACCTTTACTACCATCAGAATTAGATAACTTGATTCGGCTGTGGACGCGGGAAACGATATTAAGTAAAAGTGCTTTAATTATAGATTGCGATGAACTAGATATAAATGATGCCGCCAGATTAAATGCGATCGCTCATTTCATCGAACGCACCAATGGCTATATCTTCATCAACAGCCGCGAAAGAATGCGTTTACCCCAACGCCTATTAGTTAGTTTTGACATCCAGCAACCAACCGCCAAAGAACAAAGCGCAGTTTGGCAAGCAGCATTATCCGACATTGCGCCCCAACTTAACGGACAAGTAAAAATTTTAGTCGAACAGTTTAACCTTAGCCCCGCAACTATTCACGCTGCTTGTGCTGAAGCCGCAGGACAATTAGCACAGTCACAAAATAACAACCTTACTGATATTTTATGGGATGCTTGCCGCATTCAAGCAAGACCGCGCTTAGATGAATTAGCCCAGTGGATTGAGCCAGTTGCCAATTGGGAAGACTTAGTATTACCAGAAACCCAAAAACAAATTCTCCGTGATATTGCTGCCCATGTCCGTCAGAGAAGTACTGTATATAACACATGGGGATTTGCCGGGAAGAGTGCGCGAGGTTTAGGAATTAGTGCCTTATTTGCAGGTGCGAGCGGTACAGGTAAAACCTTAGCGGCAGAAGTTTTAGCGAATCAATTACGGCTTGATTTGTATCGCATAGATTTATCATCAGTAGTTAGTAAATATATTGGCGAGACAGAGAAAAATTTACGCCGAGTCTTTGATGCTGCCGAACAAGGCGGAGTAATTTTATTATTTGATGAAGCCGATGCTTTATTTGGCAAACGCTCTGAAGTAAAAGATGCACGTGATCGCTATGCCAATATAGAAGTCAGCTATCTACTACAACGCATGGAATCCTACCCAGGATTAGCCTTATTAACCACCAACCTAAAAAGTGCCATTGATACCGCCTTCCTCCGCCGCATTCGCTTCGTTGTGCAATTCCCCTTCCCCGACGCCGCCCAAAGAGCCGAAATTTGGCGGCGAATCTTTCCACCCAACACACCCATAGCCGACTTAGACGTAGTTAAATTAGCCCGCCTCAACGTAGCCGGCGGTAACATTCGTAACATCGCTCTTAATGCCGCCTTCCTAGCCGCCGACGCTGGCGAAGCCGTACAGATGAAACACGTACTCCGCGCCGCACAAACAGAATACAGCAAATTAGAGAAACCATTGACAGAAGCAGAAATTGGCAATTGGAGTTGATTTAGGGAAAGGGGGCAGGGAGCAGGGAGCAAGGGGGACAAGGGAGACAAGGAAGACAGGAGAGACAAGGGAGAATAATCAATGCCCAATGCCCAATGCCCAATGCCCAATGCCCAATGCCCAATGCCCAATGCCCAATGCCCCATGCCCAATGCCCCATTCCAAAGTCACCAAATCTCATTATTTAACTATGACTGTTGGCACTGTTACAGCCACGAAAAATTTTCTAATTTAACATACTGCCATAGGTTTAAACAACAAAAGTAGTTCAAAAAAACATAAGTCTTTCCATTTTCAGAAAGGCTTGTTTTTGCTGTATAAATTCACATCATGCTATACCAATTCTCCAAACTGCCCAAATCTAGATTCAGGAAAACTTTGTTAACAATTCAAAATTCAAAATTCAAAATTCAAAATTAAAGACATTTTCAGACGGGGATTTAAACCCGACTGAAAATGATACTACGTATAGACGTAGGGGTCTTAAACCCTTTTATGTACGATAATTACGAATTACGAATTACGAACTACGAATTATTAAACTTCCTGCGCCACCAGTAAGAGGTAATATATGGTGCAACACTCAAAGTTAGGGTACAGATTGTCCCCTAAATCAATTCTGCGTATATCTTTCTTTATCAGTGTGGTTGCATCTTTATTAGCGAGCGGAATCAGCTTTTATACAGTAAAAAAGTGGCGATATTCCGAGAATGCAAATTTACAAATAACAGCAAAACAACTACCAGAAATTAAAACGGTAACAGCTTTAGGCAAGCTATCACCCAAGGGGGAAATAATTAAAATTTCTGCTACTGTAACTGCCCAAGGTAGCCGGGTAGAACAGTTATTAGTTAAAGAAGGAGATAGAGTCAAAAAAAATCAAGTTATTGCAATTTTAGACAGCCGCGATCGCTTAGAAGCAGCGTTACAAGAAGCACAAGAACAAGTCAAAGTAGCTCAGGCGAATTTAGCCAAAACCCAAGCTGGAGCCAAACCAGGTGAAATTGTCGCCCAAAAAGCCGCGATCGCGCGTTTAACAGCTGAACGCAAAGGCCAGATTGCATCCCAAATCGCCACAATTGAACGCCTGGAAGCTCAAGTCAAAAACGCCACTGAAGAAGACAACCGCTATCAGCAATTATACGCACAAGGAGCCGTTTCCGCTTCCCAAAAAGACAGCAAACGCCTCAATTTAGAAACAGAACGCAAAACTTTACAAGCCGCCAAAGCCGAGTTACAGCAAATCCAGTCAGCCAGCCAGCAACAAATTAAAGAAGCCAGCGCCAACTTAGAACAGATTGCAGAAGTTCGCGGTGTAGATGTCGCCGCAGCACAAGCCGAAGTGCAACGTGCTGTAGCCGCCATGAATGTAGCCAAAGTAAACTTACAACAAGCTTACGTGCGATCGCCCCAAGATGGTCAAGTATTTGAAATTCATACCCATCCCGGAGAAATCATTTCCGACGACGGAATTATTAATCTCGGACAAACTAAGCAAATGTACGCTATTGCTGAAGTTTACGAAAGCGATATCAGCAAAGTCCAACCAGGACAAAAAGTGCAAGTAATCAATGATTTTTTCCCCGAACAATTACAAGGAACAGTAGATTGGATTGGCTTACAAGTACGCCGCCAAAACGTTGTTAATACCGATCCCTCCAGCAACATTGATGGACGAGTAATTGAAGTGCGCGTGCGTCTAGATCCAGCTTCCAGTAATAAAGCCGCCAAATTTACCAATATGCAAGTCAAAGTAATCATTCAACTTTAAAATCCAATTTGCTACATGAATTTTGATGCATTCGTAGTTATAAAACACAGGAATAAAGTCCTAACTCTTAGAGTTCGTTAGTTACTCATGGGGGAAACCTCCAAGACTGCGCTAACTCACTACGAAATTATGTCTCCATCAGAACCTATGAAACAATTCATCCAGCAATTGCAACGAAGAACACCGTTAGGATGGCTACAACTAAGTCATGAAAAAAGTCGCCTACTAGTAGCATTGTCAGGAATTGCTTTTGCTGATGTTCTGATGTTTATGCAATTTGGCTTTCAAAGTGCATTATATGACAGCAACACCAGACTACATCGCAGTTTACGCACAGATATTGTTGTCATCGGTTCCCATAGCCGTAACTTTCAAAGAATGTCTAACTTTTCTCGCAGGCGACTTTACCAAGCAATGGATGTACCAGGGGTAAAGTCAGCCGAGGGAATTTATACCAGCATTATGGTTTGGAAAAATCCCCAAACCAGAAAAAATACAGACATTCTCGTTATTGGGTTTAATCCAGATAAACCAGTTTTTAACTTACCAGAAGTTAATCAACAATTGCAGACAATTAAACAGCCATACAGCTTCATTTTTGATCGGGGTGCAAGAGGAGAATATCAACAAACTATTACCCAAATTGAACAGGGTAACTCGATAAAAACTGAAATCGAACGCCAGACAGTAACTATTAGCGGACTATTTAAAGTTGGTGCTTCCTTTGGCGCTGACGGGACTTTAATCACTAGTGATGAAAACTTTCTGCGATTACTTCCCCAACAACCAGCAGGTAGCGTCAGTCTTGGTTTAATTCGAGTCCAACCAGGTGTTGATAAACAACAGGTAATAGCACAGTTAAAATCTCATTTAGGAAATGAAGTTAAAATACTCACCCACGAAGAATTTATTGAATTTGAAAATGACTTTTGGAGTACCAACTCTCCCATCGGATTTATTTTTAACTTAGGTGTATCAATGGGTTTTTCTGTAGGCGTAATTCTGGTTTATCAAGTCCTATCTACAGATGTGAACGCCCATGTCAAAGAATATGCCACCTTTAAAGCAATGGGTTATCGCAATTTATACCTATTAGGCATAGTCTTTGAAGAAGCAGTAATTTTGGCAATGTTAGGTTTTATTCCAGGTACAGCAGTATCTTTAGGGCTTTACTATCTGACTCGCAATGCCACAAACTTACCCATGTATATGACTATAGCTAGAGCTTTTCAAGTATTAATTTTGACAATAATTATGTGTGCAATTTCAGGAGCGATCGCTACACGTAAACTCCGTTCTACCGACCCTGCTGATATGTTTTAAATGTCATTAGTCATTAGTCATTAGTCATTAGTCCCCTTTGTCCTCCTTGTCCTCCTTGTCCCCCTTGTCCCATGCCCAATGCCCCATGCCCAATCCCCATTTCTATCAAAAATCTTCATCACTATTTTGGTCACGGTAAACTCCGCAAGCAAGTTTTATTTAATATCAACCTAGAAATTAATAGCGGCGAAATTATTATTATGACCGGGCCATCTGGATCGGGTAAAACTACGCTTCTTACCTTAGTAGGTGGCTTGCGTTCTGCTCAAGCTGGTAGTTTGCGCATATTAGATAGGGAACTCTGCGGTGCTAGTCCAAGAGAACTATTAGCAGCGAGACGGCATAACGGTTATATTTTTCAAGCACATAATTTACATGGAAGTTTAACCGTACTCCAAAACGTGAAAATGGGCTTGGAATTACACCAGCAGATTGAATTACCAGAAATACTCATGCGTTCAGCCCAGATCCTAGAGCAGGTAGGATTAGGACATTGCTTACATTATTATCCCGATCAACTCTCAGGCGGTCAAAAACAACGAGTAGCGATCGCTCGTGCATTAGTCAGCCATCCGCCAATTGTCTTAGCCGATGAACCCACAGCCGCCCTCGATAGTCAATCTGGTCGAGATGTAGTCAACCTCATGCAAAAATTAGCTAAAGAGCAAGGCTGTACTATCCTCATGGTCACCCATGACAACCGCATCCTCGATATTGCCGATCGCATAGTCCATCTCGAAGACGGTAAATTAAAACCAAAAATCAAAACTCAACAGTCAATAGTCAATAGTCAATAGTCAACAGTCAACCGTCAACAATCTCTAATTCAAATTAATTAACCTTGACAACTGACACTGAACAACTGACGATTGACAACTGACAACTGACAACCGTACAGACGCGATTAATCGCGTCTCTGACTAAATGATTGAAAACCTAGTCAATGCTTATACTCCTCTATTCACCTGGATTGGTCTAGGAATGATACTGTCTCGGTTTATACCCGATAGTTTTCTCAAATTACTGGGGTATATGCTTTACTGGGTAGGAGTTCCTCTACAACTTTTTGTTTTAGCCCGTCACACAGATTCATCGCATGGGGGATTAATACCTGCGATCGCTATCCTCATTTTAATTGTGAGTCTGGTTCTTGCATCATTAATTGGCTGGGGTTTACAATTTTTAGCCCAGCGTCAAACAAGCTTAGAACAGACAAATCTCGATTTACCTAGCGTTAACTCCTTAGACCGAGCCAGTTTAGGCAGTTTTATTTTAGCGACAATTTTAGGTAATACAGGCTTCGTTGGCTTAACACTCGCACAAGTGCTGACAGGCCCAGCCAATATGGATTGGGCAGTATTATTTAGTGTAACTAACAACGTTGTCGGCACATACGGTATTGCTGTTCTCATCGCCAGCTATTTTGGCAACAGACAAACCACAAATCATTGGTGGATTCAGTTGCGAGATTTGCTAACTGTCCCTAGTTTGTGGACATTTTTTATTGGGTTGAATACTCAATTTATCAAATTGCCACCAGTAGTTGAGTCAGGTTTAGAACAAGCAGTTTGGGTAGTCATAGCCTTTGCTTTATTGCTAGTTGGTCTGCGAATGCAAGCCATGAAAGGCTGGAAAAATTTTCAGATGGCTTTAGTAGCCAGCCTGCTCAAAGTTTTGATAGTGCCACTATTAGTGGGTCTATGTGCCACTTATTTAGGTATAATTGGCGAACAACGTTTAGTGCTAGTACTGATGTCAGGAACACCCACAGGACTTTCTGTACTGATTTTGGCAGAAGTTTACGACCTAGATCGCAGTTTATTGGCCAGCAGTATTGCCTTAAGTTTTGTGGGATTATTGCTAGCGCTTCCCCTATGGCTGGTCTGGTTTAGCTAAAATTTGTAACACTATAAAAATAATTGCCACAGATCGATAGTTAAAATAAAAAATACAGTTAAACTACCCGTTGTTGCCAAAATAGCTTTGCCTGGGGTTACCTCTTGCACATCTTAGGTAGTAAGATAGCTACATTATTTAACGTTCCCGATTCTTGACAAATAAACAATTAGAGTTTAGCCTCTGAACAATTTAGAGAGATTTATCTTTCTACAGAACATTTTTTTTCATGAGGAAACATGAGTAGTAGTAAGCTAGTCTGTTGTCCACAGACGTAAAGTTTTTGTGGCTCTATGACTCTCAAGGATCGGACTGATAATAATCAAAAAAACTTGCTTGGTTTTAATAACAAAGGTTTGACAGCCAATCGCTGGACAGCAAACTTAGTTATGGGAATGTTTGCAGCATTTCCCATGGCTTTAGCTGCGCCTGTAGATGCATTGCAGGTAGAGGTAACTCCGAAGAATCCCCAGTTGGGCGATACTATTTCAGTTGAGATCAATTTAGACAATCCAGCAAATGATAATAACCCAACAGTGGTAATTGGCGATCAAACATACCCAGCATTTGAAATAGCGCCCAATCAATACCGCGCTTTTATCCCCACCACTCCCCTAGAAAAACCTGGAACTAGAACAATCCAAATCTCTGGGGATGGTCAGGTAGAAAACCTATCCTTGCAGGTGCGAAATCGCAAATTTCCCGTCCAACGGATTAATTTACCCCCAGGAAAAGCCGGAGTACAAGCTACAGAACTGGAACTAAAGCGAGTAGCAGCTTTTAAAGCCTTACAAACTCCACAAAAATATTGGAGTGGCAAGTTTTTAAAGCCAAATGCTGGACGTATGAGTACAATTTATGGTGTACGCCGTTACTATAATGGTAAATTCGCCAATGATTATTATCATCGTGGCGTTGACTACGCTGGTGCACAGGGTTCAGCTGTAATTGCTCCAGCCGCAGGGAAAGTAGCTTTGGTTGGCACAGTATCTGAAGGTTTTCGGGTTCATGGCAATGTCGTAGGTATCGATCATGGTCAAGGAGTGACAAGTATTTTCATGCATCTCAGTCGCATTAATGTTAAAGAAGGCGAAATTGTCAAGGCTGGCCAGTTAATCGGCGCAGTCGGTTCAACAGGAGCATCAACAGGGCCTCATTTACACTGGGGTCTATATGTTAATGGCAAATCCGTTGATCCAACACCTTGGCGGACTCAGATTTTTGAGTAGCATAGATAATATTGATCGCGACTGTACATCATTTGTATATTATTTTGCCTATAATTAGGCAAAATAAACTAGATTGGTACCGTCCCTACTTTGCTGCGGTGGCTTAAAAAAAATGAGCGTTATGAGTATTGAAAAAATTGTTGAACAGGCTCTCCAGGATGGTTATCTGACACCAGCAATGGAAGCAGAAGTCGGGCGCATCTGTGATAACGCCTCGGAACTCTCAATCGAAGAATATATGGCGTTAGATCGACTAATGGGGGCGCTACTGACAGGAGAAGTTGTGGCGGTACCTCGCAAACAATTCATTAACGTCATGGAAGAGTTGGTACTGACAGAAGCGATCGCCAGAGTAGCAGAAATCGAAGCTACTAGCGAAAGTTCCTTAGATGTTGGGGATATTGCAGCTTACGCCCTCAACCGTCTACCGCCCCTATACGCCACAACCGAAGAAGGCGCTAATTACCAGCGTCAACGGGCTAAGGCAGAACTTCAAGAATTAATTGCCCAGCAAATCAGTGAGGCGATTGACCGTAACCTCGATCGCCCGAATAACACAAGAACCCCTGTCATGCCTAAAAACACAGGTAAAGAAGTTTTACGCCAAGTTAGTACTTTGCTACAAGCTTACGCCCCCTCCTTTGAGGAAAAATCTCAATTTGCTTCCTAGTCAAAAGTCCATAGTCCATAGTCAATAGTCAAATAATTAATGACTAATGACTGTTGACTGTTGACCGTTGACCGTTGACCAATTTCAAAAATTATTCGCGCACCACAATTTGTGTCCCTACACCTACCTGTTGGTATAACAATCGGACATCAGGATTGCGCATTCTTAAACAGCCATGAGAAATTGCAGTTCCCATACTGCTGTTATCTGGCGTACCGTGAAAACCAATTTCGTTGTGTCCATCTGACCAAAAACCAATCCATCGGTCTCCGAGAGGACTATCAGCTCCAGGTTCAAATACTTTATTAGTAATTGGATGACGCCATATAGGGTTGTGCTGCTTGTGCATCACTTGAAAAGTACCTGTAGGCGTTTCCCAACCTTTTTTACCCACAGCAATTGGGTAACTTGCTATGACAACTTCTTGTTGAAAAACATAAGCGCGGCGATCGCTTAAATCAACCACTACTTGATTGCGATCGGCTGTCTGTTTATTACTATTAAAAAATTGTTGTTGCGCAGAAATCTGAGGTAACAGTGACTGCGGCAAAAAAGATGTGGCGTTAAGTTTTCGTTCTGGCGATACTAATCGATTACTTTGAGACGCCTCAGTTGCCATAGCTACATTTTTACTCGCAGTTTCCGGCTTAGGATGATGAAACTTTGTTGTCATCGGAGATTGAGATGTAGATTTCCTCTGTGTCCTTTTAACTGAGGGTACAGACGCACCTAAAGCCTCTGTTGACGATGAGTTGCGTTTTGTAGCGGCTTGCTGCTCAAACTGCTGTCCTGCTTTTATTACGTGCCAATGGACAGCCAGAGACAAAATTGCTGTACCAAAACACAGCCACATAATTATTTTTGTTACAGATTCATTTCTGACCATTGCCACCACCTTTTATTGATCCCTGACATTTCCGGTTGGCTAATTTGTTATCTTTACCGTTTACTCATCAAAAATTTATCAATACTTATTAGTTGCCTTATGAATCTATTAATACCTTTGGGCACACTAAGGCTATGCAGAAGTCCCAGCAAGAATAACTCTAAATAAGAGACTTCATTACTTGGAACTATTGGGGTGCAGCAATCAATCATTAATGGTGTGTGTGGGAGTAAGACCATGTTTGAAAAACTATTGCTAGCAGTCACGATTACATTTTCCCTTAATTTCTTTTTGCAAGTTCGCGTACCCAATCAACAACAGACCGATGCTACTTATCAGCAGCCAACAGAAACATCAGCAACAATTTTAGTCACAAGACCGGATAAATAACAGTCCTAGTAGTTACAGCAGCCTCAAGTAAAGAAATTCCTACTTTGCTCCTAGTACAACGGGTGCGGAAATCAACCACATCAGGGTCAATTTCCCCCAAAATCACCAAAAAGGTCATGATGAATCCATTCCGCCTTGTGGTTCTAGGTAAAATGTTGCCGATCGCCAATTCACTAGATTGTTTTATTTTCTAGAAAAACCTCAATTTTTTTTGCTCTCCATTATCAAATTTTTCCCGTTCTTCTTTAACTAGTTTTGCTCTTAATGTCAAGCGTATGTGACAGATATTAGGAGCAGCACATATATAAGTAACATTGCCGTAATTCTAGCATCTGGTAAATTATGGCTAAGAATCTTGCTGTGTAAGACATAGAGTCATAAAAAGGTTGAATTAATTCTCAAAGCTTGGCTTAAACTTATATACCAAATTGTTCCAGTCATAAATCCGTCCCTGATTCAGGAACATACAGCCAATTACCAGGTCTAATAGTAAGGGATGATTTAAAGCCAGTACGATCTATGAGTCAATCGATTACTGTATCCTGGTCAACGGTTGATGCGAATTTTCCGGAAGCATCAGTGCAAGTTGACAAACTCTCTAATCACGATTTAATTTTGCGCTGTCAAACAGGACTGCGCCCAGATCGTGCTGCTTTTGCAGAATTATTACGTCGCTACCAAACACAGGTCGATCGGGTGTTATACCACTTAGCACCAGATTGGGCTGACAGAGCCGATTTAGCTCAAGAAGTTTGGATTCGAGTGTATCGGAATATTAACCGATTACAAGAACCAGCTAAATTTAGGGGCTGGTTAAGCCGCATTGCTACCAACTTGTTTTACGACGAGTTGCGCAAACGCAAGCGGGTTGTCAGTCCCTTATCGCTGGATGCTCCCCGCTCGGTAGATGACGGCGAGATGGATTGGGAAATTGCTGGAGATACTCCAGGTCCAGAAGAAGAACTAACCACCAGAGAATTTTACGAACAACTGCGAGAAGCGATCGCTGATTTGCCCGAAGTGTTCCGTACTACCATTGTTCTCAGAGAAATCGAAGGTATGGCATACGAAGAAATTGCCGAAATTACGGGCGTTTCCTTGGGAACAGTCAAGTCGAGAATTGCTCGCGCGAGATCGAGATTGCAAGCTCAGTTGCAAAATTACCTAGACTCTTAAGCTACAGAATCTATCCCCTGCTACATGGCAGGATTTAAGGATTAATTAACAATAGTTACTAATTGTGTAGAAGTCTTAAAGAGAGTCTGTCATTAGGAAGAACATTGATGAATTTCTCAAAAATATTCGCCGTCTCTACCCGTGTATGAATTGGTAATAATGTTAAGATGACTACTGATTCTCAGTTTTATGACCGTTCTCGCTTGCAAATTCCTGAAAATTGGGCAGATGGAATAGCGATGCCTACCAACGAATCAACGGGTGCTATGGATGATATGATGAAGCGCGATCGCTTCGAGTTATTAAGTGCTTACCTCGATGGTGAACTAACAGCCGCCGAGCGCAAACAAGTAGAAGAATGGCTGGCAAACGATGCCTCTGTCAAATGCTTGTATGCTCGATTGTTAAAGCTACGGCAAGGCTTACAGGCTATGCCTGTACCAGCCTGCGAACAGCCGCTAGAAAAAACAGTCCAGCATGTAATGGCGCGGATCAATCGGCGTTCCCAGTTAACTTGGCTATTTGGTGGTGCAGCAGTTGCGGCTTGTGTGATTGGCTCCCTCACAGGCATTATTCCTGGAGGAAATAGCAAAACCTTACAACTAGCGCAACAACGCATAGAACCAACACAAACTGCGTCGGAACCTGCAGCGGTTGAAGAGCCAGCATCACCCTTAATGGTGGCTTTAAACAACCCGGTCGTCGAAATTCCCAAAGCAGCAGTAACTTCTCCGAGCAAACCTGCCAATCATCAAAAACCGAAACAGGCAGATTGGGAAAATAATATTAACTAATTGCCGAGTTCAGCCGAGTTAATAGATAACAAACTATCATAACTCCTTTTTGTCGGCTGTCAAACCACAGCCACTCCACCAGCCATCTGGCTGAGGGATACCCCGGAATTGGCTGACTCTTTGTGGCCACATAAAGTAAACCCAAGCCAACCCTAAGGATAGTCCCTGTAAATCCCTAATCTCAATTTCCTGGCGGTTATAAAGATTTTCATCAGTTGGTCGGTGAGGCTGGTAATCTTCCAGTTCATCTAGCTGAGTGAAAATTTCCCCATCGGCAAATACAAGTAAATAACCGTGAACTTGGCTATCTTCCAGAGTCATGGCTGGATAACCCATCGGTAGGGCAAACAGTTTACCTGGGGCGATCGCTCTTTTGGTATCTATTACTTGAGCCGCACAATATCTTTTATAATTTACTTCACCTGGTTTTAAGGTGCCATAGACAAAAATACGCACTTGACCAGAAAATTTTATTTTTAATTCAGTCATAACTCAATCTTAGCCACCTGAATTTGTTGGACTACTATTACCAAAAAACTGGGTCTAAAGCCCCGTCCTAAAAGGGCGGCTTTTTGATACAATTTATAAGGTTTCAGGTTGAAAAGCCGCTAGTAACTGCCCAACTAATTTGGCTCGGCAGTCATGAGTTCTGCTACGGTAGGCCACAGGACAGACTAGAAAAAAATAAAGACCACGAGCAGCGAACACTCGTAAAACAGCGCAGTAAGTCTTCAACAAGGCTGAGTTAATTCACGAAAGGCTTTTGGAGTAATCCACGTAGCGTAGGGCATACGCGAACGTGTCCGGAAATGGACAAACGCTTGGGGAGTAGTCCACAAACAGGGCAACTAGAGACGCGATTAATCACGTAATTCTAGTAAGCTCGGACTAGACATGATATGTAAGACCCGATCGGGGGTAACCTGAAAAGGCAATGTCAGCCCAAGAATCCTCCAAGTAAAACTTGGATGGAGTGTCAAAATATGGAGGCAAAGATAGACAAAGATTCCAGTAGGAGTATTTTTTGGTGGATTTGACCTATAACCCTGGTACCATTGAGGAAAAATGGCAACAAACATGGGCAGAACTTGGCTTAGATAAAACACCTGGTGATACAGCCAAGCCAAAATTTTATGCTTTATCCATGTTCCCTTACCCATCGGGTAGCTTACACATGGGTCACGTTCGTAATTATACCATTACTGATGTGATTGCTCGCCTCAAGCGGATGCAAGGTTACCGGGTACTGCACCCAATGGGATGGGATGCTTTTGGTTTACCAGCAGAAAACGCCGCTATCGATAGAGGTGTCCCGCCAGCCAAGTGGACTTATCAAAACATTGCCCAGATGCGCCAACAATTGCAGCGTCTTGGCTTGTCCATTGATTGGGACAGCGAATTAGCTACCTGTTCGCCAGACTATTACAAGTGGACACAATGGATTTTCTTGCAGTTCTTAGAAGCTGGGTTAGCTTATCAAAAAGAAGCGGCTGTGAACTGGGACCCTATTGACCAAACTGTATTAGCCAACGAACAAGTCGATAATGAAGGCCGTTCCTGGCGTAGCGGTGCCAAAGTTGAGCGGAAATTATTACGGCAGTGGTTTTTTAAGATTACCGATTACGCCGAAGAATTACTCAATGACCTAGATAAATTAACAGGTTGGCCAGAACGAGTCAAATTGATGCAGGCTAACTGGATTGGTAAATCCACAGGTGCGTACCTGGAATTTCCGGTTGTGGGGTTTGAGGAAAAAATTAGCGTCTACACTACGCGCCCAGATACAGTATATGGCGTCAGCTATTTGGTATTAGCTCCAGAACATCCTTTAACAAAGCGCGTCACCACAAAGGAACAGCAAGCAGCCGTAGAAGCATTTATTCAAGAAGTTGCCAATCAAAGCGAATTGGAACGAACTGCAGAAGATAAACCCAAGCGGGGAATTCCCACAGGCGGTAAGGCAATCAACCCTTTTACTGGGGAAGAATTGCCGATTTGGATTGCTGACTATGTACTGTATGAATATGGTACAGGGGCAGTTATGGGCGTACCTGCCCACGATGTACGAGACTTCAAGTTTGCTAATAAGTACAACTTACCGATTGAGTTTGTCATTGTTGAACCAGAAGCATTTGCTGATAAAGATTTAACTGCCACCGTTCCTGATGAAAACGGCGAAGTTTCTAACGTCATTCAGGTGGAATATAACGCAGCCTACACAGAACCAGGAATTTTGATTAATTCCGGGCAATTTACTGGTATGGCTTCCACAGATGCCAAACAAGCCATAGTGGAATATGCCGAACAACAAGGTTTTGGCAAAGTGCGGGTACAATATCGCCTGCGGGATTGGTTAATTTCCCGACAAAGGTATTGGGGCGCGCCAATCCCCGTGATTCACTGTCCTAACTGTGGTGTAGTTCAAGTTCCAGAAAAGGATTTACCCGTTCAGTTACCAGAAGAAGTGGAATTTACTGGGCGTGGTGGTTCGCCATTGACGCAGTTAGAAAGCTGGGTAAATGTGCCATGTCCTAGTTGTGGTACTCCAGCCAAGCGCGAAACCGATACGATGGATACCTTTATTGATTCCTCGTGGTATTTCTTGCGGTTTACGGATGCGCAAAACGAAAAACAGGTGTTTGATTCCAGTAAAACTAATGACTGGATGCCTGTAGATCAATATGTGGGTGGAATTGAACACGCGATTTTGCATTTATTATATTCGCGCTTCTTTACCAAAGTACTGCGCGATCGCGGTTTGTTGAACTTTGACGAACCTTTCCAACGCTTGTTAACTCAAGGGATGGTTCAGGGTTTAACTTACATGAACCCCCAAAAGGGCGGTAAAGATAAATGGATTCCCTCCCATTTAGTTAATCCTACCGATCCCCGCGATCCCCAAACAGGGGAACCATTACAACGGCTGTACGCTACCATGTCCAAATCCAAAGGTAACGGGGTAGCGCCAGAAGATGTAATTAGCAAATACGGTATAGATACGGCGCGGATGTTCATCTTGTTTAAAGCGCCACCAGAAAAAGATTTAGAGTGGGATGAAGCCGATGTTGAGGGACAATTCCGCTTTTTAAACCGGGTTTGGCGCTTGGTAACAGACTATATCGCGGCTGGGGTATCGAAAAAGAAAGCTGACATCTCAAATTTAACGAAACCAGAAAAAGAATTACGGCGGGCAATTCATACAGCCATCAAAGCAGTAACGGAAGATGTGGAAGATGAATATCAATTCAACACCGCTATTTCCGAATTAATGAAGTTGAGTAATGCCTTAACTGATGCTAGCTGCAAAAATTCACTAGTTTATGGGGAAGGAATTCAAACTTTAGTCGTGTTATTAGCCCCATTTGCACCGCATATTGCTGATGAATTGTGGCATTCATTAGGGAATAGGGATTCTGTTCACACCCAATCTTGGCCTGGTTTCGATCCGGCGGCTTTAGTAGCTGATGAAATTACCTTGGTAATTCAAATTATGGGCAAAACTCGCGGTGCTATTCAAGTGCCATCGCAAGCCGATAAAGCTGCTTTAGAGAAATATGCCAGAGAATCAGAAGTTGCCCAACGTTATATTGAGGGCAAAGAGATTAAAAAGGTAATTGTCGTCCCTGGGAAGTTAGTTAATTTTGTCCTTGGCTAATCGCTAGGGGCTAGGGACTAGGGAAGAAGAATTTTTAGGGCATTATGGGATTTTCTCGTAATGCCTTATTGTTATCGTGCATGATGAGATGGTGTCTTTGAGACTAACCTGCCCAGACAATTTGTAAAAAATTCAGGTTTAGCATCAAGAGGTATTTCACACTAGCGTAATAGTCCTGCAACAAAAGCTTCAAAAACGCTATCTATATTAGTAGTAGATCTAAAATATCCTTCCAGATAGCAAATGCAAAACCAACCTCGCGACGGAGAAAAGCTCACAAATACTAATTCTTCTCATACTGATAGCGCTAAATACCACAACAATTATGCACCCTGGAAAAAAGCAGCTGCTTCTCTATCGCTGGTGCTGCTGGGATCTGGGATGACATTGGCAGGTGGTTATTTAGCGGGAAACCAAGAGAAGCTATCTCAGAGTGCATCAAATTTAGCAGTTAGCCCAGTCAATGCTGCACCGCCATTACCCGCAGCTACAGACCCGAATTTTATTACTGAGGTGGTGCAAAGGGTAGGCCCGGCTGTGGTGCGAATCAACTCTTCCCGCACTGTGAGAAGTCGGATACCAGAGGAATTTAATGACCCATTTTTCCGCCGTTTCTTTGGTTCCCAAGTCCCTATACCTCAAGAAAGACAGGTACAAAGGGGTACAGGTTCAGGGTTTATCGTGAGTAAAGATGGTCGAATTTTGACTAATGCCCACGTAGTTGATGGTGCTGATACAGTGACAGTTGTTCTCAAGGATGGGCGCAGCTTTCAAGGTAAGGTATTGGGTAAAGATGAGTTAACAGATGTGGCTGTGGTAAAAATTCAGGCAGAGAATTTACCAACAGTAACTATCGGGAATTCAGACCAATTACAACCGGGACAATGGGCGATCGCAATTGGTAACCCCTTAGGATTAGATAATAGTGTCACCACTGGGATTATTAGCGGCACCGGACGCAGTAGCAATCAAATTGGTGCGCCGGATAAACGAGTACAATTTATTCAAACTGACGCCGCTATTAACCCAGGTAATTCTGGCGGGCCTTTACTTAATGCCCGTGGTGAAGTTATAGGTATGAATACAGCTATTATTCAAGGTGCGCAAGGATTGGGCTTTTCTATTCCTATCAACACAGCCCAACGGATTTCTAACCAACTGATAGCTACAGGTAAGGCACAGCATCCTTATCTCGGAATTCAAATGGTAGGCTTGACACCAGAATTAAAGCGAAACATTAACTCAGATCCCAATCTTGATTTAAATGTTCAAGAGGATGAAGGGGTATTAGTGGTGCGAGTCATACCCAATTCTCCCGCAGCTAAAGCCGGAATTCGCCCTGGTGATGTGATCCAAAAACTCAATGGTCAAGCAGTCTCCAATCCCAGCAATATCCAACAATTTGTCGATAATAGCGAAATTGGTGGTCAAGTGCGTCTAGATTTACGCCGTAATGGGCAGAATGTTAGTGTAGCTGTGCAACCAGGGGCTTTACCCGATAGAGTGCAATAAAGCGGTCAGTGGGATTAATTCAAAAAGGTAAATTTAACTAAATTGTTGAGGATGGGTTAAAAAGCCCATCCTCATGTTTTGCTAATGACTTTAACCGCGAGTAGCTTCTAAGATACGAGAAAAATAGAAGCGGGTTTTAGTCATTGATTTTCGTTGTACTGAGAAGCCATTCTTTTGGAGAATTTGCAAGACATCAGCTTCACGATGTAAGTAGGCGCGAGTTGTTTTACTCGGCCCGGGAAAGAAACTACCAATCTTTTTGAGTAAGGCTAAAGCGCAGGTTTTCGGTGCAAAACTAATAATTATCCTGGACTGTGCTAAGGAACAGAGGTGAGAAATCATCTCATCTGCTTTTTCTTGGGGATAATGGATGAGAACATCTAAGCAAATCACCGTGTGATAGCTACCACTTAGAGATTCTAAATCTTGCACGGCGAAGGTAGGATTATCATTGTTTCCCAAGGTCTGTAAGGCTCTTTCTTTGCCTTCTGTGACCATTTTTTCGGAAATATCGCTAGCATAGACTTTAGCACCTTCTGTGGCTAAAGGAATGCTGAGACTACCTACACCACATCCAGCGTCGCAGATTGATAATTCTGCTAAATTGTTATCAGCTTTTAACCAGCCGATGACTGTATCCACAGTTTGTTGATGTCCGTTGCGGATGTCTAGCTGGACTTTGTTGACTTCTCCATCGCCGTATATCCGCTTCCATCGGTCAAACCCTGTGGAATTGAAATATTCACGAACAATCGTTTTATCGTCGGCTGCGTTCATAAAGTTCGATTTCTAAGGTTTCCCAATGCTTAAAATTATCATTGATGGAAACCGCCAAGAACGTTTCTGTTTAAAGATTTTTCGATTTTTATTGGCTTCAGTAGGTCAGGATAAACAAAGTTACCTGGGGAAGGCTGTTATTTATAGCTGTTGACTGTTGACTGTTGACTGTTGACTGTTGACTGTTGACTGTTGACAGACTTAAAAGGATTTTATGTTAACTTGATGTTTTAATCTATCTAGCTAGGACTATATCCGGCGCGATCGCATTTTAGCAGAGCAGTTAGTTCTAATGTACTAAAAAATGGCGATCGCGAAAAAATCTCAGAAAATATGTAACCAGCGAAAAATTAATAGCTCTAATAGTTCAGCGTGTTTTACTAATTAAATATTGGCTATTGACAAATATACAATTTTACTATCAAATCTGCTTAATTATTTCTTACCAACGATATTTAAAAAACTAACTTTAGAGAGAATCGGAAAAGCGATCGCAACATTTATGCTGTTAACGATTTAATTTTTTATGTCTGCCTTTTGACTAGAAAATTTATCAATTAAGCATGATGAAGATAAGTCATGATTATTTCCTATTGATTAATTTTACTCTTGAGTTTTTTATTAACAATGGCACTAGAATCCCTAGTAAATAGTCCGATTATTGCATTTACCATTCTTTTAGCAGTCATCTTGACTGTACCGCCAATATTTGAACGATTGCGGCTACCTGGATTAGTAGGTTTACTAGTAGCAGGTGTAATTTTGGGAGAAAATGGCTTAAAGCTATTAAATTCTGAGTCAGAAACTATCAATCTTCTTTCGGAGATTGGGAAAATTTATTTAATGTTTGTAGCGGGACTAGAAATTGATTTAGAACAATTTCGCAGAACCAGGAATCGCTCAATAGGTTTTGGCATTTTAACATTTATAGTACCCTTGATTTTTGGTATTATTGCCGGACGTTTATTTAACTTTAGTTGGAATACTAGTCTATTAATTGGTTCATTGCTAGCTTCTCATACTCTCTTAGCATATCCAATTGTGAGTCGGTTAGGAGTTGTTACAAATGAAGCTGTAACAGTCACAATTGGGGCAACAATTTTTACTGATACAGGTGCTTTATTAGTATTAGCAATTTGTGTAGGCATTCATGGTGGAGATTTTTCAGCTTTAAGTTTAGCAACTTTGTTAGGTGGTTTAGCAATATATTCTGCTGTTGTTCTTTTTGGCTTTGATTGGGCAGGAAAACAGTTTTTTCGGCGTTCTGGAGATGAACAAAGTAATCAATTTCTATTTATATTACTAGCATTATTTCTCGCCTCTGTGGGGGCACAAGTCATTGGCGTTGAAAAAATTGTTGGTGCATTTTTAGCAGGTTTAGCTGTTAACGATGTACTAGGGAGAAGTCCAGTTAAAGAAAAAGTTGAATTTATTGGCAGTGCATTATTTATCCCATGTTTTTTTATAGACATGGGATTATTAATTGATATTCCAGCTTTCTTAAAAACTCTCAGTTCAATTTGGCTGACTGTAGTGATTGTCATCGCCTTAATTGGTAGCAAATTTATCGCCGCATTCATAGCTAAATTACTTTACCGTTACAACAATGCAGAATTGCTAACAATGTGGTCGTTATCGTTACCACAAGTAGCAGCAACCCTAGCCGCAGCATTAGTTGCTTATCAAACTGTCAATCCTGCTGGCGAGCGGTTAATTAATGAAGGTGTATTAAATAGTGTAATTGTTCTGATGTTGGTTACTTCCATAATGGGGCCAGTAATCACAGCCAGAAGTGCTACTTTGTTGCAAGTATCTGAGGCAGATTTGGCGGCAGATAAATTGACAACTTGGTGGGAAAGTTCTGAGGAAGAATTGCTAGAAAAACACGCCGAAAATTTTACTATTATAGTGCCGATATATAATCCCCAAACTCAACGCTATCTCATAGAAATGGCAGCTTTATTAGCTCGGCATGAATCTGGGAAAATTGTGCCATTAGCGATTACTAAAGCTCACATTCAAATGGACGATCCGCAATTAGTACTAGCGTTGGAAGAAAATAAGAAAAGACTAAATTTGGCTAAAGAAATTAGTCAGGAATTTAATGTAGAAGTATTGCCTGTAATTCGGATAGATGATGATGCAGCTTTAGGAATTAGCCGCACTAGTCGCGAACAAAATGCCAATTTAGTGGTGATGGGTTGGTCGCGGACAACTGGTTTGCGTGCCCGTTTGTTTGGTAGTGTGATTGATAGCGTGTTTTGGTCTTCTCACTGTCCGGTAGCAGTAACACGCTTGTTAAGTAGTCCGGCGACTATTCAAAGAATTATGGTACCTGTTGGGGACTTAACCAAACAAACCATAGGCGCTGTCAGGTTCGCGCAAATTTTAGCGGATGTCAACCAAGCAGAAGTGGTACTCTTACATGTGAGCGATCGCAAAACTCCCCCACAATTGGTAGATAGATTTACCGCTCAATTGTCAGAAATCGTTGATAAAGGTCAGTTACAGGTAAATACTCATATTCAAACCATTAAAGGCGATGATATTGCGAGAGTCATTATTCACGAAGCGCAGAAGTTTGATTTAGCTGTACTACGTTCTGTACGTTATCGTACAGCTGGGGGATTAGCTGTCAGCCATGTGACAACTCAGGTAATTAGAGAATTGAAATGTTCAATAGTTTTGTTAGGAGAGCCTAATTCTTAAGTAGCTCGGTGTTATTAAATATAATTGGCAAGGGCTGTCATTTGTCATTGGTCATTTGTCATTTGTTAGGTTATATACAGGAATCCGATTTGATTATTGAAAAAATTTAATACTAATTTACAGCAGTTTTCACCTATTTAAACCACATCTGTCGTAGGGGCACGGCACCGACAATCTTTTGGGACATACAATAATTTTACTAGTGCCGTGCCCCTACAGTGTGGTCTATTTACCTGAAAATTGCTGTAAGTAATGTTTGTGTTACATCAATATATTCTAGAGGGCATGGCAATGCCATGCCCCTACCATCTGTTGCATTCTTTTTTCAAATTGGTATAAGTATATGTAAGGTGCATTACACTTCGTGGTAATGCACCTTATTTTGATTTTGCTACTTTGTGCTATGGCTCCCCTAATTCTAGAGAGTATGATTTTTGGGGTTATAAAAAAGTGCCATAACTCTTGCCTAAGTAGACATCAGTATGGCAAACTCTAGTTCATCTAAAAATTGAGAAAAATGGCTTTTTTAGAGAGGTAGAAATTTTAAAACTACATCATTAGCTTAATAAATTAAGCCATAGACCAAGGACTCCATGCGGAAATTTTATCTTCCACTACATATACTCGCTTGCGGGAGTTACCATTGTCAGAAACTAAAACTTTCAGCGTAACTGTATAAACATTATTTACGATCTGATGACCGTAACCAATGACTTTACCTAATTGTCCAGTTTTTTGATTGATTACGTTGTCTTCCAGAGTAAACATAATAGTAACTCCCTTACATGAACAGTTGGTAAATGGTATTTCATATATTATTGACATTATCTAAAATAAAAACTTCAGCCTTTAAGTATATTCATTTTATTGCTGAAGAAATATTTGTATTTATTGGAAAATAAAATTATAAAATCACATCTTTTTTAAACAAAAAATAGCATTTTTGAACAATATAAATATCTTTATATTGCCCTTAGATATTTCCAAAATTCAATTTTTTGTAACTTCGTAAAGCTCTGAACTAACAACTATCGCATAGACAAGAAATAATCATTAATCAACAAATCATAGAGATTAAATTATTAGTCTTATCTGTGCCTATTTCTCACACTTTAAATCAGAAAAGTAGCGATAAAGTCTACAACAATCCAGTTTATATAGACATTCCCAATTCTTCTATCCGGTTGCGTACAGACAAAATGAAGATGATCTTATCACTTTAATTAAACAAGCGCTGGTATTCTGCTTTGACTATGCCATAACATTCACAAGCGGTTGTTTCTAAGCCTTTTCTATCAACAATCTGGATATTTCCTCGCTGATAAGAAATTAAGCCTCTACTTTGCAGTTTACTCGCTGTTTCGCTGACGCCAGAACGTCGCACACCCAGCATCGTAGATAAAAATTCTTGGGTGAGGGGAAGTGACTCGGAACCGATACCATCACTACTCATCAATAACCAGCGACTTAGCCTAGCTTCTATATTATGAAGACGGTTACAGCCTGTACTTTGCGAGCCTAAGACAATTACTGTATGTATATAACGGTAGAGAATCTTTTGTAGTGCGTTGCTAGTTTTGAAAGCCTCTTTGAGAATACCTGCTTTGATCCGCACGGCTTTTCCGGGGATTTGTGCTAACGTTTGCATCGGTGTTGTGCTTGCATCCAATATAATTGGTACGCCAGCCATTCCTTCTCGTCCAATACAGCCGGATTCGACTGTAGAACCGTCCTCCATCATTGCCACGAGAGACAGCAATGAATTCACAGGAAAATAGGCATAGGGAATAGGCTCATGAGCCTCAATTATTACTTGTCCTAGTGATAGGGAGACTATCTCCAGATGAGGATATAAGCTGTTTAACTCATCAGGAGGTAATTGGGCAAGCAGTCTATTTTGCGTAACCATTGCTGCATCTTGATGATTAGACATCATCGATGCCTCCTGAGATTGATAAGTTTAATACTGGTGAAGTACCCACAGACTCCGCTTGCGCTACGTCTGGGGCTTCGCGTCTCATTCGCCGTTGCCTCCTTGTACAAGTACAGATTGGTCTTACACAGCGTCTCTCGGTTTACACCGTTTATCTCCTTAAGGGAGAACCCGCGCAGCCATCCCACTTCCTGGGACAGTTTGATTACTTATCGTCCTACTCGCCTTGGATTTACGACAATGGTCAACCAGCTAGGTTTTCAGATTCCCCGATCTACCGATCTATCTGCGGCAAGGTTCGTACACCTACTTTGAAGTTAGCCTGTCTGTTCAATACGGTCGGGTGGGTCAACAACCATAAGTATTTTCCCACATTCTCGTTGTGTAATCAAGATTCGCCCAAGATTCATCACCAAAGGGACGAAGACTCCACTGGGGGACTTCCCGCAAGGATTGTTAAATTAACTTGAAGCTCAAGCTTGCCAAAATCTCTAATTAAACTTCGTCCATTTTGAAACCTGGAGTAGTGATGGCTCTCTAGCCCGCTACTCAGAGTAGGGAGCAAGATGCTCCCACTACTTTTAAAACTATGGTTCTCAAAATAGATGTGGTTTAGTTAGATATTTTTCTATCTATAGCCAAAATCTAGCTTAACAATCGCTGCCAGGTTAGTTCTTTTGTCGTCTCATCCCAATGCCAGCGTAATAAATTAGCGGGTTGATGGGTTGCAATTGCGGGTAAACCGATCGCTTTTCTCGGTGCATCGGTAGCTAATGCGATCGCTCTTTCTACGTCACATATCCCCCATTTTACCAAGTTCTGTACCCCAATCAATAAAGGTAATGTTGTCCCTGATAAAGTCCCATCAGGCAATCTAGCTGTGCCATTTTTGACTTCTATCTGCCGACTATCCCAAGGATACACTCCATCGGGTAGCCCCAGAGGTGCTAAAGCATCGCTGACGAGAAATAATCCTGAAGTAGCACGCAGGAGAATTTGCAGCATAGTTGGTGTCACATGCTCCCCATCGGCAATAAAACCACACATTACACCAGGATGGGTAATGGCTGCGCCTAATAATCCTGGTTCGCGATGATGTAATGGTGGCATAGCATTAAAGGCATGGGTAACCATTGTTGCACCCAATTTAAAAGCTTGTTGAGCTTGGGCAGCTGTGGCTTGAGAATGCCCTAAACTGACTGTAATCCCCAAAGAACGCAAATATGGGATGACTTGGTGAGTGGGATCTAATTCTGGCGCGAGGGTGATAACTTTAACAATTTGGCTATAATCGCCCAATAATCTTTTAACTTGGTCAATTGTTAAAGGTAACAAGTATTCTGCTGGATGTGCGCCGCGTTTTTGCGCATTTAAAAATGGCCCTTCTAAATGTACGCCGAGAATTTGCGCATCTGCTGTTTGACTGGTAATAAAATCAGCAATGATAGAAAGCGATCGCTGGATATTTTCTATTGAAGTTGTGACTAATGTTGGTAAAAATCCATCTACGCCCACATTACCTAAAAATTGCGTAATTTTTGGTAAAAAGTGAGCATTATCTGCTTGTAATTCCGGAAATGCTAACCCCAATGCACCATTAATCTGCAAATCAACACCACCTAAAGAAATCCAATCACCTGCAACATCTAAAACTGGCAAATCAGCAGATGAAACCCGTTTAAATACTGTCGTCATCGGTAATATTTGCTCAATTATCCCCTGAGAATTAATCAAGAGCATTTGCAAGCCTTGATAACCTGGAATTCTGGCATTGATGATATCTAAATTTTGCGCGATCGCAGTTGGTGTTGCTTTAGTCATACATTGGCGGGAAAATAGCTAAATCTGATTTGTCAATAGTCAATAGTCAATAGTCAATAGTCCAAATAATCCAAAATCTAAAATTCCTATGGCTCCCCTTATCGGTATTATCATGGGCAGTGATTCTGACTTGCCCACAATGAAAGATGCGATCGCAATTTGTGATGAATTTGGCATTGAGCGCGAAGTGGCGATCGTTTCTGCTCATCGTACCCCAGAACGCATGGTGCAGTACGCGCAACTTGCCCATCAACGGGGTATTAAAGTAATTATTGCCGGTGCTGGTGGTGCAGCCCATTTGCCGGGAATGGTAGCTTCTTTAACACCACTACCAGTAATTGGTGTGCCGGTAGCTACTCGTAATTTACAAGGTGTTGATTCTTTGTATTCAATTGTACAAATGCCTGCTGGTATACCTGTAGCCACAGTAGCCATAGGTAATGCTAAAAATGCTGGTTTGTTAGCAGTACAAATTCTGGCGACTCAGCAACCAGAATTACTTGAAAAAGTCCAAAAATACCGTCAAACATTGGCTGAATCAGTTCTGACAAAGCAAGCCAAACTAGAACAACTTGGTTACGAACAATATTTAAAAGAAGAATTGTAAGATTTTTACAACCCAATTTGAGAGTAAATTGTAATTTTATTACTTAACATGTAGTAAAATTACTATATTTGTATTGTTATTATTTATTCCCTACAGAGATTCCAAACCTTCTAAACAAAGTTTCTTTAATCTTCTGTATAAAAATTTAATATTTTTTTGGTATTTTGCCTGTGATGTCAGGAAATGCTGAAATACAGAGATTCAGTTTACTACGATCCCCAATCTAGCTACTTTAGCCAGAGATAGAAAAAACAAATCGTATATCCTGATACAGAATTATGTTTTTGGTAACATAGACAATCAATCAAATTTATCAATGAGTTTATAAATATTTGTCTTGAGGAAGAAATATATCTAATTCCTAAGTACAACATTTTATGGATTCTCAACCAACCTTTTGTAGCAAGTGGAGTTGCCATCATCAGTTAATCTCAGTGTAAATTTAATATTTGTTCTGGTTCTCTAGCCTGCCAACAGGACAAGAACGTAATGAAACATTAGTTATCTGCAATTAAATTCTTAACGCAGGTTCTCCAATCAAACTTTGTACTTTATCGTTGGTTAACACAAATAACCAATGAACAATAAATAGTGACTAATCGCAGTCGAAATTCAGCAATGTCTAGATTTTCAGCTTGACAGTTCAAAAATTAAAGATTCAATGAAAAAGACTTGACTGATTGTTGCATGAGCGACATAATAACGAATTTTTGAAATCTCCCAAAAAATTTGCCAAGTTATTTACAAAAGTAGCAATTGTTTCTTAAACTTTTATTTAGGTTATTTGAGTTTCTGGTTGGCAAACAAATTGCTTGAAATGCAAATGTAAAAATTGTCTTGATGTCAATTCAAGCCCTGTTTTTTCAGTGCTGACATATTTGTCCCATTAACAATGGTTTGGAGTAAGATGTTCAACTTAATGCACAAGCAGAAATTAAAAACACAAAATAGGCGTAGGTCTATAAAGGCTGTTTCTAAAACTTCACAATATAAATCAAAAACTAACCTATTCACAAAAATTAAGCGACTATCTCCCAATTGGCAAGCTTGTCTATTATTAGCTGCTGTCATCGTCATGGGATGGGGATATGCAGCCGTTGCTCAGGCTCCAGCTACAGCGCCAGCCGGGCCAACAACAGCAGATCTAAAAATTGCGATTGACACTTTATGGGTAGCGATCGCCGCCTTTTTGGTATTCTTCATGAACGCTGGTTTTTGTATGTTAGAAACCGGCTTCTGTCGCCAAAAAAATGCTGTGAACGTCCTAGCCAAAAACTTGATTGTATTTGCCCTCTCGACAGTAGCGTTTTGGGCAATTGGTTTTGGCTTGATGTTTGGCGATGGCAATGATTTTATCGGGCTGAATGGATTTTTCCTTGCAGGCCAAGATAACAGTCCCGCGACTGGCGAGGCTTACAAAGGTGTTTTTAGCGCACTGAGTTGGACAGGCGTTCCTTTAGCAGCTAAGTTTTTATTTCAGTTAGTGTTTGCTGGTACAGCCGCCACAATTGTTTCTGGTGCAGTTGCAGAACGAATTAAATTTGTTGACTTCTTAATTTTCAGCGTCTTACTTGTAGGTATTGCCTATCCCATTACCGGACATTGGATTTGGGGTGCTGGTTGGTTAGCTGATATGGGTTTTTGGGATTTTGCTGGTTCTACAGTAGTCCACTCAGTCGGTGGTTGGGCGGCTTTAATGGGCGCAGCATTTCTTGGCCCCCGCATTGGTAAATATCAAGATAAGCAAGTTGTCGCCCTACCCGGCCACAACATGAGTATTGCTACCTTAGGCTGTTTAATTCTCTGGCTGGGTTGGTTTGGCTTTAACCCCGGTTCAGTAATGGCTGCTGACCCCAGTGCAATTACTCACATTGCTTTAACAACCAATATGGCGGGAGCAGTTGGCGGTATTGCTGCGACAATTACAGCTTGGCTGTACTTGGGTAAACCAGACCTATCAATGATTATCAATGGTATCTTGGCAGGTTTAGTTGGTGTTACAGCCTCTTGTGCTTACGTCAGCATTGGTAGTTCTGTAGTTATTGGCTTAATTGCGGGAATAATTGTAGTTTTCGCTGTCCCCTTCTTTGACAAACTTGGCATTGACGACCCAGTAGGCGCAACTTCAGTTCACCTAGTTTGTGGTGTTTGGGGAACTCTAGCAGTTGGTTTATTTTCTGTTGGGCCTGGTGGTTATCCTTGGATGGTTGACTTAGCAGGTAAACCAGTAGGGCCGCATGGATTATTCATGGGTGGTGGCTTCAGCACATTAATTCCCCAAATTGTTGGCATTCTAGCTGTAGGTGGTATTACTGTACTTCTCAGCAGTATATTTTGGCTAGCATTAAAAGCTACCTTAGGTATCCGTGTTACTCGCCAAGAAGAGTTGGAAGGCTTGGATATTGGCGAACATGGTATGGAAGCCTACAGCGGATTTATTACCGAATCCAGTACAGACGGATTTTCTCAAGGCTATAGTTCTGGAGATATTCCCCAAGGTAGCGATATACCAAATACTCTGTAACTGGTTGTAAATTTCAAATCTGTTGATTTTCTAGCTAAAAACCTACCCCTAGGAGTTTGATGCTCATACAGGTGGTAGGATTTTTATTTTCTATTTTCCCTCTAAAAAATAGTGAACATGATTAAGTCTCTAGTTTATTTTTTCTGGGCTGGTTTATTTGAAATAGCAGGTGGTTACTGAATTTGGTTATGGTTGTGAGAAGGTAAATCTATTTTGTGGGGAATTGCGGGTGGAATTGCTTTAGCTATTTATGGAATTATAGCCACATTCAACCTGCAAATTTTGGCAGAGTTTATGCTGCTTATGGTGGTGTATTTATAGTTATGGCAATGCTTTGGGGATGGAGAGTAGACGGTGTAGCTCCAGATATATATGATTTAATTGGCGCATATTTCAGCTTGATTAGTGTCTTTGTAATTATGTATGGACGCAGCATATAGAAATCCGATACTGATTGATTCGGACATTATTGTAGAGACTGGTATTGAGATATCAACAATTAATCATTTTAAGAGTTATTGAGTATAGCTATGGCAGCATTTATAGGTGAGAGCAATCAAAATTACTACCCAAATAATTGATTTTGCTGTTAAGACTAATGAGAATCTTTCTGATTTATTACTGATTTAGTACTGATTAGTAGTAACTGCTCTGTGAAAAGGTAATGTAACATACCATAAAAAGCTAAAAAATTTTGAGAAAATAAATTACATTACATTACATTTATCGAATATAAAAATGTAATTATTGTATCTTTATACGATTATTCAATATTTATCATAAGCAATTAGTATTATATTTCTATTAACCTTTCTAAATAACTAAAGTTGATAGCCTGAAGAAATATAGAGTATAAAAAAGTACTCTAATTTGGAGAAGGAAATCAACTATCTAGGCGATCGGGGACAAAAAAGTGTTGAAGAAAGTTGTCATGATTGGGGTGATAACCCTATTACTGCTAGGAGGCCCGCTCATGGGCGATGCTTTAGCCCAAGCGGCGGCTACTCCTCCACCGACAGCTGATACTGGAGATACAGCATTTATGCTGATTTCGGCAGCACTAGTGCTGTTGATGACACCAGGATTAGCATTTTTCTATGGTGGATTTGTGCGATCGCGCAATATCCTCAACACATTGATGATGAGCTTTGTGTTAATGGCCATTGTCGGAGTTACCTGGGTTTTGTGGGGCTATAGCCTTTCCTTTGCCCCAGGAACGCCATTTATTGGTGGATTGCAGTGGCTCGGTTTGAATGGCGTTGGCTTGGATGTGACTGGTTATCTCCAAGGCTCCAACCCGCCTGAGGTTGTTTCCTATGCAGGGACAATACCGCACCAAGCATTCATGATTTATCAAGCCATGTTTGCCATTATCACCCCAGCCTTAATTTCTGGAGCGATCGCCGAACGGATGAGCTTTAAAGCTTATGCTTTGTTTGTGCTGCTATGGTCAACCTTTATTTATACTCCCTTAGCTCACATGGTTTGGGCTAAAGGCGGATTTTTAGGCTTGTATGGTGGTTTGGGTGCGCTTGACTTTGCTGGTGGAACAGTAGTTCACATTAGTTCGGGCGTTTCTGCTCTCGTCGCCGCGATCGTTCTTGGCCCTCGTAAAAGCCATCCCGATCGTCTCAGCCCACCGCACAACGTTCCTTTTATTTTGCTAGGTGCGGGCTTGCTGTGGTTTGGTTGGTTCGGCTTTAATGCTGGTAGTGCATTATCTATTGCTAGTGGAACTTCTGGAAACTTCGTCACCAATGCAGCCACAACAGCTTTTGTCGCCACCAATACCTCAGCCGCAGCAGGCGCTTTAATGTGGTTGATTTTGGAAGCAGCTTTACGCGGTAAACCTACCGCAGTAGGTGCAGCTACCGGAGCCGTCGCTGGGTTAGTCGGTATTACCCCAGCAGCCGGATTTGTTACACCTTTATCAGCGATTTTAATTGGCTTCATTACCTCTTTTGTTTGCTTCTATGCTGTCAGCTTCAAGCACAAATTAAAAGTTGACGATGCTTTAGATACTTACCCAGTGCATGGCGTTGGTGGTACAGTCGGTGCAATTTTAACCGCAATCTTTGCCACCCTAGAAGTCAACTCGGCTGGTAAAAATGGTGTACTCAAGGGCAATTTTAGCGAACTAGGAGTTGAACTAGTAGCTATTATCATTGCCTATGTAATTGCAGCAGTCGGTACTTGGATAATTTTGAAGATTATTGAAGCCACAGTTGGTTTGCGTGTCAAAGAAGAAGCCGAATACCAAGGTTTGGATATTAACGAACATGGAGAAGAAGGCTACAACTCCGAGTTTAGCGATCGCGTTAATGTTTCATAGCCAATAGGTAACTTCACCATTAATCTTCTCTGCAAGTCCGATAGACTATCAAGCGTGAGAAACGGTATCTCAGTAATCCTCAACCCTCTGAATTTTTGCCTGATATGCTAGGTAGTTTTCAGAGGGTTATTTGTTAATTTTTATGGCTAAGTTTTTATCGAGTTCAGACAATTCTTAATTAAAAATATCCTATTGTTATGTTTTTATCGCGCTTTGCGTCTCGAAAAACATCTTTTTTTGACTGTTGCTCTAAATCTAGAACTAAAGTTTTTATTAATACTTTTTTCCTTCTGCCCTCTGCCCTCTGCCCTCTGCCTTTATTGTAAATGAAAATAAATTCCTTCTAGTCAATCTCAAGCAATATACAATAATCACCACAACGTTTCTTAGCAGATAGTGTGTATGCGCTTTCATGCTCCATTGAAATGTTATCTAGATATGATGTAGCAGTTAGCTGCTTTTTCCATAGCAGCATTTAAACCTTAAGATATTTTTGATAGTTCTTACGGGAATAGATGACAATAATATCAGTGCTAGCTGTGAGAATTCAGCGATGACAGAGCTTTCAAGGGTAAGGGAGTCCACGCTTGTATGTCAGAATTATGGAATATCTTGTTTAGTTCCGAAACTTTTATCCCGCATGGGCACTGCTATCTGTGGAAAACGGATTTAGTTTGGCTACACATCCTATCTGATGCAGTTATTGCGATCGCATATTATTCTATTCCCGCGACACTTTTTTACTTCGTTAACAAGCGTCAAGATCTTCCCTTCCATTGGGTATTTCTACTTTTTAGCGGATTTATTGTAGCTTGTGGCACTACTCATCTCATGGAAATTTGGACGCTTTGGCATCCAACTTATTGGCTATCAGGATTAATTAAAGCCTTAACTGCAACTATATCTTTATTTACAGCCTTACAACTTGTTCCTTTAGTTCCCCAAGCTTTAGCACTTCCTAGCCCTGCTCAATTAGAACAAGCTAACCAACAACTGCAAACACAAATAACTGAGCGCTTAAAAATCGAAGCCGAACTGAGAAAATACCAAAATCATTTAGAAGAGTTAGTCAATATTCGTACTAACGAGATTGTTCAAACTAACCAAAAACTTCAGCAAGAAGTCACAGAACGTCAACGCATTTTAGAAGCTTTGCGTCAAAGCGAAGAACGCTATCGTTATTTAGCTGAGGCTATTCCTCAACTTGTATGGACAGCTGATGCTAACGGTGAATGTGATTTTTTCAATGAAAATTGGTGTAATTATACTGGGTTAACAATAGAACAATCTTTAGGTTCTGGTTGGGTAGCTGCATTACATCCCGATGACGTACAAATTACTTATGAAACTTGGTTAAATGCTATCAGCAATAGCAGTTTATATGAAACAGAATACCGCTTTAAACGGGCATTTGATAATACCTATCGTTGGCAATTAGCACGAGGTTTACCCTTAAAAGATAACCAAGGTTATGTAGTTAAGTGGTTTGGCACTTCTACAGATATTCATGAACAAAAAGAGATCCAACAAGAGCGCGCTGAATTACTAGAATTAGAACAAGCCGCCAGAGCTAAAGCAGAAACAGCGAATCGAATTAAAGATGAATTTCTCGCAGTACTTTCTCACGAACTACGCACCCCAATGAATGCAATCTTAGGCTGGTCAAAGTTGTTACAAACTAGCAATTTAGAACCAGAAAAAACATTGCAAGCTCTAGCAACTATAGAACGTAATGCGAAATTACAGATGCAACTCATTGAGGACTTATTAGATATCTCCAGAATTTTACAAGGTAAATTAACACTAAATGTTACCACTATTTACTTAGAATCTATCATCTGGGCTGCACTAGAAACAATGTCTGTAGCTGCACAAACCAAGTCAATTCAGGTAAGTACAGTATTTGCAGCCAATGTAGGGCCAGTATTAGGTGATGCAACTCGCTTGCAACAAGTAGTTTGGAATTTACTTTCTAACGCCGTTAAGTTTACTCCCAACGGCGGTAGGATAGAAGTACGCTTGAGCAAGGCTGATAGCTATGCTCAAATTATCGTCAGCGATACAGGTAAAGGAATTAGCCCTGAATTTTTACCTTATGCATTCGATTACTTCCGTCAAGCAGATAGCAGTTCTACGAGAAGATTTGGCGGCTTAGGTTTAGGTTTAGCAATTGTTCGGAATATAGTGGAAATGCATGGCGGTACAGTGACAGCGCTGAGTCAAGGCGAAAATCAAGGTGCAACTTTTACTGTAAATTTACCGCTAGCGAAAACCGAAAATCAAGATTTAATCGCAGCACAAGATTCTTCCTCAGACTTAAAATCTAAGTTTTTGTCTCTAGCTGGGGTGCAAATTTTACTTGTTGATGATGATGCAGATTCCCTAGATTTTGTGGCGTTTGTCTTAGAAGAAGATGGCGCACAGGTGAGAACAGCATCTTCTGCATTAGCAGCATTACAAGCCATAGAACAGGAAAAGCCGGATATATTAGTCACCGATATTAGTATGCCTGATATGGATGGCTATACCTTATTGCGTCAACTGAGAACTTGGAGTTCAGAACAAGGGGGACAAATTCCCGCGATCGCGCTGACTGCTTTTGCGCGACAATACGATCGCCAACAAGCAATGCAAGCTGGCTTTCAGGTTCATTTACCTAAACCTGTAAACCCTGAAGAATTAGTGGCGGCTATTGTGAAACTCGTTAGCTAATGAATGCTAATTTGAGAATTGCAATTTTTATTGATTTAAGTATAAGTAGTTTAATGTAGGCGATCGCTCTGAATATTTTTTATTGAGGTGATTGCGGAACAATTTTATTTGTAGTAATTAATCGTTTAATTTCTGCTAATAAAACTGTCGGTTCTACAGGCTTATTGACATAACTTTGAAAACCAGAAGCTAAGGCTATGCTGCGACTTTCATCAGAGCTAAGAGCAGTTAAAGCAATAGCTGGTATCGCCTTTTGGTCACAAATACTGCCTTCTCTAATTTGACGAATTAAAGAATAACCATCCACTTCTGGCATTGCAATATCAGAAATTAAAATATCAAATTTTAATTGCTTAATTGTTTCCAAAGCTTGAAATACCGACATTGCTGTTTGTACTTCCAAGCCATTGTTTTCTAAGATAAACGTAGTTAAAATTAAACTATCTTCATTATCATCTACTAATAAAACTCGCAAGCCATC
This sequence comes from Calothrix anomala FACHB-343, assembly GCF_014696435.1. Taxonomy (GTDB): domain Bacteria; phylum Cyanobacteriota; class Cyanobacteriia; order Cyanobacteriales; family Nostocaceae; genus Aulosira; species Aulosira anomala_A. The sequence goes on along the minus strand of NZ_JACJQG010000020.1, from coordinate 19,367 downwards.
AAGAGATGGAAAGTCTTTTGTATCTTCTTGGAGATGCGAGTTGCCAGTGTTACTTGTCATTTTTAACATGTGCCTCCTTAGTTGCCTGCATCAATTACGGAGGAACTCCCAAGAGACAGCTATATCTAACTGCCTCTTGGGAATCTAACAACAAGCTACCACAACATTAGACATCTATCCGGTGAAATATTTTTTTGCTCAATGCAATGTTCAACCTATATAAGCTTTTATTAGCAAGTTATGAATCTTTTAAAGGCGGGTGCGGGGATTGTAGACGCGAAGCGGCTTCCCGTAGGGTACCCGCTATCCCCACAATGGTGGAGATACAACCGATAACCGCTCATAGAAATCTAGACAAAGCTACCCAATGATAGGCAAATCTAGACAACTATGTTTGTAATCTTAGTCCAAAGTCCTAAAACTACAGGGATAAACGGCAATCCCTCTATCCCATCCATAAAGTTTGGGATTACTTTACGAGCTATGTTGAGACTGCCATTGGTATCAGCATTGATGAATTTACCAGTGTGAGTTTTATATAAACCGCGTTGAATACGCTGACCACTAAACACAGGTTGATGATTGGTTTTGCTGTGATATACTGGCAACTCATCACCATCTAAAGCACTAGCTTTTGAGGTATAGCTTTCTTCAGTTAGTACAACTTCAATACCTGCTAACTGTGCTTTATAGGTCAACAAACTAATTAATTTAGCGTGAGGAATCTTAGTAAAATCCTGATTATTCTTTTTCCCGATATTGATATCTTGTTTCCATCGGAGATTGTTGCCGATGATTAATTGACCAATAGCATTTAACTGACACCAATCAATTATTCTACGACTGACAGTATGGAGATAATTATCAATCCGTCTATCACGCTTGCTGTTGAGCTTTTTTACCTGTCTTGTTGCCGCGATTGATTGTGCTTTGGCTACTCGTTTATTGAAGAACTGGTTAATACTTTTCAATGGTCTACCGTTAATCAAAAGCGATCTAATAGCGGGATGATTGGAAGTTACAGCCATTAAATTGTTTAAACCAAGGTCTATACCAGCAGAGTATTTACCACTTGATTTCATGGCATCTGCAACGGTGTAAATAACTTCAATAACATAGTGGTCAATCTTAGGAACAATCCTGACTTGGTCTACATTTTTAGCTTGAGTTGGGAACTCAATATGAGTTTGAGATAACTTAATGATTCTTTTAGTTAGAGCAGGTTTTGATATTGCATCTATTGGATAAATGACAATATTTCTCCCACGCTTTTTATGTTTGTATCCAGGCATTTTTGGCTTACCTAAATACTTTTCGGGATGCTTTGACCAATCTTTTAATGCAGCTAACCAACCTTTCCAAGCTTCAGACAATCTCCGAACAATTTGCTTACTAACCTTCGTAGGCAGATATCGATAAGCTTCTAAATTCTTGGTTTGGTGGTAAATATCAATAGAGTTGTAATATTTACTGGTTTCAAAGAAGTATTGACGCTGTACATAGTTAGCAGCATTGTAAAGATGCTTGGATTGTAATGCCAGATAATCGCATTCCTTCCAGAATTTATGCTGTCGATTGATAATGTGTTTTTCTACTAATTGCATTTGACTCGACCTCTCAAATGTTATAGCATAGTCAGTATACCAACAGATAATCCTAAAGTAAATGCCATTTCAGAAAAATAACAAAATTGGTGCTAAAAAAATTATTCAGCAAGAATTAGACCAACTACCAATATGCTTTAAAGGAAGACTGGGACAAAAAGAAAAACTTAAAGCCGTTCCAGACTGGCAAGAACGGCTGAGAGAATACGTTGATAAATTGCTTGAAGATATGGACAATCAGTAAGCTTTGGATAGCTTTGTCCAGATTTCAACTTACAGTTTCAAACCCTAAGTTCTTCGTCCTCAAAGGCAAGTTGCGAACCAGGATAACCCGCCATATAGTATAAATTCTCAAATATTCAGGGGGACACAGGAGCAGAGGAAGCAGAGGAAGCAAAAGAGATATTTAATCAATGCCCCATGCCCCATGCCCCATTTTAAAGTTCACCAGTAGCTAGCATCTGGATGATGCGAGGCGTTCCTGGATCGAACCCTGCTAAATCCCAAGATAGGGGATCTTTTGGATCTACTAAGGTAATGTTGTAAGGTGCCAGAGTGATATACACTGCCTTAGCATTGGGATTCACCTTCTCGCGGTACTGCGCCAAGGCTTGACTAGGATGCTTGTAACCAGCCCATGACTCGTTATCTGTCCAAAAGCAAATGACATCGGCTTTGAACTTATTTTGAATCATCCAGTCGTAAGCGACAGAAGCATCTGTACCACCAAAGTTTTGATTGCTAGCTTTGCTAAGTGCAGAACTAAAAGTATCTTTAGCGGTGATACCTAATTCTCTAAATTCCGTTGCAAAGCCGCGAATCATGTAGTTTTTTTCAGCTTTGGCTGTGACTAGCGCCATTGTCGTGGCAATTTCACAGCAGGTTAAGCCAACTGAATCAACCACACCCCAACACATAGAGCCAGATACATCCACAGCGTGCATAAAAACTTTACCCGTGGGTTGTACAACATCAAAAGATAGTTCTAGCGCCTTTTCTAAAATGTCTACAATCCGAGGTACTGGTTCCCATGTTTTCTGGCTGCGTCCTAATTTCCCACCAGATTGATAAGTTTTCAAAGCTTTTAAAACATCAATCGGATGTATTCGACCTTTACGCAGATGTTCTTGCTTGTTGAGAACGCTTTCTACTCGCAAAATATTAGCACTTTCATCAGCGCGTAATACACCTAATTCTGTCAAAGAACCAAGGTTACGCAGCATTGCGCCAATGGGCATTTCTTGGAAGAGTAACTGCCAAGCTTGCCGATCCATTTTACCTACAGGCGCAGCCATTTCGTGAGTTAGCCGTCCTTGTGCGATCGCTGTATGAGTTTCGCTAGGATTGCGCTTGAGCCACTCATACCACCAAATCTGCGCCAACGCTTCTGAAGGGATATCGGCTGGCAAATCTTCCCAACCTTTGACAACCCACTCATATAATTGACGGTGATTTTCTGTAGGTGGTTTGACATGGAATAACCGCAATGCATCTCGATGAGAAAAGCCTTGACGCTGTTGATATTTCAACAATTGATAAGCCAAACCTTTAACATCTTCCCGCGATAGCCAAGTTTTCCCAGCTTCGCGCACCACCTTACCAAATCCACGCAGAGATTTAGTGTAGTTCAGCCATTCGTAAAAATGGCTACCTGTACGTACAACTTGCCCAAATATCTCACCAAACGCCTTTTTAGCTTCTGGTGTTTCACCCATTGATAGCAGCACTAATGCCAATATCGGCGCACTGTTGTTGATGGCACGTCCATCGCTAGCATAGAGAATTTCCTCAGCAACTCGCCCTGGATTTTCCGCCACAGCTTGTTTGATAACTGTAACAAAATCTTCTGTTAATTCCTGCTTTCCGGCGTAGTAAGTGCTTTTAGCTGTACCAATCAACAGACAACGGCGCAGCATTTTCCAAATACCAGCATCAAACATATAGCCGCCGGAACGTCCTTGAATCATCTCTGCTTCCCGTCCGGGGATAGGCTGAGTTTGCGGTGTATTAGTTTTCTTTTTAGTAAAAAAATTATAATTCATGACTTCATCTCCCGGCCCTTGCGGGCAAAAATGAAAGGTGGCAGGGCATGAACCAAGGACTACGGGTAATTAACCCGTTCAATGCTCTACCCAATTGAGCTACCTATCCACGTACAAACTCAGAACTTGTACTAATACCAATTTGAAGAATGATCGCTACAAATGTAGGTTGGGTTGAGGAACGAAACCCAACATCCCAAAGCCTTGTATATGTTGGGTTTACACACGGTAAGCCCAACCTACGCATCTGTCGCATTCTTTTTTTAAATTGGTATAAGTTTTTCGGATGATTCAAAATTAAATTTTGGCGGATGGGGCAGGAATTGAACCTGCAACTTTTGAATTGACGATAACCCTCAACTCGTCGGCCTTTTCAGGCAAGGTTGTGAACCAAGGACTATGGGTGTTAACCCATTCAACGCTCTACCAAATTGAGCTACCCATCCATGTAAAAATTCAAAATTAGATTTAGATTGTTGGTGGTGGGGCAGGAGTCGAACCTGCGATCGCTCGAACCTAAATCGATAACCCTCAATTCGTCGGCCTTTGCAGGCAAAAGGTGAATAAGGATAAGCGCCTTACCACTTGGCTACCCACCACATAAAAATTCAAAATTAAAAAAATTAGGTTTGATTGTAGCGGAGCAGGATTTTCACCTACACCTCCAGAACTTATAATCAAGGATTTTTGTTGTTAAGTAATTTGCGATAACCCTCGATATGTCGGCCATGACGGGCAAGGTGGGCGCTCTGGTATTTGAGCTATCCGCTACGGTTAAAAGTTAAAAGCTTACTCCTTTGGGAACATCGCCTTGTATTATTAATGTAATTTATGTAGTATGCGCTGTCAAGTATCTCCGACACTAATTTTGTAATTGATTGCCTAAACAAATAAGCAAGTTACAACTACAGCCGTTTTCATCCCATTTCTAGAAATGCCAGCTAATGATAATTTTCTCTCTAGGACTGCTTTTATCCGGCGAAGTATAGATAAACACTGTCGTATCTATTTTTGCCAATAATTGCTAACGGCAAAAAATGCTTTTTTCGGCAAAAAGCCTGATTTAACGTCACTATAGCCTAGATATTTTGTCAATTATTCAGGCTGGTTACAGTGTATCAAAAATATTGATGTTATATTTTTCCAACAAATTTGCCGTGACTTTGCCAAAATATACAAAAAAATGTCACAATTTTTGCCAAGATAATAGTTATTTCTTTTTTTACAATTCACTTGGCAGCAATGAGCATGAGTGAAAAGACATTAGAAGGCGGCGGGAAGGCTTTTCTCGTTCTGCTTTTGCCCATCTCGTTTTTGATTATTTTCCTGGTAACTACTTGGAAATTTTTGCTAGCTTTGATTTTCTTGCTAACCGGCTTTAATCTTTGGCAATGGCGTCAATGGCAAAACTGGTGTGGGCAAGTTAATCCAATTTTCAATCGTCTAGTTCTGGACAATCAAGGTAAAGTCACGCCAATGGACTTGGCAATTAAGGGTAATTTTTCGGGAACAGTCGCCAAACGTTACCTAGATACAAAAGCCAGCGAATTTGGTGCGAGTATTCAGAATTTGGAAGATGGCAATCTGGTTTATTACTTTATCAATGCCACCATTTTGGGAAGCATACTCGAAAGTAGCGAACCAGTTAAAGAACTTCCGGCTAAATCATTTGTCCCGACTGAGCCTGTATTATTAGCACCCACGCTACCACAGACGCAGCCTGAAGCCGAAGCAGCGGAAGTAGAAGTAGAAGAACTAGCAGTAGAAACTGAAGCTGAATTGTTACCCCCGGTAACTCATGCAGCGGTTACAGTTCCTTTGGAAAAACAGTTAGTTTTTGGCTCTCTGATTCAATCAGAACTGGCTAAGAGATTAAATGTTTATTCCAGTACGGTATATAAACGGCGCAACGATCCTGATTTTCCTGAATGGAGTCGCAGCCGCGATCCTGATGGTATTGCTTGGTCATTTTCCCGGAGAAATAAAGAATTTTTCCCTTTGGACGAAGAAGATAAAAGTTAAACTTAAGTAAGTTGGCGCAATTGAAGACCACTGGCTAGGACTGTCATTAGTCATTAGTCATTAGTCATTAGTCAGGGTTTCAAATATGTTTACGTAAAGTACATAGTTTGGTTCATTCCCGCCTACTTATTTAGCTACTTAATTTTGTCTTGCTTTTGCCAAGGAAAAATATCATCCATCAGTCAACAACCAGTCAACAATCAGTCAACAGTTAACAGTGAGGAACTTTTCAGATGGGATATATTAGCCCATTTCTGGAATGCGTAAGTTTGAGTTGGAATATAAATCACAACTCAAACTTACAACAATCATCACTGCTAAATCTTGTCAATTTTTAGCTTTTGCTGCTATACCAACAGCAGCATTAATAGAAGTTAATCCGCTTTCTTCTAATTTAGAAAGTAAACCTGTGAGAATGCGGCGTACCATCATCGGGCCTTCGTAAATCCAGCCTGTGTAAACTTGAATTAGGCTTGCACCAGCAGTAATTTTTTCCCAAGCATCGGCTGCGGAAAAGATACCACCTACGCCAATAATGGGCAATTGCCCTTGGGTTTGCTGCCAAATAAAACGAATTACTTCGGTTGAACGATCGCGTAATGGTGCGCCGCTAATTCCACCAGCTTCTTCTTCTACAGGCTTGCCAGTTTTAGCAATAATTTGCGTTTTCAGCAAATCTCGGCGAATAGTGGTGTTAGTGGCAATTAACCCCGCAATTTGATATGTATGAGCCAGAGTAATAATATCCGCGATCGCTTCCCATTCTAAATCGGGTGCTATCTTGACAAAAATCGGCTTTTGTGTGTTATTGTCTTGTTGCAATAAATCTAAGATAGAGCCGAGCATGGCTGCATCTTGGAGCGATCGCAACCCTGGCGTATTCGGAGAAGAAACATTAACAACAAAATAGTCTCCCAAATTCTGTAGTAACCGAAAACTATTCAGGTAATCGTTTGCAGCATCTTCCAGGGGGGTGACCTTAGATTTACCTAAATTGATACCTATAGGTATGCGCTGGTTTAATTCTTGTTTCCCTGATGCCAATCTTGCCGCCATTGCTGCCGCACCGCTATTATTAAAGCCCATGCGATTGAGGACAGCTTGGTCTAAAGGCAAGCGAAACAACCGGGGACGAGGATTGCCTGGTTGGGGAACAAATGTTACCGTTCCTAATTCAGTAAAACCAAAACCAAAGCTTGACCAAAGCTGGCTAGCAAGACCATCCTTGTCAAACCCAGCTGCTAAACCTAAAGGGTTGGGAAAGTTTAACCCAAAGAGATTTTGTTCTAAACGGGGGTCATATACACATAATGACTGCTCAAGCAAGTGTTTCACCCAGCTAGCAGGGGGGCGATCGCTTGTTTGGGAAAGCCAGCTAAGAGTGTTAATTGTTTTGTGGTGTAACCACTCTGGATCTGTTTTCAGCAGATTAAACAAAAGTGGTCTAATTGCTAATTGATAAATATCCATTTCCATTGGGGTTGGGGGATGGGGCGTTGGTTGCTCGTCCACAGTCAACAGTCAACAGTCAACAGTCAACAGTCAACAGTTAACATTATTTTCCAAAAAAATTCTTTATCTCCCCTAATTTTTCAATGCTATTTTTAAACGCCAGTTAGTATCATGGTGCGTTTCTGGGCATCTTATATATTACAAGTATGTTGCATAATAAACAGATGGGGCCGCCAGAAAAATCGATAGCTGCTGAAAAACAGATACATTCCTTGGGGCGTGTCCTTCAACAACTCAGGGAAGAAGATAATGTTGAAGTTTTAATCGAAACCACTATTGCTTATATTAGAGAGCACTTCGATTACCAGCTAATTTGGATTGCTCTTTACGATCGCCTGAATCATACATTATTCGGTAAAGGCGGAATTACGCCGACAAGAGAAAGTAATTTTTTATATCAGCGCCTAGTGCTTAGTCCTGGCGATTTATTAGAACAAGTCGTAATTGAACAACGCCCGTTGGGATTAGCAGATTTAAGAGTTGAACATCGGGCAGAAACATTAAAAGAAGTCGCAAAAAAATTTAAAATCCAAGGTACGGTAATTTTACCCATTCGCTATCGAGACCGATGTTTGGGTTTAGTATTACTCGGTTCCCAAAATTGGGGCTTTTTACTGGGTGGAGATGCTAAGGCCAGATTATCGATAGTATTAGCTGAATTGGGGGCAGTACTTTATCAATACGAGATAGATTTACAACAAAAGCAAGCCAAGCGCATTGATGAGCCTTTGTTGCGATTGCTAGATAGTTTACGCTCTTTAACTAACTTTGAGGAAAAACTAGAAACAGTTGTTGAAGCCACCCATCAATTTGTTGCGCCCTCAAGGACAAATATTTATTGGTTTCAACGCGAAGGACGCTCCTTTTGGTGTCGGACAAGCAATCAGCAGGTCAATCCTAGTCGTAATGCTGCTGCGCCAGGTCAACCACCATTAGGAATTTCTGCCCAAGATTTGACGGAATTTTATTATGCTTTAGCGGTCAATCAAATTGTCTGGATTGGTGAATCCCGTAGTTCTCTCAACACTCATGTGACAGGTAAACTACTACAACGGCTGCGAGTGCGATCGCTTTTAGCAGCTCCCATCATCTGTCAAAAAGACTTGCTGGGTTTTTTAGCAGTGGAAGGCTATCAATCGCGTATTTGGACTGATGCAGACAAGAATTTTATTCAAAGTGCTGCGGGATTCATCTCTTTAACAGCGCCCACGGAAAACATGGAAGCTACCATCAGCCAAATTCGCGCCGATGCTCAGTTAACTAGTCAAGTAGCTCAAGCTATTTATGGCGAGCATGACTTACAACAAGTACTACACATCTGTGCCCAGCGAGTTTTAGAGCGATTAGCTAGTACCCGCTTTTTATTGTTGCGCTACGATCCCGATCAAAATCATTATCAAATTCTCCACCAAAGCCAACTTGCAAATCGCCGACCTTTGGCATATACTCTCAATGCACTCAAAGATTTAGATAGACAGCTACTGCAACGAGCTACAGAAGCCGTCGAAATTGAGAATTTAGACGACGATTTACGATTTTTTAACTGGCGTCCGTTTTTCAGCGAAAATGGCGTCCATTCCTTGTTAATTTGCAACTGCGCTCAAGGTAGTTCGCCTACAGCCCTTGTCGTCGTTGCTCATGAAAGATATCGTTCATGGACGAATTTAGAAAAGGAACTGCTGTGGATTGTCAGTCAACAAGTTGGTGTAATTGTTCGTCAATGGCAGCTACAAGGCAATAACGAGCAGCAAAAAACTATTTTGCAAAGCTTTCAACAATGCTTGGATATTTTGGGACAAAATCAGAATCAAACAACGCAGACAGGAGAATATCTTTTAGAGCGCACTGCACTGCAACAAATTGCAGCTGTTGTCAATTGTCCCTTGGCAATTATGCTGTCTTGGTCGCCTGGTGACGATCGCGCCACAATCATTCCTGGATTAGTCTCCAATGAGGGATTTGAGGTGGTTGTTAATACATCGATTCCTATCCACACTGAAGCGCTAATTCAGTGGACAATCAGCCAAGAAAGTTACTTAAGCCTAACTATAGATGATTTACCGCCACCAACGAGAAATTGGTTGTCTGGTTATGATATCGGTCAAATTTTATTAATAGGGTTACGTACTTACACATATAGTCAGCCTACCAGCGTAGTTATTTTAGCCGATCATCGACAACGTTATTGGTCAGAACAAAGCCTGAGTGCGGCGGAAACTCTGGTTTTTCAACTGGCTTGGTTACAGCGTCAACAGGACATTACGCAACTTCTAGCGGCGACAACCAAGGATTTACAACAACTCAATTGGTATAAGCACCGCAGTTTGGAAGAAATTTACAAAGCAACAACACCATTAATCGCCCAAATCAACGATTTGGCGATTAATGCGCCAGAAAATAAAGATAAACGCACCCAGCCAATACTGCGACAATTAGAGCAGACAACAGCTGCGATCGCTCACCTGCTTCAACATGAGCAATGGGAATTACAAGTAAAATGGGAAACTGTACCCATAGCCAGTTTATTGAAAAGAGCGATCGCTAGATTAGATAATTTACTCAAACAAAATAAGCTGTGGATTGGCGTACATGGTTTAGGATCGTCAGACGCCAATCAAGACTCGAACAAAACTGCTACAGATTTGCATAATACTCAAACCTTAGCCGATCGATCCGCAATGGCGATCGCTGGCGACATGGTAAAAGTCGAACTACTGTTGCATGAATTATTGCTGACAGCCTGTCACCGTTCTCCATCTGGCGGTAGAGTTGATATTTGGTGTCGCCGTTTACAAGAAGGTATGGTAGATATTTCGATTACCGACAACGGCGAAATCGCACCACAGATTCTAGCAGAACTCAATCAAACTCAACCTAAAGATGTCTTAGCTGTATCTAGCCTCGATAAACCTCCGGGTTTGCACTTACTCATCTGCAAAAATTTCAGCCGCCAAATGAAAGGCGAATTAAATTTCTATCAATTAGAAGATGGTCGCATAGTCAGCCGTTTATTGTTGCCTTTAGCAAATTCTTGAACTCAAAACCTAGATCCCCGACTTCTTGAAGAAGTCGGGGATCTATTTACGTATATACACTTTATTAATAAGTTATTAAAACAACATTATATTTAAACTTGATTTGTGAGGGGTATAACCCACAAATTTGCAGACTTTTTACTACTAGCAAATCCTGACACTGACTGAGATTTTTCTCGATGTAAATCGCGGGAATACCACTAAAATCTCTTTAAATCAGGGCTTGGACAATTGATAGAGAGTCTCAGATACCCCAAATCTTCCGCAATCTTTCGGCAGAATGAGGGGAAATCACCCTCTAGGGGGAGTCACCCCACATTTATTTGGCAAAAGTATCCTCCGTTTGTAACAATTTAGTTATAATGTTGTTCCATCGCTCTCGCATTTTTTCTTTTATCTGCATAGTATTCACATGGGGCGTACAAGTTCTAAATCTGACTTGCCTAGCAAAATTTGTCCGGTATGCGAACGTCCCTTTACTTGGCGCAAGAAATGGCAAGATTGCTGGGACGAAGTTAAATACTGCTCAGAACGTTGCCGCCGTCGGCGTTCTGAAGTTAAAAATAAAACCAACTCAAACTAACACCACACAGACGCAAATAGCGCAAACAATATATGAAGTTACAGGTGCAGCCAAAATTAATTATTCATGGAGGGGCTGGGAGTTCACTACACGGTAAAGGTGGAGTGGAGGCGGTGCGCCAAGCGCTTTATCAAGTGGTAGAGGAAGTGTATTCTCTGCTAGCTTCGGGAGCAAATGCTTCTGAAGCTGTGGTGCTAGGTTGCCAATTATTGGAAGATAACCCCCGCTTTAATGCTGGTACTGGTTCGGTACTGCAATCTGACGGACAAATTCGCATGAGTGCATCTCTGATGGATGGAACATTACGACGCTTTAGTGGTGTCATTAATGTCTCGCGGGTAAAAAATCCGATCCAGTTAGCACAATTTTTACAAACATCTCCAGACAGGGTACTGTCAGATTACGGTTCAGCAGAATTGGCAAGAGAGTTACAAATTCCTAGCTATAATGCTTTGACTGATTTGCGGTTGCAAGAATGGATACAGGAACGGCAGGATAATTTTAAAAGTACAATGGCTGGAGTGGTTGCCGAGCCGGAACTTGTGGAAAGCAGTAATGCTGGACGCGGCACTATCGGGGTAGTCGCTTTAGATACTTATGGTAGATTAGCTGCTGGTACTTCTACTGGTGGTAAAGGCTTTGAGCGGATTGGTAGAGTGAGCGATTCGGCTATGCCTGCGGGTAATTATGCCACAACTAAAGCTGCAGTAAGCTGTACGGGAATTGGGGAAGATATTATTGATGAATGTCTAGCCGCCAAAATAGTTGTGCGTGTAACTGATGGGATGTCGTTGCAAGAGGCGATGCAACGCTCATTTGCGGAAGCCGATGACAATCAACGGGATTTTGGCGCGATCGCATTGGATGCAACAGGCGCGATCGCTTGGGGTAAAACCAGTCAAGTTTTACTCGCCGCTTACCATGACGGTTATAAGCTAGGCGATACCTTAGAACTACCAGTAGCGACAAATGTTGGTTCTATCGTTAATCCTGATTGAAGTATTTAAAATTCAGTAATTATCACTAAGATTAAAAGAGCCAAGATTCATGAATATCTTGGCTCTTTACTATTTGAGGGTTAACTATCTGAAAGAGAATTAACGAAACAGTTGCGGTGCTACAAGATACCCGACTTTCTCAAGAATTCGGGTATTTGATACCAATTTAAATAGTTTTTGCGGCACATCAATATATTCTAGAGGGCATGGCAGTGCCATGCCCCTACGATCTGTCGCATTCTTTTTTGAAATTAGATGACTGCTGATAACTCATCAAACTTTGAGGCTGGTTAACGAGTCTTTGATACTGGTTAATGAGTCTTTGAGGCTGATTAACGAGTCTTTGAGGCTGGTTAACGAGTCTTTGATACTGGTTAATGAGTCTTTGATACTGATTAATGAGTCTTTGATACTGATTAAGGAGTCTTTGAGGCTGATTAACGAGTCTTTGAGGCTGATTAACGAGTCTTTGATACTGGTTAATGAGTCTTTGAGGCTGATTAACGAGTCTTTGATACTGGTTAATGAGTCTTTGAGGCTGGTTAACGAGTCTTTGATACTGGTTAATTACAAAAAATAGCACCAATTAGATTATCGACACAGTCAGGGCACAGTACTAAACGTCTGGCGTTGAAATAGATATATCATGAATGACTTGTCCCTACAGATATTGCTGGAAATGAGAATAGCTAGAGGAGAAAGTGCGATCGCTATTTAACTCGTGAAAAAACTGACAGGTGATGGGTGACCTGAGATTCGAACTCAGAACCAGCGGATTAAGAGTCCGATGCTCTACCGTTGAGCTAGTCACCCATATAAAAAGTGATTATAGCAAATGGCTGGCGGCTTTGCTAGTCCTAAATCTGAGCAATTTTTAGGCTGTCGGGAATTTCACGATAAAGCTGGTTCCCCCGGCTACAGTTTCTACTTGAATTGCACCGCCTAAATGTTTCACCATTTTTTCGACTAATGCTAGTTCTAGCCCAGTTCCGCTATGTTTCCAAGGATCGTTTTTGGCAAGGTGATAAAACGGCTGGAAAATTTTTGCCTGTTGTTTGGCGGATATTTCTAACCCGGAATTGTGGAAGCTAATCTGCATCATATCTGCTATCAAGTATGCAGATACGGTAATTGTCTCGCCTGCTGGTGTGTATTTGCAGACATGGCTTAAAATTTCGGTGACAATGCGCTCTAATTCGGTGATATCTGTTTCTAAAGGTGGGAGTGCTGTTTGAATCTCCAGTTTTAAATGCTGACGCTGACAGGCTGTGACTTCGCGAAAGGATTGGATAATCGGTAGCAGCCAGGTTTGTAAATCGATGGGGATGAGGGTATGGCGATCGAGTGGGGTTTGGGTTTGGGTGAGTGTCAGTAAGTCTTTGATTAATTTGCTACTTCTGCCACATTCGCTATGGAGAATCTGCAATAGTTGGGAAACTATATCTTTATCGGCTAATTTCTCGGTTGTGAGGATACTTTCTAGGGTTTGGGCTGCAAGGCTGATGCTGGTGATGGGTGTACGCAATTCTTGGGCGAGGGTGCGGAGAAATTCGCTTTTGCGGCGATCGCTTTTATTTAATTCTTGCGCCTGGGTTTGGATAGTTTCATTCAAGCGAGATTGACGTAGAGCGATCGCACATTCATTGGCGATTTGCGCCACTATTTCCTGTTCCCATTCATCAAATGGTTGTTGTGTGGCGCGAATCACCCAAAGATTACCAATCGTTCCTTGAGCATCAAATATCGGGTAAGCTATCTGCGTAATTAACCGGATTTTGGGTTGCCATCCCGGTAAAATTTCTACAGAATGCAGAGGTTGTTTTTGCAATAATTTTTGATAAATTTCGGGGAAGTCTGCAACTGATTTCGTTAATCCTGCACAGAATGGGGGGCTATTGCTATATTCATAGACGATGGTTGCTGTGGTGCTGTTACTATCGTAAAGTTCCAGATGACAGCGATCGCTTTGTAATAATTGAGCTAATTCTGCAACTACTGTTTCTAGTATCTGGTTAATATCTACATTGTCGCGAAGTTGTGCTGTAATCCATCGCGTCAGCTGTTGAAATACTTGGATTCTCTGCAACTGGGCTGTATAGTTATGCCTTTGTAACTCGATTTCAGCTTTGAGTTGCTGTACTTGCTGCTGAAGTTCTATTTGCTGGGTGGCAATACCAATTTGATTGGCGAGATGCTTAAGTAAGTCTATTTCTGAATCTTGCCATTGATGGGGTTGATGGCAATGCTGGGCAATTAATAATCCCCATAATTGCTGCTGGGAGAGAATGGGGACAACTAAATTCGCTCTGACTTGCAAAGAGGCGAGAAAGTCAATTTGACAGGGATGTAACCCAGCTGCGTAGATATCTTCAATGACTTGAATTCCACCTCGTTGATAGCGATCGCGATTTTTACTACTAAAGCAAGGATCGGTGATATTTTGATTTAATAAGGGGCCGCTAGCAGCTATAGTAGCTTCAGCAACGATCGCATCATCCCCATCAACTATGAATCGGTAAACTAAAACGCGATCGCTATCTAATAAATTCCGCGCTTCTTTAACTATTTGTGAGAGAATCGTATCTAAATCTTCAGCTTGACCTATTCTTTGGGCGATCGCTTCTACTAGTTTTGCTCTTTGCTGTTGCAAGCGATCGCTGCGTTCTACTGGTTTGCTTGGTGTAATATTACTGCTAGTGCCAATTAAGCGATAAATCCTTGAGTTAGCATCTCGCAAGGGCGTTAAAGTCGTACTCCACCAAGTTTTCACTCCTTGAAATTGCAAGCATTGTTCGTAGGAAATAGTTTTACCAAACCGCACGCAATCGCTATAATGCTGACGTACCTTAACCGCATCTGCTGGTGAGAGAATATCCTCCGGTTTTTTTCCTTTGAGTTCATCCGAGCGAATTCCAATCCAGCGTTCGTGAGTTGGGTTTAACGCCACATAGCGAAAATCCCCATCTTCGAGAACATCCACCACAAAAATCGATGCTTGCCCAGAATCGTAGATGCTCAGTAGAAATTGCTCGCTACTACTTTGATCCGCATTTGTTCCGAACAGAAAGTAAGGCGGTGATAGTGGTTTCATCTCTACAATAGATTCGGATTGATTAATATTCATGCGAGAGTCCCTGTATGGTGTTACTGACTCATCTAGGCGCTCTCGTAATTTTTCTGATAGTAAAAATCCCCCTTAGCGCCTACAGCAAAGGATTGTCAGCCTTTATTTGTGGGTATTTTGTTTCTTTTTCTATTGACAATCAAAAATCTCGAAAAGCCTATAAAAGTAAGCTTAAAATTTTCCTCTTCATGAAAAACTGAAATGCATGAACAGGTTAGTGCAAAGAGAATCGAGTTTTGATTGTTAACAATTCCTTAAGATTTTTGCACATATTTTATGTACAATCAAGCCCGAACGTCAAGATTTGCAATAATTCTTTATGGTTGACTGTTGACTGTTGACTGTTGACTGCGGCTACAACTGACAATTGTACAGACGCGATTAATCGCGTCTCTACTGACTATTGATCAATATATACATATTCATTCCGGTGAGGATAGCAACTGCTAACCAAGCGATCGCTAAACCGATGACTTCGCCTAAAAATATTTCGCTGATTTGGTGTAAAATCATACCGATAGCCGAACCTATAGATAAAGCGATCGCCCAACTTACCCCACTCATAAATATCCAGCGCCAAGCGAGAGGGATATATTGATAAATCGCTAACCATTGAGCGATACCTAGAACTAAACCGCCTAATGTGCCGGAAAATGCACTATCAAGGATTCTGAAGGGGAAAAATTCTGTAGTGGGGACATACCAACCTAATACACCTACACCCATAAAAGGAATCGCAATCCAAGCGCTAACGGTGAAAAATAACCAGCGTACAGCAAAGCCAGTGTGTTTGAGGATGAGCATTTGCGCTGAGGCGATCGCTAAAGAGCCAATAAAAGCTTGTAAAATCCCTACATCCGGCTTTTCACCAATTTCAATGAAGAGTAAACTCAGCACAAAACCGCTAAAAGTAGCGATCGCCCATTGTAATGTAAAGCTAAATTGAGTTTTTGCTGGTGCAAATAGCATCAAATTCTCTTTGGTAGTAGGATTGGTCTTGTTGCTTTGGCTGTAAATATTTCTTGAAATACTCTGCGCCTATGTTGTGGCGCTTCTGGGGAGATATAACCCCATAAACTTTCCCAGTAGAAAAATGAAATACCGGAAAATTTGCGATCGCGTACTACTTGTACCTGTTCTCTAATTTGCGCGATATCCACAGAATTTCGTAAAGTTCCCGTCGTAATTCCAATTGCTACCGGAATTTGACTGCGCGCCAATTCCAGCGCCGGCTGTTCTAATTCCCGAATAAAACTATTTTTATCATCGCGATAAACTTGCAAAATCAATTCATCAATCAAACCCTTTTTGATCCAATCTTCCCAATTTTGTAAATAATATTTGTAAGCGAAAGCTTGTGAATTAGGAGATAAAGAAATTTTAGCGTATGGTTTAATCGCCTTCACAGCTTGATAAATTGCTGCCATAAAATCAGTAATTTTATCGGCTCGCCAACGCATCCATTCTGGGTTAAAAGGATTGTTTGGTGGACTTTTACCATCATGTTCTTGTTGATAAAGCTCAACAGTAAAAGCATCGTAACCAAACTGTACAGGCATCCCAAAATGATCGTCAAGTTGAATTCCATCTACATCATAATTGCTCACAACTTCCACAATTAACTCTTGAATAAATTCCTGTACTTGCGGATGTAGAGGATTTAGCCAAGCTTGCTTAGTAGTGTGATTATTTTCGATTTCCTCCGGAGTAATTTCGTTAACAGATTTAATTCCTGCTTGCCCAATTGTTAACCAATCTGTATATCTTCTCGCCAATTCCGAATTAGATGGCGTCATCAACCCATATTCAAACCAAGGAATAATACTTAAACCTTTAGGTTTAGCCAGTTTAATAAACTTAGCTAAAACATCATCTCCCCCATGCATGAATTTCAGGAAAGGTTGAGTATTTACTCCTATAAATTTCTGAGCTACTGCACTATCATAAAAAGTATGTCCTCGATTCCAGACTACAGGATAAATCGTATTAAAGTTAAGTGCTGTAAGTTGATTAATAGCACGATTAATCCCCCAAGGTATAAATAACACCCCACTAGCAACATTAGTTAGCCAAACCCCACGAATTTCTGTTGTAGTTGGACGACTAATTTTTGGTTCATTAGCTGATTGAGAAGGAAGCGAAAATATTACTATAAATAATAGTAATCCCAAACACAGCCAGTAACAAAAATAACGGCGGGCAAACCGATTCATTTGTAGGTTTGACTTACTTTTCAAAAGATATCAGGAATATATATATTTACTAAATAAAATGAAATAATCCGGATTATTTATATCAAAAATAATTTGTAATTACACAAAATCAATAGAATTATAAATCAATACAGCTGTGTAGGTTGGGTTGAGGAACGAAACCCAACACCAAGGCAGCTTTGTTGGGTTTCGCTACAATTATCCTTAACTGAACCGTATTGAATTAGAAATTACCAAATTTAAATATGGTGGGTAATACCCACCATACAGTTATGGCTATGAGTAAACACAAATGACAAATGACAAATGACAAATGACAAATGATTTCTTAAAAACGTTCCACACCATCAAATTGCTTGATATTTGCTATATTTGCAGCTTCACCGCAAGTGCGAGGAGTCGGAAATATTTTTTCTGGATTAGCTAAACCTCGCGGATTAAATACTTGTCTCACCCATTGCATAGTTTCTAAATCAGCTTGACTAAACATATCAGGCATATAACATTTTTTATCTGCACCAATCCCATGTTCGCCAGAAATGCTACCGCCAACTCTCACACAAAGTTTAAGAATTTCCCCACCTAATTCTTCAACTTTTTCTAAAGCTCCAGAGATAGCATTATCATAAAGAATTAGTGGATGCAAGTTACCATCACCTGCATGAAAAACATTGGCGACACGGTAACCAAATTTCTGACTTAATGCCTCAATTTCTTGTAACACATAAGGTAATTGTGTCCGAGGAATAACCCCATCTTGCACATAATAATCAGGGCTTAAATGTCCCGCAGCCGCAAACGCAGCTTTGCGCCCTTTCCAAAGTTTTAAGCGCGTTTCTGGATCGCTAGCAGAAGTTACATTTCTCGCACCATTTCGTTTACAAATATCAATGACTCGTTGTTTATTTCCTGCAACTTCTACTTCCAAACCGTCAATTTCTATGAGTAAAATTGCTGTTGCATCACGGGGATAACAATTTGTAGCTACAACATCTTCCACAGCATTAATACTAAAGTTATCCATCATTTCCATACCACCAGGAATAATCCCCGCACTGATGATATCGGAAACCGTAGCCCCAGCTGCTTCTACACTTGTAAAATCTGCTAACAATACACAAATTGATTCAGCAGTTTTGAGAATTTTTAAGGTAATTTCTGTAGCAATTCCCAAAGTACCTTCGGAACCCACAAATATACCTGTTAAATCATAACCAGGCATTTCCGGAATTTGTCCGCCGACATCGACAATTTCCCCATCGGGAAGCACGAGTTTTAAACCTAAAACATGGTTAGTCGTCACACCATATTTGAGACAATGTACTCCACCAGAATTTTCAGCAATGTTACCGCCAATTGAGCAGATAATTTGGCTGGAAGGATCTGGAGCATAGTAAAAACCAGCACCACTAACAGCTTGTGTTACCCAACTATTAATCACTCCTGGTTGCACTACAGCACGTTGATTATCTAAATCAATGCTGAGTATTTGCCGCATTAAAGAAGTAACAATTAAAACTGAATCTTCTAGCGGTAACGCACCACCAGATAAACCAGTTCCCGAACCCCGCGCAATAAAGGGAAGAGAGAATTGGTTACATATCTTTACAGCTGCTGCAACTTGTTCTGTAGTTCTGGGTAGTACAACAATAGCCGGACGTTGACGATAGCCTGTTAAACCATCACACTCATAAGTGATGAGTTCTTCGCGCCGTTGTACCACGCCATTTTTACCAAGAACAGCCTCAAAAGCGTTAACGATTGGTTTCCAGTTACGTTGTTGGGTAAGCATAAGTGTTGTGTAATGGGGATGCACTGGTAATGCTAAATAATATTGTGACAGGAGTTACAAGGAAGCGATCGCATTTTTAGCATTGTTTTCCTGAGTGCGATCGTCTTCTTCCCATCTATCTCATCAACTAAACTATGAATAATGCCCTCAAATAGTGGATAAAGTCATGGTTGAGCAACTTCTAATCAATAATGATGATTACTATGTGCCAGATGCCAACCAGTTAGTTACTGAAGATGATACACCTGCGGACAATTTCGCATCTGCCCAACAACAACGCCTTTTAGTTACCTCTATTTACACTTCCCTACAGCAACAAACTTTTTTAGCTGAGGCTAAGAGGGTGTTTGAAAAGTTTTTAGGGGTCAAATTTTATGCTAGCCGCCTCACCATAATACGGATCATAGCAAGGTAGATAAAGGTTTCTGAAGTTTCGGGTAAT
>NZ_JACJQG010000002.1 GCF_014696435.1 Calothrix anomala FACHB-343 | reverse complement strand
ATGTAAATAGACCACGCTGTAGGGGCACGGCATCAGTAAAATTATTGTATGTACCAAAAGATTGTCGGTGTTCCCTACGATAGATGTGGTTCAAATAGGTGAAAACTGCTGTAATGATTGGGATGTTTTTTTATTTGGAAGTCCCTTAGTCATTGGTAAGGGTTTAAAGCTCATGTGCATTTATGAGCATTCTCTCGACTGCTTGAATGTTTTATCATTTTAGTATTTTCTACATAGACTATCAAAGTATGTAGAAGTTTTGCTACGCTCGGTTTTCTCTTGGTTGCAATTTATCTCTCACGCAAGCTGACGCATCCACAGGGAGTCCTCTGGCAACATTTAGATAGAATAGGAAAAAAGCTGAGATAATAACTAACACTGCTTAAGCATAATTGCCCATGACCATTTCTAAACGCCGCTATCACATCACTACTTTTGGTTGTCAAATGAATAAAGCCGACTCAGAGCGCATGGCTGGCATATTAGAAGACATGGGCTTTGAGTTTTCTGAAGATCCCAATAGTGCAGATGTAATTCTCTACAATACCTGTACCATTCGGGATAATGCGGAGCAAAAAGTATATTCTTACCTTGGCAGACAAGCCAAGCGTAAACACGAGCAACCAGATTTAACATTGATTGTTGCTGGATGTGTCGCTCAACAGGAAGGCGAAAGTTTATTGCGCCGCGTCCCCGAATTAGATTTGGTGATGGGGCCACAACATGCCAATCGTCTGAAAGATTTGCTGGAATCGGTATTTGAAGGCAATCAAGTTGTCGCTACCGAACCAGTACATATTATGGAAGACATTACCCAGCCGCGACGGGATAGCAAAGTTACGGCGTGGGTAAACGTAATTTACGGCTGTAACGAACGCTGTACCTATTGCGTAGTGCCTAACGTGCGCGGTGTCGAACAATCTCGTACACCCGAAGCCATTCGTGCCGAAATGGTGGAGTTAGGTAAGCAAGGTTACAAGGAAATTACCCTCCTGGGTCAAAATATTGACGCTTATGGACGGGATTTACCAGGAGTAACGCCAGAAGGGCGACACCTGCACACCTTTACAGATTTGCTGTATTACGTCCATGATGTGCCAGGGGTTGAAAGGATACGTTTTGCTACTAGCCATCCCCGTTATTTTACTGAGCGCTTAATTAAGGCTTGTGCCGAATTACCAAAGATTTGCGAACACTTCCACATTCCTTTTCAATCAGGGGATAACGATTTGTTGAAGGCAATGGCACGCGGTTATACCCATGAAAAATACCGCCGGATAATTGATACAATTCGCCATTATATGCCCGATGCATCGATTAGCGCCGATGCAATTGTTGGTTTCCCTGGAGAAACAGAAGCGCAGTTTGAGAATACTTTGAAATTGGTAGAAGATATCGGTTTTGACCAATTGAATACAGCTGCTTATTCTCCACGCCCAGGAACGCCAGCCGCTTTGTGGGAAAATCAACTGAGTGAAGAAGTAAAAAGCGATCGCCTACAAAGATTAAATCATTTAGTGGGCATCAAAGCAGCAGAGCGATCGCAACGTTACATGGGACGCATTGAGGAAGTGTTGGTAGAAGACCAAAATCCCAAAGATACTACCCAGGTAATGGGACGTACAGGCGGTAATCGCCTCACCTTCTTTACTGGTGATATTAAGGAACTTAAAGGGCAATTGGTAAAAGTTAAAATTACCGAAGTCCGTGCTTTTAGCTTAACTGGTGAACCCATCGAAGTCCGTCAAGCTTTACCTGTTTAATTATGTAATATCTGAATTACAAATTAGATAGTATTGGCTTATCTAATACTATTCTGATCGTTATTGCTCGTTTAGCGACTCGAAGGGAACGAGAAGATTATGAGCGAAACACCTTTTAAAGATGCGCAAAATTCGGATGATGAGCTTTTAGATGAGTATCAATTTGATTACCAAAAAGCGAAACCGAACCGATTTGCTAGGGATAATGAAACACCAAGGCTAACAGTTGTCGTATTGGATGAAGATGTGGCAAAAGTTTTCAAAACTCCTGAGTCTGTTAATAAAGTACTACGCGCATTAATTGAATCAATGCCCCAAACCCCAAACAGTGAGACGGCTTAACTGGTGAAGCCATCGAAGTGCGTCAAGCTTTACCTGTTTAACAGATTGACATCGTATTTAGGCATGAATTTTTTCACCTAGATTGACCCTTCGACTTCGCTCAGGGTCAATTTTTTATATGCTTATACCAATATTAAAAAATCATGGGAATAATTGCTAGAGGCAGAATAATATTACGGACATTGCTTAGTCTTAACTTAACCTTTTTATATTCTTCGTTTAACAATAATTGAGTATCGCAAACATTATTTTAAATTCAATGTAGCGCTCGTTACTATTTTTTGTAATAAAAACCTCTATCTACAGGCTGATAAATGCCTATATCTAATGGTATATATTTATAATTTATAAATAGTCAGAAACTCTATGATAGATACGCAAATTAACGAAATTAAGTTACGTTTGAATATTCTAGCCCAAAGATTAGATAATTTAGAATTAGTGACTAATACTATTATCCAAAACCAATTAGCTATATATAAAATCTTAGATAAAACTGAAAATACTCAAGTTCTGCATGAAGATTTAGCAGAAATATTAAAGATATTAAAAGATAGAAATGGTTGCAGTGAATTATAAATTTGCTGAGTTTTGTATATTCTTATATCGATTATAGTTATTCAGCCATTCATTACAAACTTCATCTACAAGTTGCTTTTCTTCTTCTGTCAAAAGCTCATCTGGTTTTTCCGCAGCTAAGATGTTAGCAACTTGTGTAGCTCTATCATACTTCACACCAAATCTGACTAATTCGGTATGAAAAAACATTTTTTTACCTTCTTTTGATAATGCAGTGTCATTTTGCATGGCTTTACTTAAAAAATTCAAGAGAAACACAGATTTAAGTTTGATAAAACTTCCAGCAATTAACTTCTGCCTGGGGATAGAATTTTATTTGTTCTTAAAAATTTTTAACATTTACTGCAACAATCAAAAGTCAGCCACAAGGGCGCAAGAAATTGAGCAAAGCTGACTGAAAGTCAGCTTTTTGTTGAAACAAGCAAATGCAATCCTTTGTTGAAGCGCTAATATAACCGAAAATACCCATATAATCAGGCAATTAGGCATTTTGAGACATGAAAATTTTCAGCTACGGCTATATTCAAATATGCTGTATGCTTTGAGGAGCGATCGCCTGATGAGAAACCATATAATTACAGTCTCGGCGGTGTGCGTAGGTTTAGTTACTGCATTGTTTGGTACTAATTTTTTTCTCAACTATCGCGAAATGCAGACTAATGAATTGCTGAGTTTGTGGAGTGCGATCGCTCTATTATTATATTGTCTCGGTATCTACACTACTGCTTTACTATTTCAACAGCTTTCTAAACAAGAATTAGATATTGAACCCTCTTTTCTCGTTTTAGCTGGTGTCATGGGTTTACTAGTAGGTAGGTTGCTAATTCACCTTTATTTATCTTTCTTAACCTCCATACTATCCCCAGGCGTGATTCTTGCTATATTCCCAATTGCGCTGTTTCTATCAGTTGTGGGAATTCATACTGCTTGTAAATTCAAACGCCGCAAGTCTTCTCGCAATATTTTAATTTTATTATTAAGAGCCATAATTCCCTGCGCGATCGCTGTACCATTAATGATGGTTTATAACAACGGTTTTCCAGGCGTTACAGCTTCGGCAGAAATTCGCCAACAATGGGCAGAAAAAGAATTTCATCGTTACACAACAATTGTTAACTCATTCAAAATCTGCCAACCAATTATAGATCGCGTAGGTAACATAAAATTTATTGCTCCATATTACGGTAAAAACTATCTCATATACGATCTTGGTAGTTCAGGTGATGATGGGAAATTAAATTTAGAAATAATTGGTGACAAAGGTGTAGGTATTGCTAACCTTCCCTATAATCAATTTACTGATGCTTCATCTGTTAAATTGACTTATCAAAATAAAACAGAGCAACTAAACTGTCGTAAATAAAAATAAGCTATACAACGGCTGTGATTAATTAAGGATAAATGTAGGTTGGGTTGAACGAAGTGAAACCCAACAAATCGCCGCATAGGTTGGGTTGAGGAACGAAACCCAACCTATGCGGTTTAAGTTTTTGACGTTAACTGAACGGTATTGATTTATAACAAATGACAAATAACAAATAACCGTCAATTACACCAACCCACTTACCTAAATGTTAGCCTGTAAGAAGCATCCTCACCTATGAAATTTAGCTATGTTGCCCAAACCGGCGAAATTTTGGACACCTAAACACTGGGCTAGTTGGAAGCCTTTCGGCATTGGCGAACAATATCCTAACAACTACTGGGAAGTTTTTCGCGCAATATGGCTATCTCGTAAACAATTACCCTACGCTTGGAATATCCTAAATAAAGGTGTCTGTGATGGTTGCGCCTTGGGAACCACCGGCATGAAAGATTGGACGCTGGATGGGCTTCATCTCTGCAATGTCAGGCTGCGACTATTACAAATGAATACTATGCCAGCCTTTGATGCAGAAATACTAGAGGATATTTCCCCCTTACAAACACAAAAAAGTTCTCAATTACGGGATTTAGGCAGGCTTCCCTATCCCATGATACGCCAGCGAGGAGACAAAGGCTTTCGCCGTATCACTTGGGATGAAGCATTAACAGTGATTGCTAATCGCATTCGTGCAACCACACCAAACCGCCTCAGCTTTTACATTACCAGTCGCGGCACAGTTAACGAAACTTACTATGCTACCCAGAAAGCCGTGCGGGCAATGGGAAGCAATAATATTGATAATGCTGCCCGGATTTGTCATTCACCCAGCACAGCTGGATTAAAATCTACTCTAGGTGCAGGGGCTACTACTTGTTCTTATAAAGACTGGATTGGTACTGATTTATTAGTCTTTATCGGTTCAAATGTAGCTAACAATCAGCCTGTTACTGTCAAATATCTCCACTATGCCAAAAAAGCTGGCACAAAAATAGTTGTAATTAACACCTACCGCGAACCAGGAATGGAACGCTACTGGGTACCTTCCATTGTGGAAAGTGCTTTATTTGGTACCAAGTTTGCCGAAGATTTCTTTTTGGTCAGCTTGGGTGGAGATATGGCATTTTTGAACGGTACAATTAAGCACATGATTGCTAACGATTGGCTAGATCAGTCGTTTGTTAAAAATTACACTGCTGGCTTTGAAGAACTGAAAACAGCGCTAGCAAGCCAATCTTGGGAAGAATTAGAAAAACTTTCTGGAACTGGGCGCGATCGCATGTATGCTTTTGCGAAAATGGTTGCTGAAGCTAACAAAGCCGTATTTGTTTGGAGTATGGGCATTACTCAACATGAATGCGGCGAAGATAACGTCCGCAGTATCATCAACTTAGCCCTTACCAAAGGTTTTGTCGGTCGCGAAGGCTGCGGTTTAATGCCAATTCGCGGACATTCTGGGGTACAAGGCGGTGCAGAAATGGGATGTTACGCTACAGTGTTTCCTGGTGGTAAGCCGATAACTTTAGAAAATGCTACCGAATTAAGCCAAAAATGGGGTTTTGAAGTCCCAACAACACCCGGATTAATTGCACCAGAAATGATAAATGCAGCCCATCAAGGAAATATAGATGTGTTGTTTTCTGTAGGCGGTAATTTCCTCGAAGTACTTCCAGAACCCGATTATGTAGAAACTGCTTTAAAACAAATACCATTGCGGGTACATATGGATATTGTGCTGTCTATTCAAATGTTAGTTGAACCAGCAGATACAGTAGTTCTTTTACCTGCCACAACTCGCTATGAAATCCCCGGAGGGGTAACAGAAACTAGCACCGAAAGAAGAGTAATTTTTAGTCCCGAAATCCCCGGACAACGTATTGGCGAAGCGCTTCCAGAATGGGAAGTATTTATGGAATTAGCAAGGCGAGTCAAACCAGATTTAGCTGATAAATTATCCTTTCCAAATACAGCCGCCATGCGCCAAGAGATCGCCCAAATTATTCCCCAATATGCCGGAATTCAACACTTAAAACAACAGGGCGATCAATTTCAATATGGTGGTTCACATTTGTGCTTTGGCTGGAATTTCTCCACACCTGATGGAAAAGCGCACTTTACACCTTTAACGCCACCGCAAAAAGAATTACCACCGGGTTATTTCTTTGTCGCCACCCGTCGAGGTAAGCAGTTTAATAGTATGGTACAAGAACGGAAAGATGCCATTACAGGCGCATTCCGAGAAGCAGTGTTAATGAATGCCAACGATGCGGCAAAATTAGGATTACAAGATGGCGATCGCGTGATTGTGAAAAATGATTTAGGCGAGTTACCAGGAAAAGTGTATTTAGCACCGATTCAACCAGGTAACTTACAAGTACATTGGCCTGAAGGAAACATACTGCTAGATAAAACTAAACGTTCCCTAGAAGGAGTACCAGATTATAATGCGATCGCGCGTTTAGAAAAAAGAGATTAGGTGTCAATAGTCAATAGTCAATAGTCAATAGTCATTTGTCCCCCTTGCCCCCCTTCTGCCCTCTGCCTTTGTTGATAAAATTAAATCACCCAACAAAAAAACCATGTCCGTCGCCAAAGATTTACCGATACCAGAAGATGTTATATTTCCAAACAGTGATTTATTGAGTGACGAACCGCCTTTGGAAACATATCTACATTTACAGCAAATGTTGCTGTTATTAAAATGCTTAGAATGGTGGTGGCGAGACTATTTACATATTGATGATTTTTTTGCTGCTGGCAATATTAGTATTTATTACAGCCAACGTCAGCGCAAGTCAGAAGATGTACGCGGCCCCGATTTTTTTATCGTTTGCAACACAGAAAACCGAATTCGTAATAGTTGGATTGTTTGGGAAGAAGACGGTAAATATCCCAATTTAATTATCGAATTACTTTCACCGACAACTGCATCAGTTGACAAAGGGTTAAAAAAACAAATTTATCAAGATATCTTTCGTACTCCCGAATATTTTTGGTTTGATCCCAAGACTTTAGAATTTGCTGGATTTATTTTGCTAGGTGGAACATATCAACCTATAGAACCAAATCCCCAAGGTTTATTATGGAGTCAACAGCTAAGTTTATATTTAGGTATCCATGAAAGTAAATTGCGCTATTTCACCGCCGAAGCACAGGTAATTCCCACCCCAGAAGAATTTGCACAACAACAACAGGAACTAGCTGAACAAGAAAAACAACGTGCTGAACAAGAAAAACAACGCGCTGAACGCCTAGCCACAAAACTGCGAGAATTAGGTATTGATCCAGATACTTTGTAAAAGTAGTATGTAGCAATCCTATTCAATTCTTCAAAAAACTAAATATCTGTTATGTAGGGTGTGTTGTCGCGTAGCGCAACGCACCAAAAGCTTTAATTAATACGTATCCTAAATCAATTTAAAAAATTCAATAATATTCCTAAAAATTTTACTAATGAATAAGCCTTTGGGAAGCAAAACAAAAGCTAATATTCGTGTGGTAGAAAATGGCAAAATCCGCACCCGCTTGGATAATCTCACCACAGAAGAACCATTAGAAATTCGCCTAATTTCTCAGCAGCGCACAATAGCTGTAACCATGCGCACACCAGGTGCAGATTTTGAATTAGCTGCTGGTTTCCTTTTTAGTGAAGGCGTAATTAATTCTAAAAAAGATATTCAACGCATGAGTTATTGCGTAGACGAATCTATAGACGGACAGCAACGTCAAAACATAGTAAATGTAGAACTTCGGGAAGAATTAATTCCCGATTTACAACCCTTAGAACGCCATTTTTATACTAATAGTGCTTGTGGTGTATGCGGTAAAGCCAGCCTAGAAGCTTTGCATTTGCGAAATTGTGCAATAATTCCCCAAGAACCGATAGTTACACCAGAAATTATCTACAAACTACCAGAAAAACTTAGGGCTGCTCAAGGTATCTTCACGGCTACAGGCGGTTTACACGCTGCGGCTGTATTTAATACCCAAGGTGAACTATTAAATTTACAAGAAGATATTGGTCGTCATAATGCTTTAGATAAATTAATTGGTTCAGCATTACTCAGTGACGAATTACCCTTAAATAATTATATTCTTTTGGTTAGCGGTCGCTCTAGCTTTGAGATTTTGCAAAAATCCACAGTTGCGGGAGTACCAATTGTTTGTTCTGTTTCTGCTCCTAGCAGTTTAGCTGTTTCTGTCGCTCAAGAATTCGGAATTACTTTAATTGGATTCCTGCGCGGAGAACGTTTCAATATATATACAGGTTGGGAACGGATAAAAACTGCTTGAAAATTGTTATTTTTTTTCCAAATGTAGTGAATTTAGAACTTCTTGATAGCAGACAAACCAATAATAAAGCGCCACATTCAATCCACTAAATAACTTAGGTATACCCTCAAGCAGACTAGGAATACTATTACCACTCAATTTGAGTGAGTCTACTGTAATAGCAATAGCTAATAAACCTAAGCCAGCTATAAGTGTAAAATATTGTGTTGATTTTAATTGTTTTCTAAAAGTTAATCCATAGGCAATGCCAATAGTAGCATAAATGAAAACAGTTCCTAACTTAGGAATACCAAATTGTAAAGCAGTAATGTGAATTCGATAAATCTCATTAATTAAAAATCCTGCTGTTAACAATGCTGAAAAAAGAAGAAATTTATTGTTTTTACCGTTAGGTTTTATTTTTTGCAACAATGCAAAACTAAAAGCACATACTAACGGAGGTACACAACATAATAGTTGAAAAGTATGTGTTAATAAACCAGCGCTAGGATATTGGGGAGCCGGAGGAGGTAAAAATAATCCGCCTGCTGAGATATCAAATGCTTTAGTAGCAAATATGAGAATAATTATTAGTAATAAACTTAAGCTATTGAACCAAAGTATAGTTTTGTAAATTGACATTGTTTAAATTTTAAGATACAAAGCAGCAACATCAGGAATATTGTTGATGATTGCGGTAAATTAATTCAACTTACTTTTACCCTAGTGTCAAAATTCCTGTTGAAGAATTTACAGATAATGGCAAGATTCTCAGCCATTGTAAACCTAATAGAGGCTCAGGAATTCCATCGGCAGCTAAAACAGGAATTATATACTCCTGCTCATCCAATTTCACCTTGCCTTCATAGATATCAAAAAAAGCCTCACCCCGCACCATTTGCATAGTGCTATTACGTTCAATTAAACGCCACTCTATACTTTCAGCGTCTTGTATATCCAGCGCCAACCAACCAGATGTAAATCCTGTGTCTAGTAAAACTTCGATTGGATAGCTATCTCCATCAACTGAAATAATCTCTATTTCAAAAATTAGCTCCCCAATTTCACCAAACCTACCTGAAATCATATCCGTCCACAAGTGCCTGTTTCATTGAGACGGAATGTAACGAGCCAGCTATTAGGATATTTTTCCCGCGCTTTTTTGTCAGCAACATCCTCATCACGATCAATAAAATAATCACCACTGTTTGGTTCAATTAAAATAAACCAATTGTAATGTTCATCTATTAATTGCGGACAAACTCGATCAAAAATAATCCGAGCTTTTTGCCCACGAGCATTTTTTTCTGCTTCCCGCCTAGCTAATTCTTCTAGTGGAATTTGAAATTCTGGAAAAATCCTACCTTGGTGACGACGGCGAATAGGCTTTGTTTTGGTCATATTTACCTTATTTAATTTCCAGGCTGTTCTTTATTTTATCTATTCCCACTTCAGAAATTGTAATAACAACAAAAAACGGTAGAGTAATTAATACTCTACCGCTTGAATTTTTAAATTTGAGTTTTATCTCAAATCGGAAATTTTAAATCTTACTCAACGCCTTGAGATAACAATTCTCGACGCTGTTGCGAACTGACTTGAACGTTACCGTTTTCATCAACGTCAACCAGCGCTATATCGCCATCTTTAATGCGACCAGAGAGAATCTCTTCAGCCAAGCTATCTTCTAACAAGCGCATAATTGCTCGACGTAATGGTCTTGCGCCGTAGCTGGGGCTGTAGCCTTCTTGAATGAGGCGGTCTTTGAAGCGATCGGTGACTTCTAAGGTGATACCTTTTTCGGTCAGGCGACCAAATACTTCTTTGAGCATGATGTCGGCGATTTCGGTAACTTCGGCTTTGCTCAACTGACGGAAGACGATAATTTCGTCTAGACGGTTGAGGAATTCTGGACGGAAGTATTGCTTCAGTTCTTCGTTCACCAAGGAGCGAATGCGGTTGTATTGCGATTCGCTAGCATCATCAGCAAACTCGAAGCCGATACCGCCACCACCTTTTTCAATAACCTTAGAACCGATGTTAGATGTCAAAATCAGCAAGGTATTCTTAAAGTCAACGGTGCGACCTTTAGCATCGGTTAAACGACCGTCTTCTAAAATTTGCAGCAGCATGTTAAAGACATCGGGGTGGGCTTTTTCGATTTCGTCGAATAGCACCACTGTATAAGGTCTGCGTCTGACTGCTTCGGTTAGCTGACCACCTTCGTTGTAGCCAACGTAACCTGGAGGTGAACCGATCAGTTTGCTGACGGTGTGACGCTCCATGTATTCGGACATATCCAAACGGATCATGGCTTCTTCGGAACCGAAGAAGTAAGAAGCCAAGGATTTTGCCAATTCGGTTTTACCAACACCAGTGGGGCCTGAGAAGACAAAGCTGGCGATTGGTCGATTGGGATTCTTCAAACCGACACGAGCGCGGCGAATTGCGCGGGAAACGGCCTTGACAGCATCTTCTTGACCAATGAGACGCTGATGTAAGGTGTCTTCCATGTGCAACAGCTTCTCGGATTCGGATTCGGTGAGTTTATTCACCGGAACGCCAGTCCAGGAGGCGACGATGTGGGCGATGTCTTCTTCTGTAACGACTGGTTCTAAACCTTCGTTACCAGAAGCATTGGTTTTGCTTTGAGCGATCGCCCGGATTTCGGCTTTGATTTCCATTTCGCGATCGCGCAATTCCCCAGCTCGGTCAAAGTCTTGGGAGCGAACTGCATCATCTTTTTCTTTTAAGATTTGGCGCAGTTCTTTGTCTAACTCTTTGGCTGCGGGTGGTAGCTGGGAGTTAATCAACCGGACTCTGGAACCTGCTTCATCGATTAAGTCGATGGCTTTGTCTGGGAGATAGCGATCGCTAATATAACGATCTGATAATTTCGCCGCCGCTACTAAAGCTTCATCGGAGATTTTCAGCTTGTGGTGTTGTTCGTAGCGATCGCGCAGACCGTACAAAATCTCAATTGTTTCATCAACTGAGGGTTCGCCCACCATGACTGGTTGGAAGCGTCGTTCTAAGGCGGCATCGCGCTCGATGTGTTTGCGGTATTCATCGAGGGTTGTTGCGCCAATGCACTGCAATTCACCTCTAGCCAAGGCTGGCTTGAGGATATTTGCGGCGTCGATTGCGCCTTCTGCTGCACCTGCACCAATCAGGGTGTGTACTTCGTCAATCACGAGAATGACGTTACCCGCCTGACGAATTTCGTCCATGATTTTCTTCAGGCGTTCTTCAAATTCACCCCGGTACTTGGTACCTGCTACCAGCAAGCCAATATCCAGAGTGACTACGCGCTTATCTTCCAGGATGTCGGGGACATCTTTGTTGGCTATGCGGCTCGCTAGACCTTCCGCGATCGCTGTTTTACCAACCCCTGGTTCGCCGATCAGCACTGGGTTATTTTTTGTCCGGCGTCCCAAAATCTGAATAACTCGCTCGATTTCTTTGGCGCGTCCCACCACAGGATCGAGTTTGTTGTCCGTTGCCATTTGGGTCAGGTTTGAGCCAAATTCATCCAAAGTTGGGGTTTTGGTACGGCTGGACGATCCACCCGGCGAAACTTCGGCTGTTTCTCCCAACATGCGAATGACTTGGGTTCTTACCTTAGATAGATCCACGCCGAGGTTTTCTAGCACCCTAGCTGCTACACCTTCCCCTTCCCGGATCAGGCCCAACAGGAGATGCTCGGTGCCAATGTAGTTATGGCCTAATTGGCGCGCTTCTTCTAAGGATAGTTCCAGAACTCGCTTTGCCCTTGGTGTAAATGGAATTTCCACCGCGACAAAGCCTGAACCCCGGCCTATGATTTTTTCTACTTCAATTCGGGCATCTTTGAGATTGACGCCCATTGATTTCAGCACCTTGGCCGCCACTCCCGTCCCTTCACCAATCAGACCCAGGAGGATCTGCTCAGTGCCGACGAAATTGTGGCCTAAACGGCGGGCCTCTTCTTGGGCCAGCATGATTACTTTAATAGCTTTTTCTGTGAAGCGTTCAAACATGGCATTTTTCCCATCACCTGCGTCGTGCCGGTACGCTGATTTTAGCACAGGCTAAGGTTTAGGATATCTGTATCAAAAAATCAAGACATCCTAGAGACATCACCCAATTTGATGGTGTAATTCCCGAATATTTACTACTTTTGTGTGGCTGTTGTACTGAGGAGAACAAGATAACCAGCGTTTTTAGCGATAATTTCCCACCAAAAAACACCGGAAGTCTGTTTTTCAACCACTTCCAAACATTTATTCTTAACATATATGGCTAGCTAAGTCAAGAATTATGAATATTTTATTTGTTTTTTAAATTTAAAATCTTAAAAAAATAAATAATACTCATGAAAGTTCTTTAAAGAAAATGTGTTTTTTTGATAAAGCTGGCTTGAAGGGAAGTAGGGGGGAAACAATTCAAAATTCAAAATTCAAAATTCAAAATTAAGAATTCTATTTGACTTTTTCCCTATGCCCCATGCCCAATGCCCCATGCCCCATGCCCAATTAAGCAAATACCAACTGCCAAGCGGATTTAGCCAGGCGATCGCTCACCATTTTTTCCCATTCCTGTAAAGCGGGTTGAAATTCGGGCTGTTGGAGATCGCCACGCCACAGAATTAAAGCGTCTTCGCCATTATCTTGATAGTAACGCCGCCTTCTGCCAGCTGTTTTGAAGCCAAATTTTTGATATAAAGATATAGCCGCTAAATTGGAAGCCCTAACTTCAAGGGTGGCTCGCTCCAAACCGCGATCGCTAGCTGTCTTGAGGAGGGAATAGAGTAAAGCTTGTCCCAAACCTTGATAGTGATATTGGGGATGTACTGCCAAAATTGTAATGTGGGCTTCTTCTAAAATTGACCAAAAACAACCCATCCCCAGCAACTTCAAGCTGGAGACTGGGGAAAATAAACCCAGCAAATCGCTGTTAGGACTATCCATCTCTCGTTGGTAGCCCTCTAAAGTCCAAAGTCCGCCAAAACAGGCTTTATCTAGTTCTAGCACTGCACTCAGATCTTCTGATGTCAGTGGTTGAAGTTTTAAGTCTAATAAGATCACATTTATTTGAATAAGATTACAAACCCTTTGTAAACTGGGAATCGGGAGACTCACTCACGCCCATAATTTGAACAAGGACAACTCTTATAGTTATGGTATCGACTCACCCTATTGGGGTTCAAAATGCTGGTAGTCAATATTTACCTTTAAGGCGTAACACTTCGCCCAATCAAGAACTCCTTCCCTTGACGGCTAGAGTAAATAGTCATGGCTGCTTGGAAATTGGTGGGTGTGATATCACAACCCTGGTGCAGCAGTTTGGTTCGCCTTTATATATTTTAGATGAAGAAACCCTGCGTTTGGCTTGTCAGCAATATCGAGATGGTTTCAAGCAATATTATCAAGGGGAATCTCAGGTACTTTATGCTTCTAAAGCTTGGAATTGTCTAGCAATTTGCGCGATTGTTGCGTCTGAAGGCTTAGGCATTGATGTTGTATCTGGGGGAGAATTATACACCGCTCTGACTGCGGGGATGAACCCGGAAAAAATCTATCTCCACGGTAATAATAAATCTCGCTCTGAGTTAACTTTAGCGATTGAATCTGGTGCCACTATTGTGGTGGATAACTGGTATGAGTTAAAGACTTTGGTGGAATTAGCCGACTCTGGGCCTATCCGCATTATGTTGCGATTGACACCAGGTATCGAGTGTCATACCCACGAATATATTCGTACAGGGCACTTAGACAGTAAATTTGGTTTCGATCCCAACGATTTAGATGAGGTTTTTACCTTTGTCAGTCAGCATACTGCGGCGTTGAACTGCGTAGGCTTACACGCTCATATTGGTTCGCAAATTTTTGAGCGTCAACCCCATCAAGATTTAGCGGCGGTGATGGTGCAGTGGTTGCAAGATGCAGCTAAGTATGGTTTAAATGTGACAGAGTTAAATGTCGGAGGTGGTTTAGGCATCCGGTACGTAGAATCGGACGATCCTCCTAGCATTGACGAGTGGGTGAAAGCGATTTGTGAAGTAGTGCAAACAGCTTGCACTCAAGCGAATCTACCTTTACCTAAGTTATTATGTGAACCAGGGCGATCGCTAGTTGCCACAGCTTGCGTCACGGCTTACACTATTGGTTCAGTTAAAGTTGTTCCCGAAATTCGTACCTACGTGGCTGTTGATGGCGGTATGTCGGATAATCCCCGACCAATTACCTATCAGTCACAATACCGAGCTGTAGTAGCTAATAAAATGTCTGCTCCCTTAACAGAAACTGTCACAATTGCTGGTAAGCATTGTGAATCCGGGGATATTTTAATTAAAAATGCCCAACTACCAAAAACGGAACCAGGGGATATTCTCGTAGTTATGGGAACAGGTGCTTACAATTACAGTATGGCATCTAACTATAATCGCTTGTCCAGACCGGCAGCAGTTGTGGTTGCTAACGGCGAAGCAAATTTGTTTTTGCAGCGCGAAACATATCAAGACTTGATCCGACAAGATTGCCTACCAGAAAGACTGAAAAAATAGTCTAAAATCTAAAATCCAAAGTCCAAAGTCCAAAGTCCAAGGTCTAAAGTTCAAAGTCCAGAGTTGATCGATATCAACTCTTGACTATTGACTATTGACTCTGGACTATTAGATCGCTGTATTTCGAGGCAAAATAGTAATCCAGATGTCATGAGAGATTGGTGGAAGCAATGGCTGACAAACCTGGGATGGTCGCAGTCCTTGCTGCTTGGGACTCTGGATATTTTCTTCGTATTGGCGCTGACATATATGATCTTGGTTATTATTAGTGAGCGCCGTACATTATGGATGGTACGGGGATTTATTATTTTGATGTTAGCTTCAGCGCTCAGTAATAAGTTGGGGCTACCATTATTAAATTTCGTTC
This sequence comes from Calothrix anomala FACHB-343, assembly GCF_014696435.1. Taxonomy (GTDB): domain Bacteria; phylum Cyanobacteriota; class Cyanobacteriia; order Cyanobacteriales; family Nostocaceae; genus Aulosira; species Aulosira anomala_A. The sequence continues at coordinate 217,763 of NZ_JACJQG010000002.1, read as the reverse complement.
TAGAAAAATTAGTAATTGGCTGTGCGGTAGCAATGGCGGTGGCGCTACAGTCAGAATTTCGGCGATTTTTAGAACAATTGGGTCGTGGCGAATTCCGGCAGTTGTTTCAACCATCCAGTTTGGCAGTACCGAAATCCGATAGTGTCATTGATGAAATTGTTGATGCGGTCAAAGAACTGTCCAAAAATCGGATTGGCGCTTTATTAATTTTAGAAACAAAAGGCCCCATTGATGAGCGAGATTTTTCTGTCCCAGGAGTAAGGCTAAATGCTGAGGTGACTAAAGAATTAATCCAAACAATATTTCAACCAAAAACTTTGTTGCATGATGGGGCAACTTTGATACGTGGCTCACGGATTGTGGCATCGGGTATAATTTTACCACTTTCGGGACGCACAGCCTCGCGCCAGTTGGGTACACGCCATCGGGCAGCGATGGGAATTACTGAGCGTGTCGAAAATTGCATCTGTGTCGTTGTATCAGAAGAAACTGGTTCTATTTCCTTAGCGGAGCGAGGAATTCTCAATAGACCACTGACGATTAGGAAACTAAAAGAGACACTAGAAGCTCTATTATCCCCAGCGGTGGATCGGGAAGCAGTAGCGCCTGGTTTGTTAAGCTTGGGTCGTCAGATTAGTACTAAGGGATTAGCACTAGTTTCACGGTTATTCGGATTACCATCGACCGCGTCTCGAGATAAAAAATGACAGCACAACAAACTCAATTACAAGATTTGCCCCCTGGCTTAAAACGAGAACTTTTGCCCAAGCACGTTGCGGTGATTATGGATGGCAATGGTCGATGGGCTAAACGTCAAGGTCTACCCCGAATTATGGGTCATAAACGGGGAGTAGATGCGCTGAAGGATTTACTGCGTTGTTGCAAAGATTGGGGAATTCAGGCGTTAACAGCTTATGCTTTTTCCACAGAAAACTGGAAAAGACCCCAGGAAGAAGTAGATTTTTTGATGACTTTATTCCAAAGAGTATTACGCCAAGAATTGCGGGAAATGGTAGAGGAAAATGTGCAAATTCAATTTGTCGGCAATTTGAATGCACTACCGCGATCGCTCCAAGAAGAAATTTCCCGTTCAATGGCAGAAACTAAGGATAATCGCAGCATTCGCTTTACAGTCGCTACCAACTATGGCGGCAGACAGGAAATTTTACAAGCTTGTCGCGCGATCGCTCAAAAAGTTCAGCAAGGTCTGCTGCAACCTGATGAAATTGATGAAGCGGTATTTGAACGTCATTTATATACAGCTGGAATTGCTGACCCCGATTTATTAATCCGCACTAGCGGCGAAATGCGCCTATCTAATTTCCTCCTCTGGCAAATGGCTTATGGAGAAATGTATATAACTGATACTTTATGGCCTGATTTTGACCGCGTTGAATTTTCTCGCGCCTTATCTGCTTACCAGCAACGGGAACGGCGGTATGGGGGTGTATAGGGATTGGGTATGAGGGAGACAGGGAGGACAAAATCAATTCAAAATTCAAAATTCAAAATTCAAAATTAACAATTCTATTTGACTTTTGCCCAATGCCCAATGCCCAATGCCCAATGCCCAATTTACGGGCCTGAAAAAACCGCCTGTTCAATATCTTCGCGGCTGAGGGAGTATTTAAACGCGCGTTGGATATCTTGGCGATTTTCTCCGGCTTCGATGTAGCGCACTGTTAGTTGCTCGACATCAAGAGAGAGGTCGGCTTGCCAATTAGGCCGTTTTAGATGCCAACAATGTAATTCGGTTTCATCTTGTTTACAGCCTTGGTCTTTGAGCCACTGCTCAATTTGCGGCAGGGTATGGTTATACAGGGGAGCATCAGGGGGAAGAAAAGCCATAATTAGTTAAAATTCCAACTTAATAATAATAATTTTGCATTTCCCAAAGGCTAGCTGATGGGGAATTTTGCTGAATTTGCTGTTGAGTGACGGGATTGAGTGGTGTAATTTGTGTCTGAAAAGCAGCTTCACCCCGCGTTAAACCAATTGCGATCGCGAGTATTAAACAGCCTAAAAAAGTCAACACCAAAATAAACAAGGCAAAAATTTCACCGGATGAGAGAGGGCGATCGCTGGCATCAAGGTAAGCTGATTTTGACCAGTCGTAAGGATTTGTGACTGGATGATTTAAATCAGCAGGTGCTTTAATCACGCCAAAGCGAGAATAGCCAATTTTCAGGTCGTAACTTAACCTGCGTTCTGGGTTGCTCAAGGTAGCGTAGGCTTCGTTGAGTTGCTGAAATTTAGCAGTGGCGAGAGTAGCAGGTAAATCGGTAGTATCAGGATGATAACGTTTACTCAGTTCTCGGTAAGCACGACGGATGTCGATTACTGATGCTGAGGGATGCAGTCCTAGCAGGGTGTAATAAGTCGGTTCACTGCGTTGTGCCATTACCCCATGATGATTCACGGCTGATTGAGTCACCTTGCGATCGAGTTTTTTATAATATTGTAAACCTCAACTTCTTTCACTAACCCCGCACTTTTAGGGCGGGGATTGGAATAACCAATTATTCCGACGTAAGAAGTGAATACCACATTGAGACACAGTTTGACACACACGGCTAAATGCTTCCCTAGTTTAGCCCTCTGTAATTCTGATTGGTTCAGAAGTTGGGTAAAGCCCTTCGGGTTCGGGGGTTCGCAATCGACGGGAACCGCCAAGACTGCGACCCCCTCACCAAGACATTCTAACTGTGTTGTGGGAAGGGACTAACAACAAGTAATTGGGTTATACCAAAATGCGAGTACCTGTAGTAGACAAAGACCACCAACAACTAATGCCCACAACACCCGCAAGGGCTAGGAAATGGGTAGAATCCGGTAAAGCGACAAAACATTGGTCGGATTGTGGACAATTCTACGTCCAACTGACTAGCGAACCATCTGGACGAGCAACCCAAGATATTGTGATCGGGGTTGACCCTGGCAAAAAGTTTTCTGGCATTGGTGTTCAGTCTGCTAAATTCACTCTGTACGCGGCTCACTTGATTTTGCCTTGGCTAGCAGTGCGTGACCGCATGGACGCAAGACGGTTAATGCGGCGAGGTCGCAGAGGTAGAAGGATTAAGCGTAAGGTTGATTTTTCAAAACGCGCACACCGTCAAAAACGCTTTGACAATCGCCGTCAAGGTAAACTTCCTCCATCAATCCGGGCTAACCGTCAACTTGAACTGAGAGTAGTTTCTGAACTCTGTAAAATTTATCCAGTCTCATCCATTCGGTACGAGTATGTTCGGGCAGATGTAGACCTCACCAGTGGGCGGAAAAAAGCAAAATCGGGTAAAGGTTTCTCTGCTGTAATGGTCGGACAAAAATGGATGCTGAAGCAGCTAGAACAGTTTGCCCCAGTAGCGAAAGTTGAAGGCTATCAAACCGCATCAACTCGCAAATACTTAGGGCTAACCAAAAACAAGGTAGATAAATCTCAGCCTGAGTTTAATACTCATGCGGTTGATGGTGTTGCCATTGCATCTTCGCACTTTGTTGAGTATCGCCAGTGCCACACAACAAAAGTTGATGGTGGTAATTGGTTTGGCAGTGTAACAATTACACCCGCACCATTGAAAGTAATTCGTCGTCCTCCTTACTCTCGTCGCCAACTTCATCTAATGCTTCCTGCAAAACGAGGGATGCGGCGTAAATATGGTGGTTCTACAACCCGTCATGGATTACGCAAAGGTGACTTGGTTAAATCTCCAAAAGGTGTTGGCTATGTGTCAGGAGACACCGAAACACAAATATCTGTCAGCGATGCAGGTTGGAAACGACTTGGGCAGATATTTTCTAAGAAAATCTCATTAATTCGTCGTTCTAACGGATTAATAGTTGCTTAGACAAATTTGTCAAGCCGTCCTCCGCTTCGCTGAAGGACGGGGTTTCAGACCCATTTTTCTGATGAAAATCTTTATCTCATCTATTGCAATTCTTGGACTAGGGATAAGTTTGTTGTCGATGAATAACAATAATCTTGTAGTTGCACAATCTGCTACTAGCGAGGAATTTATTGCTAGGGGTACAGAGCCATTTTGGACTATTACTGTCAGTAAACGCGGTATTGTCTATTCTTCACCAGACAAGCCAAAACAAACGTTTCCCTATGTCACACCTTTAAAAGCTGATGCTCGTCCTGCTGACTTGGTGCGGGTATATCGATTGTCGGGTAGAGGCAATAATTTATTAATTATCAAGCAAGCTAATTGTAGCGACGGGATGTCAGATAAAAATTATGCTTACTCAGCAACAGTTATCCTCGGTAATCGAGTTTTAGATGGCTGTGCTGAGAAAAGATAGGGAGAAACGCTTATACCTAGTCCTTTCAAGGTATATAAAAGTTCTCGGCTATAAATTTGTATGTATGTTATTTTCTCTGTGTCCTCTGTGTCTCTGTGGTTACAGCTATTTTCAGGTAAATAGACCAAGCTGTAGGGGCACGGCATCAGTAAAATTATTGTATGTACCAAAAGATTGTCGGTGCCGTGCCCCTACGATAGATGTGGTTCAAATAGGTGAAAACTGCTGTAAATAAAATATTTTTCCACTGCAGAGAACGCAGAGGAAAATAGATGTTTCGCGCTATGTCATCAAATTCAGGACTTACGCAACTGGTACACACATTTTCTTGTGTAAGAGTCAAGAGTCAAGAGTCAAGGGTCAAAAATTCAGCTTTTTTGGACTTTGGACTTTTGACCCTGGACAGCCTAAACGAAAAAAATGTGACACTTGCGTAAGTCCTAAAATTATTTACCGAGGAAAAATCAATGGTTCGTCGGGTGCTACGTTGACTTGATAGCTGGGTGCGGTTAAAAACTTGCTATTAATTACTTGTTTATAAGTTTCTAAATCGCTTTCCCAATTACCAATTACCTGAATTAGGTCAGATAGACGCTTATTCGCATCTTCTTGCGCTATTTGATGGCTAAAATTAGCAGAAAATAAAATTGCTGGTAGTAAAGATTGATCGGGTAATTGTAATCCAACTTCATTAATGTCTAAAAATAGTTGGGTTTCTTGGAGAGTGTAAATAAATCTTAACCCAGCTTGTACAGGTGCTGTACCAAAATTTTGCCAAGGCCCTTGTTTGAGCAAGTTGCCAAAAATGTAGTTACGCGGTGTATTATTGTTTTGCTCAAACATAACGTAACCCCGGAAATTCAAGCTAATTGCTTGATAGCTGACTTGAGTTAAGGTTTCAATATACTTGCGCGCGATCGCGGGAATAGCTAATTCTTGAGCTTCTTTAGTCCCGATTAATTCCGAGAAAACAACTCGATTGACTTCTGCAACTACGCTGACACCATTTTGATAGACTACTTGAGCCGCAGCATTAGTTAAGATTGGTGGACGCGCCAATTCCCATTCATTAGGGACGATGCCGCTATATTTGAGAAAATCGGCTGTTAATACTGTGGGATTTTGCTGTTTAACTGCGATCGCTATAACAAATTCTTGAATTTCTAAATTCTGAGTCATATAGTTTTAATTATTTGTGACTGTAATTACACCATAGGCTGGTATATTAACCTAATTCTTATATGATTTCAATTAATAAAACTAAATTAATATAGGATATTTTTCCTATTCTAGATTAACAAATAGTTAAAATCTCATGTAGCGCTTTGTACTTAAGCTGAGTCAGATTGCAGTTCAACAAACAGTATGGTCAAATGTCAAAAATCTAGAATCTATTGACTATTGACTATTGACCATTACCCCTGTTCTGTCACTCTCCGAAAACATTTGCCATTTCTAAATTCTAGAGCTTTTGTATAGCAAGCGTTCGCACGATTATTTCCTAATCACAAATACAAGACCCATTTTTTTCTAATAGGAAAGCTCGTATTAATTGCCTCATAAGGCTTCTAGCAATCGCCCTCCCGGAAAGTGACAAAAGCGGGTTACAGCTATTTTCAGATAAATAGACCACGCTGTAGGGGCACGGCACCGACAATCTTTTGGTATATACAATAATTTTACTAGTGCCGTGCCCCTACGACAGATGTGGTTTAAATAGGTGAAAACTGATGTAATCTAGGCATTACATAAAATTAAGCTGATTTTACTGCTACTGCTTGAGGTGTTGAGGTAGAATCTTCAATTACACCTTGCACTGTTAACACGGAGCAATGGGCATGGTGTAATACATAATTACTGACACTACCTAAGAAAAACTCTTTGATTCCAGTCAATCCCCGACGACCGATAATAATCAAATCGGCTTGCGCTTTCCGCGCAACTTCACAAATCATCCGACCAGGATCGCCAAATTCTTGAGTATATTCGGCGTTTACACCGTGAGCGATCGCTTGATTGGTTAATAATGTTAATAGTTCTATTCCTTCTTGTTTTAAAGATTCCCACTGTCCTAAATAATAGTTAATATCATCACTGCTAAAGGGTGGATAAATACCATCTGTAGCTATACCAGGAGGCGTTGGGTAGCGCTCATCAAATGGCGAAAGTACATACATGATGATTAGTTGAGCATTAGTTGCTTTTGCTAAAGCTAAAGCTTGGTCAAAAATTTGTTGAGTAACTTCTGAGTTATTTACAGCAATTAAAATTTTGTGAAACATATTTTTTGTCCTTAATCAATAGCCATTTTTCAAAAAAGTAACAGTCAACAGTCAACAGTCAACAGTCAACAGTCAACAGTTACCTTATCCCCATCAATCTCATCGCTTATTGGCTTCAGCCGTAGCAATTTCTAACAGGGTTTTGAGTACAGAATCGGGGTTGAGACTAATAGAATCAATTCCCTGTTCTACGAGAAACTTAGCAAATTCTGGGTAATCGCTGGGTGCTTGACCGCAAATACCAATTTTCTTTCCTTGCTGTTTGACTGTGCTGATTGCTTTGGCGATCGTTCGCTTCACAGCTTCATTTCTTTCATCAAATAAATGGGCTACTAATTCGGAATCTCTATCTAGTCCGAGAGTTAATTGTGTTAAATCATTGGAACCAATAGAAAAGCCATCAAATACTTGACTAAATTCATCTGCTAGGAGAACGTTACTCGGTAATTCGCACATTACATACACTTGTAAACCGTTTTCTCCTCTGACTAAACCGTTTTTTGCCATCTCTGCTAAGACACGTTGACCTTCTTCTGGTGTCCGACAGAAAGGTATCATTAAAATGACATTGCTTAAGCCTTTGTTATCTCGTACTTGCTTCATGGCTTGACATTCTAAAGCGAAGCCTTCACGATAGCGATCGTCATAATAACGAGAAGCACCACGCCAGCCAATCATCGGGTTTTCTTCTGTTGGTTCAAATTGTTTTCCACCTAAAAGATTGGCGTATTCGTTACTCTTGAAATCTGACAACCGGACAATTACAGGTTTAGGATAAAAGGCTGCGGCTATCGTACCAATACCTTCAGCTAATTTATCAATAAAGAACTGGGCTTTGTTTTCATATTCAGCAGTTAATTCGGCAATTTTGTATTTAGCCAGTTCATCTGTTAATTCATTAAAGTGTAGTAATGCTAAGGGATGAACTTTGATTTGGTTGGCAATAATAAATTCCATCCTGGCTAATCCTACACCATCATTCGGAATAGCTGCAAAGCTAAATGCTTCTTCGGGATTGCCCACATTCATCATAATTTGGGTGTGAGTATGGGGCAATTTTTCTAACGGTAATTCTTGAACTTCGTAGGATAATAAACCGGGGTAAACTTTACCTGTTTCGCCTTCTGCACAACTAACGGTGATTTCTTGTCCAGTTTTTAATAATGTAGTGGCATTACCACAACCAACGATCGCAGGAATTCCCAATTCTCTGGCTATAATTGCGGCGTGACAGGTGCGTCCACCAGAGTTAGTGACGATCGCACTCGCGCGTTTCATAATTGGTTCCCAGTCAGGATCGGTGCGGTTGGTGACTAGGATGTCTCCCGCTTGGAATTGGTTAATTTGATGTACATCTAAAATGACTCGGACTTTACCATTACCAATCATCTCACCTACACTCCGCCCTGTAACCAAGGGCGTTGGTAGGGGTTTTTCTCCCAATACGAGGTGATAACTACGCAGGACATTTTCTGTTTTTTGCGACTGGACTGTTTCTGGGCGGGCTTGGACAATATACAGTTCATTACTAATACCATCTTTTGCCCATTCAATATCCATTGGCGTGTAAACACCACGAACTTGGGAATAATGTTCTTCAATAATGCAAGCCCAGTGAGCTAGTTGTAAAATTTCCTCATCATTGAGTGCATAAACGTTACGTTCTGAAGGGGCGACGGAAACGTTTTTGGTCAATTTTGAGCCGCCAAGGTCATAAATCATCTTGATTTCTTTACTACCCAAGCGTTTTTTGAGAATTGGATGATATCCCTGTTTTAATGTGGGTTTAAATACTAAATATTCATCTGGGTTAACTGCGCCTTGAACGACGTTTTCACCCAAACCGTAAGCAGCTGTAATTAAAGCTGCGTCTTTAAAACCGGTTTCTGTGTCGATGGAGAACATGACGCCAGAACAAGCCAAGTCAGAACGCACCATTTTTTGTACGCCAACTGATAGGGCAATATTAAAGTGGTCAAAACCTTTAATTTGACGATAGGAAATAGCGCGATCGGTAAAGATAGAAGCAAAGCATTTGTGACAAGCTTGTAAGACAGCTTCTAATCCGTGGACGTTTAAATATGTTTCTTGTTGTCCCGCAAAACTGGCGTCGGGTAAATCTTCCGCAGTCGCACTGGAACGAACGGCGACATCGGTATCTGGTTCATATTGCTGACACAAACTTTGATAAGCACGCGCGATCGCTTCTTGTAATGCTAACGGAAACGGAGTTTGCAGCATCAACAATCTCGCTTGTTTCCCACAACGGCGCAAATTATCTACATCTTCTACATTTAAATCTGCAAAAATTTCTCTAAGTTTTGTTTCTATTCCCGCAGCCGAAATAAAGTATCTATAAGCGTAAGCAGTAGTTGCAAATCCTGTGGGAACTTTCACCCCTTTGCGCCGCAATTGCTGAATCATTTCTCCCAAAGAAGCGTTTTTACCACCTACTAAAGGAATATCTGCAATCCCAACTTCACCCAAAGGTAATACTAAAGCTTCGTCTCTGGATAGATGGCGTTCGGCGTTTTGATCGTGCAGTATTTCTAGCATGATTAAAAATTCCTTGAATAGAGATACTTAGTACCAATTGGATAAAACTAGTATTAATGCTCAGGATTTTTGATTTAAAATCTTATATCCGCAATTGGTAGTAAAGGGATGTAGCAAATTGTTCTGCTCCTCAACCCCACACTTATGTTTATACGCGGATAATTTGAGGATCTTGTGAGGAAATAGGCGATCGCATTTCCTCTCATCCAGCAAATGAAAGACAACACTACAAGCAAACTATCCTGTTTTTTTGTAGTCTATTTATCTATGGTTCACACACTTAAGTGATTTGTTAAGCAATGTATATAAATGTGAATAATAGGTAAAAAAATTAACTTTCCTCACAAGTTCCTCACAATTGAAAATTATCGTGAATTCATCAAGAGTGTTTTTTTATTCCCACTATTTATTTCCCGATCTAAATTTTTCAATCGATTTTATAAAAAGGATTTCAAAAATATGAGTTACTGCCCTTGTTGTTCAGATTTACTATTACAACATGTACGCGGTTCAGATCTATACTGGTTTTGCCGCCGTTGTTGGCAAGAAATGCCAGTATTAGGGGAAATCAAATCCAATGCATTATTGGAAGATGTAGCAGAGGATTTACCCAAAGTAGTGGCGCACCGCAGAAATAATCATGCTGAGTTGGCTACGAATACACGTATTCGACGTAGCGGGTGGATAGGTATCCAAGATATCCCCGCTTAATAAATAAAGTCATTAGTCATTTGTCATTAGTCATTTGTCATTAGTCATTTGTCATTGGTAAAGATTTTCGGAGTATTGATGGTTTTTAAGATAGTTTAGTATATTTTGAAAGACTTACTTATAATCAATATTCTGAAGTCAATAGTTGATAAGTAAAAATTGATAACTCTTAACCAATGACTATTGTACAGACGCGATTCATCGCGTCTCTAATGACAAATGACCATTGACTTAATCTTCACTTTCTAATAATTGCTTGGCTTGCAACAATTTCTGCTGATGTTCTTCACTCACTGTTGGGTATTGCAAATTTAATTGTTGCAATTTTGTGCAAATTATATCTGCAACTACAAGGCGTGTGAACCATTTGCGATCGGCGGGAATAATATACCAAGGTGCCCATTCTGTGCTAGTGTGGCGAAAAGCATCTTCATAAGCACTCATATAATCATCCCAAAAAGCGCGTTCGCGGACATCATTAGCAGAAAATTTCCAATGCTTTTCTGGTGATTCAATGCGTTCTAAAAAGCGCTTTTTTTGTTCGGCTTTAGAAACGTTGAGGAAAAATTTCAGGATAATAATACCATTATTAAATAAATACTTTTCAAAATTATTGATTTCCTCAAAACGTTGTTGCCAAATTTGATTTCCTTTAGGAAATTTAGGAAGTTGCTGGTTTTGGAGAATTCCCGGATGTACGCGCACTACTAATACTTCTTCATAGTATGAGCGATTAAATATGCCAATACGGCCGCGTTCTGGTAAAGCTTTCATCGAACGCCAAAGGTAATCATGATCTAAGTCTTCGGCGCTGGGAGATTTAAAACTAAATACTTGACAACCTTGAGGATTAACACCAGACATCACATGTTTAATAGTGCTATCTTTACCCGCAGCATCCATTGCTTGAAAAATAATCAGCAATGCATAGGTATTTTGAGCGTAAAGAATATCTTGGTAATAAGCTAGTCTTTGAATATCTGCTTGAAGTTTGCCTTCTGCATCACTTTTTTGGTGATAATCAGCCTTATAAGCTGGATCGTATTGCTTTTGTAAAGAAATCTTTGCTCCGGGTTTAACAATAAAAGCCTCATGATTCATAAAAAAATGGCTCCTCAAGGTGCATTTACCCAGCCATATTTGGCATGATTCAATTATGAAAACTAGCCATCATAATTGCCGAGAATATTAGCGTTTAGGAAATTTGCGGATTTTGCGAATAGGACGCATGGTTTCTCTACCTAATATAAATAGTCCCGCTACACCTAAGCAAACAAACCACACATATTGATACCAAAATTTCTGCATTTGTTCAATTGAATTTACTTGAAAATTTAAGGTTTTCAAATGCAGTAATAATATAACTAACATCAACGCACCAAAACCGACAAAGCTTAAACCTACACGCATCCTCGCAGGGCGTAAATCAAAATCGCCAATTTCCTCTAAGTTAATTTCTGCTAACTCTTTTAAAGATTCATCAGCTAAAGATGAGGCTGTTTGTAATTTGTTACTTAACTTTGGTGGTAAAATTGGCGAGAGTTTTGCTACTGTGGGACGGCGTAGTAATGCCTCTGTATCTCGCAGCAGTTCCAAAGGCTTGCGAGCATCAGTAGATGGCAATTCCATGTTATCTGTAGCAGTGGTAGCAGTAGTTTTACCTTCAAAATCCATACATAGCAGGCCTTAGAGTGACTAGAATATTAATCAATAGCCTAGCGAATGACCTAGTAGCTATGCAAATAAAAGGCCGTCTCGAAGAAAAAATTGCGATCGCCATGTATGAGAGACAAGGGAGACAAGGGAGACAAGGGAGACAAGGAAGATATAACTCTTTCAAGCTAGTCCCTAGCCCCTAAAAGGTCGGGAAACGCTATATTTTATTCAAATAGTTGCATATCAGAAATAATTATGTCTTCTGCTCAAGATTTAGCACTGATATCAGAAGATGCACCAGAAGATGTTATATTTCCTCCTGGTGACTTATACAGTGATGAACCGCCTTTGGAAACCGAATTGCACTTGCGGCAAATACTGCTGTTGATTCAGTGTTTAGAATGGTGCTGGAAAGAGCGTCAAGATTTCTACGCTTGCGGTAATATGACAGTATATTACAGTCCCCGTCAGCGTAAATCTGAGCAGTTTCGAGGCCCTGATTTTTTTGTAGTTTTAAATAGCGATCGCAAAACGCGCAAAAGTTGGGTAGTCTGGGAAGAAGATGGTAAATACCCAAATGTCATTGTGGAAATTCTGTCTGATAAAACCGCAAGTACTGACAGAGGCTTGAAAAAGGAAATTTATCAAGATATTTGGCGGACTCCTGATTATTTTTGGTTTGACCCAGACAGTTTAGAATTTAAGGGATTTCATTTATTAGATGGTCGTTATCAACCATTACAAGCAAATGAAGCAGGTTTGCTGTGGAGTCAGCAATTAGAGCTATATTTAGGCGTTCATCAATCGAAATTGCGCTTTTTCACTGCTGATGGACAACTTGTACCCACACCGGAAGAAGTAGCACAGCAGGAACAGCAACAGCGCCAACAAGCTGAACAAGAACGCCAACAAGCACAACAGCAGCTTGCAGAAATGGAAGCTATGCTGGCTCGATATAAAGAAAGATTTGGGGAGTTACCAGAGTAAGGGACTTCCAACTAAACAAATATACTATCACTGTGTAGGCAGAGGGGCAGGGAGCAGGGAGCAGGGGGAAAAATAAAAATATCTTCTTTCGGAAATTGGATAATTTATTTTCTGGAAGTCTCTAACTAGAGTTTGATATAGCAATCCTATTTAATATGTAAACAAAAAGCACAAGGAAGATAAGTATTTGCGATCAATTTAGGATTGCTATCGCCTAATACCAATTTTAAAAAAGAATGCGACACATGGTAGGGGTATGGTAAGCCCATTGGTGTCAACTTAACGTGAAACCCTTTTGGTTGAGAAAGTTTTGCCCTCACCCTCAACCCCTCGCTTACCCAATAAACCGCCGTCACCCTAGAAGGGTGCGGCTAAATGAACAAAGCCCACCTTTGTGGGCTAAGAAAATTTAGCCCACAAAGGTGGGCTTTGTAACGTTAGCCCCAGGCTTACAGCCTGTGGGCGATCTGTTGGGTAAGCCAGAGAACTTAAGTTGACAGCAATGGGTATTACCATACCCTGAAGCGAAATCTATGATGTCTTAGTGTTTTTTATTTACCCAATTTGTTATCAAAACAAATGCGATCGCCAAAAACAATTAAGCCTAGCTACACAGTAGCTGATTGTCAAACATAGCCATTTTTGAGCAAGCAATATACTTTTTTATCTGCGGAAAACACTAAAATGAGTGCGTGATTTACCTAAATGAGTAGGTGATATGGCTTTTTACCTGCGGAAAACACTAAAATGAGTGCGCGATTTACCTAAATGAGAAAGCGATATGGCTTTTTAAGTAGGTGGAATGGTATTTTACTTGCGGAAAACACAATAATGAGAACTCGTTAAGCCTTAACGAGAAGGTGAAATGGCTTTTTGCTTACTTAAAATAGGAAAATGAGTACTTGATTGAGATAAATGAGAAAGCGAAATGCTTTTTTGTTGACGAAAAATTTAAAAATGAGTATTTAATATGTATAAATGATAAAGCTGGCGGATTTTGCGCAAAAAAATTGACTTTAGCCTTTTCCCCCCAAGAAAATCAAGTTCCTTGCTAATAGCCAAAGTCATCTAAAATTGATGTGTGGTAAAAACTAGTCAACAGTCAACAGTCAACAGTCAACAGTCAACAGCTATAAACTAGGATTCTCAGTCAGTACTTGATTGCAGAAGAGAGCGTTAAAGTACTGACTGAGTAACCATTCAATATTGTTTGCGAAAATCCTAGTAGTTTATCGCAGAGATAGCGATCGCGCTTTTACTTAAATAAAGCCAATTCGGTTAAGCGGCCAAAAGCGAAATGTCGCTCTACCAATGATATATTTTTGCGGTAAAAAACCCCAGTAGCGAGAGTCATTACTATCATTGCGATTGTCTCCCATGACAAAAAACTCGCCTTCGGGAACTGTGTGGGGTGAATAAGGACTATTTGCTGGTTCCGCAATGTAATCTTCTGCCAAAGCTTTACCATCTAAGTAAACTTTACCACCGGCAACGCTAACCGTTTCTCCTGGTTGACCAATGACACGCTTGATAAAAGCTTGGTCTTGAGGATATCCGCGCCGTTGTAGTTCTTCTGGTGGCTGAAAAACAACAATATCTCCAGTTTGGGGAGGGTGAAAACGGTAAGAGATTTTTTCTACCACCAAGCGATCGCCTGTATGTAATGTGGGTAACATAGAATCAGAAGGGATATAGCGCGGTTCGGCAATAAACGTGCGAATCGCAAATGCTAACACCAACGCGATCGCCATCAAAATCAAATTTTCTTGCCAACTACGCCATATTTTTGACGCCGCTGCAGTATCTTTCACATCACTTTCGTGAGTAGTCATAGAATTTTTCAGCCAGTTAAAAAAGTGGAACAAATACCTTGATTATTTTGATGCTCAAGGTATACTTGTAATCAAGCTGGGTTTTAAGCAATAACCCCGACAATTATTAATATATAGGGCTATCGCATCTACCAATTATAGGCAAAAGCGCTGATATTAACCTATAGCCTGTATATCTCGATACAAGGCAATTATTAGGTATAGTAAAAAGGTAATTAAAATACTGTTACCTAACTGTTGCAATTATAAGGCAAGGTTTTATAACATTCTGCGTTTAATTGTCTGATTCAGAAAAGTAAACTAGTTGCCGACTGGTGGCGCGATACAGCCAGTCGGTTTTTTCTTTGGTCAATGGTCAATGGTCAATGGTCATTTGTCAATGGTCAATGGTCATTTGTCAATGGTCATTTGTCATTTGTGATTTATTATTTTTTTGCTTGCGGCATTTTTATTAATAAAATAAAAATATGACTTTTCAATATAGTGATGCAATTGTCACGATAGCAACTGTTAACTTGGATGCTGTAGTGAGCTTCTATACAAGGCTTTTAGGGCAAAATCCTATATCTGTGATACCTAAAGTGTATGCTGAGTTTCAGTTATCTGGATTGCGGCTAGGTATTTTTAAACCCAAAAGCACAAATGAGGCAGAATTTGAAAGTGCAACCAAAAGTAAGATAAGTTTGTGTTTAGAGGTGAGTAACTTAGAAACAGCGATCGCTCATCTCACATCTTTGGGTTATCCACCACCGGGACAAATTGCGATCGCATCTCACGGTAGAGAAATCTATGCTTACGATCCTGATGGCAATCGTTTAATTTTACATCAAGCCACTAAACAAAGTTATTCCGAACAAACGACTAATGACTAATGACTATTGACCATTGACCATTGACTATTGACCAAGGACAAATAACAAAATGTCACTAACACAAAACTATAAATTAAACGTTATTCAATGGTATCCCGGCCACATAGCCAAGGCGGAAAAGAATCTCAAAGAACAGCTAAAGCGGGTAGATGTGGTACTAGAAGTCAGAGATGCGCGGATTCCCTTAGCGACACATCATCCGCAAATTGATGAATGGGTGGGGAGTAAAACGCGATTGTTAATATTGAATCGCCTAGATATGATTTCACCCCAAGTGCGATCGCTATGGGTAGACTACTTTAAACGCCAGGGAGAGGTAGTCTATTCTACCAATGCTCAACATGGTCAAGGTGTGCCGGCTGTGTTAAAAGCAGCACAAGCAGCTGGTGTAGAACTAAATCAAAGAAGACGCGATCGCGGAATGTTACCCCGTCCAGTACGTGCGGTAGTCATTGGTTTTCCCAATGTAGGGAAATCAGCCTTAATTAACCGCCTATTAGGAAAACGGGTAGTAGAAAGCGCAGCGCGTCCGGGTGTAACTCGTCAATTACGCTGGGTACGCATTTCCGATCAATTAGAATTATTAGATGCACCTGGTGTCATTCCCCTAAAATTAGAAGACCAAGAAGCCGCATTAAAATTAGCCATTTGTGATGATATTGGCGAAGCGTCTTATGATAATCAACTAGTAGCCGCAGAACTCGTTAATGTGCTGAATTATCTGCAAGATGTCGCTACAGAATTATTACCAAAAAAACCCTTAGAATCTCGCTATCAACTTGATTCTTCACCCCATACAGGCGAAGCATATTTACACCTTTTAGCCGAACATCGTTACAAAGGAGATGTAGAAAGAGCCGCCAGACAATTATTAACAGATTATCGTAAATGTTTACTCGGCGAAATCCCCTTAGAGCTTCCTCCGAACTAGAGAATAAGCACTTTTGATTGATTTTTGAGTAGCGAATGAGTCATAAAATGTGTAGGTTAGGTTTCGTTCCTCAGCCCAACCTATAATTTATCCTTAACTGAACCGTATTGAGACATAAAAGCGAAAAACCTCTGCGTACCTTTGCGTTAACCTTAGCCTACCTTTGCGTTAAAAAAAGCAAATCTTTGTACACCTCATAAATAAAAAAGTCCCCAACATAAAGCTGAGGACTCAACTTAAAATTAAGGTGCATCTACCATCTCTATATCCATCACAATTTTGTAGAATCGGGAAGAATTAGATTTATTACAGAAACTTTATAAAATCTCTTCTTAATCAAGACTTCAATACTGAAACTATCCCCCCTAGTGGTTGGCTTATTTCCCTGTTCCCTGTTCCCTGTTCCCTTTCATTTTTTGTAAATTAATATTACTCAAAATAAGCAATTACTCATTCTCCATAGTTTGCAACACCTTGAGATATAAATTTTCTACTCTCTGAATCTGTAACTCACCAAACGAAGCATAATTAAGCAAACCAGGAGAACCATTCACCTCAATTAAAGTATAATCTTCCATTGGCTGAGTAATATCACTAGTAATAATATCTACACCCGCTAAACGTAAACTCATATCCTTAGTAATATTAATAGCCAATTCTTGAAAATCTGGATGAATTTTTTCAGTTAAATCAACTGCTTCACCGCCACTTGATAAATTTGCATTGTCTAAAAGATAAACAATATTATTTTTTGGCAGTACAGTCTCAAAATTGAGCTTTTGTCTAGTTAACTTTTTTTGGATTCTAAAATCTTCTAAATCAATCAATCTTCTCCCACTTTGATTTAATTCAAGCTGTTTTTTTTGCAAAAGTTCACTAATAGTAGCTTGTCCATCACCAATGATAAATAAAGGTATTCTTTGATAGGTAATAAATACTTCATCATCTAGGACTACAACTCTGTAATCATTACCCAAATGAAATCTTTCAACAATCAAACCTGATGTAACTTGAAAAATTTTCTTAGCTACCTGATAATATTCGCGTTTATTATAAACCTTAGTTACCAAAGTACCTTGACTCAAATTAAGCGGCTTGACAATTACAGGAAATCCTAAATATTTAGCATATTCAAAGCCTTCATCAATATTTCTTAAAGTGTTAATTCTTTGACACAATTCCTGATTAAAAAATGTTTTACCTTCAGGAACTCTATAACCCAACTGCCTGAGAAAAAAGCTAGAACAACCTTTATCTTTAGCAATTTCTGCCGCACCAAAACCATTAATGTTGAATTGCGTTGACCGAAAAACAGTAGTTTTCCCGTTTTTAAAAGTAATGTGACCAGCAAATTTACATTCAGGATCGATTAATAATACCGCTCCGATTTGTTCAACAACTTTTTGCAGTATTGAGACGACAAATGGTGGTTTCATTTTTATAAATTATTAGTTTGCAACTGCAGGCAATCTACAAATTTAGACAACCTTTGGTCATGACAAATAATTCCAGAGAGGTCATCCTCGCTAAACGTACTCTGATACGTTGAGGTTTATTTGTAGTTTTATTAAAAATGCATGAAAAACGGACACATATATCTTCAAGTGTTATGTACTCAATTGTCAATCCTGGTCTTAGTCTCAAATTTATTCAGTAATTGACTCAAAATCTTGATTGATTCCTGCTTAATAAAGCATGAATGATACCTCTGACTACTAGGGGGTCACACCCATTGTAGTAGTTATCTGACAATGATTACCCCTAAAAATGCCCAGTCAAGCACAGACACTTTTTTGACAATCTCATGAGGGGTCTTACCCTTTATTTGCTACCAGTAGTTTAGCAAGTAGTAAACATAAAATTATTCAGCTTGTACCAAACATTTAACACTAAGTGTTGACAACCTAAAAATAATGTATTAATAAGGTTGCATCAAGAATTAAAAGGCGTTAGTGAAACATCCCCGCCAAGAGAATTACTAACGCCCTTGGCTTTAACTCGTAGGGATATCTCGACCATGCTACAAAATACCGATTACGATTCTTCCACAACAGAAAACCAAGCAAAAACTTACAGAAACCGCTTAAATGCTTGGGCAATCACTCGTATTAGTCCTGATGCAAAACCAGTGATTGTGGCTAGATTCCGCACTCGTTCTGATGCAGATGGGTATATGCGGCACTTACGCCAGGTAATGCCAAATACTACCTTTGAGATTATTGTTGATTATCAACGCGATGAAGCAGTTGCTAGCAGCTAAAAATATCAGATTTTAGCGATTATGTTTTACCTTAAGTAAGGATTTATCTGACTGAATGTTATTTTTAATATTTTGGATTTTGGCTCAAATAATTATTGCAACTAAAATCTAAAATCATTGAACTCGGTAAGAAACATCCTCAAGGATTTTTCACTAGCATTTGGCAATGAAAAAGGCGAACTTAATGTTCGCCTCTTCTCCAATAATGCTATGGTGTTGCTTAATTCATCGGAAAGCCTAAATTTTTGCTTCTTCTTTCACCAACTTATCCCAACCTAAATCTTTTAAGCTGTTATTGCGACGGAGGGGACGAGTTACCAATTCGAGAATGTCACGGGCATTGCCAAAGCCGTGAATTTGGGCAAAAGTGAACTCTACAGACCATTTAGTGTTAATTCCCCTAGCTTCCAGTGGGTTAGCATGAGCCATACCAGTAATGACTAAATCTGGCTTCAAGTCATAAATACGCTGAACTTGATTGTAATTATCTGGCTTTTCTACAATCTTAGGCAGAGGTACGCCCATTTCATGACAGGTTTGTTCTAATAGGGCTAACTCAGCAGCTTGATAGCGTTTATCCATGTAAGGAATGCCGATTTCGGGAACTGTCATCCCACAGCGCACCAAGAAGCGTGCTAAAGAAATTTCTAATAAGTTATCGCCCATGAAGAATACAGATTTGCCGCGAATTAGTTTGACGTATTCTTCTAAACCAGCCCAAATTTGCGCTTCTCGTTCATCCAAGCCTTTGGGGGTAATACCAAACACAGAGCAAATTTTTTCTACCCAAGCGCGAGTACCATCAGGGCCGATAGGGAAGGGTGCGCCAATCAGTTTGCATTTACGACGGCGCATTAAGGTTGTTGCAGTGCGGCTGAGGAAGGGGTTAACTCCAGAAACGTAATAGCCTTCTTCTAGAACTGGTAATTCAGTGAAGCGTTTTGCGGGTAACCAGCCAGAAACTTTAATACCTTGTTTTTTCAATTCTAGGGTTAACTGAGTTACCACAGGATCGGGAAGGGAACCGAAGAGTACCAATGGTGGATGATTGACATACTCAGCTTCTTCTTGAACTACTTCTTCTTTCTTTTTACCAAAGTTAAGCAGTTTAGAAATAGCGTTGCGTTCGTTTTTGTCTGTTTCGGCTACAGGCGCTTTATCAGGGCAGCGATTAGCCATTGCAGCTAAGACAGTATCTTCGCCTTGGGTAAAGGCATAATCTAGCCCATTGGCACGCGCTACAACAATGGGAATACCAATTTCACCTTCTAACTTGGGTGCTAAACCTTCCAAGTCCATTTTGATAATTTCTGTGGTGCAAGTGCCAATCCAGACAATTACACTAGGATTGCGATCGCGTTTTATTTGCAAGCACAATCGCTTTAATTCTTCATAATCGTTCAGCTGTGCCGAAATGTCTCCCTCTTCCAACTCTGCCATTGCATAACGGGGTTCGGCAAAAATCATTACCCCCATCGCGTTTTGTAGGAAGTACCCACAAGTTTTAGTTCCAATCACCAAAAAGAAACTATCTTCAATTTTTTGGTATAACCATGCTACGCAGCTAATTGGGCAGAAAGTGTGGTAATTTCCAGTTTCACACTCAAAGTTTAAAGCTTCTGGTTGTTGAGCGATAGTCATTTTGGTTGTTTCTCCCCTTGAATTTTAAAGCGAACAAGGCAGGTGAACATAGGGTAGGTATGTGGGGAAAGAATAATTCTTTCCCCAAATTCCCGTGATATGGCACATAGCACCAGCCAGCAATCCCTAAATTCAACAGGAACGCTAATAATTTAAGCGTTGGGGAAGAGACGGGCAATTTCGGAGTCATCAAAAACGCCAGCTGGCAGTTCTTCCCCTAAAAATTCGTTGTTATCATCACCCTTATGTAGTGCTGTTTCATCGCCCCAGACATCAGATAAAACATCGCTAAAGGCGTTATCTTCTGTTGAGTTCAACTCTTCAAGTACTTCATTATCTAACTTGATTTCTGATGCAACGGTTGTATCGAAAGAAATTTCGCCAAAATCTTCTAAATCTGCACTAGATGTATTTTGGAACTCGTTTTTTGTGTTTTGTCCGTTCAGTGCATTTTTGGTTGAAGTTGAATCAACAATGGTAAACTCTTGAGCGATCGCTGCATCAGCAAAGCTATTAAAATGAGCATTCATTGACTTTTCTTCTGGGAGATTTTCATCAATGATGGCTACTACATCATTATGGTAATTCTCTGGCTCTGCTTTAGGAATAAAGCTGTTACCAAGAGCCATGTCTGGGTCGAAATGTAAATCCAGTACTTCAATTAGGGTATCAGCGTCAGGATTCAGTTTAGAAAAAGGTAGCATTAACTGCGCTAATTTTGGTTCTAGCACGTTAACAACTCCCAGGATGAGGTAAGAAGGCGGTCGTTTCCCTCCATCAGGGGTATATACTGATTCCACCTGCATGTGGAGAGTAATCCAGTCACGATTTGTCTGGAAAAAAAGTAACCATTTTTGCTTTAACGATTCTGTAAAGCTATGAAAGAAAGTCATGAGATTTTCCCCATCCTGAGATTTTGATGATTTATACAATCATCAAGTCTAATTCCTCTTCCGGATTACGTACCTGGGGTTTACTCGGATTTAAATAAAAATCGGATAACAAAGAGAACAATTCTCTATCTTGAGCATCGTTAGGCACAACTCCTTCTGGTCGCGCCAAAATTTGGTCGGCAATATTGAGATAATAATCGCAAACGTAGTTTAAGGATGGGTCGGATTCTGCCATTTCAAATAAAGTCTTACCCTTAACTCGCGACACCCGAATATCTTCAATTAAAGGTAGAACTTCTAAAACTGGCATTGGCACTGCTTCTACATATTTCTCAATCAAATCGCGCTTGGAGGTGCGATTACCAATTAAACCTGCTAGGCGTAATGGGTGAGTTCTGGCTTTTTCCCTGACTGATGCAGCAATGCGATTGGCAGCAAATAAAGCATCAAAACCGTTATCTGTGACAATCATGCAGTAATCAGCATAGTTGAGTGGTGCTGCAAAACCGCCGCAAACAACGTCACCTAATACATCAAACAGAATTACATCGTACTCATCAAAGGCGTTGAGTTCTTTCAGTAATTTCACGGTCTCGCCAACTACGTAACCACCACATCCTGCACCAGCAGGCGGGCCACCAGCCTCAACACAATCAACGCCACCATATCCTTTATATATTACGTCTTCTGGCCAAACGTCTTCGTAGTGGTAATCCTTTTCTTGTAGGGTATCAATAATTGTGGGAATTAAAAAGCCTGTGAGGGTAAAGGTACTGTCATGTTTAGGATCGCAGCCAATTTGCAACACTTTCTTGCCGCGTTTTGCTAGGGCGACTGAGATGTTACAGCTTGTTGTGGATTTGCCGATTCCACCTTTTCCATAAACTGCTAGTTTCACTGCTTTTGCCTCTTATAGTTTATTGTCAAACTTTTAGCTGAAACATTTACCTTCACCTAGCCGGAGATGGCGATGCGTGAGGTCTTGTGTTTGTCATTATTGTCCAAATTCAACGGAAAATAAAGGGTCGTTAAATATGCAAAATGGTGCTAATTGAATTATAAGAGTTTAAAAATACATTTTTATATTTAAAAAACCTTAAAAAATTCCAAAAAGTCTTCAAAATCTCAAATTATCTATTTTGTAAATTTAAAAAATAAAAAGAGTTACAATACACAAAAATATTAAATTCAGTTTTGTCAATAGTTTTGATGAGTTTGGATGATGCTCATCTGACTATCTCAAAGTCAATATCAAGAGATCCCTGCTTCCGTTGTTCTGGTAGATATACAAGTCAGAAAGATTATTTATTTGCTTTAGCAAGGCTCTGAAGATGCAATTAATAGTAAAGCAAGCTTATTTAGGTATTTATGATGACTATGGCTAGAAAATACGATATTTTTCCCAGATTACATTGATTGTGATAGTTCTCAATTCTGTTTTGATAGCGCTTAAGCCTAGATATATATATAGTAGGTGAGATTTTCGCCAGCAACCTCGGCAAGAGAAGAAACCTGAAAATAGAGATAAAACGCCCGCCTATTTAGGCTGAAATAGTTACAGCATAAGCAGGCGGGCTTGATTTATTGAGAAAAATCTTTCAAGTTATGCGATCGCGATCGCGGAATTTTTGGTAAAAGTGCTTTTTATATGCAACAAATTATTAAATTTTGAGTGAGTGGGTATTGGGCATGGGGCATGGGGCATTGGGCATTGGGCATTGGGCAGAGACGCGATTAATCGCGTCTGTACAATTGTCTCTCTTGTCCCCTAGCTCTTACGCTAAGTCTTCGAGTTGTGCGATTTCTTTGAGTGGTTGCCAGCCCGCTTGCCATTGGGAGTTATCTTGTAATAATTTGGCGTTGAGCCAGAAGCGAACTTTTGGATCGCAAGCTGCAACCATTTCGGCGTAAACCCAATTACCTTGATTTTTGCGATTGACAACTTGGAAATGTCGCCAACCATCTACTTTTTGCTGGGCTGTCCATTTAGAACCCAGGAGGTAAGGAAATTTCTGTTTTTTAGGCATTTTTTATGAGTCAATATTCAATGGTCAATGGTCATTTGTTATTTATGTAACAAAATAAGTCCGTAGTCAGGACTTTAATCCTCGATTTTGAGGCACTAAAGTGATTACTACGAACTTAACAAAAGTTTATAGAAAAATGACTAGGCGATCGCAGCGACTTTATTTAATAAGCCTTGAAACATCCGCAAACCATCTTCACCGCCTAAAATTGGGTCAGATGCTCTTTCAGGATGGGGCATCATGCCTAAAACGTTGCCTTGGCGGTTACAAATCCCTGCGATGCTATTTAAGGAACCGTTGGGATTTTCACCTGCGTAACGGAATACTACTTGCCCGTTATCTTCTAATTCTGCCAGTGTGGCTTTATCTGCATAATATCGACCTTCGCCGTGGGCCACTGGTATGGTAATAATCTCACCAGCTGCGTAGCCTTGCGTCCAAGGTAAATCGGTACGCTCAACTTTTAACGGCAGGCGATCGCAAATAAAATGTAAATCCTGATTTCTCGTGAGAATTCCTGGTAACAAGCCTGCTTCTGTTAAGACTTGAAAACCATTGCAAATCCCCAAAACAAACTTACCCTTTTGGGCATGTTCTACAACTTGCTGCATAACTGGCGAAAAACGGGCGATCGCACCACAACGTAAATAATCCCCGTAACTAAAACCACCAGGGATGACAATCACATCTAAATCAGCAATATCAGTCTCTTGATGCCATACCATGCGAGTTGGTTGCCCAAGTACGTCTCTGGTTACATAGGCAACATCGCGATCGCAATTAGAACCGGGAAAAACAATTACACCAAATTTTGTCATTTGTCAATGGTCAATGGTCAATGGTCAATGGTCATTAGTCATTGGTCATTTGTTAGAGACGCGATTAATCGCGTCTGTACAATTTTCATTCATCCCCTTTGTCCTCCTTGTCCTCCTTGTCCCTAAAACACGCCTGTCTGTGTTTCGACTTCGATTAGTTCAAAACGATAATTTTCGATGACTGGATTGGCTAGCATTTGGTCGCAGATGCGATCCAAGTCTTGACGGGCTTTGGCTTCTTGGGTTGAGGTAATTGTCAATTCAATGTACTTTCCAATCCGTACTTGCTCTACGTTGTCGTATCCTAGTTGCTTGAGACCAGATTGCACAGCTACACCAGCTGGGTCTAAAACAGAAGGACGGAGTGTCACGAAAATTTTGGCTAAATACTTCCTTTGCATGGGCGATCGCTAAATGCTGCGATCGCTATACTATAACTTTCTGTTCCAACTGAGTAAAAATAAGATTATGAAGCGATTATAGTTAATTCATTCAGCGAGTCTATATGAGAGCTTCAACTCAAGCGCTAAATTAAAAAAATTATTTATGAGAGCTATACGCACCCGCAGTCAGGAGAGAATTCTAAATCTGTTGAAAACCATCAAGCAAGGAATTTCCGCACAAGATATATACGTGGAATTACGTAACCTTAATCAAAGTATGGGATTAGCAACAGTTTACCGCTCCTTAGAAGCCTTAAAACTAGAAGGAATGGTACAAGTACGGACTTTAGCTAATGGTGAAGCCTTATATAGTCTAGCGCAACAAGATAAACATCACCTCACCTGTTTGCAATGTGGTATCTCAATTCCCATTAATCAATGTCCAGTACATGACTTAGAAGATAAGTTAGAAGCTAATCATAAGTTTAAAATTTTTTACCATACTCTGGAGTTTTTCGGATTGTGTGACCAGTGTCAAAGTGAGCAAGCGGCGCAGATTGGTCATTAGAGACGCGATGAATCGCGTCTGTACAATTGTTATTTGTATTCCTGTTTTATAAATGGAAATGGGACAGGAGAAATTAGAAAAATAACAAGCCTGGTAATAACTTGATTGTATTGATTAATACGCTGACGACGATAAATTTCGCTGTCAGCTTTTTTAATGGCGAAAGCAAGAAAATGGGATTTTTTTTATACTGTTTTTCATCTGGAATTAGAGCGATCGCCTCAGAATAAATATGCATAAAATTAAAATTCTTGCTTGTGGTTTGCTTTATCTATCTTTTGGTAGTTTAAGTTATGCCTCTGAGGTGGTATATTCTGTTTCTTTAAGAGAAGTTACTACAGAAGAACTTTCCCAAACGCGATCGCCTGTTAGTAATCAAGCAAAAGATTTGCAGTCTGAATTACTCCTGACTGTTCCAGAAAAAACATTAGAGGAACTTCTACAAAAGCGGGCGCTTGATGGCGATTTCAGCGAAATTTTACCAACAAAAGTAAGACTTTCCCCATTACAAGCACCGCCAACTCAATTGCATAACTTGGAAACTGGTAACCAATTGCGACAGGGTGATGTTCAGATAGAAGGCGGTTTTTTACAAGTTCTACCAACAGATAATTCTATTTCAGGTACAGGTTTACAAACCTATCAGCTAAATATTGATTGGGGAATTACAGATAACTTACAAATAGGTTTTACAGGCGATATTTTTGATGATTATCTTAAATGTCCAGTTAGAAGTGAATGCCCTTACTTTACTACTGTCAGTTATGGGACTAAATTAAAATATCAACTTGTGAGAGATAATCATTGGGCTGTAGGTGTTGCAGGTACAGTTCAGTTGTTACATATATCGTCAAATACTGGAGTTTTTAATAATAGTCCCAATCAACCCTTTTTTGTTGCCAGACCAGTTGGCGCTTTGCAGTTACCAATTACTTATAAAGCTTCACCTACTTTGCAATTACACCTCACACCAGGAGTAGTTTTATTTCCCGAAAAAGTTGCTGGAGGAGATTTTTTTGGGACATTTTTTAATATTGGTACGGGGTTTAGTTGGCAAACATCTAAACGAGTAAATTTATTTGCAAATATTCAAACTCCTTTGGGGCCTGGAGGTAATACTTTTATTGCTAAAAATCGTTCGATTACCAGCAAATTACTCTGGACTGTTGGGATAGATTACGCTCTCAATCCCAGAATGGGAGCAGAGGTTTATGCTACTAACAGTTATGGCGCAACACCGACTACAGGCTTGTTAAGCTTTATTCCTGATGGCGAAGATTTATTATTAGGAGTTCGCTTCAAACACGCGATTGATTTTGGACAAGGGTATGCAGCTAATTTTACTAATAATCCCCCAATATTGCTTTCCGATCGCGATGGCTTCGCCGGCTATAGGCAACGCTCTTTACTATTTGATGGGTTGACACTTTCCAGTGCTAACACTCTACCAAGCGGACATTTCCAATTTAGAGGAGGGTTGGGTACAGGTGGTAGTTCTAGTTTTGCTCTAGCTTATGGTTTAACCGATGATTCACAACTAGAACTGACTGTAAATCAATTTGCGTCAAGCGATCGCTTTTCTGAAGAAGATATATCCGGGCCGGGAGTGAAAATTGGGGGTGCAATGAAACTTAAGTTCTTCGATCAAATCCGAGGCGATGGGCTTACCCTCAGTCTGAAGCTAGCCGGCATCAGTGAAACAGAGTTGCAAGGAGGTGGTATCAACGGGACTTTGTACGTAGAATTACCAATAGCTTATCAAATCAATTCCCAAACAGCCTTATCAATTAATCCTAAAGCAGCACTTTTTGGAGACACACAGCGTATAGGCTTCGGTATAGGAGTTAACCAAGCCATCGGGGATAATTTGCAATTGATTGGCGAATATACCCCCGTTTTCGATGGCAAAAGAAGTACTTGGAGTACAGGCTTGCGCTTTTTACCTGGTTCTGGCTTTGGCTTAGATTTATTTGCAGGTAATGCAATCGGGCAAAGTGGCTTAGGAACTCTAACCGCAGAACCTGACGGTACTAACTTTGGTTTCAGTATTAATTGGGGGATTTGATAATTGGGCATGGGGCATGGGGCATTGGGTGTTGGGCAGAGGCAGAGACGCGATTAATCGCGTCTCTACAATTGTTTTCGACTAACCGCGATGATTATTTACCCCTGGTATCTCCTGTCCATCTGCAACAATAGATTTGATGCCTTCTAGAGTGGCAGGAATAGTGCGGGGATCGATAAACATAACTTTGCTGCTATCGCTTTTACCAATTGTTGTGCCCATATCTAAATAACCCAAGGCAAATAGAACTTCTAAGGCTTTTTGGGCTTCGGGGTTGGTTTTAATTTTTTGGGCAATAATGTCTGCAGATTCAGCGATCGCTTGGGCTTTGAGAACTTGCTGCTGACGTTCGGCTTGTGCTTTCAAAACAATTGCTTTTTGTTCAGCTTCAGCTTGCAAAATCACCGATTTTTGACGGGCTTCTGCGTCGAGAACTTGGGCTTCGGCTTTACCTCTGGCGCTATTTACTGCTGATTCGCGATCGCCTTCTGAGGTTAAAATAGATGCTCTTTTTTTCCGTTCTGCTGACATCTGTAATTCCATCGATTCCTGTACTGCTTTTGATGGAATCAAATCTCGCAGTTCTACCCGTGTGACTTTCACACCCCAAGGATCGGTAGCAATATCCAAATCCCGCAAAAGAATCTCATTAATTTGGGAACGAGCAGTAAAGGTTTCATCTAACTCTAATTGTCCCATTTCCGAGCGGATTTGAGTTAGTACTAAATTCACCATTGCTGATTGGAGATTTTCTACTTTGTAATAAGCTTTCTCCATATCCATTATCCGCCAGTAAACTACAGCATCCACAGTGATAGAAACGTTATCACGGGTAATACATTGTTGTGGCGGAATATCTAAAACTTTTTCCCGAATCGTTTGTTTATAGACAATTTTATCTAGAAAAGGGGTTACTATATTCAGCCCTGGTTCTAGCTTTTTGTTATAGCTACCCAATCGTTCCACCAAAGCCTCATCGCCTTGATTAATCACCCTCACCGAACCAGCTAAAGCAGAACCACCAAGTGCCAAAAATACGAGCAACAAGAATTCTTGCATTGTAATTCTCCTAACTTTTTAATATTGAAATAATTAGAGATGGGTACAGGAGCATATAGGACAAGAAATTTTAGATTTTGCGACAATTCGGAGATAAGGCTTCAACACAGATTTGCGATGTTGCATTCTAATCCAAAATCCAAAATCCAAAATCCAAAATTGTTTCTATGCCCCATGCCCCATGCCCAATGCCCAATGCCCCATACTTATGAATGCAACAAATTTTCCGGCATCACAATTAAGGTTGTGCCTTCTCTACGAACGACATAAACTCTTTGATGGGATGAGATGCTGAGTTTGTCATCATCACATCTTGCTTGCCAAGAATTTCCTTCGTATAATACTCGCCCTGTTTTTCCTGCCGGAATTTCTGTTAAAGTTTCAGCTGTAATTGCATTTTGGATTTTTGTGTTGCGTCGTCGCGGTTGCACAAATCGGCGGGAACCGAAAACTAGTAATGTAGACAAAAACAGCCAAGCGAAAACTTGCAGCCACACACTACTTAAAACAAACCGAGACAGTAGCGCCACGATAAAGGCGCTAATTCCCATCATGAAAGCGACAAAAGCAGACGGTAAGAACAGTTCCATTAAACACAAAACTGATCCTGCTAAGAGCCAGATTACGGTATAACTTGGCATAGCGCCATCCTAGACACTACATTTATGTAAATCTCTTTCTCTTACTAGATCCACCCTCTGGCTTAGTGTTTACGGAAAGCTAAATATGGTATTTTAACCATCAATTTTGATGAATTTCAGTAACAAGTTGTAGCCAAGGGTACACAGAAACAGTCTATTCTAGCCTTCGAGTATTTGCCAGGTATATTTAATCGAAATTAATGTGATGAAATTAATGAGTTTATGATTACTACCGAACGGATCGTTTATTGCATCAATCCAGACTGTACAAACCCGGTTAATCCTTTGAATAATCGTGTTTGTGCTAATTGCCAAACAGCCTTAGTGCATCGCTATCTGTGGGCTACTGGTGCATCAGCCGCAAAAATTGCCCCTGGTACAACTGTAGCAAATAGATATGAGGTAATTACTCATCAAATTTGGTTAGATACACAACCAGGGCTACTACCAGAGATTCCCACAGAATTACCACAGGCTGTGATTCCTTATCTCCGATTATATTATGAGCGATCGCACTTGCCCCAAGCTTACGGTTATGTACGCGCGGCTGAGGGTAATGGGGATGAGATTTTATTGCTAGAAAACGTTCCCATAGCCGAGAATGGTAAGCTTTATCCAGCGATCGCAAATGCTTGGGAACAATCCACGGCGGTTAGACAAGTTTACTGGCTATGGCAAATTCTCCAACTTTGGCAACCTTTATTAGAACAAGGTGTAGCCAGCAGTTTACTCATGTCTAACAACCTGCGGGTACAAGGTTGGTGCGTGCGGCTTTTGGAACTACACCAGACTACACAAAGCCTGAGTTTAAAAGATTTGGGTGAATCTTGGCAACCTTTACTCAGTTCTGCTAAAACTGCGATCGCTTCAGGTTTACAAAATATCGTCAAGCAGATGTTTACCCCAGAAGTTGAGTTTGAAACAATCGCTAATCAACTCAACACCTTATTACTCTCATCTGCCGCAGAATTACCATTAAATTTGGAACTAGCAGGCGCAACCGATGCGGGAATCGTCATGACGCGCAATGAAGATGCTTGCTTTCCAGCGAATTCTGACGATCTCAAAGATCCATTAATCCCCCATTTATCAATTGTTTGTGATGGTATTGGCGGACATCAAGGCGGTGAAGTAGCCAGTCAATTAGCAGTACAGTCAATAAAATTGCAGGTTCGTGCCTTATTTTCCGAGTTAACCACACAAACTGAACTAACTACCCCCGATTTGTGGATAGATCAACTAGAAGCTAGCTTGCGGGTAGTAAATAACGTCATTTGTGCCAGTAACGACGCCGAAAATCGCCAAGGTAGAGAACGTATGGCGACAACCTTGGTAATGGCGTTACAAATACCCCAAAGAATCCCCGCCAAATCAGCTAAAGGATCGGCAACTACCCATGAACTTTACTTAGCTAGTGTGGGGAATAGCCGTGCTTATTGGATTACACCAAATTACTGTCAATTACTCACAGTAGATGATGATGTTGCCGCGCGAGAAGTGCGTCACGCCCGCAATTTTTATCGTCAAGCCTTAATGCGATCGGATGCAACCGCCCTAACTCAAGCCTTGGGAACCAGAGATGCAGACGCTCTGCGGGTGCAAATCAAGCGGTTTATATTAGAGGAAGATGGCATATTATTGTTGTGTTCTGATGGCTTAAGTGACCATGACTGGGTTGAACAATCATGGCGAAGTTTTGCCTTAAAAGTGCTGAACAAGCAACTAGATATCGAAGACGCCGTACAGCGTTGGATTAAGTTTGCCAATCAGAAAAATGGCTATGATAATACATCAATAGTTATGACTCTGTGCAACGTATCCCGCGAATACTACGTTTCTTTAACTTATGCACAGCCTCAAGTAGAAATTATTGAAATAGAAACGCCAGAAGACTACTCTTTAGAGGAAAGTTCGCCCGTACTCATCGATTTGGATATTACTCCAGAACCAGAACTAACCCCAGTTCAACAACCAAGGCGACGTAAATCTTTAGTCATCATTGGGGCATTATTGATAGTTTTGGGTAGCACAACATTAGGATTATTACTGTGGTGGCAACTTCAGCCCCAATCATTCCAACAAATGTGTCGCCAACTTCCCCCAGGATTGCAGTCTCTATGTTCTTCAAATAATGAATAGGGCATTGGGCATTGGGCATTGGGCATTGGGCATTGGGCATGGGGCAGAGACGCGATGAACCCTTGTCTGTACAATTTTCCGGGAGCATCCCAAATGTGAAAAAACGCCCTCACCCTATAAGGGTGGGGCTAGAAATACGAAGCCTGCCTTCGCAGGCTAAAAGTTTGATAGCCTGCGAAGGCAGGCTTTGTTGGTATAGCAATACCCTTGAGGGTATTGCGTCAAAATTGGGATGCTCCCAATTTTCCCCCTTGTCCCCCTGCCCCCCCGCGTCCCTAATGCAACAACAACGCGCCTTGCGGGGAAAGTGTCATCTTGTTGTAAAATTGAACTTGGCGTGAAACCGCGCTATAAGAGCTAAAACGGGTTTTCCTAGCCCGTGAGGCCGCTCATCCTCAAACAAAGCGCCTCTGAGACACCTCTAAAAGTGGACAAGTGCAGTGAGGAATCAATGATGGTAAGGGTTTTTCTAACCATCAGCTAGCCATATTGGTAAACCCTATCTTAAACAAACTCATTGTTAGAGTTTGTTTAACTATGGGAAGATAAAAAGTTAATTGACAGTCAAAGGATTAGACCTGTTGCTAAAACGCTAGGTGAATCTAGTGTTATGAATCGATTAGCTACAAAGCCTGCATGGGCAGGCTTTGTTCGTATAGCAGTTACGAATGCACTCAACAGCCAGTCTGTGCGGATGAGATGCGCAGCGTGACTGTTAACAGCAGTCTATTTTTCAAAAAAGCAAGTTCAGTGAGGGACGGCTGTGGAGATAGTTGTGGACAAGGAAAAGCTAGGTGTAAATGTTGTTATGAAAGTTGGCGATCGCGTTCGTGTTAAAGAGTCGGTAGTAGTTTACCATCATCCTGAACATCGCGGTCAGGCTTTTGACCTCAAAGGCTCAGAAGGCG
This sequence comes from Calothrix anomala FACHB-343, assembly GCF_014696435.1. Taxonomy (GTDB): domain Bacteria; phylum Cyanobacteriota; class Cyanobacteriia; order Cyanobacteriales; family Nostocaceae; genus Aulosira; species Aulosira anomala_A. Next base: position 186,232 of record NZ_JACJQG010000002.1, on the reverse strand, counting down.
AAATTTCAGCTATTGTTACCGAATGGCAAGGTAGACCTGTTAGTGCTAATTTGCCATTCTTAGTTCAGTTTAGTAAAAAGTTTAAAGCCCATCTCCGTGAAAATGAATTAGAAGTCATCTAATTTCTTTAAGAGCGGCGAAACCAGCTTAGAATATTTAGTTCGCCGCGCATTTTTTCTAGTTCTTGTCGATGACGGATTGCTGTTGTGTAATACCAATCACAATGCTGCCGAAATTCCGAGCGCTCCCTAACTTCATGGTAAAACTGGTGAGTTGTCTGATACGTGGCAAAAGTTTCGTCAACTTCGCTGGGTGTTGCGGGGACAATATACGGTAAATTTTTAGACATAATGTCAGGAAGTGCTGAGTCCTGAGAAATTTAAAATTAAAACTCTGTAACTACTGAAATTATAGCGATTGCAAATTGAACTTCTCAAAATACCTATACTAAACTGTTCGCATTTAAAGTGTATATTTCGCGTTAAGGTTGTCAAAAGTCCAGAGTCAAGGGTCAAATGTCACCTTGGACTTTTGACTCTTGACCCTGGACAGCCCTAACGCGAAGATATTGGATCTAGGCATGTAATAGCTTATTTACTTAACTCAAAGCCAACCGCGCAAGCTATAGATAAAAAGACCAACGTATTCTTTTAATGCCCTGGTAAATTTGTCTAAATTGTCGCTATCAGGTAATAAATTGAGGATAGCGGCTTTGGGGCTACTGCCAAGTTCTTGCATTTCGCTACGACTGACAAGAAAGTCGGTAGGTGCAGGAATCGCTGCAATTCCTTGACGCTGGAAAATTTTGAGCGATCGCGGCATGTGCATTGCCGAAGTGATTAATAATACTTGATTAATATTGCGGGATTGTAAAATCTGCTTGACATTTACCGCATTTTGATATGTATTCAGCGAATCAGGTTCTTGAACGATCGCCTCAGCAGGTATACCCAGGGAGGTGAGAATATTGGACATATCTGCTGATTCTGAGTCACCGCTACCCCGCCAATCGATTCTCCCACCACTGAGGATGATTAAAGGCGCTTTTTGCTGACGATAGAGTTGAGCAGCATAAATTACGCGATCGCCTTGTTCGCTTAAATCCGCACCAGGACGCGGCCAAAAAGCCGATTTAGTCGCACCACCTAAGACTACAATTGCTTGTGCTTGAGGTATTTGGCTAGTTGCAGTATTTTGCCATTCAAGCGATCGCACCAACCATTGAGAAACCCAAGCATTACTGCAAAATAACAATAAAATTAAAGCCACAGCTATAGCAACAGCTGCGGTGCGTGGTCGTTTCCATAACGTAATCAAAGCTACCACCAAACTAATCGAAGCTAATCCCAAAGGATAGAAAAATAGCGGTAGTAACTTAGAAAGATATAAAAACATAACAGAGGCTAGGGGCTAGAGGCTAGGATAACAATTGTACAGACGCGATTCATCGCCAATTGTACAGACGCGATTCATCGCGTCTCTGAGCAATGAGCAATCTTACCTTTGCCAAAATCTCAAATTGATACCCGCGCCAGGTGTGCGACGGAACCGCCGAGTAGCTTTCCGTCTGCGCTTAACAGTACCTCTAGTGCTTGTTTGTTCCTCATCCTCCTCTTCAGTTGAATCAATTGGTAGTTGAGTTCGAGATTCTTCTGTACTTTTCCACCAAGCAATCATCCAGCCACCACCTATAGCACCTAAAGCACCCAAAATAATACTCATGTGTGCTGGATATCCTAACCAACTAAAGCCGATTAGGAACAATAACCAATATTTCAAGGCTGCATCAATACCTTCGGAAGAGTCTACAGACTGGGTTTGGGCACTATTTTTACCTGCGGCTGTAATCCAACCTAAGGTGAAAGCGCCGATAATTCCTAAAAAGATGCTCAGGGCTAATGAAGACCCTGTCATCGATAATACAATGATTAAAATTAACCCAAATATCAGCTGTGATAAGAAACTAGACGAAAGATTCAAAAATTCTTTTTTCTGTGCCATGACATCAACAAGCCTATTAGCTAGTGATTAGTGTTAATTGTGCCTCTAGTGGCTGAGTTGTATCCCAAATCTTAACGTAGGGTTTTTCCGCATCCGTAAATTGTTCAAATTGTTTAAGCTGAGAAGCCAATAAATCAACGGTAGCATCAGCAATATCCCCAGTCCGGTTATGCAAACGCTCTTGTACAACTTCTAGAGGCGCTGTACATTGTACGATTTGCAGGGGTATTTGATGGTTATTAGCTTGCTCAATTGCTGCTTGGCGTAAATCTTGTCGGTCATACTTAGCATCCAGAATTACGGAAAAACCTTGATTAGCCAGTATAATTCCTAATTCCAACAGTCGAGCATAAGTTTTTTGGGTCATTTCTGGTGTATAGATTTCATCTCCACCCCGTTCTAATAAGGGAATTCCGGCTAAGTGTTTACGCGCTGCGTCGGAACGAATATGAATTGCACCTATTTGACGAGCTAAATATCGCGCTGTCGTACTTTTACCAGAACCAGATAAACCAGACATTAAAATTAGTTGCCCTTGTTTGGGTTTAGTGTAATTCCAAGCAAGGGTGTAATATTTGGCTGCGGTTTTTGCGGCTTCTTCCTTAACGGCTGCGGGTACACCAGGATCGTCTAATAAAAATGAAGTTACTTTTGCTCTGACGTATGACTGACGGATTAAATATATAGGTAAAATCTGTAACCCTTCCCAATCGCCAGTTTGCTCTACATAAGTATTTAAATAAGCATTACTCAAGTCTGGACGCTGTTGTGCTTCTAAATCCATCACCGCATAAGCGATATCAAACATGACATCGACAAAGCGAAACGGTTCATTAAATTCAATACAATCGAACAGCATAATTTTGTCATGCCATAGAGCAATATTTCTTAAATGTAAATCTCCATGACATTCGCGGATATAGTTATTTTGCATTCTGTTAGCCAATAATTCGCCGCGTTCTGCAAAAAAACGCTCAGTATATGCTTTAGTTTCGTCAAATTGTAGCTGAGTTTGCGGCCCGCCGATATATTTGTCGGTTTGCTCATAATTTTCGTCAAAAGCCTCGCGAACTTTTGGTACTTCCCCAAAACTGCGGATATAATCATTGGTTTCAGTTTTGGCATGATATTGGGCGACAACTTTTCCTAATTCCTCAAAATCTGCTTCATTTAACTTACCTTGGGCAAATAAACTGCTTAATAAAGCTTCTTGAGGAAATTGGCGCATTTTCAGCACATATTCTACAGCTTCCCCGGTTCCGCCGAGATGGTATTGTTCGCCAATTTGAGTTATGGGTAAAACTTCTAAATACAGTTCTCCAGCACCGCGCTGATTTAACCGCAATTCTTCATGACAAAAATGTTGCCGCTTTTCTAAGGTGGAGTAGTCTAAAAAGCCAAAATTTACAGGTTTTTTCAGTTTATAAACATAATCGCCTGTAAGCAGTACATAAGAAACGTGAGTTTGAATCAGTTCTATTGGTTCTACGACTGCATGGGGATAAAACCCAGGCTGCAACATTTGCTGAATCAAGGCGGGAATAGTCGCTTCTGTCATAATTTCTGATTTAGATGGAATAACCGTTGATGAATACAAATAAATGCTGATAATTATCTCAAATCATGAGCATTGATCGGCATGGATAATTTTGACTTTCGATATTGGGGAATCCCAAAAAATAAATATACCCCTACAATTGGCAAATGTAGAAATAAGATTTTTTGTATAGCTGTTGACTGTTGACTGTTGACTGTTGACTGTTGACTGTTGACTGTTGACTAGCTTGATGTCCTAATTTATCTGGCTACAGCTATATTTGTAAATTAGTGACCGTTGATAGCTTAACAAAAAACCAGGGTGTTACCCCTGGCGCGATCGCTAATTATTTCCAACTTGAGTTTTAATTAAGTGGAATTAAGCTTTAGCAGCAAAAAAGCTGATGTGGTAAGTTGTGCCTTTTGCTGGATGAGACTGAACTTCTCTGATTACGGTTTTACCAGTCCATTCAATTTCGGGAATGCTGAGTTCAACTTGTGTTTTGTTGACAGCAGCTTGCTTGAGCAGACGCTCAACTGCTTTAGCATCAAGTACCAGAGAAATTGATTCAGCACCGTTGTGTCCGTACAAATTGGCGGGGATTAATCCAGAACGGCGCAAAGCGTTGGGTTTGCTACCTTCTGGACGCTTTTTAGATTCGAGTGTGATAGCCATACAAAATACAAATTGTTTGTTGTCATTGGTCATTGGTCATTTGTCATTGGTCATTTGTCAATGACTGATGACTCTGGAGATTTCCCAGAAGATAATTCTACCAATCGTGATTATACACTTTGACTTAGCAGCCTTTGATTTAGCACCCTTCGACTCCGCTCAGGGTGCTGTTTTGGCTAAACAAAGCCGAAGCCAAACGTCTGATATATCTTTTTCTGTGAAATCGCCTAATAACTAGCGCTAGGCACTAATTAAGGATACAGGTGTGCCGTCAGGATGTAACAAAGCACGCTTAGGCCCGTGAATTGGGTCTTCAACAATTATGGTTTGATCGCGGCTAGCTCCTAAAGAGACGATCGCGATCGGGACTTCCATCAATTCGGCTAAGAATTTCAGATAGTCCAATGCTTGCTTGGGCAAGTCTTCCAAGGTGCGGCAGTTACTGGTGGATACTTGCCAGCCTGGTAAGGTTTTGTATATGGGACGACAGCGAGCGAATTGACGGGAACTTGTGGGGAAGTGTTCGCAGCGTTCGCCGTCAATTTCATAGGCGACACAAACGTTGATTTCCTCTAGTTCATCGAGGACATCTAGTTTGGTAATGGCGATACAGTCCATACCGTTAATACGGACAGCGTAGCGCCCAATTACAGCATCAAACCAACCGCAGCGACGCTTCCTTCCAGTAGTTGTACCAAATTCGGCACCGCGATCGCACAACAATTCGCCTAATTCACCTTGTAGTTCGGTTGGAAAAGGCCCTTCCCCAACTCGCGTTGTATAGGCTTTCGACACCCCAATTACCCGGTCAATCATTGTCGGCCCTAATCCCGTACCAACGCAAGCCCCCCCAGCTACTGGATTGGAGGAGGTAACGTAAGGATAAGTACCGTGATCTAAGTCGAGGAGTGTTCCTTGTGCGCCTTCAAACAAAATATTTCGCCGCCGTTGAATCGCATCATAAATTTTGAGCGAACTGTCAACAACGTAAGGGCGTAGGCGTTCTGCATACCCCAGATATTCTTGAATTACTTCTTCTGGATTCAGGGGTGGCAGGTTATAAAGCTTTTCTAATATTGCGTTTTTATAATTAATCGTCCACTCTAACTGATCGCGTAGCTCTTGCGGGTTCATCAAGTCTAAAACCCGGATACCCGTGCGCTCAGATTTGTCAGCATAGGTGGGGCCAATGCCTCTGCCAGTAGTGCCGATTTTATGACTTCCTCGCCGCTCTTCCGATGCCTGATCGATCAATCGATGATAAGGCATGGTCACGTGGGCTGTCTCAGAAATTAGCAGATTTTTCGTAGAAACATTTAAGCTTTCTAGCTGATCGAGTTCTGCTATCAAAACCTTCGGGTCGATAACTGTACCACAGCCGATAATACATTCGGTATCTGGATACAAAATACCAGAAGGAATCAAATGTAGTTTAAAGGTCTGATCTTTGACTACAATTGTATGCCCAGCATTGACGCCCCCTTGATAACGGACAACAACATCTGCGGAGCGGCTGAGTAAGTCTGTTATTTTACCTTTTCCTTCATCGCCCCACTGGGCACCTATGACAATGACGTTAGCCAAGCTTTTATATTATAGGTAAAGTTTTCACAAACAATCATTATCAACATGATATGTAATTCATGTCAAGCAGATGCAATAATTTTTATAAATACCTATTAACAGGTGACTTAGTTGTTGATGGTTGTACGGGCGGGTTCACAAATATCCTCACTTTACAACGATAATTCTCAATAAACCCGCCCCTACTGACTGTTGACTGGGAATAGAGATTTTGTTAATTGGTTGTACTTGACACTGGAGTTGAATTATTTTCTAGTTTGCCAAAATTAAGCACATAGCAGTAAATTATTGCTTGGTTAGTGTAATTTTTAACTCAAATTGTTGACAACTGTATTTATTGCATATTTTTGAAATTTTTATTGGTAACAATTCAGTAACTCAAATATTGTGTATAGCAATTTTTACCAGCTAAATATAGTTATTGAAAGTAATCTTTGCTAAAGAGTAATTTTTGTTAAATAAACATCTTTTTGTGCATAAATGTAGCTAAAATGTCATTTTTTAGAGACATAAAGTTGCTATGTAAATTATTCTTAGCTTTGAAAAGGAACTTTTTGAGGAAATCTAGGGTCTCCAAATTACCTTAAATTGTTATAGTTAAGAATTTCTCTGAAAATTAACTATATGAGTGTATTTCTTGGTGATACAAGAGATTCTCCTGTGTTACTACTGTTGCCTGTAAGGTTGACTTATGGTAATTATTTGGTCTTCTTGAATTTTAACTAATAGGTGATATCTGCCACATAAAGAGCGATCGCATGATGAAATGGTCTGTTATTCAAAAGCTGAGAGCATTATTTATTTTAGTTTTGGCAGTTTTATTTACTAATGCTGTAGTTTCCTATAGCACCACTATGAGTCTGATACACAATCAGCAATGGGCAATATCATCTCAGGAAGTGATTACACAATTTGCAACTCTCAATTCCAGCTTTCAAAATGCGGAAATTACTCAGCGTAAATACCTACTCACGGACAATCCTGATGATTTAGCTATTTATCTGCAAGCTAGACAAAAAATTGCGAAAAATCTGGAAATTGTCCAGCAATTAAATCACCCTGGAAGAAATCAGCAGTTAATTACCTTATTAACCGAAAAAATTACCCAAAAACTCAACATTCTCCAAAGAGAAATTTCTGTTGCTCAAAATCAAGGTGGGAATGCTGTAAAAAATTTAGTTTTATCTGATGAAAAGCAAAATCTGAATCTAGAGATTCAACAGCTAATTGACAAACATATCGCCGCCGAAAAAAATCAATTACAACAGCATAGTCAAAAATTACAAGCCACTACCAACAAGTCGATTACGATATTTTTATTGGCAACTTTTATCGATTTAATTATAGTTGCTTTGCTATATGATTTGTTGTGGCGCTACGTCAACAAATTGCAGCACACAGAACTAGATTTACGCCAAAGTAAAAATCGGCTGCGAGCAATTATAGATGCAGAACCAGAATGTATCAAGTTAATTGCTAGAGATGGTAGATTGCTAGAAATTAATGCTTGCGGACTGGCGATGTTGGAGGTGGAAACGGCTGAAAGCTTGATTGGTAAAGCAATTGATAGCGCGATCGCACCTGAATACAGAGAAGCTTTTGCCGATTTACATAAACGTGTTTGTCAAGGAGAAAAGGGGACTTTAGAGTATGAAATTGTCGGGTTTAAAGGTACTCGTCGCTGGTTGGAAACTCATGCAGTTCCATTACGCAATGAAACTGACGGGACATTTTTACATTTAGCGGTGACGCGAGATATTACTCAGCGCCAACAAGCACAGCAAAAAATTAGCGAACAAGCCGCACTTTTAGATGTGGCTACAGATGCAATTCTAGTGAGAAATATCCATAATCAAATATTATTTTGGAATCAAGGTGCAGAAAGGCTCTACGGTTGGAAGCAAGAGGAAGTTTTAGGTAAAAATGTGGTAGATATTTTGTATAGAAATACTTCGCCACAGTTACAAGATGCATTTTTTCAAGTCATCCAAAAAGGTGAATGGCGGGGTGAATTACAGCAACTGACAAAAAATGGTGCAGAAGTTATTGTAGAAAGCCGTTGGACATTGATGCGGGATGAGAAAAATCAGCCAAAATCCATCCTTAGTGTTAGTACAGAAATCACCGAGAAAAAACAACTAGAAGCGCAGCTTTTGCGATCGCAACGTTTAGAAAGTATCGGGACTCTCGCAGGGGGAATTGCTCACGACTTGAACAATGTCCTCGCGCCAGTGTTAATGTCAGTTGAGTTACTGCAGATGAAATTGCACGACCAACAGAGTCAACGAGTACTGCAAACTCTGGAAAATAATGTCAAGCGCGGTGCTAATTTGCTCAAACAAGTTTTATCTTTTGCACGGGGTATTGAAGGTAAGCGCACAATTGTGCCAATGAAGCATATAATAGCAGAAATAGAGCAAATTGTCAACCAAACCTTTCCTAAATCTATTACTTGCAATGTAGAGATATCAGAACATCTCTGGTATGTATCGGGAAATATCACCCAATTGCATCAGGTTTTCATGAACTTGGTAGTAAATGCTCGCGATGCTATGCCCAAGGGCGGAATATTAAAAATTTTACTAGAAAATGTCGTAATTACAGACAATAGTCACCTTCAACCAGGTTCCTACGTAGTTATTTCTGTCATGGATACAGGCGTAGGGATATCGCCAGAAATCCGAGAGCGAATTTTTGAACCATTTTTTACTACCAAAGATTTAGGTAAAGGTACAGGCTTAGGACTTTCCACCGCATTAGGTATTATTAAAAATCACGGTGGCTTTGTGCATGTAGATAGCGAAATTGGCAAAGGTACTACATTTAAAGTTTACTTACCTGCTGTAGGCGATGCCTACGGCAACCTCAAAGAGGAACGCACTCCTCAAGTCCAGACAAAAGAATTGGATACAACTGCGGGTAATGGCGAATTAATCTTGCTAGTAGATGATGAAGCCGGTATTCGGGAAATTACCAAATCATCCTTAGAAACTTATAATTATCGAGTTTTAACAGCCAGTGACGGAGAAGAAGCTGTAGCAATTTACGCTCAGTACCAGCAGCAAATAAATATAGTATTGCTCGATATGATGATGCCAGCAATGGATGGTGCGATCGCAATCCGCCAGCTCAAAGCAATAAATCCCCACATCAAAATCATTGTCATGAGCGGACTGTTATCAAATCACAATAAAAGAGAAATCGCTAACATGGGTGTCAGAGCATTTCTATCCAAACCCTGCACCGTCAACGAATTATTACAAGCAATTACTGCAATTAACATTCCTCATTGAGCATAAAAATACTCATCGCCACCCTCGATAAATTGTACAGACGCGATGAATCGCGTCTCTAATGCCCAATGCCCAATGCCCAATGCCCAATGCCCAATGCCCAATGCCCAATGCCCAATGCCCAATGCCCAATGCCCCATACCCAATGTCATAAATTAACAATACCTTTACGAATATTCCTACAGACAAAGATTTTTTTTCGCTATCCTATTGTTAAGATTATTAAAATTTCTCCGGAAAACACCACTATGGCTTTATACGCTGAATTGCATCGGCATTTGGGCGGTTCGGTAGTACCTCGTGTGTTATGGCGATATTTCGAGAGACATGCATCAGAGTTAATTTCCCGATTTGCTGATTATCCAGAATTTGAAGACTTTTATACTAGACCACGCAACACCCTAGATGAGTATTTAGAATTGCATACCCTAGTAGAAAGCGTACAGACTGTAGAAACCTTACCTTACTTTATTTATCGCCTATTACGGGGTGCTTATATATTTGAGAATTTGGCTTATTTAGAACTACGCTACACTCCCTATCTCCGCACGCCAGAACATCTAAATCAATCCGCCAGAATTGATAAGATGGCAGAAATTGTTGAGGTTGTAGGGCGTGCTAGTCAGATAGAAGAATATCCCATTGTCACTAGCCAAATTCTTTGTATGCACTCGCGCCTACCCTATGAAGTTAATAAAGCAATTGTTGACTTAGCGGCGCAAAACAAACAGTATGTTTGTGGCGTAGATATCGCTGGCGGTGATAGCTACTATGCCGAGCGCATGGAAGAATGGATTAGCCTGTATGAATATGCTTGTTCTCTAGGGATTAACACTACAGGACATCTTTATGAAACCACCGCCGGTTGTTACACAGAACTTTTACCATATCTCAAACGGATTGGTCACGGAATCCAAATACCATTACTGCATCCTGAGTTGTTACCATCTGTCGCTCAAAGGGGACAATGTTTAGAAGTTTGTCCCACAACTTACCTCAAAACTGGAACTTTACAAGATATACGTCAACTGAAGTTAGTTTTTGACCGTTGTTTTGAAACTGGGGTAGATATTGCTATCTGTACTGATAACGCCGGGTTGCATAATGTACGTTTGCCATTTGAGTATGAAAATCTTTTGACATACGACATTATTAACTTTAAACAGTTGCAAGCTTGTCAAGATGCGGCGTTTCGTCATGCTTTTGCATGGCCTCATAGCGAACATCCTGCATCATTATTGAATGGATTGTTAAAGCCGGAATTACCCAAAGTTTTAGCAATGAGAGAGTAAAGTTGCGTTATATTCGCCCTCACCCTATAAGGGTGGGGCTACATAAACAAAGCCTACCTTCGTAGGCTAATTAAGCGTATCTTCATCCAGAAACGTTATTAGGACTGAATTCCTTATTTGCGAACTAAAGTCCTCACTACAAACCTTTAATTTGAAAAAAGAAGGCGACAGATGTTAGGGGCATGGTATTGCCATGCCCTTTAGAATATATTGATGTGCCGCAAACATTATTTAAATTGGTATTACTTAGAGTGATCGAATAATTTTGTGATTTAATATCGAAAAAAAATTGTACTGTACAACGTACAGTACACAGAAACCAAACAATATTAACAAACAATAATTAAGCTCCTGGGCCTTCTGTAGCGCCGCCAGCAGCTTTCCAGCCAGCAAGACCACCTAGAATAGCAGAAACTTCTGCAAACCCAGCCGCTTTGAGTGTTTGAGTAGCACTAGCTGATTGTTGATCGTCAGATCCATAAACATAGATATGGCGTTGTGTATGCAAAGAAGTTTTAGCTCTTTGCGCTAGTTCACTCAAAGGGATGGGTATTGCGCCGCTAATATGGCCTTGATTGTATGTTTGGCGATCGCGTACATCAATAATTGTTAAAGCTGGGTGTCCCCATTCTAGACGCAGCTTTAAATCGTGGGCATCCGTGGCTAAACTGTTACTCATCGGCATTTTCCGCTTATAAGCTTAATAACCTTAAAAGCAATCTATCAAAAATCTAATTTCAATCGACATTTCTTTACAATTAATAAAAATTCTTTGAAAGTAGTAATCAAAATTGCATATTCTATTCAGTGGTTGGCTATTCGCCTACACTGTAATTTATGACATCTACTATTCACGCTTTACCAACAGAAGTAGTATATCTAATTACCGCCGGAGAGGTAATTGACTCTTTGGCTGCTGTCGTGCGCGAATTGGTAGAAAATTCCTTAGATGCTGGCGCAACGCGAATTGTCGTTTCTTTATGGCCGCAACAGTGGCGAATTACCGTAGCTGACAACGGTTGCGGAATGAACTTAGAAGACTTGGAAAAAGCCGCTACTACACATAGCACCAGTAAGATTTATAGTAGTGCAGACTTATGGAAAATTAGCAGCTTAGGTTTCCGTGGGGAAGCACTGCATAGTTTGACCAATTTAGCAAGTTTAGAAATTTTAAGTCGTCCCGCAAATGAGAATTTTGGCTGGCGGGTAACTTATAGTGAAGCCGGGAAAGCAGAACGAGTAGAAATTGCCGCGATCGCTCCTGGTACAGTAGTCACAGTCTCCAATTTATTTGCTAATTGTCCAGCCCGGCGTCAGGGTTTACCAGCCCTAGCCCAGCAAATGAAAGCCGTACAAGCCACAATTCAGCAAATCGCTCTATGTCATCCCCATGTTAACTGGCAGATTCGCCAAAATGACCGTGAATGGTTCGCTATCTATCCGGCGACATCGCTAAAACAATTATTGCCTCAGTTTATCCCCCAAGTTAAAGCAGCCGATTTGCAAGAGGTGAAATTAGCTATACCCCAACCGGAGAATTCCGAACTTTTATTAGTGGTAGGATTGCCAGATCGCTGTCATCGCCATCGTCCAGACTGGGTACGTGTAGCCTTTAACGGGCGGATGGTGAAGTCTCCAGAACTAGAGCAAACGATTTTAACAGCATTTCATCGCACATTACCACGCGATCGCTATCCAGTATGTTTATTACATCTGCTCATTGCTCCCGATCAAATTAACTGGAATCGCAACCCCGCCAAAACAGAAATATACCTCAACGAAGTCACCTATTGGCAAGAACAAGTTAACCAAGCAATTGAGCAAGCCCTCCGCCTCAGTTCCGCTAATATTAAAGAGTCGGTTCATATATCGCGTGTGAGTAAATTACTCAAAGCCGCAGAAGCCAAAGGCGGTTACAATTTTCATCCCAAAAATCCCGGTGAAGGCGATAACAATCAGAACGCAGAAATCAGCAATCCTTATTCTTTAAAAGCTGTTGCTCAAGTTAGCAATACATATATTGTAGTGGAACATCCTCAAGGACTTTGGTTAGTAGAACAACACATTGCCCATGAAAGAGTTTTGTATGAACAATTATGCGATGATTGGCAACTAATTCCTGTTGAACCGGCAATCATTCTTTATCAATTATCACCAAAACAAGTAGCACAATTACAACGTATAAATTTAGATATAGAACCCTTTGGCGAACAACTTTGGGCAGTCAGAAATATACCTGCAATGTTGCAGCATAGAGAAGATTGTGCCGATGCAATTTTAGAACTAAGTTTAGGCGGCGATTTACAAACAGCCCAAGTAGCAGTTGCTTGTCGCAGCGCTATTCGTAATGGTACACCGATGAGTTTGCCAGAAATGCAAACACTTTTAGATCAATGGCAACGTACTCGTAACCCTCGCACCTGTCCTCATGGCAGACCAATTTATTTATCATTAGAAGAATCTGCCTTAGCAAGATTTTTCCGGAGAAATTGGGTGATTGGTAAGAGTCATGGAATTTAATTTTTAGAAGCAGAGATTTTTGGTCAATTCCTAGCAGCCCTAAATCATTCGTGAAAAATCAGATCCCTAACTTTTTAAAGGATACTACTGCTAAACCTAGAGTACAACCCCTCGCTGATTCCAGAATCCCGCCGTCACCCTAGAAGGGTGCGGCTAATCAAACAAAGCCTGCTTTGGCAGGCTTCGTACTGATAGCCCCAGGCTTCCAGCCTGGGGGCGGTATATTGGGTATGCCAGAGAACTGTTTGTATTGGTATTGTGGGGTCAAACCTACCATTCACCAGATGTATCCTCTTTTGTTGCAATTGAGGAGCATAGCAAATCAAATTGCTATTGATTTCAAATTCAACATTAGGGGAAGAACAAGCGATCGCGCAATACTAAGGATTAAATTGAATTTCAAATCAGCCCCTCACAGTAAAATCCACAACCAAATATCAAAATCTCTCTCCCCTAGCCCCTAGCCTCTAGCCCCTAGCCCCTATTTTCAAGGTAGAAAACTCCCCATGAAAATTAATATTGTCAAAACTGTCAAAATTAACAAAATTTGAGTAGTGCGGTTACTTTTAGCCACAATTTCTGAGTAAGATAGTTCATGATTTTGAATCAGTACAAAAGAATGAGGATGAAATACAAAAGGTAACAACTTACTCAAAACTAAACGCAAAAATAAATTCAGACTCCATAAACGTTTTTGTAAAGGGTCTTGATTATATTGCCAAGGATAACTAATTTGTACTAACCGAATTAAAGCTTGCACATCCGGTTGGCGTATTTTTTGATATTGAGGAAGGGCTTGAGATAAATTATCTTGAGTATCAGCTAATATTTCCTGAAAAACATAAATATCTTCCAAAGCAGAATTTACTCCTTGTCCAATATCAGGGGGAAAACAATGAACCGCATCACCAAATAAAATTACGGCTGTGCCTTCATTGTTATCAGGGTTACCCAAAATTTTATACAATCCCTCACAATATTGCGGTATCGGAAACTTACCACCTTCACTAGATGTAAATCTATCTATTTCTTCAGGAGAAATAATTTTTTCTATAGGTATTTGAGGAAATGCTTGTTTAAAAAAATCTGCAACTTCTTCCTTAGTTTTTAACTGCCATATTTGATGATCTGGATAAGCAATAATATTTGCAGTTCTGGGAAAATCCTGATTTTTTAAGGGTAATAAACCAAGAGAAATTGCTTTTTTCAGCCCTTGAAAATTAGACCTAATGGCATAAGCCATTGTAGATTGCGATATATCTCCTGGTTGTTCTGATAAAGGAAATTGCGGCGGTAAACTGAGAACTTTGTATTTTAAACCAGCGCTAGGAGAAGGAAATTTCTGCATATCAAATAAATGCGATCGCTCTGACATTTGATGCAGAGTTTCACGCACAATAGAGTTTAATCCATCACAACCTAGTAACAGATTAGGAACAAAGATTAGTTGCTCCTGATTTTTACTTTGTGTAATAATCTCTAACCGATCTAAATTCTGTTTAATTTCTATACATTCAATATTAAATAAAACCTGAATTGCATCTTGCCAATGTTGTTGAATTTCTTGATAAAGTACTTGAACAAAAGACGCTCTTGGCAACCAATAAGCCATTTTACGTTTAGAATCGACAATAGGTAATTTTGTTGTTTTGCGTTTGCCGTCTTTTTGAATCAGAGTCAAGTAAAAGTCATTACTAGGCACGCTCAAATCGGCAATTTTGGTAGTTATGTCTAATAAATCGGTTAATTTCTGCCCTCTTCCATCAATTTGATAACTAAAAGATTTATCTGGTTCGTAGTAATCTGCTGATGGTCTTTTTTCAATAACTGTAATATCTTTCCAGCCTCTTTTGGCTAGCATTAAAGCGGCCCCTAATCCCGCAGGGCCTCCGCCAATAATGACAACATTTTTTCTGTAGGAGTGATTCATTGTTATAGCAATTAATTTTCACTCAAAGTTTAATTGTAGCTAGTTTTCATACCAAATTGAAAAAAGAATGCGACAGATGGTAGGGGCATGGCAATGCCATGCCCTCTATGATTGATCTGCTGCAAACACTACTTACAGCTATTTTCAGGTAAATAGACCACGCTGTAGGGGCACGGCATTAGTAAAATTATTGTATGTACCAACAGATTGTCGGTACCGTGCCCCTACGATAGATGTGGTTCAAATAGGTGAAAACTGCTGTAAATTGGTATCAGCACAAGCGATGTCTAACGACACGCTAACAACGCTTTGCGTCTACGCTAATCATCAATCTCAAACGAAAAAGCCTGCAGATTGAACACCTGCAGGCTTGACAAAAATTAAGCTGATGCGCATCTAAATTACATAACTATTTATATGGGCTGTTAACTGTTAACTGTTAACTGTCAACAGCCCTCACGATGGATTGTGCAACTTAAACGCAGAATAGCTTGTTTAAGCAACTTTTTTCCTCGCCGCCCAGAGATCCACAGGAATCTTGCGGATACCGGGACAATAAATAAATATTGCCCCATAACTAACAACCAGTAAGCCTACAGCCGCAATTGGCGGTAAGAAAACCCCTGCAAACATACAAATTGTCGATACTAAGGTGATCCAAAAAGAATCCCAATAATTAGGAGAACCGAACAACCTCACAATTGAGGTATGAAGCAAGTAAAAAGTAGGTAAAGCCAGAATTTCTGACAAACCGTATCCCCATAAACCCATCCAAGGTAGGAAAATTATAGTTGCTAACCAAAGAATACCTACATACCAGGCATTGCGTTGAGCAATTTCGTAGTTACGTCCCACAGCATACAAGCTAGATGTATGCAATTCAAAAATTGCTCCTACTAATACTCCGACAGCAATAAAAGGAAAGATTTGGGCACTGATTAACCATTCTTTGGAGAACATCAACGGAATTAACCAAGCAGAAGTACAAGAAAAAGCAGCACAAATTGGGCCAATTAAAAGTGCTTGGTATGTCATACCTTTACTAATAGCATTGCGTGTTTGCTCTGGCTTATCTACTAATTTTGCCATCACACTAATTGACATCCGACGTACCACCAACCGCAGGATTGCCAACTGTTCTGCCAATCGCATCGCAATACTGATATAACCAACGACTTCTGTACCTCCTAAACGACTTACCAGCAAAGGTAGCCTTAATCTGCGGAGATTTAAAATCGCATCCGAGCCAGAATAGGTAAGTCCATAATTTACAGCAGGTTTCACTACCTTCCATTGCCAGCGCCAGCGCCAAGGCACAGGATAGTAATAATATGCCATTATCAGCTGTACTAAATAACCTAAAACAGTGCCAATAATTGGGCCCCAATAACCCCAGCCGATTAATACTAAAGGTATTGCCGAAACATACAACACAACTTTAGAAACTGCCTCTAGCAATCCCACTTTGTCAAAACTCAGTTCTCGCTCCAACATACTAGTTGGCACCCGACTGACCATATCCATCCAGAGTGCAGGTAAGATGGCTTGTAATGCATAAGTTACTTCTTGCTCCTTCGTCCACCAACCAATAAGCGGAGCAATACAAAACAACGCCGCACAAATAACTATGCCAAGAAAGTTATAAAATGCTTGGATTTGTATCGGCTCTTCATCTGTAAGATTTGGCTGGCGTACCAAATAAACCTGCAATCCAAAGCGACAGACTTGGTTTAAGAAATAAAAAATACTTAAAACAATAGTGACAACACCGTATAATCCTGGGCCTAACATTCGGGCAATTACTAGCACATTCACCATTGAAAGTGCTGCGACTAGTAATTGCCTAAGTGTCATGGAGACACCACCCCGAATAATTTTTCCTTTAATATCTTTTGATTGGGACATTTATGATCGAAAATTTTGTTTACTTACAGAAGGAACATAGTGCTAATGGTTACAAATATAAAGCTAAAAACTGATAAATTTTTTGAAGATTTAACCTAATCTTCTGCGTGGTAATTGACGGCGAAATGAATTTTTTTGAGCAGTCAAATCTTTTGGCTTTGGATGATTGAATTTTGACTGGTTTTGTGCAGCAGAACTGGCATCATCTTCCACATTTACAGGTTTATCCCAATCCCAGCCAGCAACTGCTAATAAAGTCCACCAATAGAAGAACATAGTAGTGTGACTCCAAACATTTCCAGCTATCATCCCTACTAGCATGGATATGAAAAACGCTAGCATGGCAAAGCAGAGATTGCGTTTAGCAGAACCAGAAGGAACGGAGTAAGCTAGTTGAATTAGACGGAAAAATACTGCAAAAATAAAAATCAAAAATAGGCTAAATCCTAAAATTCCTTCTTCAGCTAAAAAGCGAATGTAGTCATTATGAGAATAGCTAGCCAGAGGAGTTAAAAACCGAGATGTGTCTAATCCATATCCTAAAAGTGGTGCATCTCGCCATCTGTTGATTAAAAACGTCCACTGAGCAACACGCCAATTAAAACTATTACCGTCAGTCCATTGTAATAATATTGCTCTAGATGTATCAATATTTGGATTTAAGAGTGGTGTACCATATAAGGATTGCAGCCGCTCTTGCCCCATTTCCGAGCCAGCAAATAAGTAAAAAACTATACCAAATAGCACAACAGCACTAATAATATTGGCTATATTTAGTTTAGGTGCCAAAAATGCTGGGATGAAAGCAACCAGCATTGTTAACCCAGTCAATGATTTACTACTAACTAAGAAAAAAGCCAGCGCTGTCACTAAAATCATCCAAGGTATACGTTGCTTGACCTCTCCCATTTTCCATAGCCCCAGGCCTAGAAAAAACAAGGTAAATGTCGCAAATGCATTTGGATGTCCGAGAGTTCCATTCATCCGCGATCCGGCTTCAATAGCATATCCGCTTTGAAATACTAAGAAAGAGGGTAACTTGGATGGGGGAACAGTAATTTGTAAGGTTGCTGCTGTTAATGGCGCTACTAAGCTCCAAAATAAGCTAGAAACTACCTTGATGGGAGGTACTTTTTCCTTCATCTGCATAACTAGGAGATAAACCATTAATCCAGAAAACATTCGCACCCATTCCCGTAATGCTCCTGGAAAGTATGAGGGCCCAAGACCTAGCCCGCCTAGTTTCTGTAAAACCACCCATACGGCTTGCAATGCAATCCATCCAGCAAGAAACCACCAGAATCCATCGGTTTGCACCTTTTTTCTGGCTATTAAGCAATTTCCTACATAAAGCAATGCCAAAATATTTAGACCTAGACCAAATACCGCAGGTACTTGTTGGTCAGAAAATGCATCTAAAGCACTACGAAGAATTAATAAACCTAAAAGGGTTTGCTCAAAATTTTTAAAGAAGTTAATAGTAACCGAAACGGCAACAATCAATACAACTAATAAAGCTATATATAAAGGTTGGAGATTTGCGACTACACCAAAAATAATACTTAACAAAATTCCTACAATACTCAGCAAAATTGTAGGAAAAGAAATCAGATTATTGCCTCGATCTATTGCCATCTTCTGTTAGTTTGATGTTTTTCTTAAAAGAAAAAGTAAATGCACCTTTGGCGATCTGGCGATCTCAGATAATGAAATTGAAAAAATTCACCATTAACTAGCGAAGACTGTTGCTAGTGTTTTTGACTATGGAACCAGAAAAGAAACTTTCAGCTGGTGGTAACTGCTGATGTTGATCAACTGGTGTGAGTACAGCTAGTTCTTTTTCAACTGGTAATACAGTTTCGTTGATCACTACACCCAGAATAGTTGAACCACTCTTTTGTAAATCAGAGATAGCTCTGAGGGCTGCATTTTTGGAGGTGGAGTTGGGTTTAACAACTAAAATCACTCCATCTGCCGACTGGCTTAAGGTTGCGGCATCAGCATTACTACTTATAGGTGAAGCATCAACAATTACATAATCAAAATGTTGCGCGGCTTCTTCTAAAATTCTATCCATCGACATTTTTTCAATAATTGTCGATGGACGGCTAGGAATTCTCCCTGAAGGTAGCACTGATAAATTAGGAATTGAGGTTGATTTAACTAAATCTAACAACGGTAAATTATCAGTCACAACCTCTGTTAATCCTGGGTAAGCAGGTACATCCAAAAGATTATGATATATGGGATGCTGCAGGTCTGCACTGACGATTAATGTACGTCTTGACAAAATGCCAGCAACAGCCGCTAAATGCAACGCTACTGAAGATTTTCCTTCACCAAAACCAACGCTACTGACAACGATGATTTTTGATTGCTCTTTACCTAAAGATTCTAAGGTTTTGAGCAACATGCGGTATGGCTCTACATACTCAGCATTATCTAATAAAGAGTCTAATGCTGCCAAATTGAAGGTTTTGGGATTCAGTTTGGGTAATACTCCAAGTACAGGAGTCTCTAGCCAAGCTTCTACCTCATCTGCATCGCGCAGCTTGGATTGCAATAGTTCTAGGAGTAAGACTAAAAGGGCAGAAGCAATGATCCCAACTACAGTACTGAGAATAACAATCACCAAAGGTTTTGGTGAAACGTGATCTGTAGGAATTTCTGCTTCGCCAACAATCCGGATATTGCTGAGAATTTGTCCTTCTGCAATCCGCGCTTCTTCTAGTTTGTCATCGAGTGTTTTCAAGGCTTTTTCAGCTTGTTCTCGTTCGCGAGTCAGTGCCACTAGTGACTGTTGCGATACGGGTATTTTAGCAACACGCGATCGCAAAGCTTCTACATCTCGCTGCACTACCTGGAGTTTATCTTCTAAGCCTTTACGTTCGCTTTCAACTAAGATATAGCGAGATATTAAATCTTGGCTTAACTGGTTAGCAGCTACTTCGTTAGAATTAACAGTTTGATTTGCGGGAACTATTTGTGATATTTGTTGATTATAAAGAGCGCGCAGTTCGTCTCGCTTTTGGATGAGTGTTAAGACTTCTGGATGTTCATCTGTCCAGCGAGTACGGGCGCTAGTAATTGCCACTTCGGTAGCAGTAATTTGTTTATTTAATTCTTTAAGCTGTTCATCCTGTCCAATTCTATTAACTATGTATGCCCCTGTGGGGTTGTTTGCACCCACGACTTGTTGCAATGATGCCTCTTGTTGTCTCGATTGCTGCAATTGAGCGCGGAGTTGTCTTTCTTGATTTTCTAAGGATGATAAGCTTTCAATTAAACTTTCAGTTTGAGTGTTAGAAGCAACAAAGCTATAGGCTTCCCGATATCTTCTTTCAGCTTGTTCTGCTTTTTGTAGTCTTTTCTGTTGTTCGGGAATTTGCCCTTCTAAAAAGTTGCGCAGGCTGGTAGCTTCTGCTCTAATTAATTTTGTATTTTCAGCAATAACTAATTTAGCAATTTGATTGAGGATAACTGCAGTAACTTTTGGGTCGGAATTAGTATAACTAATTTCTAAAATGCTAGTTGCAGGTACAATTTCTACCTTAATGCCTGCTTTTAATTCTTCTAATGTGGGTAGCTTTTCAATGGGGATTTTACCTTCACTTAAAGCTCTTTTTAAAGCACCACGAAGAATTTGCTGGGATTTAACTAGTTCAGCTTGAGTTGCTACTGGATCGGCTGCTTTACTAGGCGATTGGTTATTGATATTTGTTAGTTCTTGCCCTAAAGCTGAGATCCCTACTTCTTTTTGACCAACCATCAGTCTAGCTGAGGTTTCATACAATCGAGGTGAAATAGCTAAACTAATTGCTGTTACACCTATTAATACAGATACAAACGTTGATGAAGCTAACCAAGCATGTCGCTTCAGTGCGGTTATATAAGATAACGGAAGAACAGCTTTACCCATTAATTTACCTGCCAATGTTTTATATTCACCAACTTAACTAGATTATCTCTTTTCAATATTACAGATATATGACTATTAACTACCAATTATTTATAGTAGACTGGATGTCCGATGGCGTTTTGGTAATTATTTTTATTAATCCTCTTCACAATCTTCAGATGAGATCCAGTTAGACTAGTTATGACTCATCTTTGGCAAGGTCTGCAAATTGTATTTATTGTTTAGATTTCACCCTGATAACCAATCAGCCTTGCCACAAGAAGGTTGTATCTGGCTAACCTGACAGTTTGCCAAACTGAGTATTGAAGACCAGTTGAGGACAAGTAACTATCTTACTTAAGGAAAGTGTATAACATTTGAGTTGCCTTTTTAAACAAAATCTTGTAAAGACATATTGTGGATTTAAATAATGCTGATTTGCACTCTGAGCAATATTTATTCGACGATGAATAATGTAGTTTAGTTTCTCAAAGATGCTGAACTGCAGTTATTAGTAAGCTCCATCGCGATTTAATACTACTTGCAGCGTTTTGAGAATTAACAACAGGTCGTAAACTACAGACCATTTAGACTGATAAGCTAGATCTAGCTTGACTATATCTTCAAAGTCTTCTATTTTAGAACGCCCATTGACTTGCCATTCACCTGTGATTCCTGGTTTTACCAACAACCGCCGGAAGTGATGCGGCTCGTAATTTTCTACTTCATCTATTGTGGGCGGACGGGTACCAACCAGACTCATATCACCTTGCAAAACATTCCAAAATTGCGGTAACTCGTCCAAGCTGGTACGTCTGAGAAACGAGCCAACACGGGTAATGCGCGGATCTTGGTCATTCTTAAAAATGTTACCTTTAGCCTGATTTTGGACTAAATGCTTCATTTGGTCGGCATTCACTTTCATAGTGCGAAACTTCCAAATGCGGAAGGTTTTGCCGTTTAAGCCACAGCGAGTTTGACTGTAAAAAACCGGGCCGGGATTATCAAGTTTAATGGCGATCGCAATTGGGATAGCAATAACAGCTGTAATCGCTAAACCAATGAAAGCACCAACAATATCAATTAATCGCTTGAGTGAAGAGTTAGCTGAAGGATGTACCCGTTGTTGAAAATGAGGAAGATCTGTAAAGTTAATCTGCATTGATTTTTCCGGCAAGACAGTAACTAAGGGTTTGTTAGATATGAGCGCAATGGCTGAAGTTCTCCTAGAGGTAAAAAAACTTTGTCAACTCCTGACTTATAAGTTTGCACCCTGATGTGGCGTTTTTTTGCAGATATCAGCCTAGATGAACTATTGAAACTGAATAAGCTACCACGATGTCAAAAAGGCTGAGATTAGCTCTAGATTTATGCGTAAGCGTTTAACAACTCACCCTGTCCATCTTTCCAGTTTTCCAGCAACTCTGTATAAATACCATTAACAACATGACGGGCATCATAGGGTTTGACAACGCGCACACATGCTTCTGAAGGATAATTGCTGGGATTGATTAATACTTGTTTCCAGGCAGAGGCGATCGCTTCTGGGGTTTGTTCGTCCACCACAATGCCGCTATCAGCACTCAAAAAGTTGGGTGTTTCTCCAGCGCGAGTGGTGACTACAGGGGTGCCACAAGCCAATGCTTCAATGCTGGCGCGACATAAACCTTCATAGGCACTGGTTAACACAAACATCTGAGAAACTCGATATAAGTTCGCTAACTCTGTTTGTGCTAGTGGTGGGAAGATGGTTACGCGATCGGTTAAACCTAACCGAGCAATTTCCGCACGTACATCTTCTTCTAATTCGCCTTGTCCGACAATCAATAAGTGAGTATTTGGCTCATTCAGTTCTGCGAATGTGCGGACTAAGAGTAAGGGCTGCTTTTGTGGATGCAGACGACCAGCAAACAGGATGAAACGAGTATCTGTTGACAGTCCTAAGTCTTGTGTTAGCTTGATTCTGCCTAGTTCTTGTTCTTCGGCAGAGACAGAATAGAAGATATCGCTATCTACTGTATTCACCAAGTAAGATACTTTATCTGCAACATAGGGATAGCGTTCTTTATATTGCTTGGCAGCTTTGGTGTTGCAGGAAAAAATGCGATCAAACTTTCTGACTAATCTGCGTTCTAGTGCAAAATAAGCCCAAGGAATATGCCGCCAGAGAATACCGCCACCTTGGTTGGTGCCCTTCATTTCCTGGTCGATGTCATTGTGAATGTAGAATATCCGCTTACCAGACCAGCTAGAGCTAGCTAATGATGCTTCTATGCGATGGAATTGCAAAAAGTCAGAAGAAAAATCACGCCCCAAAAGTGCCATTGTATATTTAACAGTTGTGGGCACTAAACCACGAAAGTTGTCATTCTTCAGTTCAATCAAAGGCATGAACAAAAATTTTCTGCCAAATAATTCTGCTTCATGCCATTCACCTATAGGCATTTTTGGATCGCCATTACCAGTACCTACGAGGCGAATATTGATATCCTTAGGCGCATACTTGAGAATGTAGCGAATGCAAGTCTGAATACCGCCAATGGTGGGGTTCCAGGGATTAAATTGATAGAAAATCGTGAGAGTTGGCTGATGCATGATTCAATTCCTTGACTATAGTGGGTGATTTTAAGAAAGCTTCGTCGTCACGAGTTTGCCACCTGCGCGTTGACCGGGAGAACTTAATAAGTTCTCGTAAAGGCTCAGATTGTCAGCTGTAATTTTTTCCCAGCTATAGTTAACTTGCACGTTTCGTTGAGCATTCTCAGCCATCTGTTTCATTTCTTGGGGATGCTGAATTGCCCAATCCATTTGTTGTACTAAAGAGTCAATATTACCGGCGCGGAACATTACCCCTCTATTAGTACTGACCAATTGTTGATGTGGAGGAATATCGCTAGCAAGAACTGGGATTGCTTGTGACATAGCCTCTAACATCGCTAAAGGTAGACCTTCTAGGTCGGATGGTAAGGCAAATAAACCAGATCCACGGACGATTTCCCACAGACGCGCGCCTCTTAATTCACCAGCAAAGATGATATCGGGGTCATCTGCTACTTGCTGCAACATTTGGGCGGTAAATTCTTTGGTATCGCTGACTCCTCCAGCTAATACCAGTTTCCAGCCTGCAGGCTTGAGTTTTTTGAATGCTTCAATTAGTAAGTCGGGGCATTTTTCTGGAACTAGTCTGCCCAAGAATAAAACATAGCGCCCTGCGGTTAAGCCTAAAGACTTGCCATAAGCAAAGGTAGGATCGGATGCGCCGTAAGTTGCTGCGGCGTTGGGAATATATACAGATTGCTTACCGTAGGTTTGGCGGAAGTAAGAACGTAATTCTTCGGAAACGACAATCAGTCCATCAGCAAAACGGACAGCAGCTTTCTCTCCTTGCAGAATTAAGTTGCTAGATAACTTGCCCCATTTATTGCGTTGCCAATCTAATCCCTGACAGGTAACGACAACTTTAGTAGATAAGGAAAGCTTTGGTATCCAAGTAAATAAAGATGGGCCTAACGCATGAAAATGTACGATGTCATAGCGGTTGCCAACAGACATCATGGCTCCCAACATGGAACTAAAGAAAGCATCTAACCCTTTACCGCTTGGACAAGGTAATGAAATTACGCGCACGCCCTCATAGTCGTATTCTGAGAAGGGAGATGAATCTGTAGTTGAGGAACGAGCAAACAAATCAACAGAATGACCCTTGGCAACTATGCGTGGATATACTTCTGCGCAGTAATGTTCAATACCACCTTGTTTGGGAGGAAGACCTTTTGCACCTATGACAGCTATTTTCATGGTTTTTACTGAATTGAATGATGGATTGTTAAGCAAGAATAATGAAGCGGGTCATCTGGCAAATGCAGAGATTTGTTAGCATTTTTACCAGTTGGCGATCGCGCTTTTGGATCTTTTTTACAAATTGGGATGCTGGGCGTCTGAACTTGCCTGAATCATGCCACTTACTTATTTAAGTTGCAGAGGAATCATCTTCGGATCACAAGAAGCACCTATATCCTCAATTGATGACTTAATCCTGGATTGACAAACTTGGTAAATGCACTCAGATAAACCCACTTCGCCTCCTGAAATTGCCGACACTTTATTAATAGGGGTTACAAGACTGTGTTGTTGCCAATGGTAAGAGTAATGCTGAATACAAAAAATACGGGAACCAACATAAATCTCACCAGATGTTTTAGCATTAAGTTAAATAAAGGTTAACGAATGCTGGCTATTAGGTTAAATCTTGCTTAACCTCAGTATATCGGATCTACGGATAATTATTTGAAGTAAATGTTAAATGAACACTGTATGATTGCAAAATTTCCGTGAAGCCCAGTAATAGAAAAAAAATGGACAGTATAAACCCTAATTTGGCAATAGGTTATATTAATTTTCTGTAAAGAATTACGCTTAATTACAAGAGCGGACTTTATCTCTACTTCATCAAGAACGCGGTCAACATCAAATTTTGGACAGATGAAGATTCTAAGTTACCAGAAATTCTCCTTTATCGGTTTGTTATCCATAAAATCTCTAGATCGGTTTTTGTCATGTTTTGACAACTTGCTGCTAATTTTCATCAACTAGGGTAAATAAGGATATAGGCAGTGAAAGTAGCTGATGAGTAATTGCCAAAATTATATTGATATGCTATTAGTGCAGTGTAGGAGAATTTACTGAGCAAACAAAAACGCATCAAAAAAGTTGTTTAATTTCAAAGTATTTTGGAATTTCAATTCTGGGCTTTCACTGGATCTCAAAGGATAGGAGTAAATCGATTTCATCTATCTAGAGTGTGAAAGCAGTAGAAAAGAAACCGATAAAATTAACGACATAGTAATTTTGCGTAGTTAGCCAGTAACTTACCGAAATCAGCACATATACAGATATAGCGATCGCTCATTGAATTTTTTGTTTTTGGGTGCGCAAACAAGTAAGAACAATGGTTATACATAATTTTTCTGTAAAAACTTTTCAAAGATTCTTGATTTAGAGTTGAGAATAGGCGGCAATTCAAGTAAAACTGCTAACAGAGTCCTCATTGCAGTCTATTTACGGTGACTTGCACGGGTAAGCAATAACACATATACAAAACAGAGTAAATTCAGGGGAATTTAATAAGGAGCAGATGAAATAATGGCAGCACTTCAGATTGTTCAAAAGCTTAACTACTACCTAGATCAAAACAATATTCGCTACTGTCATTGGAAAAGTAACGAGCATGTTGATGCAGCTGTAGAAGGTAAAACAGATTTAGATGTTTTAGTAGATGAAAACGAGAAAGACAATTTACAGAGAGTATTAAATGAAGTTGGTTTCAAGTATTTTGAGGCAATTCCTTGCCGGAGATATAGAGATATTGATGATTATTTAGCGCTGGATGAAGAGACAGGAATCTTGGTACACCTGCATCTTCACTATCGTTTAGAGTTGGGAGAGAAATATCTTAAAGGTTACCGTCTGCCTTGGGAAGAATTATTATTATCCACAAGAATTTATAGCGAAGAATATCAGATTTATATTGCCGAGCCGAATATTGAAACAATTTTATTGGTGGTACGAGCAGCGCTGAAGGTGAGAACTCGCGATCGCCTCAACAATCTCCTGGGTAAAGACTATTTTAAAGGCGATTTTATCCGGGAATTTCGCTGGCTCAAAGAAAGACTCGATCGCCAAAAGGTACAAGAACTAAGCGAGCAGCTTTTAGGTAGCAAGGCGACTAAGTTAGTTTTAGATGTCATTGATAGCGAATCCAACCTCAAGCAATTATTAAAATCCGGGAATGCGATTCAAGTCGCTTTAAAGCAAAATCGGCGCTATCACCCATTAGTTTCTAAGGTTTTGCGCTGGAAACTAGAAATTCAGTATCTCTTCTTCAAGAGTTTGAGAAAGTTTTTCCAAGCTCCAGTCGCAGCCCACAGAACACCCACCACTGGTGGTTTAATGATTGCGGTTTTAGGTGCAGATGGCTCTGGTAAATCTACTGTCACCAAAGAAATTAGAAAATGTTTCTCTCATAAACTTGATGTCCAGCCAGTTTATCTAGGAAGTGGCGATGGCCCTGCCTCTTGGTACCGACTACCATTAGTGTTAGCCAGTAGAGCCGCTAAAATTTTACGTCCGGTGCGATCGCCAAATCAATCCCGTCAAAGACAAAGTTCTTCTGACTTGGTGGGAACTTCCCAGCCGAAATCTCCCTTAAAAAGAATTGCTAAAGCATTATGGGCGATTACTCTGGTTTATGAAAAACACCAAAAGCTGCAGCATTGTTCCGTAGCTAGACAACGGGGAATGATTGTCGTTTCCGATCGCTATCCCCAAACTCAAATTCTCGGCTTTAATGATGGCCCCCTACTCACAAATGGTAATGGTAAGTCATCCTCATACCCCGGCTTTCTCCAAGAATGGGAGTTACAAAATTACGAACAAATGGTGAATACTTTACTCCCAGATTTAGTAATTAAGTTGAACGTTACCCCAGAGATTGCTTTAGCGCGTAAATCAGATACGCCTACGGATATTGTCAAACAAAAAGTGGATGCGGTGAAGTCCTTGAAGTTTCCACCGCAAACCACAGTAGTCAACATCGATGCTACACAACCGCTTGAGCAAGTTTTATTACAGGCAAAACAGTCCGTATGGCAACATCTTTAAGTAATTTCAGTAAAACTCATCTACCACAGAGCGCAGTTAAGACTCCCATAGTCTTAGAGTTTATCGGACTGCCCGGCGCAGGTAAAACTACTGTGTTTCATCAAGTAGTTGCACAATTGAAACAGCAAGGCGTATCTGTAGCTGCTGGAGACGAAATTCTCCGCAATTGGAAGCGACAACCAATTTGGCAAAGGTTGTGGAAACTCATTCCCCAAAACCAAAATCAATGGCAGATTTTGCGCAAATCTCTGTCACTAGCGACGCAAGTCAAACCAACTAACTGGCTAAGTTTTTCTAAAGCGATCAAAACTTATGCAAATTTGAAACGCATTGATGCGATCGCGCAAACTCACAACGAGCAACTGCTCCTACTCGATCAGGGATTGTTACAAGAAATTTGGTCAATTGGTATTACAGGTACTACTCCGGCTCTAGCAGATATCAAAGAGGAATTAACACTAATTTTCTCCCAAAGATCAATTGCGATCGTTGATTTCCAAATCAATATCGAAACCGCAATTCACAGAATTAAAAATCGTCCCACCGAAGAAAGCCGATTTGACCTCATGTCCCAAGAAGCAGCACAGCTATTGCTTTCTCAATATGCTCCCTATCTTCAGGACATTATCAACTGCGCTCAAACATTTGATATTCCCGTTTTGGAAATTGATAGTACGCTGTCAGTAGATGAAAAAACACAACAGATTGTGTCTTGGATCGATAACAGCTTAATCAAGCATCCTGAACCGGCGAGGTTGTGATTTCTGATAACTTAAGCAAAAATAGCCTCTATCTTAGCTTTGTCGCCCGCCTTGGAATTAATTCCAAGACTAAGGCATCAAGTAAAAATAAGTAGTGCGAGCATCTTGCTCGCGCGGGCAAGATGCCCGCACTACAAATATTAAATTGTTCAACTTATTTTTACTCGACTCCTAATAGCCCAATTAGGGGCGAATTAAGCGAGATATTCGTGAATTATTGGAGCATATCTGTGAACCCGCCCCTACTGAAGTAGACTCAAGATTGTGAGGACATTTAGTCATCTTGAGATGACTTTGGCTATTAGCAAGGAACTGAAGTTCCTTGCGGTAGTTGACACCAATGGGCACTGCCATGCCCTCCATAATATATTGATGTACCGCAAACACTATTTAAAAGCTATAAGTACAGCAGATTGGCCGTTGCTGAGGTAAAGATTATCGTTGATTGTAGGGGCACTGGCACTGCCATGCCCCAAAGGGCGTATCTCATTTACCTGAAATATGCTGTACATTATTAATAATTACAAATTAAGATTACTATTTTTAAATTATTTACTTAGGGGAAACATTTTGATATATATTACTTTCTTAAAAGTAAATAACATTAAATAGAAATTCAGATTTAATTTTGGGCATAATTTCATAGTTTGGGCAATAAAATCTAGGCTGATCACAGATTGCTGTCACTCTAGTAACTAGGTAAGCCTTGAAATAATATTCCCTTAATTACAGTTGTGGCAAAAATTAAATAGGAATTTTTTATTTACACAAGTTGATAAATTTGTAGATTTGGTTGTCTCAAGTATGAGTCAGCCAAAAATCTAGATTACAAGCATTTTGTCAGCAAAATACCCATCTTTGTTTTCATTAATCTTAGTCAAGCAGAATTTTTTCTTCTTGGCTACCTAACTCATTAAGGCATCAAGTAAAAATAAGTAGTGCGAGCATCTTGCTCGCGCGGGCAAGATGCTCGCACTACAAATATTAAATTGTTCAACTTATTTTTACACGACTCCTAAGTGCAGGAATTATCAGAAATTTCTGTACTAATTATGCTTTTTGTATATGCATATAAAGTAACTAATTTTATAAATTTATGATGAAATATCCATAAATTTTCTTCTTAGTTAATGTAGTGTTCCATACAGTCGGTCTAATATTTGTACTGGTTATATCGGCAAACAAGAGTTTTGGCTCGATATATAACCATAAATCCCACTGAGCTTAAAAAAATAGATCGAAATCGCCAAAATTAGGAAATAAGATATATGGCAACTCAAACTAGTCCATCGGTTTTAAAACTGGTAAAAGTAACCGAAACTTCTAAATTTTCACCAGCTAGTCCAGACCCTTCAGGTCTTGCTTATCTTCAGCATTTGGATGCACTGGTGGTTGGTGATGGTGAAATCGAGGAGAACGATAGATTATATAAAGGCAAAAACCTGTTTCAAGTAAGTCTTACAGGTTCCTTACAGAATACTTTCACCACCGAAGACTTTTCTGATGAACCGACAGGGATAGCCTATAACCCAGCCAATCGGTTTCTTTATATCTCTGATGATGACAAGCGGAAAATTTTCCAACTCAATCCTGGAGGGGATGGACGATACAACACAAAAGATGATGTAGTTACCTCATTTAATACTACCGCCTTTGGTAGCGGCGATCCGGAGGATGTCACCTATTCACCCATAACAGGTAATTTATTTATTGTTGATGGGGTGAAGGCGCAAGTCTATGAAGTAACGACGAAAGGCGCTTTAGTTAGTCAATTTGATACTGAGAGATTGGGACTGAAAGATCCAGAAGGTATTTTTATCGATCCTGGTACCGGTCACTTGTTTATGGTTGGGTTCCCAGCTAACCGGGTGTTTGAACTAACAACTAAGGGTGAACTAGTTCGGACTTACGATATTTCAGCAGCCAAAGCCATCAAGCCTGCTGGGATCACGATCGCACCTACTAGTAACGATCGCACTAAGCAAAGTCTCTACATTGTCGATCGCGGTATTGATAACGATGGAAATTCTCGACAAAATGACGGTCGCATCTACGAATTTGCTCTAGGGACATCCGGTGGTGGTGGTGGTGGTAGTCCTACCAATCAAGCACCATCTGTAAATGCAGGTGAAGATTTAGTGATTTTTAAGCAGGCTAGTTTGGATGGTACTGTCATTGATGATGGCTTACCTAATCCACCTGGTTCCTTAACTACTACTTGGAGTAAAGTTAGCGGCCCTGGTAATGTGTCTTTTGCTAATGCAGGTAAAGAAGATACCACTGCTACCTTCTCGGCTCCTGGCTCTTATGTACTACAGCTACAAGCCAGCGATAGTAAATTAACCAGTAGCGATCGCGTATCTGTATTAGTATTAAATCCACAAACAACCTCATTTTTCAGCTTGAGTGGTAGCGGTACGGTTGGCGGAGTGGCTTACAGTGATGAAGACATTTTGGCCTATGATCGGTCTAATCGTAGTTGGTCAATGTATTTTGATGGCTCTGATGTGGGTTTATCCAGTCGCAATATCCGCGATTTCCACATCAATCAAGATGGCTCGATTTTGTTTAGTTTGAACAGTTCTCTCACCCTTGATGGTGTAGGTAGAGTTGAGAAACAAGATATTGTCAAGTTCACTCCCACTTCTACAGGAAATAACACAGCCGGTAGCTTCTCCTTATACTTTGATGGCTCAGATGTTGGCTTAACTAAGAGTGATGAGGCGATTGATGGCATTGCCTTTACAAAAGATGGCAAGTTAGTTATCAGTACCACGGGTAAATATGATGTTCCTAGTGCTTCAGGTAATATCACAGGTAATGATAAAGACCTGCTTGCCTTTAATGCCACTAGCTTAGGAGTAAATACAGCAGGGACATGGACTTTATTTTTCCAAGGTTCTGATGTTGGGTTAACAGAAAGTAGCGAAGATATAAATGGTGTTTGGATTGACAGCAATAACAAGCTGTATTTAACTACTAAGGGCGCATTCCAAGTACCTGGTGTTACAGGTAATGGTGCGGATATTGTGACTTTCACGCCTACTAGTCTCGGTGCGACTACAGCCGGGAACTATGCTTCATATTTGGATGGATCTGATATTGGGCTGGCTGGTGTTGTCGTAGATGGTTTTACTCAAGTAGCTTAAAATCACACACAAGCCCAGAATATAAGTCTGTTGACTGTTGACTGTTGACTGGGGTTGTAGTTGATTTTCTGCGGAGATACTTTTGGTTATTCAAGGGTTTTATCAGAAATTCCTAGCAAAAAGCGTTAATTTCACTCTGAGCGAGAAAATATTACCCTTGACTGACCAATAGTCTTTATTGATACAATTTAATTCCCACATTCACCAGAGCGATCGCTTGTTTGTCTAATCAAAAGTCTCTCAAGCTCCTCTGAACATCTATATATAGTACTCCTAAATGATTTGTGAAAAATTGTCAGTAGTCTAGGATGGGCAATGCCCACCGAAACCCGGATATGTTAGGCATTGCCCACCCTACAAGATGAAATTATGTGCAGTTGCGTAAGTCCTATATGTGAAGAATTCATAATTTTTTTATCACTGCATTATGAATTTTTAGATTGCATAATTAGATTGAATAAATATTTCATATCTCTAGAAGTTTACGAAAAAGCGTTGCATAAATCTTCTATACACATCATTAAAAATGAAGGCAGATTTCTGACTATAGGTTGATTGAGAATTAAGATATTTATTGTAAACTAACTAGGCTAAATAAAATAGAATAAATTTACTAATAACAATTAATTTTTCTCAAAATAGTCTATTTCATGTTAATGAACTACAAGCAGAGAATTTCCTCAAGTAATGACGCTCATGTGTAGTCTGTACAAGCAATTAAGTCATTCTAAAAAATAGACTATAGAGCCAAATTATGCTGTAATTTGCCAATATATGGCATCCGCATTTTGATAACGAATTTAAATATTAATTTAAAGATAATTGTCAACCTTAGCAGACAAGTTTGAACAGAGAGATCCGTAAAATTACTAACTTGTCATCAATTTTATATATTCATTATTTTTCATGACTTTGGTTTATGAAATTACGATGAATTATCTATGAAATTCCTGAATCAGGATTTATCAGGTTTTACAATTCAGTTAGTGTACTTAATTGTTTTACCGGACACTAACACTTTTTGCGTAAAACATAGCCGCAAAAACACCTAGTTTCAACGATTCAACTACTAAAGAATAATGACAACTTCTCAGCTTTCGCTCATCCGGATTGTTAAAACCTCTGAATTTGGGCCACCTAGTCCCGATCCCTCAGGGATTGTTTACATTAGCCATTTGGGTTCATTGTTGATGGTGGATGGTGAAGTAGATGAAATGCCTACCTACTTCACCGGTAGGAACATCTTTCAATCCAGCCTAACGGGTACTTATCAGCAGAGCTTCTCAACTATCACTTATTCCAACGAGCCAACAGGGATCGCCTACAATCCAGCAAATCGCTTCCTCTATATTACAGATGATAATAAGCGTCTAGTTTATCAAATAGATCCTGGCGCAGATGGTAACTATAACACTGCAGATGATAGAGTTACCTCTTTTAGTACTGCATCTTGGGGTACTGCAACAGATAATAGTGACGACCACGATCCAGAAGATATAGCATATTCAGCGAAGACAAATACTTTGTTTGTCGTTGATGGATTTGGTTCCCAAGTTTATGAAGTCACTACCAATGGGACTTTACTCAATACTTTCGATACTGAAAGAATTGGACTTCACGATCCAGAAGGGATTGCGATCGATCCTAGTAGTGGTAACTTATTCATGGTGGGATACCTATCCAAAACTTCGCCAGCTACCCCTGCATTATTTGAATTGACTACTAAAGGTGAATTTATTCGCCAATATGATATTTCTGCTGCTTTCCCAGATAAGCCAGCAGGTATTACCATTGCGCCGAGCAGTACAGATCCAACGAAACTCAGTCTATATATTGTCGATCGCGGCGTTGATAATGATGTCGATCCCAACGAAAATGACGGACGATTCTACGAATTTGCTTTAGGTAGAGATGTTCCTAACCAAGCACCAGCAGTAGATGCAGGACAAAATCAAGTAGTTTTGTACGGCACAAACCTCAGAGGTTCTGTGGTTGATGACAGTTTACCGTTGGGAAGAACTGTAACTAGTCAATGGAATGTAATTAGCGGATCTGGCAGTGTTAATTTTACCAATGTCTCTAACACAGAGACTGCTGTAACCTTTACGGCTCCGGGAGCGTACACCCTAGAGTTAACTGCGAGTGATAGCCAATTAACTGGAAGTAGTCGCACAAATATCCAAGTCTTAAATCCCCAATCCACCCTCTTTCTCAA
Source organism: Calothrix anomala FACHB-343 (assembly GCF_014696435.1). GTDB lineage: Bacteria > Cyanobacteriota > Cyanobacteriia > Cyanobacteriales > Nostocaceae > Aulosira > Aulosira anomala_A. The sequence goes on along the minus strand of NZ_JACJQG010000002.1, from coordinate 152,812 downwards.
GCTTGCTGGTAGCGGTACTGTTGGTGGTGTAGCTTTTAATCGGCAGGACATCTTGGCATACGATACCTCTAACAATAAGTGGTATATGTATTTTGATGGCTCTGATGTTTTAGGTGCTGGCAATACAAACATCAACTTACGCGATTTTCACATCAATAAAGATGGCTCGATTTTATTTACTGTGAATAACCCGACTGTCTTACCTGGTGAGATTGCAGTAGATGATTCGGATGTAATTAAGTTTACGCCTACTACCACAGGTGACTTTACCAGTGGGAAATTTGAAATGTATTTTGATGGTTCTGATGTTGGATTTGAAACTGACTCTCATGAGTTGGACGCGATCGCCCTTGATAAAAATGGTAATTTGATCGTTAGTATGAGAGGTTCTGCTAAGATCGCCGGAATTACCGAAACAGTAGCCGATGAAGACCTAATTAGATTCAATGCTACGAGTTTAGGAGCTACTACCACTGGTACTTGGGAAATGGTCTTTGATGGATCTGATGTAAATTTAACTGAATCTACAGAAGATGTGAATGGTGTTTGGTTCGACGCTAATAACAATATTTTCTTGACTATTGAAGGAGCTTATAGCGTTCCTGGCCTGAATGGTACTACTATTAGCGGCACTGGTAATAGCATCGTTCAATTTACCCCCACATCTCTTGGTGCTAATACGGTTGGTACTTTCACATCATTCTGGGATGGATTAGTTAATGGACTACCTGCGGGGGTTAATGTTGAGGGTATTAGTATTGCTCCACCTTCAGTTTAGTAACTCAATCAAAAAAATATTTTATTTGCATCTACCCAGCCTTAAAAGAATTCAAAATGTAGAATTCCTTATCTAATTAGTTTAGTTTTGTGCTTTAACTGTTGGATAAGTAAGAAAAAATATCGAGACTGCAATTGAGGCTAAAATCTAGTAATTTACCAGCCAAATTTCTGCTATCATAAATTAATCAAGCATTAAGTAACTGAATACCCAATACTGCAAATAGATATAGTTTGAAGTGATAATTATGGAAAAAATAGAGCTTCTATCACTATTGATTTTATTTAAATTTATTGGTTTTGAATAAACTGTGAAAATGGCAAGTTTCGCTTTTCTCAATATTTAAAATATACAGTTATATTAAATTTGCGTTGAATATTTTTCAAATACAAATATTTTTTTAATTTAAGATATGTTTACCTCATATCTTAGGGAAATTTTTTCCAATATTTAAAATATATACTTTTTTAATTTTTTTGAGAGCAACATATATTTGAATATTTGTTTAATGTAAAAAACACACGTTTCTCTGCAAAAACCGTAATTTTCAGATACTGGTGTCGCAATTTCCTGACTGTGAAAGCTTTGTTTTATTTAAAATAAATTCTTTGAAAACAGTATAGATATATACTATTCAATCATCTTTAAGAAAATTTTTTATTTATCTCAATAGTTTATTAAAATTACATGTTTTTTCTAAAAGTACGGTGTTAAAGTTTGGAAGGTATGAACATCTATACATTAGGTAAAATATGCTACAGATAAAAAGTAGTCTCAAGCAGTCTGTCAAAAGCCTGGTGCTTTCTTACGAGCAATTTACAAATTCTAGATTTTATAAATTACGAGAAGAAACAAATGGCATGTTACTGCCTATTGTTTATCGAAAAATGTACGATCTTTGTTCCCAGTTACCCGACCTTGATATTATCGAAGTTGGCGGAGCCACAGGTACAGGAAGCGTTGCACTCGCTTGGGCATTGAAAGATCGGCAAAAACAATCTAAATTAATTGTAGTGGAAAAATGCGAAGGCGGTACCCGTGTAGATGTGGGCGGATACGCTGAAAATTTGCAACTAATTAACAGTCATTTTAGCAAATTTGGCGTGAGCGAGCAAATACGTTTGTTTCCCAAAGAACTCACATTTGACAATGGTAATGAAGCCATTTCTTTGATTCAAACTCCTCAATTAGCAGCCTTTGTTCACGATGCAGATGGACGCATTGATCGAGACTTTTTCTTATTTTGGCCTCTGCTGTGCGAAGGTGGGTTAATTATTATCGATGACTATGCTAACGAAGCCAATTATCAACCTATTAGCGAGCGTCATCCTCTAGGCGGTGCAAAATTAATTCTTACCTATCGCTTACTGAATCAAATAATTGAATGGGGACTGTTTAAACCTACACATAAAATTGGCAAGACAATTTTTGGTATTAAGCCAAGTAATGCAGATTTTAGTCGCTTCAATTTAGCTACTTGCGCCAAGATTGTTGATGAAATTGAAGCTGAACGCAAAGCATATTTAGCAAGTCAAAAAATACCTGTAAGTGCAATTTAATTTTTGGCAGTGCTAATAAATTAGCAGACAGAAAACATCAAGCACAGTTACCAGCCAATTTGTCTAAATTCATAGCATTAAGTGCCAAGTTTTCCTGATTTAATTAGTTATTCATAGGTCAATGTATACCAGGATTCGGTAGATAAACAGGGCGCATCCCACCGGATAAACACAAAAGACATAAAGGTAAGAGAATTGAAACGGGTTTTTGCATCAGTCTTACCTATTTCTGCAAAATTACGATTCTCACCATATACAGAACTTAGTACAACATTTCATAAATTCGTAGCTCATTCTTTGCGTACCTCTGCGCTTACCTTCCCAAACCTTTGCGTTTAAATTTCAACCCTCATCACCAGCCAACAAATCTGATAACTATATTTCTTTTAATGTTAGATGCATTTAATGGTAGATGCACCTGTGGAATTGATGAAATGTTAGTTAGTAAGATGCTTAAATCAGCTTGACAGTAACGCTGTTCAATTGAATTAAGCTAGGAGATCCTTCAACTTTTTGTAAAATACCTCGGTGTTCTACAGTTCCTCCTTGAACTGTGATTTTGCCACTTTCTTGAGATTGGAATACATCGGTTGTAGGATTAGTTGATTTAAATGTGCAACGGTTAAGTTTAGCATCAGCTTTTTCTGTGACGTAAACTTGAGCTTGACAACTTCTACCACCACGACAACGAGGTTCTATACCTACACAATCTTGCACATTTGCTGTTGACCAAAATCTGTAGTTACGCTTGTTGTCTGCTGCTTGTGTGCGCACTAACACAGAGTTGCTGGCTTTAATATCATAACCTGCATCAGTATGGCCAGAAGCACTAGTATCTTCAAAGTAAATATCTGAGACATGTTCTTCAGCAACAAAGCCATCTCCATTCCAGTAATCACTGGGTTTACGAGTTTGATGACAGTTATTCATGGTGGTTTTGATTAGCTTAACGTGATGCACATCGCCTTGCAGGTGGACACCCATACAGAAGTTATCACCATCTTGGCGTTGAGAATCTGCAAAGACTTCTTGAATGAGAATGTCATGAGCATCAGGTGAGTTGTTGGCTTTTTCATCTGGTTTACCGAAACGGATAGCACCTTTAGAAAAGCCTTGAATTTCAGAATTTCTAATCACAACGTTGGCTACTTCCCAAGCACTGGATGCACTGGTTGATTCTGGCTTATGTTCAACAAATCTTTGCACGTTAGTAGCTTTGGTTTTTTCGATAGTTACGTTACCTTTGCTACCAGCAAATACAAAGCAACCATTACCGATATTCATGCAATGAATGTTACGGAAAGTCAGGTAACTAGCGCCGGGAAGCAGTTTAAACAGGTTGTCTCCGCTTTTTCCTATTGAAGGTGGTTGATAAGGACTGGTGCGACTACCCATAATTACAGGCATAGTTGTTTCTTGTCCCGATGCATCTGTACCTCTGATGGTTACAGGTTTTCCGGGTGCGCCGCCGCTAGCAATTGTCATGCTTTTGGGCTGGTTGTAGGTGCCATTGAGCAGTCTGATTTCACCGCCTGGCCCTACTTTGGTGATAAATGTCGGTAAATCTTTGAGTAATCCTGCATTGCTGGCGCTGCTACCATTACGGCTACCAGCACCTGTGGGTGAAATATACATAATCTGCGTTGGCGCAGTGGATTGTGCTTCGGCTGCACTATGACAGCTTCCCAAAAAGCAACCACCAGAAAATTTCAAGAGGAATTGAGTCAAAAGTAACGCCAACAAGAAACCGACAATAGAGAACACAAACATCAGTCCAGCTGTACCAAACTGTCGTCGCAAATTGCGCGAGAAAGTACTGATGGGACTCATCAGTGCAAAATATTTTTTCATGAAATCGCACTCAACTAAATTGACTAGCCGAAAATAAGGAAAATACTTGTACCACTACTCCAAAAAATGGCTACAGGTCGATTTTATTGCTTCCCTGTGTGATTTGTAGCCATATCGAAGGCACCCAGTATTACTACGTAATGGCGTTTGGTATTTGAAGTTATTGATAACATTAAATTCATCAATTAGTCAAATTTTTTGCAAAATCAACACACACTTTGCGATCTAAAACCGCTATAATTCGTCACCCAATCTCTTGGTAGGAGGAGGCGATTGCTAATTCTGCATGTTGTGTGAGTGTCTCTTGATCGAGAGTGCGCACAATGTATTGCGGAGTTACAGCCAACAGCTTTTCGATCCGCTGTTGCGCTGCTGCGACAACTGAGTCATTTAAGCTACCGTTAGCTAAAGAATCACCAAAATCTTGGGCGATATGATAGGTGCGTTCTAAGGAAGATGAATTTATGTTACGAGAAATAATGAACAAATCGCAACCAGCATTAATTGCTTGTGCTATGGTACCTTTTGTGGTAAATCGGTCAGCAATGGCTTTCATATCTAAGTCATCGGAGACAATTACCCCAGAAAAACCTAATTCTTCCCGGAGAATGTTGGTGAGAATAGTTCGGGAAAGAGTAGCGGGAACATCAGGATCGATTTTGGGAAACAGAATATGAGCAGTCATAATCAAGGGAATCTGTTCAGCGATCAGAGCGTTGAAAGGTATTAATTCGCGATCGCGCAGATCTTCCTTGGTAAGATCCAGTATGGGAAGTTCTAAATGGGAGTCTTGACTAGTATCACCATGACCGGGAAAATGTTTTGCACAGGCGAGAATTCCTGACTCTTGCAGCCCTAAATAATATTCTCGCGCCCATTTAGCAGCCGTTTCTGCTGTTGTGCCAAAAGCGCGAGAACCAATCACGGGATTTTCGGGATGAGAATAAATATCTGCAACCGGTGCCCAAGAGAGATTTATCCCTAAAGATTGTAGTTCTACAGCTGTGGCTTGAGCTACTTGACGCGATCGCGATTGCAATGACAATGCATAAGGAAAGCGCGTAATTGGTACAGGTGTACGCACAACTCGACCACCTTCATGATCTAAGCTAAAAAACATCGAATCGCGTTCAGCGTATTCGCGAATCTGATCGATCAATTCCCTAAAAGTTTGCAACCAAATTTCATAGGTAGCATCATCTAAGAAATTTTTAGCAAAAAATATTACGCCAACAGGTTGCAATTCACTGAGTGCGCGTTTGTCTTCGTCGCTTAATTGAGTTCCAGAAATGCCGAGAATTAAATGATTTCCAAATTTTTGGAGATGCTGCGCTACTGACATAATGTTTTACCTGTGGTTGTGAAATTAACAACATTACAGCAGAATTCATCAGTTAAACAGGCGATACAGTTTTTCTTGGTTCTAAATGCAGAAATTCGGACAGAATCTAGGTTTTTAGCTGTGAATCTGTTGCCGAATTTGACATGGGTATTTGGTATTTGACTTAGGTTTGCAACTTAAATTGCGTAGTTGATCAACTGCAAATCTGCTGTATGTTCTTATATCAAATGTATGGTAATTGCTAGTAGCTATTTATGCAATCAGTCATCAGTTATGAGGATTGTTCAAAAGGCAGTCTTGACGAAGAAATTTGCATTGCCATGTATGAAAGGGAAGGAGACAAGGGAAGGGAGACAAGGGAGAAAAAATTTTCTCAGTCAACAGTCAACAGTCAACAGTCAACAGTCAACAGTCAACAGTCAACAGTCAACAGTCAACAGTCAACAGTCAACAGTCAACCGTCAACCGTCAACAATCAACAGTTGGCTCAAAACTCTGGAATAAAAGCCAGTTGTTTGACAGGCTTGGGTTTCATGCTGTTGAAGGTGGTTAAGGTGGAAGGTTTTAAAGTAATTTTCGGTTCGCTGTTTTGCAAAATTACAGCTTTATATGGTACTACTCCAGCCATTTCACTACCGAGACAACGGGCAGCAGCTTGTGATAAATCTAGGCTTCTGGGTGGGATATAGGGGCCGCGATCGTTGACGCGCACAATTACTGATTGGTTATTTTGTAAATTTGTTACCTGCAAATAAGTATTAAAAGGCAGGGATTTGTGAGCTACAGTCAATTCATTTTTGTTATATATCTCGCCATTGGCTGTTAAACGTCCATGAAAATAGCCGCCATACCAAGAAGCCAAACCAGATAGTTTGGTGGAAGTTGGCGTGACACCATACATTTGTTTTTGTCCCTCCACCAGTGTCAGTGTAGAGGCTTTGAAAGCAGAACGCAGATTGTTAATCCATTCAATTGCTAATAAATCTGCATTCTGTTGGAATTGACGAGCAATTGAGTTTTCAATCCGCCATAAAAAGCGATTACCTGCCATTAAAGCAGGTAATCCATCAACTAAAGCAGGTCTGAGTTGATTAGCATCAAAATTTGTTGATTTAGCTAGCTTTGTCAATCGTTTTTGCAGAGATTTAGCTGCGGGTTCCGTGGGTAAAGTCGCCACGAGATGCTGATTTAGCCAAACTTCATAGTTATTTGGCTGTCGCTGCACAATCAAGACTGGTAGGGATGCAGACATGAAATTCTGTTCTACAGGATGTGCAAAGCGAAAGAAATCTTGGAGCGATCGCAAAAATTTATGGGGGAATAAATCTCGCTGTTCTGGATTCGCGTTAATGATGCTTCCCGAAAGAGAAAGACTAGCAGCACCAATACCAGATTGTTTAGCTACCAAATCTTCCCCAAAAGTGCAAAATTGGTTTTGGCTATTTTTAACCGCTCTTGCTTGTGAATTAAGCGGTTTATTCAAATTCCTTTTGGGTTTATTATTGCCCCAATCTATTTTTAAGAATCTTGATGGTAGTAATGTTGTACTCCACACTTTCATCGGTTGTTTAGGTCGCACAAACAATGGCCGATGTTTATTAACTAATTTCCCTATCTGTGTAGAAACTTTTGCAGGCCATACAGGCAATACATTTGCTGCCTTACTTGGTAGTAAGTTTTCGCTAGATGATAAAAAAGAACCAATCCAAGAGGTAATGCAAAGAAATTCAAACAATATCATGTCAGTTTAATGTCCAAGTCACTGCACAACTCATCTAGTGCAACCCTGGTTTTGGTAAACAACATTTTTGGCAATTAAATGCCAATTTTATTCTTGGAATGTAGAAAATTCCTCGCACTAAATTGACTGCAGGGTGAGCGATCCCCAGCAGGGATCATCATATCTTGTTGTCAGGAAATACACAAATAAAACTTTTAGATACTGTTTGCAAATATTCCCAGCTTTTAAATTTAAATTTTTTATAATTCCCATTCTTTGTATCTACAAAGGCAGATATAAAGAAAGCATATTTATTTAATTAGCAAGGATAAAATTACTGATTTTTGAATTACCCACGTATTAATTATTACAAAACATATTTATTTATCAAGGTAAAATCTGCCATCAGGTTTGTAATCATATCAATTCTCTATAAACTTGTTAGCCTAGAGAATTGCGATCGCTTTGTCAGTTTCTCCCTCATCTGCCATCAAAAGTATATGGGCACGGATAATGCTTCTGGCTTGACTTTTGTTGGCAATAAAAAAGAGGGGTAATTTACCCCCCTATTGATGTTAGTTACTTAACAGCAGTTAATGATGTCTAACTTTTAGATCAACAAGATATGAGAATCGACGGAGAAGTCAACAGGTTTGTTGTCAATCGTCGCAAATTGAGTCCCTTGGTAAAATAAGCCACCTGTGGTGTCGTTATAACTGAAATCATTGAGGCTTGCAGTTCCAAGTAAGATAGCGATGCTATCACCCTCTGTCACATTGAAGTCTTGAATGGTGTCAATGCCTTCAGATAAAGAGTTGAAGACAAAGAAATCTGCACCTAAACCACCAACGAGTAGGTCATTGCCATTCCCACCAACGAGTGTGTCATTGCCATCTTGACCAAATAAGCTATTATCACCACTATTACCGATGATAATGTTATCAGCACTATTACCTATACCGTTAATAGCAGTAGTACCAGTCAGAGTGAGATTTTCAACATTTTCTGTCAAGGTGTAGTCTACACTTGCTTCAACGCTATCTGTACCTTCACTAACATTTTCATTGACGAGATCACCAACGTTATTAACGTAATAAAAGTCATCACCAGACCCGCCAAACAAAGTGTCTGCACCATCCCCACCATTGAGTGTATCATCGCCATCCCCGCCATTGAGAATGTCATTGCCAGCTTCACCATTGAGGATATTGTCTGCAAAATTACCTGTAATGAAGTTATTGACACTGTTACCAGTACCGCTAATAGCAGAACCAGAAAGAGTCAGATTTTCAACGTTATCTGTCAAAGTGTAGTCAATGGTAGAGTAAACGCTGTCTATTCCTTCATTAACATTTTCGCTGACGACATCGCCGGGCTGATCGACATAGTAAATGTCATTCCCAGCATTACCAGACAGAGTATCTGCACCCAAACCACCATCTAGGATGTCATTTCCGCCACCACCACTGAGGTTATTATTGGCGCTATTACCTGTGATCAAGTTATTCAAATTATTACCAGTACCATTGAGACCAGTACCAATGATGGTGAGGTTTTCAACATTAGCTGTCAAAGTGTAGTTACTAGAAGAAGAATAGACAATGTCTGTTCCTTCAGCAAAATTTTCGCTGACAACATCACCTGCGTTATCAACGTAGTAACTGTCGTTACCAGCACCACCAAGCATGGTATCATTGCCTGCACCACCATTGAGAATGTTGTTACCGATATTACCCGTGATGATGTTATCAACACTGTTACCTGTACCAGTGATAGCCGTGCCAGTAAGGATGAGATTTTCTATGTTGTCTGTCAAAGTGTAATTGATATTAGCAAACACTGTATCTGATCCAGCATCCGCATTTTCATTGATCGCATCACTTGTATTATCAACATAGTAAATATCATCACCAGTTCCACCAGACATGGTATCTGCACCTAGACCACCATTAAGGGTGTCATTACCATCCTCACCATTGAGGATGTTATTGCCGCTAGTACCTGTGATGGAGTTATCAACGCTGTTGCCAGTACCACTGATAGCCGTGCCTGTGAGAATGAGATTTTCTACGTTAGCTGTCAAGATATAGCTGATGCTGGAAGTAACTGTATCTGTTCCTTCATTGAGATTTTCCTTGATGGTATCACCCGCATCATCGACTGTGTAACTATCATCACCAGCGCCACCATTGAGGTTATCATTGCCAGCGCCACCATTAAGGGTGTCATTGCCAGCGCCACCATTGAGGGTGTCATTGCCATCTCCACCATTGAGGATGTTATTGCCGCTGTTCCCTGTGATAGTGTTATCGCTGACGTTACCTGTACCGTTGATCGCAGCAGTACCAGTCAGGGTGAGGTTTTCAACATTGGCTGTCAAGGTGTAGTTGATGGTTGAAGAAACTGTATCTGTACCTTCATTGGCATTTTCGCTGACAACATCGCCTACATTATCAACATAGAAAAGATCATTACCAGTACCACCAGACATTGTATCTGCACCTGTACCACCGTTGAGGATGTCATTGCCATCCCCACCATTGAGGATGTTATTGCTGCTATTGCCTGTGATAGTATTATTCAAATTGTTGCCAGTACCAGTGATAGCAGTACCAGTCAAAGTGAGATTTTCAACATTAGCCGTCAGAATATAGTCGATGCTAGCAGAAACTGTATCTGTTCCTGAAAAAACATTTTCGTTGACAACATCACCTGCATTATCAACAGTGTAACTGTCGTTACCAGCACCACCAGACATCGTGTCTGCACCTGCACCACCATTGATAGCGTTATTGCCGCTATTACCAATGATGATGTTATCGCCACTGTTACCAGTAGCGTTTGTACTACCAGAACCAGTGAGGGTGAGATTTTCTAAGTTGGCTGCTAAGGTATAGTTGGTACTGGCAGCGACTGTATCTGTACCAGCGTTAGCAGCTTCGGTGACTACATCACCCGTGCTATCAACGATATAAGTATCATTACCAGCACCACCAACCATTGTGTCATTGCCAGCGCCACCATCGATAATATTGTCACCAGCATTACCAGTGATGCTGTTATTGAGGGTATTACCAGTGCCTGCGATCGCAGTGCCAGTGAGAATGAGATTTTCAACGTTGTCTGTCAGGCTGTAGCTAATGCTGGCAGATACAGTATCTGTTGTACCTTCACTAGCATTTTCTGTGACCACATCACCGATATGATCGACAATGTAAGTATCATTACCAGCACCACCAGACATGGTATCTGCCCCTTCTTTCCCGTCTAGGGTGTTGTTAGCAGCATTGCCTGTGAGATTGTTAGCGAGACTATTACCAGTGCCGTTGAGCGCAGTACCAGTGAGGATGAGATTTTCGACGTTATCTGTCAGGGTGTAGGTAATGGCGGCAGATACTGTATCTGTACCTTCATTGGCATTTTCTGTGACTACATCGCCTGCAATCTCAACATAGTACAAGTCATTGCCTGCACCACCAGACATGGTATCATTACCCGTACCGCCATTGAGAATATTGTCCGCACTATTACCGATAATACTGTTATTGAGAGTATTACCAGTGCCGGCGATCGCAGTGCCAGTAAGGATGAGATTTTCTAAGTTGGTTCCTAGTGTATAGTTGATACTGGCAGCGACTGTATCTGTACCAGCGTTAGCAGCTTCGGTGACTACATCACCCGTGCTATCAACGATATAAGTATCATTACCAGCACCACCAACCATTGTGTCATTGCCAACGCCACCATCGATAATATTGTCACCAGCATTACCAGTGATGCTGTTATTGAGGGTATTACCAGTGCCTGCGATCGCAGTGCCTGTTAAAGTTAGATTCTCAACATTAGCGCTGAGGGTGTAGCTAATAGCCGCAGATACTGTATCTGTACCTTCATTGGCATTTTCACTGATGACATCGCCGATATTATCGACAATGTAAGTATCGTTACCAGCGCCACCAGACATGGTATCTGCCCCTTCTTTACCGTCGAGGGTGTTGTTAGCAGCATTGCCTGTGAGACTGTTATCGAGACTGTTACCAGTACCGTTGATCGCCGCCGTACCAGTGAGGATCAGATTTTCGACGTTATCTGTCAGGGTGTAGGTAATGGCGGCAGATACTGTATCTGTACCTTCATTGGCATTTTCTGTGACCACATCACCTGCAATCTCAACATAGTACAAGTCATTGCCTGCACCACCTAACATCGTGTCTGCACCCGTACCACCATTGATAATATTGTCTGCACTATTACCGATAATGCTGTTATTGAGAGTATTACCAGTGCCGGCGATTGCAGTGCCAGTGAGGGTGAGATTTTCTAAAGTGGTTCCTAAGGTATAGTTGATACTAGCAGCGACTGTATCTGTACCAGCGTTAGCAGCTTCGGTGACTACATCACCCGTGCTATCAACGATATAAGTATCATTACCAGCACCACCAACCATTGTGTCATTGCCAGCGCCACCATCGATAATATTGTCGCCAGCATTACCAGTGATGCTGTTCTTGAGGGTATTACCAGTGCCTGCGATCGCACTACCTGTCAAAGTCAGATTCTCAACATTAGCGCTGAGGACGTAGCTACTGGCGGCTAATACTGTATCTGTACCTTCATTGGCATTTTCTGTGACCACATCACCGATGTTATCGACTGTGTAGCTATCATTGCCTACGCTACCTAACATGGTGTCTGCACCCACACCACCATTAAGGGTGTCGTTACCGGCACCACCATTCAGGTAATCATCACCACTACCACCAACTAAACTGTCATTACTTAGACCTGCCTTGATATAGTCATTACCTGTACCGCCAGTAAATTGGGTAATACCTGCAAAACTACTAAAGTCAAATTTCTCAAACGCTGATAATTTGGTTCCAGCGATGTTCTGAACTTGATTAGCATTATTCAAATTGATGTTGATTGTGTTTGATGAAATTCCACCTTGAAGAATCAGGGTATCAATGCCCAAACCTACATCGATTTGGTCGTTTTGCTGTAGTTGTTCAAAAGTAGCGTTGATAGTGTCGTTGCCGCTACCAATATTAATAGTATCTGTTGCTGTGGTAGTGCTTAAGCTTTGGTTAACGGCATTTACCTGAACTGCAATGGTCTTGGTATCAGTTAAAGCGCCACCACCTGTATTACCTTGGTCATTGACAGTGAGGGTAATGGTGTCTGCGCCACTATAGTTGAGGTTACTGCGATATACCAGGTTATTCAGGGCGTTAGTGATATCAGTGAGTGACCCGGTAAAGGTCATTGTGTTGCTGTTATTGCTACCACTGGTAAATGTGAGTCCGGTGGTGTTAGCAAAGGTGAGTTTACCGTTGTTAGTACTCAGGGTGACTTGTACGGGACTGCTAAGAGCATCGACATCGGCAATGCTGATCCCCGTAAGGGTGAAGTTGGTGTCTTCGTTGACATTAAAGTTGAGATTACCTTGACTGCTATTTAGCAAAATCGAAGCGCTGTTATTTAGGTTCGCTGTAGCCAAGTCTAACTTGCCGTCACTGTTAAAGTCTCCCACAGCAATTGAAGAAGAACTAGATCCAACACTAAAGTTAGTAGGTGTAGCAAAGCTGCCTGTACCATTGCCCAATAGTACAGAGACTGAGTTATTGGATGCGTTAGCGACGGCTAAATCTAGCTTGCCATCATTATTGAAGTCTCCCAGCTTTATAGATCGGGGATAAAGCGCAGCAAAGTTAGTGGGTGTGTCAAAACCTCCCGTACCATTTCCCAATAGAATTGAGATATTTGAGCTTAAATAGTTTGCTACAGCTAAGTCCAACTTACCGTCACTGTTAAAGTCCCCTACAACAACGGAAGATGGATTATCTCCTACAGCAAAGTTAGTGGGTGTACCAAAACCTCCCGTACCATTTCCCAATAGTACTGAGATATTGTCGGTTAATTCGTTTGCCACAACTACGTCTAGCTTGTTGTCACTGTTAAAATCGCCTACAGCTACCGCACGCGGGTAACTATTTAAAGTCAAGCTGACGTTAATTGCATTAGCAAAACCGCCTGCACCATTTCCTAATAGCAATGAAAGACTATTACCATTTATTTGGTTTGCAGTAATTAAGTCTAATTTGCCATCGTTGTTGAAGTCCCCCAAGGCAATGGAATAGGGACGACCAGCTACTGTATAGTAAGTAGGCGCAGAAAAGCCGCCTGCACCATTGCCTAATAATACTGAGACGGTATCGCTATTGGAAGCAGCAATAGCTAAATCCTGTTTGCCATCTCCATTGAAATCGGAAATAGCAAAATCTAGAGGAATACCGAAGGCGTTAAAGTAAATAGGAGCAGCAAAGTTGCTTCCACCTGTATTTAACAGTACTGAGAAACTACCCTGGTTGGTGTAAGATGTACCCACAACTAAGTCCGGCCGACTGTCGTTATTAAAATCCCCTACAGCAACAGACTGAGGGAGATCCGTTACAGGATAGTTGGTGGCAGTAAAAGTGCTAGTCATGGATGTCCCAGCAACTGAGATGACTGGGGCATCGTTAACTGCGCTTAAGGCAAAGCTGCGAGTTTGTCCGCTTAAAGTACTACCATTACCATCTGTGACTGAATAGGTGAAGGTGACATTACCGTTGTAATTGGCATTCGGTGTGAAGGTATATGTACCGTTGTTGTTATTGACTACAGTCCCATTGCTGGCTGTTAATCCTGTGACACTGAGAGTATTATTGCCATCTGCATCAGCAAAGCCTTGTAACAGAGAAGCGCCAGTAATTGTATATGCTGTGTCTTCTGTTCCGGCAACTAGGGTGGCGGTAGGACTGCCTGTGACTGGATCGTTAACAGCAGCTAGGGTAAAGCTGCGAGTTTGTCCGCTTAAAGTACTACCATTACCATCTGTGACTGAATAGGTGAAGGTGACAGTACCGTTGTAATTGGCATTCGGTGTGAAGGTATATGTACCGTTGTTGTTATTGACTACAGTCCCATTGCTAGCTGTTAATCCTGCAACACTTAATGTTTGACCATTGGTGGCTATATCAACATCAGCAAAGCCTTGTAACAAAGAAGTTGCCGTAATTGTATATGCTGTGTCTTCTGTTCCGGCAACTAGGGTGGCGGTAGGACTGCCTGTGACTGGATCGTTAACAGCAGCTAGGGTAAAGCTGCGAGTTTGTCCGCTTAAAGTACTACCATTACCATCTGTGACTGAATAGGTGAAGGTGACAGTACCGTTGTAATTGGCATTCGGTGTGAAGGTATATGTACCGTTGTTGTTATTGGCTACAGTCCCATTGCTGGCTGTTAATCCTGTGACACTTAATATTTGACCATTGGTGGCTATATCAACATCAGCAAAGCCTTGTAACAAAGAAGTTGCCGTAATTATATATGCTGTGTCTTCTGTTCCGGCAACTAGGGTGGCGGTAGGACTGCCTGTGACTGGATCGTTAACGGGTACACCTGTAATAGTTTTAGTCCCTGTAATGGCTGGGGCTTCACCATCAGAAATACTAGTAGCAATAGTGAAGTTGCTGTTGAAGTTGGCGGCGGGGGTGAAGGTTAATCCGGCTAGGAGGGCGTTGACATTTGCTGTTGCACCACTAGCTGTCCATACTCCTGTAGCAGCGTTATAGGTGGATGTGACTGTACCAGAAGTGGCAATATTGAAACTACCTGCGGCTGGGTTCGATAATTTCAGGGTAGCTGTGATGTTGGGACTGTCTACATCTGTGACAACAATATCCGTGAAATTAAGGGGTGTATCTTCGGTGTAGGTTTCGGCTGTACTTAAGTTGGTGGCTGTGGGAGCATCGTTGACATTAATGACAGTGATGTTAAAGTCATCCGTTGCGGTTGCTTGCCCATCACTGGCTGTGACTCTAACGCTGATTGTGGCAACATCGCTATTAGTAGGAGTGCCACTGAAGGTGCGAGTAGTAGAATTAAAAGTTAGCCAACTAGGTAAGGCAGAACCATTGCTCTGTGTGGCACTGTAGGTGAGGGAGTTGCCGTCAGCATCGGTGAAGGCATTGCTTGTAACTGTGAAACTGAAGGGAGTATCTTCTGTGGCAGCTGTATCTGGAATCGGGTTGGCTAGACTGGGGGGTGTGTTACTCGGGGGTGTATACGAAGAAACAGGCACGCCTGTTGAGCCTAAGAAAACTAAATTAGCCTCTGAAGTTGAAGTTTGGGTAACCTGAATGCTTTGTAAGGTTTTTGTCGAATCGGAAGTGAAGCGCAAACCAAATACAGCAGCACTATCAGTGTTTTCAAATGATGGGCTGCCACTGTAAAAATTAGCACGGTCTAATCCATCAATCAGATAGTATAAGTCTGGTGTTTGATTAATATTATCAAACCAGTCAGGAACGTTGGTGTTAACTTGGGTAGATGTGCCATCGCTATAATTAAGTTTGACATTGATGGAATTTGAATTGTTATATTCATTTGTGCTAAAAGCAAATAGGTGGACTTCGGAGTATTTAGTCTGCGGTACTGAGATTGTGAAACTCGGATTGGTCGAGTTGATAAGCCTGACATTATTACCGTCATTATTGTTGTTATAGTTAAGTTGTATATCTGGATGGTAAGCATTAGCAGCGAAAAAGCCATTATCAGGTAGACCATAGCCATTACTACCCCCTGCTGAAGTAGCATAGGATTGGGTGATCAGTGCAGTTGAGCCATCTAAAGCATCCTGGGAGGAGTCTGTGACACCGTTATTACGGTTGACAATTTTCCATCAGCGTTGAACAACGAGGAGACATTAAACTGAACAGGCTGAGGCTGGGCAGTTGTAATATCTAGACTCCACCCACTGCTAATGCTACCAATATCGCCGCTGGCGTCATCAACAACAAAAAGTTTCCAAGTTCCATTGGCAGTTATATTGTTGAAGGCAGAAAGGGAAGTCCCATAGGGGCCTGATGGTGCTGAGGCGGGAAAAGAATCAGTATCAGGTTGATAATCAGTTGGTTTATATGTACCAGACAATATTTGTGTGCTATCTGGTAAACTACTAATAGCAGAATCGGTAAAAGTCAAATTGATACCGTTAACATCATAGCCATAACCTGCATCTGACATCAACAAAACTTTTTCACCATTTGGACCAACCAGTAGGATATCAATATCGCCTGGGTACGTATGATTTAAACCGTTAATTGTTACCTGTATCCCAGTTATCAAACCTGTAGTACCTGAGACACTAATAGCAGCTGGGTAAGGTGAAGCTGCTGTAAGGTCGTTTATGGTGATGAGGCTTGTGTTACTGAAAGTGTAGTTTGCCATAGTTGAAGTACAATTGGGTTAAGTAAATTACGGTAATAGCCACAACAAAATGAGTCCCTACAGTGAAAATGAGTAGGGAGGCAAAATGGTACTGCTCAAATCCAGGAGCAATAACATTGATGAAAATGCTGATACAAATCAATACCTACGTCTTGAATGACATGTTTGTTAAGCCCAAGTCTTGTGTTGCCTTGTTCCCAGGCTAGAGACTGGAAACGCATTGCAAGAGGCTCTACCTGTAGTCAAGCCCTTGGAGGCAAAGCATCCTTTTCAGGGGTTATTAGTCTGGAGGCTGTGAACTATTGTGGACAAGGATTATGTCTTAACTTACTGCCATTAGCATATATCCCTAAGGTTACACTGCAACCCTTGCTTGCCATATGTATCAAAGTGCAAGCAAAAGGATAAATATGATATCTGCTGACAGATGATCGTTAGGTCTACAGGGATCAGAGGCGCAGAAGAGAGAGTTACTAGATTTCTGGACAAATCCAAGAATAATCACTGAGGTAACTGATAAGATACTAGCATGAATAAATACTGGTATTTTAGTCTACACTAGAATTAATTGTCTACATTGCTTCAATCCGTCGTTGAGCTTTGGTGAGTACAAGCGAGTTGGGTTTGCGTTGTGCCATCAACTTTTCCTGTTAACATTTTGATATTCAGAAATCTGAGACTGTCGCATTCTTGAATTTTTCTCTAGTTATATAATATGCCAACACTCTTAGATTCCTACAGTAAAAACACTTAATTTTGAGTGTCCTGATATACAATAGTTATAGACAAAACCTATATTGCTGAAGTTAGTTGAGAAAAACAGTTTGAAGCAATCGGATATTTTTTTATTTGGAAGTTCTTAACTCCGCAAATAATTTTTGTGAGATATATCCTTGGTCTCCAAAGAGTTTACCAATGACGTTCAAGATACTGAACCAAAAATTATTGATCTTAAGAAATTTTTAAGCATTAGCTAGTACAGCATGGAGTAAATAAACCACCCATTCTAAATCAACAAATGCCTACCTTGTATTCATTTTTAATTTCCCCTTGCAGTACCAATACCTGATTTGTTGTTAGTATTTAATGTTACTCCGATTCTACTCCTGTGCGCTAGTCGGAAAGTCGGATCTTAAGGTCGGATCAGTCGGATTCTGTGTAAAAAATTTAAAAAAAACTGCCAATGGTGTATAATCCACAGGATAAGGATAAAAAAGAATTGACCCTTCGACTGCGCTCAAGGTCAACTGTTCGGCTATGTTCAGCGTTAAATATTTACCGTGAGGTACAGGCAAAATTGCGATCGGGGAGTATTCCTGAAGTGGGGCGTATCGGCAGGTGTGTTTCGGATAAGAAGTGAAGCTGTAAGACCGAAGTGACCATTGTGCTTCAAAGGTAGAATTCAGTCCAAGAAACCTTTTACCTAGAGGTGCTAGGAGTTGTCAATCTCCTTCATGCAAAAGTTTGTAGGGGCAGGATTTCCGCCATAGGTGTCAACTTAAGCTAAAGTTCTTTCTCTGTCTTGTTTCGAGCCTCCGGCTGGAAATGCGTATTGGTTGGCTGCTGCCTCGTCCTATGATAAATTGAGGGGCAGCCCACTAGATCTAAGCTCCCATGCTCTGCATGGGAGCCAGGTAAGATGATGTTAGTCCTGGCTTCTAGCGATGCAAAAATTGGTAGGGGCAGGATTTCCCCCATTGGTGTCAACTTACGCTCAAAACCTTTCTCTATCTCGTTTCCAGCCGGAGGCTGGAAATGCGTATTGCGAGGCTCCGCCTCGAAAGCTGATGAATTGAGGCGGAGCCTCAGGATCATCGCTCCCACGCAGAGCATGGGAGCCAGTTAGGATGAGGGTTTCACGTTAAGTTGACACCAATGGATTTCCCCGCCCCTGTCAATGTATGTGTTAGATGATGTTTTTAAATTGGTATTATAGTGCTTGCAAATATATTTCTTTCATTTTATGTGCATAGTGGCTGAGAGAATGATTATTCTTAATTCCTTGAATTGAGCGATTGGATTTAGCAATTACAACTTCTCGATTGGCAAAGATTTCATGGACTACACGTTCAAGTCCCGATTTAATTGCAGAACTAATTTCTAATCTCTCTTCTTTCGTTGTGTATATAGCCTCGCCTAAATAATTTGTGGGAACTTCAATTATCCATCCTCTATCGTTGTCGTTTACTTCTGGTAAGGCTCTAATATTAGTTGTAATTACCGGACAGCCAGCCGCTTGAAATTCTAAAACAGAAAAACCATAGGTATCTGCATAGGTTGGTAACAATCCCACATGACATTGTTTGGTTAATTCTAAAACTTCTTTATTAGGAAGCTGCTCATAATATTTAATCCAATCCAGATTTTGTTGAATTAATATTTTCGCTTTTTGAATATCTGCTTCTGTTTCTTTCGTGGCATAATCATCTAAGCGTAGTGAAGAGATAAGAATTAATTCCAAATCATAGTTATATTCTCTCTTCAATTTGCTGAAAGTCTCGACTACTTCCATACCTCCTTTGCGGAAAAAGGAAGCGCCTACAAGAATAAATTTTATCTTGCCATCTAAATTAATATTTTTATCAGCGTAGGATGAAACGAGTAATTGCTGTGGCGGATGCAGAGTGGTAATTTTTGGTTCAATAGCTTGTTGATATTGGGGAAAATCTTTTAACAAAATTCTCTGCATATTGGCATTACAATCAGACATAGCAATTAGACGTTTGCAAGAGTCGCTAGCCATTGCTGCTAAAGCTTTTTTGACAGCTTTATAGTGAGTCAGTACAGAAAAATCAGGTCTAGCACCTTGATGGCAAGAAAGAGTGCAATCTAATCGCGGTAAAATTGTTTCAAATGTGGTTATCCAAGGTGTTTTACCGTAGCTGATGGTGTTGAAAAAATGAAGGATATCAACTTTATTGAGATTTAAATCTGTGAATTGATAAATTGAATCGTTAAATGGTATGACAGTTTTTTTGGCGATTTTGTTGATATATTTAACGCCAGGGTAAGTTAGGGCAAATAAATTATTTACTTTTTGATATTCTACGTCTTTGACAATATTAATGATATTGCGTTTGTAGAGATAATTTTCTGCAAGA
This sequence comes from Calothrix anomala FACHB-343, assembly GCF_014696435.1. Taxonomy (GTDB): domain Bacteria; phylum Cyanobacteriota; class Cyanobacteriia; order Cyanobacteriales; family Nostocaceae; genus Aulosira; species Aulosira anomala_A. The sequence continues at coordinate 133,188 of NZ_JACJQG010000002.1, read as the reverse complement.
TAACCGACTTTCATTAAATACCTACCTTAAATTATTTAGAGATATAAACCGCAGAGACGCAGCGAAAAGTCTGATTGGAGGTTTCCTCCGCTCAGAAATTTTCAAAACAGAGGAGTTAGAAAGAGGACATTTATATTAAAAAATATGGCTAAATATGTGATAGCTTGGCTTCTTTATCTGCATCTTGATAGAGATGTTTGACAATTTGTTGGGGGTTACCAATTACTACAACACCAGGAGGAACTGATTTGCGAATTATACTTCCTAATCCGATAACACTATCTTGACCGATACGAACACCTTTCATAATGGTTGCTCTGGCTCCAACCCAAACGTTACGTTCAATGACTATAGGCGCTGATACTTTCGGGCCGGGTGGAGCAAACCGCAAATTTGGATCTATATTGTGATAGTCTGAATCTTGGAGGAAACAATCAGAAATTAAACATTCATCACCAATTTTAATTGATTTTACGCTACCAATCCAACAACCATTGAGTAGGGTATTTCTGCCAATTGTTACGTCCCCAGAACCGTAGATTTTAACGTGCATACAGATGCGAGTTCCCGCACCAATTTTAACTTTGACATCACCAGAGACAGTTAATTTCCCTTTAATTAAAACTCCTGGTTCTAAGGTTAAGTTACGATATCGCCATTGGTAATAAAGCTGTTTAATTGCAAAATAATATTTTGCCAATTTGATTAATAAAGGATGTTTATTTTGATGCATATAAGTACGTCGTAGTTGAGAATAATAATTAATGACTAATGACAGCTATCTTTAATTGCAATGCTTACTTATATAAGTTGATGCCATTGAGAAATGCGCGGACGTTTTAATTGATTTTCAAATAAAATTACTCCTAACCAAATAAAATAAAACCAAAAATAAATGCACATCCAACTTAAGGGCAACCCTTCAATTAATAGACATAATGCTAAGAAACTGGCAAAGGCTCCCTGAGCTAATTTATTTCCAGCTATGGCGATGTTCCAAAAGTTCCAAAGAGTTGTACTTAGGGCGGTAATTAAGCAGATAAAACCTAAAATTCCATGCAAATATAAAACACCTGCATAGGTAGAAAAGGAGCCAAGTACAACTTTATAGATGTACCAAGTAACTTCTCCTTGGGCGATTCCCCACCCAAGCCAGGGGCGTTGTTGCCATGCTTTGAGGGTTTCGCCAACTACAAGGCTACGATCTGCAGAGGATGCAGCCCGCGCACCTGTAAATACATCTAAAGACTGATGTATTACGTCTACTAATGTGACGCCGATGAATGCACAACTAAGAAATACAGCAGAGGTTATCCACAGAGAACTGTGACGGGCGGTACGATTGCGGAAGCTGAGGGAAATCCAAACGACAACGGGAAAGCATAGCCAAGCTACACGGCTTTGACTGACTAATAAAGCTAGTAGGCTACCTGCGATCGCTAAATAGCGCAAACGCCGATTTGATTCTCCAGAGCAAATAAAGAAGCATAGTAAGCCACATACCCCCGGAATTGGCGGATCGGCCATGTAAAGTGAAGTTCTAGGCAGAGGAATACCAAAAAAGGTTTGAATAATCGCTGGTTTTACCAGCAAGCTTAATTTATCACCCGGAATCAATCTCGCGAGGGGCGGATAAAAAGGCTGATCCCATATCCCAACAAACAGCAGGATAAATTGTAAGATAACTGTAATACCGTAACCTACAGCCATCCAAGCGATCGCTCTTGTTAAAACTTTAGAGCGAATGGGATTCCAAAACGGGAGAATCAGACAACTCAAAATGAGAAAGTAACCTTTAAAAAAGGTAACTAAAGTTGAGATCAGGCGAAAGGGTTCAAAATTAACATCTACCAAGCCTAGCGCCGCAGTCCACAGCATAGCAATCGCCATCGCCAACCAAGCCCAAATACAAGTTGGTAAGGCAATATTCAGCAATTTATCGAGACGAAAGGAACAGACTAACAGCCAAACTGCGATCGCAGGATACAACAAAGTTTGTATCCCCAACAACCACCAAACTGGAGTTAATACAATTGTCCAATACAAGACACGCTCGACAAAAGACAATTGTCCTAACTCATCTTCTTTGGTAAATTCCAGCGCCTTACTAATTGCTGTTAACATTCCCCTGGCATTTCTAAATAGTACTTAGTGGTTGCTCTAGATTTTGCTTTTCGCCTAACAATCCTTTTAACCAGCGTCGGGTATTTCTGGGAACTAACCAAAATCCCAAGCACAATAAAAAGTCAATTGGTTTTGGACTTCCATAGCGGATTGCTTCCCAAAGTAGTGGTAAAAATTCTTGCCATTTCCCTTGGGCAGAAGCTTGTGCGCCCACCTCTACCATAATGAAGGAAGCGTAGGCGCGACGAGTTACTAAGCTACGATTTTCTTTAATCCAATTTAGAGAATACTGCCAATCGTGGGTATTACTCACACTTTTTTGTGTTTTTGAATGATACCAAATTGCTAAGGGTTCAGTAACAAATTGCACTTCCACCCCTTCGAGATTAGCAACTCGCAGTAACCAATCCCAATCTTGATGCTTGCGTAAATCATCCCGGAATGGCACATTTCTTAATAATTCTCGTGATGTAAAAATTCCCGAAGTTTGAATTAAACCCTCACCAAATCCCGGAGAATTGCGAACGAGAATATATTCACTCAAAGGTTCTTTAACTTCGGGAAACCGTCGCGGATGGATAAATTCTCCGTGGGGTGTGTGGGCGATCACAGAACAAGCAATAATCGGAAATTTAGCTTGAGAACGATTAGCCGCATCTATCTGTAGTTGGATTTTTTGCGGTAACCACTCATCATCATCATCTAAAAATGCAATCCACTCACCCTCAGCCATTGCTACCCCAGCATTCCGCGCAGCAGCACCACCAATAGAATTAGGCAGTACAAGCACGCGCAACCGAGGATCGTCTATTTGCTGTAATGCTTTTGCAGTTGCCGGATCGGGGCCATCTACTACTACTACCACCTCCAGCCGCCAAAATGTTTGTTGTAAAACACTTTTAACAGCGCGGGTAACTACAGATGGGCGATTTTTCGTAGGAATGACAGCACTTACTAGCGGTTGAATTGGATGGTTCATTTTCACCTCATAATTAATTAAGTCATTGGTCATTGGTCATTTGTCATTGGCAAAAAGTTTATGCTTAATATCAATTATCTGTAAACTTGCACTTAATAATTTCTTCTTTTCTCTTGGCGTCTTGGCGTTCTTGGCGGTTCATTAATAACGCTGATCTAATTATTTAAGTGAGCTAACCACAAAAAACTCTCTTTTCTAGCTCCTATTTCCTAATATTTAACGGAAACTAAATTGCTTAACTTTACGCCCTAGTTTTTTAATTAAAGATAAATATGTGAAAAATTGATTTGGTACTAGCAGCCTTACCAACAATAAATATAAAACAATATATATGATTGGTGAAATAAATTTTGATGTAGGAATAATAAAATTTATGCCAAGAGCGAATAATGACATAAATAAAGCTTGAAAACAAGGAGTCAAATATTTAAAAAGCGACCAACCAAAAGTTCTACAAGCTGACCACCACCAAAAAATAGTCCAAGTAAAACCTAAGATTAAAACAACTGCGATCGCTACTCCTAAAATTCCCCCTTTCCAAGCTCCAATTAAAAAGCCAATAACAGCTAAAGGCGCTATCTGCAAATTAACTTTAGCATTAATATCCGGTCTACCTTTCGCAGCCATCATACTGGAAAGGGACGTATTAATTAACCGGAAATAAGCAAAAATTAATAACCAAGGAATGACGCTAGCAGAAGGGATAAATTTCTCGCCAAATACATAGATAATAAATGTTTTATCGACTATCAGGTAAATGACAGCAAATAATAAAGCCGCAAAATAAGACATCTGCTCAACAACTTTGACTAAAGCATCTTCTTGCTGGCGTTCGTCTTTCATTTGGGCAAAAACTGATATCCCAAGTTGGTTCATAACTTGAGACATAATTAAACTAAAAGCTGTAGTTACTTGATAAGCAAAGTTGTAATAGCCTAAGTTGGTAGTTCCTAATAATCTGCCGATGACAAAGTTATCAGAATTAGAATTAATATAAAATCCCAAACTAGAACCGACAGAAGCGATACAGTAAGATAAAGCCTCCGAGCGAATTTTGGGATCGATTTTTAAATAAAAATTAAAATTAGCCTGATAAGCGGTAATCCAAAATATGCTTAACCAAAAAATTGTATCGCCAATCGCAAAAGACCAGTAACTTAATCCTGCTAACGCACATCCGGCTGTAGTAAAGATGCGAATCATTGAAGAAATTAAAGCCGCATTTGCTAATTCTTGATACTGCATTCTTCTGCGCATAATCCCAGCATAAACAGCTTGGACAGAAGAAAGAAAGAAATTAAAAGCAAAAAATGCCAACAATCCAATTAAATCTGGGATATCAAAAAAATTAGCAGCAATTGGTGATAAAGCGATCATTGTTGCTGCTCCCACCATCCCAATACAAATACTTAAAGAGTAAGTAGTATCTATATAACGTCGGTCTTCCAGTCCTTTATAAACTAAAAAATCGCCAGTAGTACCTTGTACAAAAAGATTAATAAAAGACCAGAAAATATAAGCGACGCTGATAACTCCAAAATCTGATGGTAATAACAGCCGAGCTAATAATAAATTACTTAATAATGCAAATAAGCGGTTGACAATTGCTCCATAAGTTGTCCAAAAACCATTTTTAATAATAGAATTACTATTCATGATTGGTTAGCACACCTGAGAATTTATCAGAATAAGGCAGAGGGCAGAAGGGAAGAAATAAGTATAATTTTTTTGCTAATATTAGAGAATTCATGAATGATAAGTATTAGCTATTAATTCTTGATTTGGTGAATTATGTCGATCGATTAAATCAAAAATATCTGGGTCTAATGCTAAATCAAATTTTCTGGCAAAGTGAGCTTGACTTTTTGCTAGAGATTCATAATCTTTTTGAGTGAGAAAATTAGGGCTACCATTTTGGGAATTGGTAAAATCAAAGTAGCGTTTACAATCATTACAAAGGTTGAATAATTGGCTATTAATTAAGATGGTTTGCATGAAAAATTCAACAGATATGCTAGTACGGCGACAATATTCGATAAAATTGGGATTGTTATTTGCATAATTGTCAATATACTCGGCGCATTGTCGCGAAAGGGTGGTAAAAAATGAGCCGCCGTAACATTTAAATGCTGCATTAAAAGGAGTTTTGCCTTGAAAACCAATCCTGATATCGTAGGAACAATTAAAGCGAATCCAAGGTTGAATATAGTTGAGAATTTTTAAAGGCTTGAGGATTTTTTGCAGGCGATCGCTTACCGTGGGTGAGAGTTGTTGATATTGATAAAAGTAGCGACTATGCCCTTCATGTATACTCCATTGGCTGGCGGAGGACAAGACATCAAAATATTCTAAGAAACCATCATAATTAGTCGTTGCTAAAAAAGCTTCGATTTCTGGAATTGGTTTAATTGGGTAATCTTGTCCGCTAATATTAATCAACCAATCAAAATCAATTTGATTTTTCAACAGCCAATGCAATGCGTCCAGGTAACTCTGAACCATACTAAAATCGGCTCGTCCACCTTTAGCGAAAAATAAATGAATATTGTGATTTTTTGGGAAGATTGATAAGTCTAACTCGCAGAAAGTTGGATCGTGACTAATGACAATTTGGCATTCTGGGCTAGATGTTTGAATTAAGTTGATTAATCGATAAATTTGTTGGGGATTTTTATGGGTTTGAATTAAATAACAAACTCTCATCGCATTTTTCCGGGGAATTACCAAAAATTAGGGAGACGCGGCGAGTTTTCCGCGTCAGATCGTCTTTTACTAGGCTTTAATCAACCGAACCTAGTGCTTGTTGAAGTATGCGCTTTGTTAAGGGAGACAAGCGCACAGACACAAGTGTGACTAGCGATCGCATATCGCGCCAAAAAATTGAGCGATCGCTTTCCCAAGCTTGATGAATAAAATCTTCTGCTGGCGCTAAATCACCGGCTGTCAAAGCAATCCGCGCTAAGTAGCGATACATATAAGCATAGGCTGTAGGTAACATTGGTTCGACTAGTTCAGGCGATCGCCTATAAGCTGACTGAATTACTTGTTCATGCGATCGCTGCATTTGCGCCACATTGAAAGATAACCCCGATGGGCGTACTCGGTAGTAACACAAAATACGCGGTTCCCGATCAAACTCCCAGTTCTCCGTAGCCGCAATTCTTAACCAAAAATCAATATCTTCTGAACTACGGAGGGTTTCATCAAAGTCTCCAACTTCATCTATTAGACAACGACGAAAAACAGCGTTCGATCCATGTCCAATAAAGTTTTTATATAACAATGCTGACAATACATTTTTAACAACAGGTTTACCACTTAAAATCATGAATGTCTGTTGCCCATCATCCCGGATGGCGCGAGATGCGCTATATGCAACTCCCACCTTGGGAGAGTTGTCTAGTTTGGCGATATGAACCGCTAACTTATCCGGATGGTAAATATCATCTCCATCCAGCAACGCAATATATTCACCCTTCGCGTAGCGAATCCCGTGATTGCGAGCCGAAGAAAGTCCCCCGTTGGATTTTTGTAGCAGTTTAAACCGAGGATCTCGGCGACTAAATGTTAATGCTACCGCAGCCGTTTGATCTGTAGAACCGTCATCAACAATTAAAACTTCATAGTCGCTAAAAGATTGACATTCTACAGAAGATAATGCGGCTTCTAGATAAGCACTCACATTATATGCAGGCACTACAACACTAACTCTCGGAGTAGACACCATTTAATAACTCCTTAGCCATACTGTTACTTTGATTGCTGAGGACGATATTTTTGAGGATGAAATTAATAGTTTCTTGTTTAATCCATCCTTTATTGATCAAAATGTCACTCAAAGGAATACCAGTTTTTCTCTGTTCTGATAAAGCAATGTCAATATCGTTGTTACTCAATAAACCTGCTTCTACTAAGGAATCACTTAACTTCTTCGTTGGTGTTGTGTTTCCTTGCGCCAGCACCTTAACAAATCCATTAGACTTCCAGCTGTAGTAATTGCTGGATTCTACCTGGGTGACTCCCTCGCGTAATTGATAGAGTTTCGCTAACGCAATATGGCAAGCAAAAGCCGGATTACCCAGTAAATAACGCGCTCCTAATCGTTTGGGTTCGCGAATCAGCCGATACAGCCATTCCAAATTGTTCTTAGCTAGAAAATCAGGACAATCCGAAACAACTCCCGCCAAGCGATCGATAACTGCTCCGCCTAACAAAATGGCATTCACATCTAATCTATCTCTATATCTAGCTACCCAATTTTCTTGCAGTGGCATTCCCATACCCATCAGCAAAATATTTGGTTTTAGCTGATTAATACTGTTAATTATTGAATCATTGATTTCCGGATCGTCAATGGAAAAATAGCCATCATGGCCAGCTACTTTAATATTGGGATATTTCTCAGCTAGATTATTAATTGCGCTATCTAAATATTGAGGTTTTGAACCTAATAAGAATATTGAAAGTTCTTGTTGATGACAAAATTTCAATAACTCCGGCATCAGTTTTGTATAAGAAACTCGATATTCTAGGGGCAAGTCAAGTCCCATATAACTTAAGGCTTTGAGAATCCCAGAACCATCACAATGTACGATTTCTGAACTTTGGATAAATTCATAAAACCACGGTAACTGCATCGATAAATTGAATGCATGAACGTTGTAATTAGCTACCGTAATTTTTTGCTTTAACTGGCAAGCACTGTGAATTGCATCAATAATTCCCGTAACAGTTATAGGAGTTATTTTTCTTCCCAATAAATAGACAACTAAGCTGGGTAAATCTAATTTTAGATCAGTATTGTTGATTGTTTTCATATCTGTCACCAAGTGAAGAGGTAGATGAACGCAGGATGAACGTAGACAAAAATATAGGATTCTTAACTTGATTTTTGACAACCACGTAGGATGGCTATGGCTTACTAGAACATGGTGATAGTAAGCAATATCTGCCCACAAGAGAGTTTTTCAAACTACCCTCTTTTCCTACAAAAAATAGGGAACACCTGATATTTGAGGATGTGTCGGGATATGAACCAGCTATCAAAAAGCTACTTCAATACGCTAGTACAATGCGGTGTCAATAAATTAACAATTCTGTTGACTGTTGACTTCCGCAGTACTAGTTACCCTACATTTATGAAATTTTTTGATGAATCAAGACAGATTCCTATATTAGGAAGTGGTAAGCACAGAATTCCTGGTTGTATAGGATGACTCTGTAGGTGTCATCTCCATACCGTTGAGAATAATTCCCATTGGTCTAACTTTTTGTTGATTTAGTTGAGTCAGCGCCTTTTGGAATAAATATCTTTGACTTACTCCCGGACGAACAACAAACAACACGCTAGAGACGATAGAAGCCATCAAAGAAGTTTCAGTAGCTGAACAAATAGAGGCGCTATCTATCAAGATGTAGTCGTAATTGCCCTTTTCTTGTAAGCTTTGCAGAGAATGTTCAAATTCTCTGCTGACAATAAAATCAACTAATTGTCTCTCAGGGTGATATACCGTCATCAGATCGATATTCGGACGAATAGAAACCGGTTGCTCTGATGGGTGGGATAAAGGAAACTCTGAGTTTTCTAATGTGGCGCTGAGTCCCGATCGCTCTCGATCGGTATCAACAATTAAGATGCGTAAACCTAAACTAGCCAGTGCGATCGCTAAACCTAAGACAACAGTAGTTTTACCCTCTCCAGATGCGGGACTGCTCACCATAAACCGCCGATTTTCTAGGTTCATGGCGTTAATAGCTAAAGCCATTCTCTGGAATTCTAAATTTGTTTCTGTTTCTACAGCAGCGCGATTTTGTAAAACCTTGAACTGAGGAACAGCACCCAAAATGGGAATTTCTGTGAGGTGTAAATCTTCTGCGCTTAATAAAGGATTGCGACTTTCGAGGAATAACGCTAAAGCCGCACTACCAAAAATTCCCGCTAAAATTACACCAATAGCGATTTTTAGCTGACTGTTGCTAGAAGGTTGGACTTCAACTGTAGGTTGATCTAATACTTGAATACTCGGAAAAGCACTAAAAGAATTTAGTTTTGCTTCTTGTACTTTACCAACTAAACCGTTATATACCCCTTCAGCAATCTTATATTGATGTTGTAGTTCTAATAATTTTGCTTGAGCCGGCGGAAAAGTTTGCAGTTTTTGATTTAACTCATCAATTTGTTTTTGGAGTTGAATTTCTTGATTTTTTAAGGCGCTGGTATTTGCTTCTGCTAATACCAAATTCTGAATTAATTCTCCGTAGTTTTCACCAATCGAGGAATTCACACCCTCTGTATTCGCTGCTGCTTGCGAGATATATTCTGTTAACTGTTTCGATAATTGTTGGCGCTGATTGAGCAAATTTTGTACCGTCGGGTGATTGCGGGTAAATTTTGCTTCAGCTTCTAAAAGTGGTACCTCTAGCTCTACTAATTTCTGGCGGATAAATTGAAAATCGCGATTTTCTGCTAGGCTTAGGGAACGAACAGCGCGATCGGAGCTTAAGCCAATGCGCTGGGAAAGCTCTTTAACATGAGCTTGAGATGACTTATACTGAGCAATGACTTGGGAACGAGTCGTAGTTAATTGAGCAACAGCTGCAACAGTTTCGCGAATTTGATTGTCACTACTGACTAATCCAGAATTTTGTTGAAATTCTGTGAGTCTTGTTTGGGTTTGGCGTAAATTTCTCAAGGCTTGATTGACTTCTGCACGCATAAACTCAGAACGCTGCATAGCGTCATTTTGCCGCAGTTGGTTCATCCGTTGTTGAAATACATTCAACAATCTTCTCGCCCTTCCTTGAGCCATCTCTTCATCGGAACCATGTACGGTAATTGAGATAATGGTTGATTCACTTTGAGGCGCAACAGTAAAAAGTTGTCGATAACTACTGAGATTCGCAAACTGAGCTTTTTCTGGATCGGAATTCCAAAGTTGGCTCAAAGTTTGATCGCTCAAAAGGATTGATGAAAAGATATTCAGGGGATTAACCTGTTGAGAAAAAACTACGCCACCACTGTTGAGACTGCCGAGAGTCCCTAAATCTGCGGTTAAGCCGCTACTTGTAACTGGTAGAATCAGCTGAGTCTTGGCAATCCAAACCTGAGGGACTCTCAAGATCAGGACAGAGGCGATCGCAAATAAAACTGTATTAAAACTTGCGAGAAAGATCCAATGTCTCAACAAGATTGCAATAACTCTATTCATAACCATAACATTTTGAGGTAGCTTCTCCCTTTAGACCACAGCCGCGATCAACAGTGGTTTATCTCACTAATCGGGATTAAAACACATCTATAAGTAACTATGGTAGATGACTTTACGATATCTTTAACTTTTCTCTGTGATTCTACCATAAAGCGTTTTCTACCACAGTTAAACCGCTTGTCTGGTATAGCTTTCAACAGTCTCAGGGCTTTATGACCAATAAAAAATGTATCCGAGTTATCTTGCCATAACCTCATCTTAACTTTAAAGACACCTTTTCTTAATCGCCGACATAGTTAAAGTAAGGGTTTTTGATTCCAGATTTTTAGCGCCGGGAAATTTGTTTATTAAGTTTAAGTAAAAAAAATCCCTGGGTCTTGCTTAATCTAGGGCACTTCGTGTTTTCTAATACTTGTAGATGTATTTCTATGTGTTCTCGCTCGAAAAAAATTTCAGGTGTCAGTAGCCCCAAATCATGCTAATTTCTGCGACTAGCGGTTACATACATGGGTTAAACGAGCCAACCACTGGTATCAAAAAAGACTCATTACCTGTATAATTGCACATCAAAGCCTAAATTGAGGTTGTTGATAATTGCGATCGCCAAGATATTCTTGGTTATAAAAAGTGTGATGTAAATAATACAACACATCTATCAGTAGCAGCACCATTTGATACTTACTATCAAAGCAAACCACCAAATACCAGCATCATTAGCTCAATTACAAATTGGGTTAATGGAAATCAGCGCGAGTAAAAATACTCCTCTGGGAGGATGTCAAATTTTTGCCAGTTCTCCTGAATCGTACTACAAAAATATACAAGCATTCCCATATTTAAAGCTGTGAAACTCACATTTGTATTCATTACTACGCCGTAGTACAAGTCAAAATATCGGGTGTTTACTAGGTAAGTTAATAACTATTCAGAATATGGAATTATATCATTTCTTCCCACAATCTTTTAAGTTTTTTTTAAAGAAACTAATTCACTCCACATATTTGCAGAATCAGGATTCGCTACGACGGGAGATTGTCTTTGTTGATTCTGGCGTAGAAAGCTATGAAAGCCTGATCAATGGAGTGCGTTCTAACATCACAGATGTGTTTCGTCTCGATTCTACTCAGGATGGAGTATGGCAAATCAGTGAAAAGTTAAGCCAGCTAAATTCTGTAGCCGCAATTCACATTGTCTCTCATGGACAGCCAGGAAAGTTACTACTTGGCGCAACTGAACTAAGTTTAAACAGTCTCCAACGCGATCGCGATCGCCTGCAAGTTTGGTCTAAAGCATTACTACCCCAAGCCGACATTCTCCTGTATGGCTGTAACTTAGCTGCCACACCATCCGGATTGCAGTTGGTAGAACAAATTAGCAAAATTACAGGTGCTAATGTCGCTGCTGCTACAACAAATGTAGGTAATAGCGCTCTCGGTGGTAAGTGGGAATTAGATGCAGTCATTGGCAAAATAAAATCTGCATTAGCATTCCCAGAAGAGGTAATGGCGGCTTATGGCGGTGTATTGGAAGCCTCAGCATATTTAAAAGTCGATCAGTCTGGTAATGGGATTAACTCTAGTACCTTCAGCAGTGGTAGTTTCCAACTCACAAACAACTCCACCACCGGACAAAAAATCCGCCGCATCTTCATTGATACCAGCGCTGGCTTTCTCCCAGATATCATTTTTGACCCCAATGGCACAGGTGGTGATACCATCGCCAAAGCATTGACGCTTGATAGCAATCCAGGTGTTGGTAATGTGACAACCAATTACCTGTTAGCTAAAGATGGTGGTTTTCAGGGTCTAGAAATACTGTTTACAGACTTTGGCGCAGGTAAGACCTTAACCTTCTCCATTGACATGGACCCAACCAGCACCAAGGGAACTGCTGCACCAGGGCCGCAAGAGTCTGCCAGTGTTTCTGGTTTAGAAATGATTGGTTCAATCGTCACTGTAGAGTTTGACGACAACACCAGCATTACTGGAGAACTCTACCGCATTCCCGACAGTGTTGATGGTTCGCAAGTTTTCCTCAAGCTCAATCAACCCACTACACCAACTATTGAAATTTTAGGGGTTTCTGGATCTCAGGCGATCGTTGAATCTGCCAATCAAACAGTCCGGATTACAGGTACACCTGGCGCTCAAGTATCCTTGCTGAGTGTTGGGGGAGCCATGTTTACCAAAACCGATGGCACAGCCTTTGATATTGACCCCTTTGAAGCCAATAGTGTCACTGGGGTAAACGAGGTTACAGTCACAATAGGTGCCTCTGGAACAGTTGATGTTCCCATCACCCTATCCACACTCAGCACTCAGAACGGCTACAAAGGTTTCAACTACATCATGGCGGCCCAAAAATTAGCCGATGGCACTACCGGGCCAGTGTCAAATGTCAAAACCTTACAACTAAATCTTCCCTCCACACCCACAGAAGTCAAAATAGAAGCTGAAGCTTTTGTTTTAAACACCTTCAGAAAAGAAACCCTAACCGCAGCAGGGGCTTCAGGCGGGCAAGGAATCAGTTTTGTTGGTAGTGCAGGATCAGAAACTGGCACAGCCTACTTTGACTTTACAGGTGCTGCTGCCTTATATGACATTTACCTTTCCTACTGGGATGAAAATGATGGCGTTGGTAGCGTTAACCTCTCAGTCAACGGCACTCAATTAGGTACAGTTAACTTTAACCAAAGTACAAGTTCAGGTAGTCCGACTACTGGTAATAAGCGGGAAGCCAAAGTAGCTCAGGCTGTATCTTTACAGCAAGGTAGCCGCATCCAATTACAAGGCTTTGAAGAATCAAACGAAGCAACCCGCATCGACTTCATCCGCTTAGTTCCTGTTTCTGGTACGCCAACCAATACCGCACCTACCAGCACCGGGATTGCTAATGTCTCTGTTGTGCAAAATGCTCAGAATACAGTCATCAAATTATTTGATGTATTCGCAGATGCGCAAGATGCAGATACTGCCCTCACCTATAGCATCGTTAGCAATACCAATCCCAATCTATTTGAGGCAGCTCCTAGCATTAATTCCAGCACTGGGGAGTTGACCCTCAACTACTCACCTACAGCCACAGGTGGCGCTCAAATTACAGTTAGAGCTACGGACACAGCAGGTCTTTTTACTGATACTAGCTTCAATGTTAATGTCACTGAACCTGCTCCTGTAGGTGAAATTAAGATTGAAGCAGAAAATATGGTTCTCACAGGCTTCAAGAAAGAGAACCTTAGTGGCGGTGGAGCCTCCAACGGTCAAGGTATCAGCTTTGTAGGTGGCGCAAGTAATGAAACAGGAACCGCTTCTATAGGTTTTGCCGGGGCGACTGGAACCTATGACATCTATGTCTCTTTCTGGGATGAGAGTGATGGTAATTCCCGCCTAGAACTCTTGGCTGGTGGAACCTTATTAAATACCCTCACATTTAACCAAAGCCCAGGTGGTACCACAGCCACCACCACCAACAAGCGGGAAGTGATGCTCGCTCAAGCAGTATCTCTCCAACCCGGTACTCTGATTGAGCTACGGGGTTATGAAGATGCATCGGAACATGCCCGTACTGACTTTATTAGATTTGTTCCATCTTCTGGTACTCCCGCCAATACTGCTCCCACCAGCACAGGTATTGCTGATATCTCTGTAGTCAAAAATGCTGCAAATACAGTCATCAAATTGTTTGATGTCTTCAGCGATTTGCAAGATTCAGATACCACACTGAAATATAGCATTGTTAACAATACCAATGGCGCATTATTTGAAGTAGCTCCCAGCATTAACGCCACAACTGGGGAGTTAACTCTCAACTACTCGCCCACAGCAACAGGTACTGCACAACTAACAGTACGCGCCACTGACACAGGCGGCCTTTCCACAGACGTTAGCTTTGCAGTCAATGTGACTACACCTCCTCCTGTAGGTGAAATCAAGATTGAAGCTGAGAGTCTAGTTGTTATTGACGGCTTTAGGGTAGAGAACCTCTCTAGTGGTTCTGGGGGTAAAGGTCTTAGCTTGATCAATGGAGCCGCTAATGAAACAGGAACGGCATACTTTGACTTTGAGGGAGCAGCAGACGCATACGATATTTATGTTTCCTACTGGGATGAAACCGATGGAAATGCTCGTTTAGAAGTCTCTGCTGGTGGCTCGCTGCTGAATACTCTCACCTTCAACCAAAGCCCTGGTGGTAGTACTGCATCTGCTGCTAACAAGGTAGAAAAACTAGTTGCTCAGGCTGTTGCTTTGCAATCTGGTACTCGCATTCAACTCAAAGGTTTTGAGGATGCTGGCGAAGCCGTACGTACAGACTATATTCGCTTAGTACCTGCTTCTGGTACACCCATCAATACAGCACCCAGCACTACAGGTATTGCTAACGTATCTGTAACGCAAAATGCACCAAATACAGTTATTAACTTGTTTGATGCTTTCAGCGACCTGCAAGACCCAGACACCGCATTAAAATATGATGTAGTGAAGAATACCAATGCTGGGCTGTTTGAGGTTGCGCCTAGCATTAACTCAACAAATGGGCAATTAACCCTCAACTATTCGCCTACAGCGACGGGTAGCTCACAACTGACAGTACGCGCCACAGATACAGGTGGTCTGTTTACTGATACTACCTTCACCGTTAATGTAATTATTCCTGGTAATACAGCACCAACAACTTCGGGTATTGGTAATGTCACGGTTACCCAGAATGCATCGGATACTCTCATCAATCTGTGGAATGCTTTTGCTGATGCTCAAGATGCTGATTCTGCTTTGACTTATACCGTTACTGGTAATACCAATGCCGGGTTGTTTGAAGTAGCTCCTAGCATTAATCCCACCACTGGGCAATTAACGCTGAACTATTCGCCCACAGCAACAGGTAGCTCACAACTGACAGTCCAAGCCAAAGATACAGGTGGACTTTCTACCTCTACCAGTTTCACAGTTAATGTCACAGCCGCAAATGCGCCAATTCCTCCAGGAGATATTCTGGTTGAAGCAGAAGACATGGTGTTGAGTGGCTATCGCATAGAAACCTCATCTGGAATTGGAGCTTACGGTGGTAAGTTAATCACCTTTGTCAATGGGTCAGCCAATGAAACGGGGACAGCCAATTTTGTTTATAGCGGGGCTGCTGGGACTTATGACCTGAATTTGGCATTCTGGGATGAGAGTGATGGCAATGCGAATTTTGAAGTCTACGTTAACGACACCCTGAGGGGCACGGTTAACTCTAATCGCAATATAAATGGAGCTACCGCCACAATCAACAATAAGTGGGAAATCCGGGCTATAGAAAACCTCGCCGTCAAATCAGGCGATCGCATCCAAATCAAAGGCTTTGAAGAGTCAGGAGATGCAGCGCGGTTAGATTATGTCCGCTTGACCCAAGACAAGTCAATTCGGATTAATACGGGTACAGGTACATCTGCTCCCAATAATGCAGCCCTTTATACCGATACAACTGGGCGCGTCTGGAATCGGGATGTGTTTTCTGTTGGGGGAATTGTCAGCGCGGTTGCTAGTACCACGGAAATCTTTAAGACCAATGATGATGCACTTTATCAAAATGTGCGATCGGCTAAGGATTTATCTTACCAAATTCCAGTGGCTGAAGGTGCTTACACCCTGAAGCTGCATTTTGTGGAACCAACCAAGACAAACTATGCTCAACGGGTGTTTGATGTCAAGGTAGAAGGCGATTTGGTTCTGGATGACTTGGATATTTTTGAAGAATCTAAGAACGCTTTCTTCCCAGGACAAAACTCTGCTTTGGTGAAGACAATCGATCAGCCTTTCTTTATCAGTGATGGTTTCCTCAACTTAGATCTGAATGCTAGTGTGGATGTTGCCACAATTGCTGGTATTGAGGTGATTGCCCTCGAAGGGCCTGCGGTGATTATCAAGCAAACCAATGGTGACACCCAAGTCAATGAAGCGGCTGGTAATGATACTTATGAAGTCGTTTTAAATACGAAGCCGACAGCCAATGTCACCATCAACATCAACTCAGGTAATCAACTCAATACCAATAAAACCGCAGTCACCTTTACTCCCACTAACTGGGATACTCCTCAGACAGTTACAGTCACTGCGATTAATGACACAGCAGCAGAGGGGATTCATTACACTACCATTACTCACACAGCTAGCAGTACTGACAGTAATTACAACAATCTTACTGTGCGATCGCTGCCTGTAACCGTACTAGATGATGATGTGGTAGCAATCAGCTTTAACAAGAAGATTGTTGACATCACCAATGTTAACGATCCTAGTATCACCGCAGACGATAATATCGCCAATGTCGCCAACCCAACGGTGGGTGCATGGGGGCCAGATGGTAGGCTCTATGTGGGCTTCTATGATGGGTCAATTCGCGCTTACACCTTTGATGACAATTACAATGTCACCGCTATTCAGGCAATCAATACCATCAAAGGGCTGTACAATGCGCAAATTTTAGGTATTGCTTTCAACCCTTATGACACGGAACCTAAAATTTATGTCTCTCACAGCAAGTTATATGCTAACGGCGGTGGTGCATTCCCAGAAACACAACTTTCTCCTTACAGTGGTGAGGTGTCTGTCCTATCAGGGGCTAACTTCTCTAATCGCCAATCGCTAATCAGTGGAATTGGCGTATCCAACCACGATCATGGGGTCAATGGCTTAGAGTTTGATAACAAGGGCGACCTTTACATTGTCGTAGGTAGCAACACCAATGCGGGTATTACTGCTGATGAAATTGGTGGTGTACCAGAATCTTACTTTACAGCAGCAATGCTGAAGGCAGAAATTACTAAGGCTAATTTCAATGGCAAGATTGAATACACCGTACCTGCTGGCAGTATCGTGCCCACTTCTTTCCCCAGTGGTTATACTCCTCCTCCAGGAGAAACCATTGGTGCGGAAGACCATCAATTAAATGGTGGCGTTGCTAATGTTGTACCTGGGGTTGATGTTTCCGTTTATGCTAGCGGTCTGCGTAACTCTTTTGACTTGGTTTACACTACCAAAGGAAAAATTTATGCTACCGATAACGGTGCTAATGCTGGGTTTGGGGACTTCTCAACCTCAGCAACCACACAGCAACCAATGGTAAGTGGCTCACCTGATGAGTTAAATCTAATTACTCAAGGAGCCTACTACGGTAGCCCCAACCGTAACAGAGGACGCACTGACGATCGCCAAAACGTTTACTATAAAGCCTCAGATCCTAGTATTCCTGGGAAGTACACCGCTCCCATCGCGACGATGACGGCTTCCACCAATGGTATTGTCGAGTATCGCGCCACAGCCTTCAACGGACAACTACGAGGTAATTTACTTGCCCAAGACTGGAACGGCCCGATCTACCGATTCCAAATGAATGCTGATGGCACTCAGGTCAAACAAAAAGACACAATGACCGGGGTTTTAGATGGGTTAGATTTGCTGACTGGCCCTGGTGGTGCCTTGTTAGGTATTGATTTAAGTGACGATGCGATCGCCGTTGCCACTCCTTTGGATCCAGCCGCAATCAACATGACAGTGTACGATATCTTCCCCTGGCGCGCTCCGGCGATTGGTGGTCAATCTTTTGTCCTTGGTGGAGATAACTTTGGTACTCTCGCCGACACCACAGTAACCGTAGGTGGAGTAGCTGCAAAACTGTCTTATGTCTCTGACAACAGAATTAAGGGAACTTTACCCACATTAACCCCAACAGGTGGAGATCTCTTGGATATTACAGTTAAATCTGGTGGAGAAACCTATACACTCACAGATGCATATCTTCCCCTTGCTTGAAGCTAAATCTGTAGGTTTTTAAGTGGATTAGGCATTGATAATGTTGGTTTATCTAGCACTTAGATATGCCTACCACTCCCTAGATATTTTGTAGAAGTTTAGACGAGGGGAGAAGACGAAGAAAACTTGAACCTATGGTTTCTAAAAGTAGCTGTAAATTCTCTAATTTCGCTTTTTTGTATGGGAAAAAATTCAATGCCAATAAATCCAAATTTTATTGGTATTGAATGGGAACGATTTCCATAATTGCTACTTTTCCAGCAATTAGATTTGATATACAGATAATTACTTCTAGCTGCTGAAAAGTTATCTGACTGATGAAAAGTAGTATATAAATTGCCAGCGTATTAACAAACTCTTACTTACTATCTTTACCTAAAAACCAATGCAGGTTCATCTTCCAGAAATTTATAATTTTCAACAAAGGGTACATCCTTCCGCTACCTGTAACTTGAAGCGATTAATTGATATTGTTGGTGCTGTCATTGGCTTAACGATAACAGCAGTACTAACAATTCCCATAGCGATCGCCATTAAATTAGATAATCCCGGCCCGATTTTTTATAGTCAGCTACGTTGCGGTTTAAATGGTCAAACTTTCCGCATTTGGAAGTTCCGCACCATGCTAGTCAATGCGGAAAATATGAAGCATTTAGTCAAAAATCAGGCTAAAGGCAATATTTTTAAGAATCACAAAGACCCGCGAATTACTCGCATTGGTGCTTTTCTCCGCCGCACTAGCTTAGATGAATTACCACAATTTTGGAATGTGTTAATGGGTGATATGAGCTTAGTTGGTACTCGTCCACCCACCCTTGATGAAGTTGAAAATTATCAGCCGCATCACTTTAAACGCTTGCTGGTTAAACCGGGAATGACAGGCGAATGGCAAGTCAATGGCCGTTCTAAAATAGAGGATTTTGAAGATATAGTCAAATTGGATTTGGCTTATCAATTTAAATGGTCTAATATTTACGATCTACAGCTAATTATCAAAACTATTCTCGTAGTATTTAATCGCAATGGAGCTTACTGATCGCCATTCAAAATCTCCAGTTTCTCATTAAATACATAGGGTTTTTTGGGTTTGAGTGCTATTAAATAGTTGATTTACGGTTGACAAATGAATGATAAAGTGTGCAAAAAACACGCTTTATGGAAAATGGTGGTAATCTTTATAACTTGGATGAAGACCGTAGAACCCAGAAAAAGCCAAGAATTTTCGCCAGTCCTGGCAAAAGTCAGTCAAAAAAATTTCTGAGTCTGATTACCAGTAGTCGGAAAATCAAGGTTTAGCAATGCTAAACCTTGATTTTTGCTAGGTTGAACAGCGTTAGGGCAGGACATTTCAAAGTTTTTTTAGAAAAGCGATCGCACAAAAACTGCTAAATGTAACAGATTGCAACGTATAATGAGAACGGCAAAACGATTAAGAAATATTGAAAAGCAGTAGGGTTAAATGCGAGTAGCGATCGCGGGAGCGGGTCTAGCAGGACTTTCCTGCGCAAAATATCTCACAGACGCGGGTCACACCCCCATCGTCTTGGAACGCCGAGACGTATTAGGCGGGAAAGTGGCAGCGTGGCAAGACGCTGACGGAGACTGGTACGAAACAGGTCTGCACATATTTTTTGGGGCATACCCCAATATTTTGCAGCTATTCAAAGAACTGGGGATTGAAGATCGTTTGCAGTGGAAAGAACACACCATGATCTTCAACCAGCCCGAGGCCCCAGGTACATATAGCCGTTTTGACTTTCCAGATTTGCCAGCACCCTTAAATGGCATAGTGGCAATTTTGCGAAACAACGATATGCTCACCTGGCCAGAAAAAATTCGTTTTGGCCTTGGCTTATTACCAGCAATGGTACAAGGGCAAAAATACGTAGAAGAAATGGATAAATACTCCTGGACGGAATGGCTGCAAAAGCAAAACATTCCCCTAAGAGTAGAAAAAGAAGTTTTTATTGCTATGTCTAAAGCATTAAACTTCATTGGGCCAGAAGAAATTTCTGCGACTATTCTGCTGACAGCCCTCAATCGCTTTCTGCAAGAAAAGAAAGGCTCCACAATGGCTTTCTTAGATGGTTCACCAACTGAGCGATTGTGTCAGCCAATAGTAGATTACATCACCGAACGCGGTGGTGAAGTCAGATTAAATGCCCCTTTAAAAGAAATTTTGCTCAACGAAGATGGTACCGTCAGGGGATTCTTAATTCGGGGACTCGATGGGGCAGAAGATGAAGTATTAACGGCTGATTTGTATGTATCTGCCATGCCCGTTGACCCCTTCAAGGTCATGCTACCAGCACCCTGGAAGCAAATGGAGTTTTTCCAGCAGCTAGATGGCTTAGAAGGAGTACCAGTAATTAACCTCCATCTGTGGTTTGATCGCAAGTTAACAGAAATTGACCACTTACTATTTTCGCGATCGCCCCTCCTCAGCGTTTATGCTGATATGAGCAATACCTGCCGTGGATATGCTAATCCCGATCGCTCAATGCTGGAATTAGTTCTAGCACCGGCGAAAGATTGGATCGCCAAATCCGATGCGGAAATTGTCGATGCAACCCTTGCCGAACTAGAAAAACTCTTCCCCCAACACTTTGGTGGAGACAATCCAGCCCAGCTGCTGAAATATCATGTGGTGAAAACGCCGCGTTCAGTTTACAAAGCGACTCCCGGTCGTCAACAGCACCGTCCTTCGCAGAAAACCCCGATCGCTAACTTCTATCTCACTGGAGATTACACCATGCAACGCTATTTAGCCAGTATGGAAGGGGCCGTACTTTCTGGTAAGCTGACAGCGCAGGCGATCTCGCAAGCAGTCCCGGTGGCAAGTGCCTCAAACCCGCAAACGCTCACCCGATCGCCCGCAACGAATGCTGCAACTGCCTGATTCACCCCCGCGCATGAAAACGCTGGTCTCTGTAGACGATTCCTACAAACTTTGTCGGCAACTCATCGCCAAGTATTCCGCGACTTTTTACCTCAGCACTTTGCTGTTGAGTAAAGAAAAGCGTCCCGCCGTTTGGGCAATTTATGCTTGGTGTCGCCGGACAGATGAGCTGGTAGATGGCCCTGCATCTGCTATGACTACGCCAGAAACCCTAGATTTATGGGAGAAGCAGCTAGAAGCGATTTTTGCTGGACAGCCAGTAGAAAACTTTGATGTTGCTTTAGCAGATACCATTCAACGCTTTCCGGTAGACATTCAACCCTTTCGGGATATGATCGCCGGTCAGCGCATGGATTTATACCGCAGTCGCTACGAAACTTTTGAGGAATTATACCTCTACTGTTACCGCGTCGCTGGCACTGTAGGCTTGATGTCCACAGCGATCATGGGGCTGGATGATAATCGCAACACCGCACCTTGGTATCGCGAACAACAGCCTTACGTCCCTGTAAAAGAAGAAATTGCCTTGGGAATTGCCAAGCAACTTACCAATATCTTGAGAGACGTTGGCGAAGATGCGCGCCGAGGGCGAATTTACATTCCTTTAGAAGACTTAGCAAGATTTAACTATACCGAGGAAGAGCTATTTAAGGGTGTTGTAGACGATCGCTGGCGTGCCTTAATGGACTTCCAAATTACCCGCGCCAGAGACTTCTACACTAAAGCAGAAAGAGGAATTTCCTACCTCTGTGCCGATGCCCGGTTACCTGTGTGGGCAGCGTTGATGCATTACAGTCAAATTTTAAACGTCATTGAACGCAATGATTACGATGTGTTCGCTCAACGTGCCTACGTCCCCCAGTGGAAAAAATTGCGTACCTTACCCTTGGCTTGGATGCGATCGCAAGTCCTATGAAAATTAGTCAATAGTCAGTAGGGGCGGGTTTTACGAGATTTTTATGGAAACAAAGACATATCGCTTAAACCCGCCCGTACAAAAATTCATCGGCGCTCGGCAAGGTTCAATAGCCCCACCGCTTTTAACCAATGACAAATGACAAAGCGCAAAGTCTGATCGGAGGAAACCTCCGTAGACGCGGAGCGGCTTGCCGCAGGCATCAGAACTTTGTAAGAATGACAAATGACTAAAAAAAGTATTTGACTTTCCTCACAGTATCCGCTACTATTAATATTCGTGACAGCTTGGAGAGGTGGCTGAGTGGTCGAAAGCGGCAGATTGCTAATCTGTTGTACGGCAGGCAACTCCGTACCGAGGGTTCGAATCCCTCCCTCTCCGTTTTTCGACCTAGTGAAAAAGAGATGAAATTAAATTTTCATCTCTTTTTTGTTGTTAAGTGTCCCAGAATATCCTCAACAACATTAAAGCTAATACATACTAACTATAGTCTTTGTATTATGGAAGCATCCCAAATGTGCAAAAAAGCCCTCACCCTATAAGGGTGGGGCTAGAAATACGAAGCCTGCCTTCGCAGGCTATCAAACTTTTAGCCTGCGAAGGCAGGCTTTGTTGGTATAGCAATACCCTTCTAGGGTATTGCGTCAAAATTGGGATGCTCCCCGTATTATCGAGTCAGGCATTTTGTCTGCCCCACAAAAGATTGATAGAATTTAATACGCAAATTAAATATGTTATATCCTATACTAACTCAATATGAAGATGCATTTAATTTAGCCTGGGCAGACAGGCTACCCTGCAGGAAGCCGCTCCGCGTCTATGTTTGTTTAGCCTCAGGCTTCTAAGCTGCGGGCGTTAATGTGCAGCTTCATAAAGAATTAGTATTAGATTAAAACTACTATCAAAAATCCGACAATTCGCTTTTTAAGTGAAGATCGCTACTGTCCTAATTATTAATATTTAGATTTGTCTGTCTACTGAAGATGATACCTCGAAAGCAAGCCAAGAAACAGGCTATTGATTGATTGAATATGCCTTGACAGTCAGAGCAAAAACGCTAATTCTCTCAGTTTAGTATTTGAAAAAATTTTTGGCTTTCGATCCTGAAATAGCGTCAGGAAAATATTTTTTAATGCACAATCACAGATTTTTGTCAATATGAGATTGACAGTAAATCTACACAAAAAATTCCTAAAATAACTAGACATATTTTTATATTTTTTTTACAATTTATTTTAATGCCTAAACTTTTGTTACTTAAATTTAACTTAAAGACTACTTCTTTAAGAAATGGAGCTTCTTCAGCAATCAGAACAGCTTTTGCTAATGGATACTAGATGATTATCCGGCAATAGTAATAAAAAAATAGTTAACTCAAATCAACCACATAAAGGATTTTTATGTCTGATACTTTAACTAAATTTAGCTATCAAACATTCCAACAAGGCAAAGCTTTTTTTGGTCAAACTCACAAAATATTAGTTGAACAAATTAGTAATATATTGCTTCCAAAATTTAAACAGAGGATGGAAGAAATCCCAAACGAGTTATTATTGCAATTACAACAAAAATATAACAATTTACTAGAAATAGACTGGCAGGATGCTGAAGCAGGAGTTTATCCAAAAGCTTTACTGTTTGATAATCGCTGGGAAGATTTTTTCCTTATGTATCCCATGATATGGCTTGATATTACTCAAATATTAAATCGACTACAAAAAAGTAAATATCAAAACTTTTCGCCAGCAATCGAGACAGATGGATATCCTGGTTACTACTTGCAGAACTTCCATCATCAATCTGATGGCTATTTAAGTGATATGTCTGCTAATTTATATGACTTGCAAGTCGAACTTTTATTTAATGGAACATCTGATGCAATGCGTCGGCGTGTTCTTGCGCCTCTTAAGCAAGGTTTAAAGGTTTTTCAGTCAGTTAGAGCACACAAAATTCGGATTTTAGATGTAGCTTGTGGAACTGGCCATACTCTGAAGATGATTCGGTCTGCCCTGCCTAAAGCATCATTATATGGTACTGATTTATCCCCAGCTTATTTGCGTAAAGCAAATGAAATTTTATCGCAAATTCCTGGTGAATTACCACAACTCTTACAAGCCAATGCTGAAAAGCTACCTTATGTAGATAATTATTTTCATGCTGTCACTTCTGTTTTTCTTTTTCATGAGCTACCAGCAACAGTTCGTCAGACGGTCATAAACGAATGTTTTCGAGTGACAAAACCAGGTGGAATGTTTATTATCTGTGACTCAATCCAATTAGATGACTCTCCGGAAATGGGTGCGATCATGCACAACTTCCACACACAATACCATGAACCTTACTACAAGCATTACATTAATGATAATTTGGTAGCACGTTTAGAAAAAGCAGGATTTGCAAATATTGAGACACAAACCCATTTTTTAAGTAAATATTGGATTGCTCATAAGCCAGAATAAAGTTATTTAATGGCTTTTCAAGAAAAATAAAAACCAATTTTTACTATGTAGATGGTGCAACAATTTGAGGGTTGATTATCTCAGTAATAACCTGTTAAAAATTGGCTCACCATCTATTAAAATGCTTTGACTACTGAATTGGTATTCTCCAATCTGGGACTGGCAAAAAATAAATTATGCCCTTGGGAATCACGCTCATCATTTGTAGTAAATGTATATTTTATTTCTTTCAAGATTCGGAAATGTGAATACCCACCCACCTTTTTGATGACTTGCGGAAACTGTTAAAAAACTTAATATTATCAGATTATTCATCAAGTGGCGATCAAAGCTATTCACACTCTATCAAAATCTGTCTTCAGATATAGGTATTAATGTCGGCGTAACTACGTCTATATCTGCAGGAGGATGATATTATTTATGCTTTGGAGTCTGTTTAAAGCTATCTAACCTGAAAATATAGTTAGAATCTTACTTTCAGACTCCTAAAGAATAGAGGAGTGAAAGTATTTATGCACAGAATTCGTACTGCTTTAGCCTTGAGTGTGGCTACCCTAGCAACAGGCGTATTTTTAGGGGCTTGTAGTGAAACTGCGACAAACCCCAATACCACAGGTAGCACTGGAACTTCCGCTAGTCCAGCAGGTAACTCAACTACCGCACCAAGTAGCGCTAAGGGATTGAAAATAGGCTCTCTATTACCTACAACTGGTGACTTAGCATCTATCGGTCAGCAAATGGTGGGTTCGGTTCCTTTGCTGGTTGATACAGTTAATGCATGTGGTGGCGTTAATGGTGAACCTGTAACCTTAGTTCCAGTAGACGATCAAACCGATCCGAAAGCTGGTGCTGCGGGTATGACTAAACTGGCGACTTTAGATAAGGTTGCTGGTGTAGTGGGTTCTTTTGCTAGTAGCGTTTCTACTGCGGCTATCTCCGTAGCTACACCCAATAAAGTGATGCTGGTTTCTCCTGGTAGTACCAGCCCGGTATTTACAGAAAAGGCGAAAAAAGGTGACTTTCAAGGCTTTTGGGCGCGGACTGCTCCCCCAGATACCTATCAAGCACTAGCTTTAGCTCAACTTGCTAAGAAAAAAGGATTTAAGCGCGTTTCCACTGTAGTGATTAACAATGACTACGGTGTTGGTTTTGAAAAAGCATTTGTAGAAACTTTTGAAAAATTAGGCGGAACTGTAGTTAATAAAGATAAACCAGTCCGCTATGACCCGAAAGCCCAGACATTTGATACCGAAGCTGGTGCGGCTTTTGCGGGGAAACCGGATGCTGTATTAGCGGTACTTTATGCGGAGACAGGTAGTTTGTTCCTCAAAGCGGCTTATCAGCAAGGCTTGACGAAAGGTGTGCAAATTCTGCTCACAGATGGGGTAAAAGCACCTACTTTCCCAGAGCAAGTGGGTAAAGGTAGTGACGGTAAATACATATTAGCTGGCGCGATCGGTACAGTACCCGGTTCTGATGGTAAAGCTTTGGAAAGTTTTAACAAGCTGTGGAAAGAGAAAAAAGGCGGTACTCCTGGAGAATACGCACCTCAATCTTGGGACGCAGCTGCACTTTTAGCCTTAGCTGCGCAAGCTGCTAAGGAAAATACAGGTGTAGGTATCGCCAGTAAAATCCGAGAAGTTTCTGCTGGGCCTGGTACAGAAGTTACCGATGTTTGTGAGGGGTTAAAATTACTGAAAGAAGGTAAAACTATTAACTACCAAGGAGCCAGTGGTAACGTAGATATTGACGCTAATGGTGATGTGGTTGGTGTCTACGATGTTTGGACTGTTGGCGATGATGGACAAATTAAGGTGATTGACAAGGTTAGCCCGAAATAGGGTTTAGGGGCTAGGGCTTGTTTTTAAACTCTCAATATACAAGGTTAGGTTGAGGAACGTAGACCAGAAGAGGCTTTGTGCTGGGTAACCCAACATTTAGTCACTGGCGAATGGAATCATCCCTATTCTCGCGAACAAGCCGCCTACCCCGCACCTTGGACTCGCCAAAATAAATTCTGGCCGAGCGTCGGTAGAATTGATGCAGCTTTTGGCGATAGGAATTTTGTCTGTTCTTGTCTGCCAATGGAAGCTTATTCACAGCAGTAGTTATTGGTAATACATAACTATTAAAAATCACGCAAAGGTTTTGTCCTTGCGTGATTTTATTTATATAGTTTTTGCGGCACATCAATATATTCTAGAGGGCATGGCAGTGCCATGCCCCTACCATCTGTCGCATTCTTTTTACAAATTGCTATCAGTTAAGCATAGATTCCTTCTATTTCCTCTTCTCTCTGCGTCCTTGGCGTTTTGGCGTTGAATTCCTTCTTAGTTGTTGGTATTTCATTTTAATTAATTTGTATTTGAAAATAATTGCATTTTGTCGTCAGAGGTTCTTTATTCACGCTCTTCATGATTATTTCCTCAACTAAAATATGGTCTGGTAAATAATGCTGTTAATTCTTCTTTTATAGATAATGGTTGATATCCTAACGCAAAGGCTTTAGAACTATCTAAAGAAACATCTGCAGGTCTTGGTGCTGCCATTTTTACATCTTTTTGATAACAGCCTTTAATTTTCGCATCGCTAATTTGAAATACCTCTACTAATAACTGACCAAAATCATAACGCGAAATTCTTTCTTTACCGCCTAAGTGAATTAATCCTTGAACTTTTTCTAAAGCTAATAATAAGCCTTTAGCAGCAGTTGTACCACTTGCTGGTGTACGAAATTCATCTATAAATAAATTCAGTTCTTTACCTGATTTTAATGTATTTATAAAAGGTTGAATGAAGCTGTTTGCAGTTGGCGTAACTGTGCCAAACATTAATGGCATTCGACAGACTGCGGTTTTAGGATATCTTGCTAACATACCTAATTCAGCTTGAATTTTTTGCTCTCCATAAATATTTACAGGACATACTGTATCTGTTTCTTTATAGGGAGCATTTAAGCCATTGAAAACTAAATCTGTTGATGTAAATGCACAAGGAATTTGATAATCTGCACAAAGTCCAGCTATATTACATGATGCTGTGACATTAATTTGATAGGATTCTTCAGGATTATTTTGGCAAAAGTTGGGTTGAGAAAGTGCTGCAGTATGAATAACTGCGGTTGGATTAATATTATTAAATATATCTTTTAATTCTTGAAATTCTGTCAAGTTAACTTTTTGCATCTTGACATCAGGTATTTCTAGAGCATGGTAAAAATAAGTACCGTAAACTTCCCATTCTGTTTTAGCTAATTGACAAATATGCCATCCTAAAAAACCACTCGCGCCAGTAATCAATAATTTTTTCATATTTTTTGGAAAATAATCTAACTATAGATAAATCTAGTAGAGTAAATAGTTAAAGGTTTGTTGTGCGTACTTCAGTCCTTACTAGAAAATCAATGCCAATTTTTGGAAATTGCTAAATATAGTTCTGTTTATTCCTACTTTGTTACTTAGTTGAAACAATATCTTATTTTATATGCAACCGAACTAATATTTAAAAAATTCTCAGTAGGGTGTGTTGTCGCATAGCGCAAGGCACCACGGTTTACACCATTTCACAAAAAATACGATCCGAATGTAAATTGGCTTGAAGGAAGAAACCCAACATATTAAAGTATTATAATTGTTGGGTTTCACTTCGTTCAAACCAACCTAATACATACAATGATAAGGGTACAAAAATGTTGTACCCTTACTACTGATATAGGATTCATATTTGATTTTTTAACAAATACGTAGGGTGTGTTGTCGCGCAGCGCAACGCACCAAATCCCATAATACGGTGCGTTACACTTCGTGATAACGCACCCTACATATACTTAGATTTTTTCAGAAATCAAATCGGATTCCTATATATACAGTATATTGCAGGTAAATTAGGTACGCGCTTCGGGGCATGGCAGTGCCAGTGCCCCTACAATCAACGGTAATCTGTACTCAACTCTCAATTAAATTAATTTGGCAATCGCGCCACCGCCATTAGCTTGCAAAACTGGGGCAAATGCACGACACATATTTAGGGTACCAAAATAATTAACTTCTATTTCGGCTCTAGCACTTGTAAGATCTGTTGCAGAGATTAAAGTAGTTATCATTTTGTGTTGATTTTTAATCTGGATAAGCTAAACCAGTGCGAGGATCGCGGATATATAATCCCAGTGTTAAACTGCGAATTACTTCATCCCAAATTGGTGTTAATTCTTCTGCTTGATCCGCCCAATAATCGAATGTAATTAAACATTGAATATTTGAGCCTAAACCAATGCAAGTCCGGGAAAAAGCGTCTCTGGGTTCGGTTTGGGTATCAATAAATTTAATTTCTGTCCAGACAATTTTGGCTGTTTGGCGCTTGACGGTAATAATTTCTCCCCTTTCAATCACATTGCGGCTATCATCTTCCATGATTTTGCGCAAGGTGGCTTTGAGGGGAAACATACTCCAATCATTAGGCGGAAGTTGATTAAAAGATACTTCTAGACAGCAATCATCATTGGGTGGTTTTTTGTCCATGAACTTGAAAGATTTTTCTTGTGGCTCAAAAACCCAATTTTGGGGTACATTGAAGCGAACAGCGCCGCGATTGGCTACAAAGATTTTGTAGCCTGATGGCGATTCCCAACGATGATCGGGTTTGAGTTCAAGGGTTTGTTTAATCCACTGGAGATTGCTTTTCTTGCGCTTTGTCATAGGAAGTTTGCATATCTGCTCAAGACGGCGATCACTCATTTTGATTATGGTATCAAATCCTCAGCTATTCCGCTTTGAAACTAGCCAGAGGAAATTTAGCGGCTGAATTTCTTACTTTTGGATATATGACATCTCGAACTTCTGGATGAGACCAAGTGTTTTTGATTTGTGCGACCTTACATAGGTAAGCATAAAGACTCAAGATTAATAAACAAAGAACTATGCCCGATCAAACATTTAGAAAAAACATTCCAGAAGTTGACCCCACAGAGATTGAAGATGCTCGCACTGCGATCGCGGATGAAAATCGCTCTTTCCTAGAAAAAGTGATGGTGAGAAGCGGATTCGCGGATCTTTATGATGCTAGAGACTTTAGCGAAGTCGTATTTCGCGTGATGCGCGACTTGATGACAACCGATGCGATCGATCGCGTTGAATCAGAATTGCATCATCCAGCTTTAGAGACAGATGAAAAAGCGCTGCAAATGGAAGTTGCTGAACTCTGGAAAGATACTAACCCCATTGTGAGATTTTTAAGTCGCGTTCGTCAACCTTTGCGCGGCCCGGCTCCCATTGGCATTGATTCTAATCTGTTTCTTACCAGAGTTGCTAATGAAAGCGGAATTCCCGGAACAGTAGACAGAGATCGAGCGATTCAAGCGGTATTTGCTGCAACCAAAGACGAACTTTCTCCAGAACGGATTCAAGAAATTGCTGGCTGGCTTCCCGATGAAATCCGCGCACTTTGGGAACAAGCTTAATTCGCAGTAGGCAAAATTAAGTCTGTTTGTAGATGCGATCGCAAACATATTTGCACCGAGTAATACCAATTTACAAAAATCTCGAGCCAGATAGATTTTTCGTAGGGGTTTAGCATTGCTAAACCCTTACCCATATATAGGATTTAGTTTTTTATTTCTACTGAAGATGTTTGCGGAAAAACCCTGTCAACTCTCGCCAAGCATCTTCAGCCGCTACAGGATTGTAGGAAGAACGCTCATTACAGAAAAACCCATGATCGGCGTCAGGATAGACTTTAATACTGTATTCTTTACCGAGTTCTTGTAACCGAGACTCAACTTGCTTGATGCGATCGCTCGGAATAAATGGATCGACACCGCCAAAAAATAAGTAAATTGGCACTGTAATATTTTTTGCCTCAACCAACCACTCATCGAGAACCATGCCGTAAAAAGGAGCCGCCGCCGCAATCTCTGATGATAAATAGCAAGCGGTGAAAAAACTCAAACCCCCACCTAAGCAAAAACCAGTCACGCCTATTTTATCAGGATACACATCAGTGCGTGATTTTACATAAATTAACGCCGCCTGCATATCTTCTTTCATGGGTTTACCAAAATCGAGACGATACATCATCGCCATCGCTGACTCAACTTCATCGTAGCCAAATTTATTGTTAGGTAACTCGCGATAGTACAAATCTGGCGCGAGAACTACGTAACCTTCTTTGGCGATTCGTGCTGCAATATCGCGAATGTGCGATGTTAAACCAAATGCTTCCATTAATAAGATAACGGCTGGCTGGCGTTTACCTTCAGCATGGGTACATAACCAAGCCGGCATTTGTCCGCCGGGAGTAGGAATTATTACTTCGGTTTGTTCGATTTGCACCTGATTACCTCTGCTGTGACGAGAACAGTTAGGGAATGTATTTATTGTGACTGTTTTTCACCCAGAAGAGCAGCAGTTTACTTTCTTCGAGGACGCACCTCAAAAGCTAAATCAGCGCGGTAAAAACAAACATCAAACTCTGTAAAGAAATTCATGTGTCCGAGAATTAGAGGTGCTTCTGTTGATTTTGTCCAAGCAAATGCAAGTAAGACAGGAGGAAATTCTGCAACTTTAGCTGATAGCACTAAACCCCGTGCTTCCATACTCGCTAGATTCCCGCTTAACTGAATTGGGACTGTTTGCTCTTCCCAAATTGCTCCTAGTTGCAAACCAATTTCATAAGGTAATACGTTAACACTTGCACCTGTATCCAGCAAAGCCATGACTTCAATAGCTCTGTTTCTAAAACTTAAAGTCAATGGTAAATAGGGCATAGCGCTAGAAACACCAACAGTTATGCTACGCTCAATAAACGGAAATCTTTTACCCTCAAGCATCACCTTCTTTTTTCGCTGCTATCAACAGTTCAGATAATGTCTGAGCAGCTTCATACGCTTCATAAGGAGACCATACAACTGCTTCAGTTGATTCTAGTTGCTGTAAAAGCATATTTTCCTGGTTTTGATTATCAGGAGATTCTAAATTGCATCCTTCTTCCCTTGCTACTTCCAGCAAGAGAAAATGTATCAGGCGCAGTTTGTCTTGATGGGTTAGCTTACTAACAGCCGCTAGCAACTCATTTAGAGGCATATCACAGATTATTAATAGGTAAAAATTGAGGTATCTCTTGAATTTTTCTTATTTTAACCCATAAAATCAAAGCATTGGCAGCGAGTGAAGTGCGATCGCTCTTTTGTAAAAATGCGATCGCCTCAACAGTCCACAAGCATAATCTAGATTGCTATCTAACCTAACTTATTACCAGAATTTCCTCCCTTTCCTCAAAAGCAAGCTGCTCTGGACGTTCAAGTGGTTCACCTTCCCAACTACCTACTACTTCAGCAACAAACTTGTGCGAGTATCCTAATTCTTGGGGTGTTTTGCTTGCAGACTGTGAGGCTTCCTGAATCACAGGTTGAAAGACAATCACCACATCTAACTCTTGGTTAATAATTTCTGGCGGCAGCTGAACTTGTAGAATTCCGTCATTACCAATATATGTCCTAACCTTAATGCTTTCCATAATCCGATCTGCTAACCAGAACCTGATATTCCTATGATATCGAAGCATTGGCAGCGAGTGAAGTGCGATCGCATTTTTACAAAAGAGCGATTCGCACTCCTGATTATTGTAGAAATCAGTATCTATTCAGTAACCAACTCCGCAGACATCACCTTTTGTTTAGCCGTAGAGCGTGGTTTGCGTCGGATATTTGGGATGTTTGAGATAATGGGGTGGTGCGTTGTGCTACGCGACAACACACCCTACGTAAGAAATGCGATTATGCTAGACAGCCGCACCCTCCGTTAGTAGATGTGGTGAATAGCTAAAGGCTGCTTCCATCTGACGATTACCTAAAATCGTAATTCTACAGTATTCTAATGGACCTGCGGCAGCTATTCTTCCAACACTAGCCCCTACAACTGCGCCAATTGCTGTACCAGCAGGACCACCAACAACCGATCCTACATATGCACCAATAGCAGCACTACCCAAAGTTAGAGTAGCAGTAGGAATATCAATGGTTATTACTGATCCACCAAAATTGTCCACAAATCCTAAGTCTATTCTGAGCATTAAAATGCTTCCTTCATTAACAAGTAACTTCTTCTACTTTATTTCTTGCCTAAAAGCATTAACAAGTGGGTTATTACGCATAAAAACCACCAAGAGTTTATTTACCGTTATATTGCGACTCATTAGCAAAACGTTTTATTAGCAACTTCACAATAGTTGAGTTTTAACAAACAAACCAATCACATCATTATAATGATATGCCCGTAATTTTACTTATTGTTGCTAGTTATTAAATTGAGATTGAGTAACTACTAAGTAGGGTGTGTTGTCGCGCAACGCACCGCACCGCATTAACTATGGGTGATTATTAGGATTTTCAATCAATAATCCCTCACTTAACACTGCTGCATTCAACTCATTATCTGCGGAAATAAAAGTAATCGGAGGTAATCCATTAGCAATACACAGGCTATTAACTGCACAACCTGCTGCTAATTGAACAGCATCATAACCTCGTAAGCCGTAAGTTTCAGACAATACCATTCCTGAATTAATAATATTGTCTGTGATTTCAACAATTTGATAGTCTTTTTGTAAATCACTTTTGAACTGATTACGTATTATGGCTGCATCTGTAATGCTAATACTACCACTGCGCGAGCGTCTAGTAATTGCTGCTATAATTTCTACACCAGTTATTGCCGCAATAAATACTTCATTATTGAGAGATGGATCAAATAACCCCAATACCCAGTTCGATCCATTTTCCCTAATATAACGTTTCACTAATGCGCTACTATCTATAAAATAAATTGCCATCTAACGGCGTTCCTCAATGATAGTTTCAGAAATAGGTTTACCCTCAATCTGAATAAGTCTTCTCTCCGTTATTGGTTCATATATAGGATGCTTTATTTGCTTAACTAAACCACCATCAATTAAAGCCTTATGAAAAGCTGCTTGCTTAACATTTTCTTCTTTATTTGCAAGATATTTTGCTACCGTCTGATGCAGTTGCTCAAGTTCTTCTATTTCTAAACTTTCAAGCTGCTCAAGTATTTGATTTAGTATTAATCTTGCCATCTGATTTTATTTGCTTTACTATTAATAGCAATCATAACATATTATCAGAAACAAAGATTATTTGTTGAGATAGTTTAACTCCGCTTATAAACTAACTCCATTTTTAACTTCTCAATTTCCAACTTTAATTTTTCATTCTCCATCTTTAACTTTGCATTCTCTTCTCTAATCAATTCAACTTCATCCCGTTTACTCAAAGCTTGATTAATAGCCAACTTCCGCATATCCAGGGAAAACCAACGCTGATAAGTTTGGGTATGTACTTGTACGCTATGCCCTAAATTATCTGCCGCCGCTTTAATTGGTATGCCTAAAATATGCGCCCTAATTGCCCAAGCATGGCGTAAATCGTAAGGCTTAAAATCTAAGCCAATTTTCCGAAACCACCAACTAACTCTTTGGGTTAAAGCTGTGATTTCGGCATGATTATTTTTATCTTTTTTACTAATCGCTGTCACTAGCATTTCTAAATACTTGGGATTTCTTAAATCAAATTCTTCAATCCATTGTTTATGTAAAGGTAAGGCTTGCCTTTCCCCTGTTTTACAATCTTTATGAACTTTCCAGGTTAAATCTATATTTTCTTGACTCAACCACCAATCAATATCGGGATTAATAAATAATTCTCGCGGACGTAAACCAAAAACTGCTAACATGCCATAAGTCCAGCGCCAAAGCTGCCAGCTATCTTTCACTTCTTGATTTACTTGATTACCTCTAGTATGCAGATACTCTGCAAACTTGGCAATTCCGGTGGCTATTTCCCCATCTGTGGGTATGTTGCGAGAATTGCGATCGGGCATTTTAGAATATTTAGATAAATCAATTTCGATTTTAAATGTTTGGCAAAATGCCGCTATGGCTCTAGCTGCATTATATTTAGACCATTCTTTATCGATTTTTTCAATAGCATTTAGCAAATTTTCTGCCGTGGCGATATCTTGAGAATTAGTAAATCTCTGTGTTCTTGAGAAGTAATAAAAAAATGTATGCTCGCTTTTAGTAGTGCGTTTATGAGTTTTAAAATACTCATCTTCAAACTTGGCGAGTAATTCTCCTACAGTTTGAAAATCTTTTTTAATTGCCTCAGTACCTAAATATTTATCATTCCATTCAAAGGTATGCCGTGCAATTAACTTACCTAATTCATAAGCTTCTTCTTCCGCCGTTTTTAATCCATCTAAGTTGGCGGGAATATTTAAACTAATATTATATTGCTTTCTCCCAGTCCCATTTTTATCTGTATCCCCCGGTTTAATTGGTAACGTCGCCCGTAATTGCAGACTTCCGTTAGATTCGCGAATTGTTACCTTTGTCTTTGCAGACTTCAAACGCAGATTTACTTTCTCTAACTCTTGCAGGACTTTTGTTCTCATGTGTTCTCTTTGCTGCTGTGCTTGCAGACTTGAGCCGAAAAAACTGCCATCGGTAGACGAAACTGGCTCTAAGTCAGCAAAAGCTTGTTGATATTTGTCTTGACCCTGGTTATGCATTGCGGTATCTTTAGCCTAGATTTAGCCTAAAAATAAATGTGTTCTGGGCGAACAATGTTTGAAACTGACATTGATTGCGGCGAACATTAGGCTACTGAAAGTCATTGAAGCATAAAAAGGATTACTCCGGCCCTTATCACGGTTATGACGGATTTGCTATCTTCGCTCGTGATATGGATTTGGCACTCAACAGCCCAACCTGGGGTTTAATTGGTGCTCCTTGGAGCAAGAAAGCTGGAGCTAAGGCTAAAGCTACCGTTTAAGGACATGGAATCGAGAGATTAGAAGGGGCCTGGGGCTTAAAACCCCAGGGGGGAATTGGGAATCCAAGATTCAAAATTAAAAATTAAAATGGGAATTTTGGTTTTGCATTTTGAATTTTGATTAATATTCCCGCTCCCCACCTGCAACTCTCGTGACTCAATCCGCTAGAAATCCTCATCTTTGACCAGTCAGTCACGAATTCAGTCAGCTTGGAGATCCAGAAATGCCTCAGAATCCAGATAAAATTCAAGACCACGTAGAGCTATTCCACCAACCGGAGTACAAACAACTTTTCCAAAACAAGAAAGAGTTTGAAAACGGTCACGACCCCGCAGAAGTAGAAAGAGTTGCGGAATGGACAAAAAGCTGGGATTATCGTGAAAAGAACTTCGCTCGTGAAGCTTTAACAGTTAACCCTGCTAAAGGTTGCCAACCTTTAGGCGCTATGTTCGCTGCGGTTGGTTTTGAAGGTACTTTACCTTTCGTTCAAGGTTCTCAAGGTTGCGTGGCTTACTTCCGTACCCACTTAACCCGTCACTACAAAGAACCATTCTCTGGTGTGTCTTCTTCCATGACTGAAGATGCAGCCGTGTTCGGTGGTTTGCAAAACATGATTGATGGCTTGGCAAACTCTTACACTCTGTACAAGCCCAAGATGATTGCAGTTTGCACCACCTGTATGGCTGAGGTTATCGGGGATGACTTACAAGCGTTTATTACTAACGCTAAGAACGCTGGTTCTGTTCCTCAAGATTTCCCAGTTCCTTACGCTCACACTCCTAGCTTTGTTGGTTCCCACATCACTGGTTACGACAACATGATGAAGGGAATTCTCTCTACCTTAACCGCAGGTAAGAAGAAA
This sequence comes from Calothrix anomala FACHB-343, assembly GCF_014696435.1. Lineage (GTDB taxonomy): Bacteria > Cyanobacteriota > Cyanobacteriia > Cyanobacteriales > Nostocaceae > Aulosira > Aulosira anomala_A. Next base: position 97,107 of record NZ_JACJQG010000002.1, on the reverse strand, counting down.
TCCACCAGCAATGGCAAAATTAACTTCATCTCTGGTTTTGACACCTACGTTGGTAACCTCCGGGAAGTAAAACGTATTGCTTCTCTGTTCGGTATCGACTACACCATTCTTTCTGACAACAGCGATTATTTGGATGCACCTAACACTGGTGAATTCGATATGTACCCAGGTGGTACTAAGTTAGAAGATGCAGCAGATGCAATTAATGCTAAGGCTACAGTTGTACTGCAAGCTCATTCTACTCCTAAGACCCGTGAGTACATCGCTAAAGAATGGAAGCAAGATGTAGTAGTTTCTCGTCCTTGGGGCATTAAAGCTACTGATGAGTTCCTAGTTAAACTCAGCGAACTGACTGGTAAACCCATTCCTGAAGAGCTAGAAATCGAACGCGGTCGTGCAGTTGATGCTATGACTGACTCCCATGCTTGGGTTCACGGTAAGCGCTTCGCTATCTACGGCGATCCTGATTTGGTTTACAGTGTTGTTGGCTTCATGTTGGAATTGGGTGCTGAACCCGTTCACATTTTGGTTCACAACTCCAACGAAGTATTTGAAAAAGAACTTCAAGCATTGCTAGATTCTAGCCCCTTCGGTAAGGAAGCTAAAATCTGGGCAGGTAAAGACTTGTGGCACTTACGTTCCCTAATGCGTTTGCTATCAGGCTAATTATAAGTTATGAGGAGCGATCGCAATTAGCGCCACAAAATTTAGTGGCAAGTATTATTTATAACATTTTCACTTCCGCTTTAACCTAAGCAACTTGCATATCTTCTTGAATCAGCATATCTTCAAAGGCGCTCATAACTCTGGTATGAAACCGTTGACGGTGTTTGAGTTTCCATACAGGTTGGATAATTTCTAATTTGTTATGGCATTTTTTTTGTCTGTTAATAATTTGCACGGCGTGTAAGGTTCCTAATTGTAATTCTTTTTTCACCATTGATTCGGGAATTGCTGCTGCACCTACGCCGCTTTCGACGACGGATTTTACCATTTCGCTGGTAGTCAGGTTAAGGACAACATCTAAGTTACTGGGTTCAATTCCCCAACTTTGTAAGGCGTGATGAAATATTTGCTGTGCGCCGGAACCAGACTCGCGCATTACCCAACTTGTATTAAATAATTCCTCTAGATAAACTTCATTACGCCCATACCAAGGGTGAGATTTACCGATAACAATTTGCAGGCGATCGCGTCCTATTTCTGCTTTCTCTAAAGATTGCTGTAATGATGGTTTAATATCTCCTGTGACTAAACCCAAATCATAGATACCTACAGCAGTTCCTTCACAAATTTCTTCTGCATTACCTAACTTACAATTAATAAAAATACCAGGATATAATTGCTTAAATTGACTTATTTTTTCTGGTAGCCAATAGTTACCGACGGTGAGGCTTGCACCTATTTTTAGCTCTCCACGTTGTAAATTATTTAACTCTTTTAAGCCGCGTTTGGTTAACTCTACATGGTCAAGAATCTTTTGCGCTTCACGCTGTAATAATTTACCCGCATCTGTGATTTCTATATGACGGCCAATGCGATGAAATAACCGCACACCATATTCTGTCTCTAAGCTTTGAATCGCCGCACTCACTGCTGGCTGAGTAATATAAAGTGTTTCGGCTGCACGAGTAAAGTGCAACATTTCCGCTACGGCTAAAAAAATTCGCAACTGTTCCAGCGTCATTGGGACTATGTGCAGCTTGGTTAGTTTTTTAATTACCTGAAAAGCATTATACGCTAAATTTAGCGGATAACTGTAGTTAGTTGTATATGTTCGTGATATGGTTATTATGGTTATATGTATGAGCTGCACAACCATAAATTCAGTCTATGAATTTAACAAAAAAGACTGTTTGCTTTGATTTGGAAGGAGTTATAGACTGAAACTATGCTTATACACAAGATTTAAACACAATTTTAAATGTGAGGTGTTATACAGCGAGTAGGGTAACTCCGAAAAATAAATTATTCCGCTTCAAGTTGTTGACTGTTAACTGTTGACTGTTATCAGGGAATATTTTTTACTGGGAAGTCTGTAGGCGCATTTTAGCCAGTTAGTTGAAGATTTAAATGTAATGAAGACAGAAGCAAAAGAATTGGCAGAAAAGATTGTAGAAAAAAAGAAATATAGATCGGACAGAGTGCGGGATCATTTGGCAAATGAGCGTACTTATTTAGCTTGGATGCGAAGTGGGATTGCGCTCATGGGTTTTGGGGTGTTAATTGTCCGCTTGCGAATTATTCGTCCGCCTTTAGCACCGCAACCGCCTGGTAGTGGTTGGAAGTTGGGTTTAGCATTTGCGTTAGTTGGCGTGTTAACAGTGTTACTTTCTACTCAGCATTATTTCGCAGTTCGTCGCGATATTGACGAGGATACTTATCAACCTCCAGACCGTTGGATATTGCTTGCTAGCTTGGCTGTAGTTCTTCTCGGTGGTCGTGTACTTTATTATGTGTTTACTGTGCCTCTAGATTATTTGAATAGTTTTATACTGGAGTGATGGATTTTATTGATCGTCAACTCTACAGTCAATTTATGCTTTTACTTTTTTTTGCTCCCTGCGACTGCGCTTAGGGAGCAAATTTTGCTTTTGGCGAGACATCAATATATTCTATCTAGAGGGCAAGGCAATGCCCATTGGTGTCAACTTCAGCTAAAAATAGCCTCACTCTTAGCTTTGCCGCCCGCCTGAGAATGAATTCTCAGGCTAATAGCCCAAGTCTACTGAAGTAGACTCAAGATTTTGAGGATATTTAGTCATCTTGAGATGACTTTGGCTATGAGCAAGGAACTTCAGTTCCTTGCGGTAAACGGGGTTCACGCTAAGTTTATCGCATTCTTTTTTCCAAATCGACAAAAATACTATTTGTCTATCGAATTACAGTAGTTAATACTTGCAGTTTTGCGATATATGTGACATACTCAAAAAAATAAGCACATTACTCGACCGATTTACCGTATTTTAAAATCAAGTTTTTAGTTAGAGATGCTATTAGCACCTCTACAGATTGTGGTGTAAGGAATTAATTATGCTCAAAGATGCACAAGGACTGATTGTCACGACAGATTCAGCCAAAGCGATCGCGGCTATTAATAATTTTATCGAGCAAGCGCTTGGCTATGGCAGAGATGCAGAAACAGCGATTTTGCAAGCTATTGCAGCCGATCCCACTTGTGCATTAGCTCATGGTTATGCAGCAGCTTATTATTTGAGTCAAGAAAATAGTCAAGCTTGGAAGCAAGCACAACCATATCTGCAAGCTGCACAAAAATATTTAGCTCAGACAACGACGAGAGAACGCTTATATGTGCAGGCTATTTTAGCATGGGCAAATCAGCAGATTGATGTGGCGATCGCACTTCATGAAGAAATCACCGATAAATTTCCCCATGATTTAATCTCGGTACAGCAGGGACAATATCATTATTTTTACATAGGCGATAAAGATAAATTATTACAAATTGCCGAGAAAGTTTTACCAAGTAATTTAGAACAGCATTATTTATATGGGATGGTGGCGTTTGGTTTAGAACAATGTCACCAACTGGATGCAGCAGAAAAAATAGCGCGTCAAGCGATCGCTCTCAATAAATACGATCCTTGGGCGCATCATGCGATCGCTCACGTAATGGAAACTCAGGGAAGAGTTAGTGAGGGTATAGCTTGGATGGAGGCTTTTGCAGATACTTGGGAAAACAGCAATTCAATGCTCTACACTCATAACTGGTGGCATATTGCACTGTATTATTTAGAGCAAAAAAACTACCAAAAAGTACTGCAACTTTACGATACTCACGTTTGGGAACGTGCAAACAAACAATCGCCTAAAGACCAAGTAGGGGCAATTTCGTTGTTATTGCGTTTAGAATTACGCAGGGTAAATGTAGGCGATCGCTGGCAAGATATGAGTAATTATCTTGACAGCCGCATTGGCGAACATGCATTACCATTTCAAGATTTGCATTATGTCTACGCCTTTGCCAAAGCTGGATATCATCAACGAGCAAATCAGATGTTAGAGAGTATGCAACATCATGCTTTGACTATCAATCCTTTCCTCCGAAGAGGTTGGTTAGAGGTAGCAATCCCCGCAGCTAGAGGAATGCTAGCTCATGCTCAAGGTGATTTTTATAGGACAGTTGCAGAACTCAAACCTGTTTTGTCGCGCCTCCAGGAAATTGGCGGTAGTCATGCACAGCGAGTATTGTTTGAGCAAGTTTATCAAGATGCTCTGTTTTTGGCACAACAGCAGAATCGGATTTATGGGATTACAGCTTAGTGTCAAGGTACCGAGTTGATAGTAGGGGCGGGGTAACCCCGCCCCTACGAGTTGCGGGTTTGGTAAGTTAATGATTGGAATATTTTTTTAGGCGTTGCATATTTGCGAGATGAATTCAGACTTCTGGAAAAAGCTGAAAGTCAATTCTTTGCGCCTTTGCAACGGCAGTCGCTACAACGGGGGGAACCCCCGCAACGCGCTGCCTCGCCTTTGCGTGAGACAAAAATCATCCCATAAATCAGCAACACCTTTTTTTATTTGGAAGTCCCTTATTTCTTCTCTCTGTGCTCTCCGCGTCTCTGCGGTTCAAGAAAGAATTTTTAAACCGCAGAGGACGCAGAGGACACAGAGGAGAAAGAATCTGTCGCTATGAAAATAGGATAATTTATTTTCTGGAATTCCCTGATATTGAAGACAAGCTCACACAAGCGCGGGTGCGATAAATTTGATTAAGTATTTGATAATCTTCTAATTCAACTGCAGCAAAACGCTTAACTCCAAATTCTGCCATCACTGCTTGCAACTCTGCATCGGGTTGCAGTAATGCTAACCGCATTTGTTCAATTAAAGCTATACCTAAACGCTGTGCTACTACTAACGGTGGCATAGGAGAAGGGCCTAAAGCATCCACCACACGCAAATGCTGTGATAATTCGGGAGAGTTTTCTAATTCCTGTTCCAATACCACGCTGTCAATGGCTGCACAATCTGCTAATCCCTCCACTACCCAGCGAATTGAACGCTGATGAAAGCCAGATTGTATAGTCTTACCAAAGAAATTTTGCGGATCTGTTTCTTGAAGTAACCGATGACAGAGTAAATTGTAACCACTGTTAGAACCTGCATCGTTATAGCAAAATGTTTTACCCGATAAATCTGCAAACCTCTGGATACGACTACGAGCATTGACGATGACATCTGCATAGTAAATCGGCAAGTTGTGATAGCGTGATGATGCCATCACAGGTGCAACTAATGTCTGCAATTGGTGATAGACTATTTGACTATAGCGAATTAGTGGTAAGCCACAAATAAAAGCTAGGTCTATTTGGTCTTGAAATAACTGTGGATCTTCTAAGGGATCGATTTCGCTTTGCTGTAGTTGGGTTTCTAGTGGTAAAATCCGACTTAAATAAGCTGCGATCGCTTGATAAAATCCGAACCAATTAGGCGCTAGATAAGATACAATTCTTAACCTTTTATCTATATTCATTTTTTTCTACAACAGGATGATGCTGAGATAGTTGGGTTAACTTCTTAGCGGAAACATAGATGTATAAAAAACCCAAACTGCCAAAGGTTAGCACCATCATACCCAAAACTGTTGTATACCCTTTAGTATGCCACCATAGCTTCTGTAACAAGGCTGCGATCGCTAGTGGTTTCTTTGAGAATAAAGGGCGATTTACTGTTTGATTGTCTGGGATACTGATGTTTTGGGCTAATGCCATTTCGCTGTCTTCCTTCAATGCAAAAAATAAAATACTCTAAGTCGATAGATTTAATGTACATTATAAACTATATCAGCCCAATGCCAGAATTTAAAATTCCCTAATTCGACTAAGCTAAGGCTGAAAATTGCCTGTAACAATCCCAAAAGCCCTATGACTCGTAGTAAAACGCTGCATCTATCTAACGAACTTTATGAGTATCTGTTGTCTATTTCTTTGCGCGAACCAGAATTACTCTTTAAACTGCGGGAAGAGACAGCGCGTCATCCCAGAGCAAATATGCAGGTAGCGCCGGAACAAGGACAGTTTCTCGGTTTTTTAGTTAAGCTGATTGGCGCAAAGAAGACTCTGGAGTTAGGAGTTTTCACAGGTTATAGTTCTTTAAGCGTTGCTTTATCGTTACCAGCTGACGGTAAAATCATTGCTTGTGATGTGAGTGAAGAATTTACCGATATTGCTCGGCGTTATTGGCAAGCAGCTGGTGTAGCAGATAAAATCGACCTGCGATTAGCTCCAGCGACGGAGACTTTAGATAAATTATTATCAGCAGGTGAAGCAGGAAGCTTTGATTTTGCCTTTATTGATGCCGATAAGGAAAACTATTATGCTTATTACGAAAGAGTGTTACAGTTAATTAGACCAGGTGGATTGATTGCTGTTGATAACGTACTCTGGTCTGGACGAGCAGCAAACGCAGATGTGCAAGACTCTGCTACTAATGCGATTCGAGAGTTTAATCACAAGCTGCATCAAGATGAGCGGATAGATTTAAGCTTGATTTCCATAGCCGATGGATTGACTTTAGCAATTAAGCGTTAATTAATCATGACAAATAAATTAGACGGCAAAGTTGCAATTATTACCGGGGCTTCTTCTGGTATTGGCGAAGCTACAGCCATAGCTCTAGCAAATGAAGGTGCAACAGTGGTATTGGCTGCGCGCAGAGGCGATCGCTTAAATGCCCTGGCAGAAAAAATTGCTACCACTGGTGGTAAAGCTCTACCCATTATTACTGATGTTACAGATGAAGCTCAAGTACAGAATTTAGTCCACAAGACAAAAACAGAATTTGGGCGGATAGATATCCTGGTGAATAATGCAGGGATTGCAGCTATCGGTGCTATTGATGGGGGAAATACCGCCGATTGGAAGGATATGATTAATCTCAATTTGTTGGGATTGCTTTATGTTACCCATGCGGTCTTACCAATTTTAAAAGCTCAAGGTGCAGGGCATATCGTGAATATTTCATCGGTAGCTGGGCGCACGGCAAGGCCAGGAATTGGTGTATATAACGCTACTAAATGGGGCGTGAACGGTTTTTCAGAAGCCTTGCGGCAAGAAGTTTGCCAGGATCATATCCGCGTAACTATTATTGAACCAGGCTTAGTGAATACAGAGATTAACGATCGCATTTCCGATCCTGTAGCTAAACAAAACATGGAAGAACGCCGTCGTTCCCTGACGCCTTTAGAAAGTGAAGATATTGCTGCCGCGATCGCTTATGCTGTGACACAACCGCCACGTGTCAACGTGAATGAGATTCTCATTCGCCCAACATTGCAATATTGGTAAGTAGGTCGGCGTAATTAAATATAACTGGCAAGGGCTGTCATTAGTCATTAGTCATTTGTCAATGGTAAGGAGTTCAAGTCTATTTACTTTTTGTAATATAGTTTGGTTTGTTGACGCTGACTTACTTAAATTGTTCAGTAATCGAGGGAAATAGGAAATTTTACTTACTTGTAATTCCTAATTCCTTTTTGGATTTTTTTAACTGCTTCCACACTGTTTTAATCTGCTCGTAAGCTTCCTCTGGTGAAAGCTTACCGTTGGTTTCGAGGCTGGAAATATAACCAACTTTGTGTGAAAATTCTTGGAGATTGGCATTAAATACTAAATTCTCTGGTTTTACTTGCCCATAGTAACGGCTACGAGGATAGGTAAATTTATCTTTGTTGATGCGGTTTGATTCTGTCATGGTATGTACCTGGTATTAATCTCGACGGAAAAATAGTAGCAAGTCTTCAATTTCCTGACATTGCTACTTTCACTAAATGAGGTAGTACAGTTGAGTATTGAGTAATCAGTGAATTTGCCGACAATCAAAGATGAAATTGTCGGGGAGCTAATAGCAATTTGAAACAAGAATGCGACAGATTGTATGGGCAAGGCATTGCCCATTGGTGTCAACTTACAGCAGTTTTCACCTATTTGAACCACATCTGTCGTAGGGGCACGGCAACAGTAAAATTATTGTATGTACCAAAAGATTGTCGGTGCCGTGCCCCTACAGCGTGGTTTATTTACCTGAAAATAGCTGTAAGTTAAAAATACCTCTGTACAAGCGTCGCCCGCCTGAGAATGAATTCTCAGGGCCAAAGTCCAAGTAGGGGCGGGTTAAGCGAGATAGTCGTGAATTATTGGAGCATATCTGTGAACCCGCCCCTACTGAAGTAGACTCAAGATTTTGAGGATATTTAGTCATCTTGAGATGACTTTGGCTATTAGCAAGGAACTTCAGTTCCTTGCGGTAAGATGGTTTTGCGTTAAGTTGACACCTATGGGCAAGGCATTGCCCTTTAGAATAGATAGATGTGTCGCTTTAGTCCGCAAATCAGGACTGAAATCCTGACTCCAAAATTGCGTGAAGTGCGATCGCCTGAGGTGGTTTGTAGCTGAATATGGAATCCTGAAATTCTTCTCTACTGATGGCTGATTGCTCTTGCATTTGTCTGGCTGCTGCTTCGCTTTCTGTTTCGTAATAGCGCATCTCACCTATGGCGCTGCGGGTTTGAATGCTTTGGGTACGGGGAATGCGGCGCTGTTCGTAGTTAGCTAGGGCTGTTTGCCAACTCGATGCTTGAGATAAGGAATATGCTAGTTCATAAGCATCTTCAAAAGTGCTATTTGCGCCTTGTCCTAAAGCTGGAGCCATTGGATGAGCTGCATCACCTAACAAGGTGACTCTTCCTTGACTCCAAGAATTTACTGGTAAGCGATCGCAAATTGGCCCTTCTAAAATTCGCTCGGCTGGTGTTGCTTCGACTAATGCACGTAATGATTCTCCCCAATCGGTTATGTAAGAGAGAATCCGCGATTTTACAGCAGCTGGATTTTCCGAAAGACTATTATCTAATGATAAGCGACGATACAACCAAGCAAAATGACCGTCGCCAACATTTAGCAGGTACATAAAATCTCGATTCCCTTTAACAAAACCGAGTTCGCCGGGATTTAGCACCTGTTGATTGCATTTAATCACAGCACGCCAAGACATGCTTTCTAAATAGCGTGGTTTGCCATCTTGAATTAAAACTTCGCGAATGACAGAATTAATGCCATCAGCACCAATCAATAAGTCTGCACTTACCACAGAACCATTATCAAAATATATTTCTACGCCAGTATCATCTTGTTGAAAACCAAGACAACGATGATGAAGATGAATAATATCAGCTGGTAATTGAGAAGCAAGCACTTGCTGTAAATGCCACCACCACACAGTTACTAATGGCTGACCGTATTTATCCTGATACCTGCTGGCAGGATTAGTGCGAATTGTTTCTCCTTGGTTGTTTTTCAAAACGGTTGTAATTACTTCACAACCTGAATTTTTAATTAATGTAACGAGTTCAGGCGCGATCGCTTGGAGAAAATTCAAGCCATTGGGAAGTAAACCCAATCCACCACCGACAGGACGGAAATCTTGTGCTTTTTCGTATACTTGGACGTTGTACCCTAATTTGCGGAGTGCTACAGCTACAGCCAAACCCCCAAGCCCAGCACCAATAATTGCAACTTTTTGCACCAGTGGTTTTGATGTTTGCTCAAGCTGAGTTTTTTCTTGTGCGCTTGCAGGTGGATTCATCATTTATTTCCGTACCTTTGCTAAAACAAGATATTTCTCTGACTTTAGGGAACTCCAAAAAATAAATTATTCCGTTAAACGTTGACTGTTGACAGTTGACGGTTCACAGTTAACAGTCAACCGTCAACAGTGAACAATAGTAATGGAATATTTTTTTACTTGGAAGTCCCTTAATCATTTGTTGTATTCTAGAGCAACTGACAACTGTAAAGATGCGAATAACTGACATAATCTGCATGAGTGGGTGCTATACATATCTACTGTCGTTTAATTCCACCGTTAACGTCATGATATGGGGGTTTGTATGCGAGTAAATGCGATCGCTATGACTTTGGTAATGTCACTGGCTGGAGTGCAGGTTGTCTATGGGCAAAATCCTGACATCACAAGTGAAGCCTTCATGAAGGCGGCGCTAGTAGTGAGAGCATTCGATTACTTTGCTACCCAATGTCAGCAAGGTAGCGGCTTTAATGCTGGGGATGCGGCTAAAGTTCAAGCTTGGGAAAAAGCCAATGGTGTCGCCCAAATCCGCGCGCGTTTACCGGAATTTGATAAATACCCTACTCAAAAACGACAACTAGACACAGCTTTAGAAGCAATTATTAAACCAGTTACCAGTCAACGCGCCAATGTTGATGTTTGTACTATAGCTGTATCCCTGTCACAATTACCCGATGCTCAATTTGCTAAAGTATCGCCGCAAATCATTTCATCAGGAAGTCAACCACCGAAAACGCCGAAAAAAGCTCCGCAACAGGCTGCTAAAAAACCTGAAGCTGTTACTTCCCCAGGAAATAACGAAATTGCCAAGCAGATTGATAGCTTTGGCTTCAATTCCCGGACAAAAATGGGTATTGGTGGCTTTTTAACTACTGATATTTATCCTGTAGTACTGTTTCGTAACGGTGAGGCTTTAACTAATGTGGAAGGGCTAGCTTTTAAGGGTGGAATTGCAGCCCACAAACGCGCTAACCCAGATGAATGGACTCGTTGGCGGCGTCAAGGTGGCAAAATAGAACTAGCAAACAAAGGCGAGTGGAAAGCCTTACCTTTCTCCAAGACATATCCTAAATTACCAGATAATTTCAAACTTAACGGCTTATTTCGCTCAATCTCCGGTACAGGAAACGTAGCGATTGGCGGTAGTGATTCCGTGGTAGCATGGCAACAATATCGCTTTTTCCCCGATGGACGAGTTCTACGCGGTCAAGGTGCAGGTGCAAGTAACGAATCAGTTGCTATCAACAGCGTCGCACCCAATCAGCGCGGTACCTATCGCGTTCAGGGGTTAACACTGTACATTACTTACGATGATAAATCTAGCGAGCGGCGCATTCTGATTACAGATCCGCAAGATCCCAAGAGTGTGATTTGGCTGGATGGGGTTAGCTATGTACAACGCAAGCGGTGATGCAATTTTGGATTTTAGATTTTAGATTTTAGATTTTGGATTTTATCCCAATTTGAAAAAAGAAGGTGACAGATTGTAGGGGCATGGCATTGCGATGCCCTCTAGAATATATTGATGTGTCGCCAACACTATTTGAATTCTAGAAGCGATCGCTCTAATGATTGAATGTGCGATCGCCTATTTCATCGTCAAGAATTCTTAGTGCTATTTACCTGAAAATAGCTGTAAGAATAACGTGATATAAACTGTTCTCTCGCTTACCCGACACACCGCCCGCAGGCTGGAAGCCACTGGCTCACGCTGCGAAGCCCACGAAGGTGGGCTTTGTAGGATTAGCCGTCACCCTAGAAGGGTGACGGCGAGATTTCGGGATAAGCGACGGATCTTACCCCGACTTCGCCAGATGCATCCGAAAGGGGATGGAAAATGGCGATCGCATCTTCTCTCTCGCAAATGAATACTTGTATTGAATTTCTTACCCCTCACGGGGATGGAAAATTGACTATATAGGTAGGGGCACAACATATTGTGCCCTTAATGTACTCAGCAGTTTTTACAACCCATGCTGCTTAAACCAAGCTTGCAGGCGGTTCCAACCGTCTTTTGCTTCTTTTTCCCGGTAGGAAGGGCGATAATCTGCATAAAAGGCATGGGGTGCATCAGGGTAGACGATAATTTGCGATTTGCTACTGCTAGACTTTAAGCGATCGCGCATTTGCTCTACTGTATCTAAAGTAATGCCTGTATCCTTACCGCCATACAATCCAAGTACGGGAACTTTGAGCTTTGCAGCAATATCTACAGGATGCGTGGGTTGCAGTTCTGTTGCATTACCTACTAGTCTGCCATACCAAGCTACACCAGCTTTTACTTGAGGATTATGTGCTGCATATAACCAAGTAATTCGCCCACCCCAGCAAAAACCCGTAATTCCAACTCTCTGGGCGTTTCCCTGGGCAGATTTTGCCGCCCAAGCTACAGTGGCATCTAAGTCAGATAATACCTGAGCATCGGGGACTTTAGCTACTATCGGGCGAATTTCGTCAATATTGCTTAATTTTGACACATCACCCTGACGGACAAATAATTCCGGTGCGATCGCTAAATATCCCAACTTAGCAAAGCGGCGGGTAATATCTTGAATATGCTCGTGTACGCCAAAGATTTCTTGAATCACCAGCACAATCGGGAAATTCTCACCCCTTGCTGGTTGCGCTCTATAAGCGGGAATTTCTCCATCTGCTACAGGAATTTTCACCGCACCTGCGACTAATCCTTGAGAATCGGTGGTGATGACTTTCGCTGTCACAGGCTGTACTGCTAAAGCAAAGCCTGTAGCAAGGCTAGCAGTTGCGATAAAGTTGCGACGAGTTATTTCTTTAATCATCTTTATGCCTTCAGCTATCCAGGTTTGATTTTATGATGTCAGGGGTAGAAACTAGGGCTAAGTGTTAGGGATGAGCAGCTAGTCAAGGTGATGTTTCACAGTTTTTTGCTGTTGAAACAAATACAACCTTGCTTAGTTACACTAACTATTAGTTTTACATAAATTTACATATTCAGATCTAGCTCAGATATACGTCAAAATTTTGAATATATTAAAGTAGACTTGAGCTTTGGCTCTGAAAATTCATTCTCAGGGGTTTCTAAGCTACAAAATTTTAATTATTGTGGTAATAATATTGAGAAGCGCTTTGTTGCGGCGATAAAAGTTTATATAAAAATTATTCCGTCAGATAAAAATACCAGAGCGAAGCAGAATCTTGTAGCGCGATCGCTTTTCCACAAACCGCACGGCGTAGATACTTACGGGTATACCCCCACCCACTGTGAAGGCGACAAATAATAAAAGCTATTAAATGGACAAGTCTAATCGCGCTTAAACTAATTTAAATTAGAAATTTCCTGTTGTCTTTGAATGCGTAACATTTGCAGGTTGTAGATATAATCATCAACTAGCCTGTCATCATGCAAATTTTCGGCAATTTTGTTTAAATAATATTCAATTTCTAAAATATATAAGCCATTCGTCGAATATTTCAGCCTCTCACGCATCAAATCTACCCATAATACTGTTTCTTGTTGTTTTTTACTCATAAAATGTTTCTCGTTTATTTAGCCGATAGATAATTGATTACTTATTTTATAGATTAAATAATATTCGATGCTTCAATAAAAAGTGTACGTATTTTTACCATAAAAAATTATTAAAGTATATAATCTATTTAAACATATCTTGACTAAAAGTGCTTTTACATTAGTAATTTGTTTTTCTTATTAAAATATTTGTGAAAAAAAATTAAAATATAAAAAAGATATGTGATTGATTTTAAAAATTTAAAAAATCATGAGTAACGCAGAGCATAACCCTGCTATATCCATAGGAATTGTCATATTTACTAATATAACGCAGTTAGATTTTACCGGGCCTTATGAAGTTTTTGCTAAATTACCAAATACAAAGTTATACCTACTAGCAGAAACTCTAGAACCAATCCAAAGCGATCGCGGTTTGAGGTTTTTACCTGACACCCCCTTTGCACAATCCCCACCTGTGGATGTGTTATTTGTCCCTGGCGGGCCGGGTATTGATGCCAAACTAGAAGATAGGAATTTTCTCGACTTTCTCAAAACTCAAGCGCAAACAGCCCGCTATGTCACATCTGTTTGTACGGGTTCTTTACTATTAGCTGCTGCTGGGTTACTCCAAGGTTATCGCGCCACTACTCACTGGCTATCTCTAGATTTGTTGGCGTTGTTTGGCGTTGAGGTAGTACCGCAAAGAGTAGTCATAGATCGCGATCGCATTACAGGCGGTGGTGTGACATCAGGAATTGACTTTGCATTAGTCATCGCTGCGGAATTATACGGTGAAGCTACTGCGCAATCAATTCAACTAGGAATAGAATACAATCCTCAACCGCCTTTTAACAGTGGTTCTCCCCAAACTGCAACGGATAATGTCATCGATAGCGTCAAGACTGCTAGCCAAAATCGTCAAGATAGACGCAGACAAATCATCCAAAAGATAGTTGCTCAACAGTAAGCTTTTCTATCTTTTATTAGGAGATAATTTACCAACTTATTTGTTACCAACATCAACTAATTCTTACTAAGAATATTGGTATAAAATATTGCTATTTTTAAGAATTAATAAGTAAGTAAATAATTAAGAAATCAACTCATAGAATACTAAATACAAGTTTTTGGAAAATTAAATTGTGGATATTTTGCAGATAATTCTTCTGGGTGGGATATTTTTCTCAGCCAGCATTGTTAGCGTCATTGCTGGTAGCACATCCTTGATTACTGTACCCGTCATGCTAGAATTTGGCGTAGAACCGCGAACTGCGATCGCTACCAACATGTTCGCACTAACTTTGATGAGTATTGGCGGAACCTTACCTTTTATTGGTAAAAAAGTAATTAATCCTCAACGCTTACCCTTACTCACCTTATTAACAATAGTCGGCTCATGTTTAGGCGCATTATTGGTACTGATTTTACCTAGTAAATCAATGCCATTAATCATTTCTCTTTCCATGATCATAGTAGCGATATTATCAGTAATTAATCGTCATGCTGGAGTTACCCCATCTACTGCTATTCCGCCACGAATTGCCGAAATTGCTGGCTATGTAGTCACATTTATATTGGGTATTTATGGAGGTTTTTTTAGTGGTGGTTATGTCACCCTACTTACTGCTGCATATATAATGCTATTTCGCATGTCATTTGTAGAAGCGATCGCTACTACTAAATTTATCAATATATTTTCCTCATTGATAGCCACCATAATTTTTTTACAGCAAGGAATAGTTGATTACAACTTAGGCATAATTCTCGGAACTACCATGTTTATCGGTGGCATAATTGGCGGCAGTTTAACTCTTAAATTGAGCAATGTTTGGTTACAACGTATTTATCTTACAGTAGTAGCTATCCTGGCGTTTATTACATTACGAAAATCTCAAACGCAAAATCAGTCAACTAGTGCAATTGAGTTATTCACACCTTCAGCTTAAAAAATCAAAATATCAAAATGTAGGGTGTGTTGTCGCGTAGCGCAACGCACCACAAAGTTTTTCACAACTACGTTTTCATAATTAAATTTGTAGTGATGGCTAAAGTCCTCACGACAGAATTAATATAATATAGCAATTGCATCAGCCAAGCTATTCAATCGTCGCTTTCAAAAAACGATATCCTAAATCAATCTCATTTAACTGACGAATTTCTCCATACTTTACATCCCATTCTCCACTACTTAAATCTGCTGCGAGAGATTTCACCCCAGATGCAATCAAATCAGGATTACCCAAAGCAAAAGAAGAAATTCCTGCACGCACTTCCGGCTGAAGATATAACTCAGGACGCCGCCAAGCTGCTGCGGCAAATAAATCAGATAAATCATAGGGTAAAATCAAAGGTATGGCTTCAACTACCCTGTGAGTATTCTGCTCAATTAAACTTGTAAGTTCGTGAAGTGGGAGAAATTTTATTGCATCTTCCCACATCCAAGGAAAGTAATCATACAGCCAAATTTTTGTCGCAAATCTAATATCAAAACTTAACAATACTATTGGCCCTTTCTGAATAATTCGGTGCATTTCTTGAAATGATTTCTCTAAATTCGCGAAATGATGAATTGTCAGAATACTAATTACCCCATCAACAGATTTATCGGGTAAAGGTAAAGCTTCTGCATATCCAGCAAACCATTTAATTTGTGGATGTTCTGAACCTTGTTGACGCATTACTGATGATGGTTCAACCGCATAAACAGAAAATCCTTGATTTGCTAAAGCTTGCGAGTAACCACCAGTTCCCGCACCAATATCAGCGATAATACTACCAGGAGGTAAATTGAGTAAATCAATTATCTTTTGAACAATCCGATAGTCAGGAACGCGAGTTTTTGTATATTGTTTGCCAATTGAATCATAAAGAGGCATATCTAACACTCTAGTGATAGTTAAAAATATAGAAAATCTTACTTGCAAAAGCAACTAAGCGGATTATTTTAGTATAATACGGTATATTTACAGAAATACAGTAATTTAGCATCAAATTTAATGAGTGATTCTTCTTCTAAAACGCTTAGTGAAAGCATTCTGCAACAACAAATAGCCTATTATAGTGCCAGAGCTAGTGAATATGATGAATGGTTCTACCGTCTGAATCGTTACAATCGCGGTGAGGAGCTAAACCAGCGTTGGTTTAGAGAAGTTGAGATTGTTAAACAAGCTTTACAACAAATTGGACAACCAGAGAAAATATTAGAGTTAGCTTGTGGAACTGGCATTTGGACGCAAGAACTGTTAAAAATTGGTAATAGAATTACTGCTATTGATGCTTCAGCCGAAGTAATTGCCATTAATCGCAGCAAATTAAACTCACCCCATGTAGAATATCAGCAAGTTGATTTATTTACTTGGGAACCTGATACTGAATATGATTTAGTATTTTTCTCTTTCTGGTTAATCCAAAATCGTAAATCCAAAATCTAAAATTGATTGACGGACAAGAATTTCAAATCGTGAAAATCTTTTATCAGCCAGATGAACTGCAAAATTATCTGTCACAAGTTGGTTTTATTGCTGATGTCAAAGTGACTGAAAACTATTTTATTTATGCTCATGCTAGGAAGGGTAATAATTAATTCGGTGCGTTGCGCTGCGCGACAACACAACGCCAGTTGCTATAACGGAGGGAACCTCCGCAACGCACTGGCTTCCCTACATATAAAGTGAGTTAATTTTCAAATTATTATATTCATTTTAGTTTTAAAATTTCGCTAGGATTTAACAATTTTGGTGTATCCTTAGTCATAATCAAAGGTAATTTACCATCCCACTTTTGAATTGCTTGTCTTTCAATAATTTCCGGCGTTAAACTATCATGTAATAATCTATTAATTTCTGCTTCTCCCTTAGCTAAATTTACCTTGGCTTCAGCTTCTTTAACTGCTTTTAAAGCGAGAAAATCTGCTCTTTTTGCATCTTGTTCAGCAATTTGTTTCGCTTCAACAGCTTCACTAAAGCGATCGGAAAAATTCACATGAACTAGTGAAATGTCATCAACTGCAATATGGTAACCATGCAATCTTGCAGTTAATGCATCGTCAACACTCGATTTGACTTCACCTCTTTTGGTAACTACTTCTTCTGCTGTATACTTGGCGACAACTGCTTTTAAAACTTCTTCGACTGCGGGATTAATAATTTTCTCCACTACATCTTTTTCATCACCAATTTCCTGAAAAATCAGATTCGCCTCATCAGGAATAATGTGCCAGTTCAAAGCTACATCAGTAAAAATATCTTGTAAATCTTTAGAAGAAGCTTCCGCAGATATTTCTTGTTTTTGAATTCTCACGTTAATTTTTTGGACTGTATTCACCAAAGGAATTATTGCATGTATACCCTCTGGTAAAATTGTCTGTTGAACTCGGCCAAATTCCATTAATACGCCGCGTTCCCCTGGATTGACTATGACAAAAGGCGTGATTATAATTGTAAGTAGAACTAAAAATGCAGTTAATTTACCAGCATTATTTGTTAATTTAGTCTTTTTCATATTATCTACAATAAAGACAGCAGATTCCAAGTTGCTGAGGTACAGATCATTGTAAGGTCATGGTGAGGTACAGATAACTATAAGGGCATGGCAGTGCCATACCCCTATGTGTGTACCTCATTTACCTGAAATATGCTGTATCATCCCAGTTTGTCATTGGTAAATCAAAATACCATTCCAAATGGCACAAAAGCCTAGAAAATAAGTCTTTTGACTGTTGACTGTTGACTGTTGACTGTTGACTGTTGACTGTTGACTGTTGGCTTTTAACTTACTCAGTAGCGTTACTATTGGTTTTCCGGTTCGGGTAATTGTCCATAATCTGGCATATTATCGCCTAGTTGGCGGATGGCTGGGTATTGGTATGCAATTATTGCTGCTAAAAAGACAAAAAACCCAACTATGACAAATAGTAGCCCAATACCGCGACCAGGCCCAGAACCAATTAACTGTCCCACTAATTGTCTAGACCAAGGGCCATTGAAAGCCATCAATGGCTCCAATACATAGTCAGCCAGAGGGCCTGCAAAAATCGCCGCTAGGGGAACAGCAGCGCCGGATATAGCACCTATCAATGCAAAGACTCTTCCTTGGACATGTTCGGCCACTTTTGTCTGGAAGATAACTTGTATACTCGCACTAATAAAAGGTGAAGTTAAGAAGAACAATAAAGTAGCGATCGCCATTTGGATGATGGAGGGACGCAACCCAGCCAGCGCAATCCACACCCCACTCAAGGACATCGCAATCAAAATTGGGTTAATTAAATTCTGCCAATTATGCTTCCAACTGCTGATCGCAATACCTCCCACAATCATACCAATACCGCTCATAAAGGTGATTTTTCCTAAGTCGGCTGGCGTAGACACACAAAGTATCAGGGGATAAACCAATACACTCACGAAGCCAACTAAGAATTGGTAAATAGTAAAGAGAATCAAAAAGCTTGATAGTCCGGGACGCTCTAGCAAATAAGTCCAACCATAGACCATTTTTTGCCAAAATGAGACAGCAGGAGCATCTCGATCGACATCAACAGTCTGACTAATTTCACCAAATCGCACCAATAGCAGGGTAATAATAGCAACCAATAATGTTGACAAGTTGATCGAGAGAATCCCTTTGATTCCCACAATTTCTAACATAGTTCCAGCAATTAACGGTGAGATGATTTGCTGAATACCAATGCCTAGTTGCAGCATACCACTGACTCGTGGTAAATCTTCTGATGCGACTAAAGAGGTTATCGAAGCCTTATAGGCAGGTGCATGGAAAGTACTAATAATAGATATCAAGATATTGTTGAGGTAGATTTGCCAAATTTCCAGCTTCCCCATGCTGACTAGCACTATCAAAGTTAGGGTACACAGTCCTGTACAAATATGACTAATAATCATTGTCCAGCGACGATCCCAAAGATCTACCAATGTTCCGGCTATGGGGGAAATCAAGATTGTGGGAATTGTCAAACTAATTGTCAGGAAAGCGAATTGGGTAGCAGAGCCAGTTTGCTTAAAGACTGAGATATCTAAAGCAAACCCAGTCATCCATAACCCAATCATTGCAAATAGTTGTCCTAACCAAATAAATGAAAAAATACGCATTTTTTCTCTAAATTTAGAATTTTAACGTCAACTTGTATTATATTGATACTTGCTTAGTCAAGCCTAGTATTACTACTTAATTTATAGCAATGCAGATAACTCAAATAATCATACCTTGGTCAGTATTTAAGAATGAAGCGGGCGATCGCCTATTTAGGATAATCGAGTATTCTTAAATACAATTATCACTTCGATTATAGGTTACATAGCAGCATTCATGGGGCTAGAGTTTGAGGCTTTGACTTTTTCATGAGGCAATCTCCACAGCAGGATATATAGAAAAAAGTTATATAAATCCTGCAAATTAGACAAATCTAGACAATATTCAAATGAATCGATTCAACTGCACAGCAGTCCAACAGTTTTGGGCGATCGCTAAACTTTATTGGTTAAGTAGCGAAAAATTTAATGTATTAGCTCTGTTCACAATACTGGGAGTACTATTATTCGCTAATACCCAGGTTAAGGTGTTATTAAATACTATCCAGGGAGATTTAATTTCTGCCCTGGCTGCTCAAGATCGTACTAGATTCTGGCAAGGAATACTAATGGCCTTTGGAGGGATTATCTTCTTTGGCTTCCTGAACTCTGGTTATAGCTATTTGCGGGAGAGAATAGGACTTTATTGGCGAAAATGGCTCACCCATTATTTACTCAATCAATATTTCCGCGATCGCAATTTTTACGACCTCAGTAACTTCCACAAAGATATCGATAACCCAGACCAACGGATTGCTGAAGATGTCGCTAATTTCTGCCAACAATCTATGCAGTTTTTAGTGAATATTATTGAATCTATATTTGTGGTTTTGGCTTTTAGTATAATTCTTTGGTCTATTTCAGCCAATCTAGTTATAGCGCTGGTAATTTATTCTTTATTAGCCTACACAATTACTATTGTTCTTTATGGCAGAAAATTAACCCAATTAAATATTGAACAGCTAAAAAAAGAAGCTAACTTTCGTTTTGGTTTAATCCGCATCAGAGAAAATGCCGAATCTATCGCATTTTATAATGGCATCTCCCAAGAATCTCATAAAGTTAAATTTCTCTTTGCCCATGTATATAAAAATTTTCAGCGATTAATATTATGGTCAGAAATCTACTTAAATATCTTTAAAAATCAATTTGGTTATCTGACTTTAATTATTCCCGCCTTGATTTTAGGCAACCAAATTATCTCTGGAGAAATTGAAGTAGGAAAAGTTACAGAAGCAAGCGGTGCTTTTGGACAAGTAGCTTTTTCTGTCAATTTGATTATGTATCAGTTTGAAAAATTTACCAAATTTGCTGCTTCCATTAACCGCCTCTATGTATTTTCGGAATATTTCAATCAGCCCAGAAAACAAATAGATAGTACCAGAAATATTGATATAGTCAATGACAGTCGTTTAGCTTTTGACAACCTGACAGTCCAGACACCTAATTATCAAAAAAATCTGGTAAAAAATCTCTCTTTATCCCTAGAACCAGGACAGGGATTATTAATTATGGGAGATAGCGGTTGTGGAAAAAGTTCTTTATTGCGTGCTTTAGCTGGTTTATGGAATTCGGGAACTGGTGTAATTGTCCGTCCTAAATTAGAAGAAATGCTATTTTTACCCCAGCGTCCTTACATGATTTTAGGGACTTTACGGGAGCAGTTAATTTATCCTAATGACCAGGTTGATATCAGCGATCAAGAATTGGAGAAAGTTCTTTATCTAGTCAATTTATCAGATTTAGGAACCAGATTTGGTGGTTTGGATGTAGAGCAAGATTGGAGTGATATTTTATCTTTGGGAGAACAACAAAGGCTAGCCTTTGCGCGGTTGTTAGTTACCAAACCTAAATATGCTATTTTAGACGAAGCTACGAGTGCTTTAGATGTCAACAACGAAGAACATCTTTATAGTCTTTTAGTAGATACAGGCACAACTTTTATTAGTGTTGGTCATCGTCCTAGTCTTCAGAAATATCATCAAGTAATTCTCAATCTTTAATTACTCAAAATAGCGGGGTATGTTTTATGGGTCGCGTAATTTTTATGAACGTTTCAGCAGCAGGACATGTGATTCCTACCTTGGGATTGATGACTGAATTGATTAATCGAGGCGAAGAAGTAATTTATTATGAAGCTCCGCCTTTTCAGCAAGAAATAGAGAATTTGGGAGCCGCTTTTCGTTGCTATCCGCCTATAAATCCGGAAACCGCACCACCAGTTGAAAATGAAATGTCTTTAGTACCTTCCCTGACTTGGTGCGCTTACCAAATGCTCCCAGCACTTTTAGAATCAGTGCGTGCAGAAAAGCCAGATTACATTATTCATGACTCCCTCTGTCTTTGGGGAAGATTGGTGGCGCAATTACTGCATATTCCTGCTGTTAATTCTATTGCTACGGCTGCTTTTACTCCCCAAACTTTCTATGAATGTCCTTGGTTAAGAAAGAAACTACCAGTGTTTTTAAAACAGGCGGCTGCGGGGATGAAACACTATCGTCAATATCAAAGAAAACTTCGAGAAACTTATGGTGTCGCGCCAATAAAATTTGTGGATACATTTACGAATATTGAACCGCTCAACATTTGTTATTTACCGCCAGAATTACAACCTTATAGCCATAAATTTGACGAACGGTTTCATTTTGTCGGCCCTTGTAATCCGGTACGCGCTAGGGAATATGATTTCCCCTTAGAGAAATTGCAAAAAGATAAGCTAATCTTGATTTCCTTTGGCAATATTCATGACCCTGGTTTACCATTTTACCGCAGTTGTATTCAGGCTTTTGGTAACACCGATGCTCAGGTAATTATGGTATTAAGTCCGGCTATGGATATCACGCTTTTAGGCGATATTCCCGACAACTTTATTATTCGACCTACAGGTACTGTTCCGCAATTACAAATTTTAGAGCGTGCTAGTTTATTTATTATGCATGGAGCCGGCGGTGGAACTAGGGAAGCTGTTTGGTATTCAGTACCAATGATTGCAGTTCCACAAACTTACGAGCAAGAAATAATTTCCCGGCGGATTGAAGAGCAGGGTGCAGGAATTATGATGATGTTAGAAGATGTAACTGTGGAAAATTTACAACAGACAGCACAGCGAATTTTTGATAATAATTCTTTCTGCGTCAATAGTGGTCGTTTGGGTGATGCTTGTCGTGCTGCGGGTGGAGTTAAACGCGCAGTGGATGAGATTTGGCGATATGCGTATGAAAAGAACTCTTCACAGTAATTAGAATATCTGTGTTAGAGGGTGCTTTAAAACATTTTAAAGGATTAATTTGATCTGAGATATGGAAGTTTTACTTATGACTGCAACCATTGATGCTGGAACTACTCGTTTTGTAGAAATAAAGAGTCAACAGGAAAGGCTTTTTGAATATTTATGCAGTTTAATTGCCTGGATAAAATTAACAAATATCAAGACAATTATTTTTTGTGAAAATAGTAATACTTCTTATGACTTTGGACTAATAACCGAGTTTGCTAAAAATGAAGGTAAAGTTTTGGAGGTGTTAGTCTTCGATGGCAATCAGGAAGCACATCAATATGGCAAGGGATACGGGGAAGGAAAAATAATAGAATATGCTATCAATCATAGTAAAAATCTCAACAATGATGTTGATTTTTATAAAATAACTGGAAGAATTTTTGTGCAAAACTTTAATATGGTAAGACAGGCTCACGCTGGCATTCCTAATGTTTTCCAGAAACCACTTTCGGCTATAAAAATTGAGAATGTAAATCTTTTTAAAGGTTTCATTTTCAGTATACAGTACTTTATCGGATATTTACTTTTTATCAAAGCCAGAGGTTGGAGAGGCCCCTATAACCCATTTGCTAATGTTTCTACGGTCTTTTATAAATCAAATGTGGGTTTTTTCAAAAAACACCTGATAAATTCATATAAAAAGGTGAATGACAAAAAGCTTTATACTCTTGAATGTGCATATTACTATGATTTATTGCCAACTAATTTTAGCTCATTTTTAAATGATTATCAGCTTGTAGGTAGAAGTGGTGCTAGTGGCATGTTAATTAATGGTT
The DNA here is from genome assembly GCF_014696435.1 of Calothrix anomala FACHB-343. GTDB lineage: Bacteria > Cyanobacteriota > Cyanobacteriia > Cyanobacteriales > Nostocaceae > Aulosira > Aulosira anomala_A. The sequence continues at coordinate 73,875 of NZ_JACJQG010000002.1, read as the reverse complement.
TAGATTATACAGATGATATTAAAAGTTTGGCTCAAAGTTTTATTTAAGAGGGAACAGGTAACGGGCAACAGGCAACAGGGAAATCCCCATAATTAAAAATTCCCTGTTAAGACTTCCCTATTAAGAGTTCTCTCCCTAAGCAAATAATTTCACCGAATCAAAGCGAATTCCTATGTAATTAAACCGCACCTTTTAGCAAAGAGCGAAAGAACCAGTAGGGTTCGACAATTACACCGAATAAAACTCTAATTATCTGGTCTTTTTTTGGTAACCAAGAAGTAGTCATGTGGTGTATGGTATGAGTCTCTGAGGTAGGCTGACTTTTGAATATTTTACCGTTAAGTTCCATTGGTGCGCCTGGTTCAAAAATGTATCCTGGACACACAAGTACAGTAGAATTTTGATCAAATTTACCAGCGACTACGCAATCATTTAACATAATTGGCCCGGTGCTGTAGCCGACATACAAGGGCATGGTTTTATTATCTGAATTATGTTGACGTTTTTCTAATTCTGCAAATACTGTCAGCCATAGAGGATGGTTGGGAATACTACCCATAATCGCATTACTAAACCCCACCAATTTTGATAATACTAATTCAAAATCTACTAATAAATCATCCAGGGGTTTGAGACATTCAACATCCATATCAAGATAAAATCCGCCATAGCGATCAAGGATAAAATAACGGATAGCATCACGACGTTGAATATCATGGGGATAAGAATCAAATATAGGGAGAAACCAGGAATAATTTGATTCCATAAATTTTCTGGCTTTGGCTTCATCCCAAAATTGATATTCCCAATGGGGATGATTTTGCAAAACTGTTTGCTGATAACGACGGTAATTTTTGGGGATTGCGGCTTCTCCTAGAAAAAAAATCTGATGGATGATTTTGGGAATTTTGCTCATAGTTTGGGGATGGGGGATGGGGAATTGGGGATGGGGAATTGGGGTATTTCCTATTCCCTATTCCCTGGTTAGCAGTTGTTTATTTGGATGATTCTTGCATTGCTTGGCGGAGGCTTAAAGGACGCATATCAGTCCATACTTCTTCGATATAGGCTAAACATTCGGTTTTATTACCTTCTTTGCCTACAGCTTTCCATCCTAATGGTAATTCTTGTTTCCATTGCGGCCAAATTGAATATTGTTCTTCATGATTGACGACTACAAGATATATAGTTTCGTCGTTTTGTTCGTTGTTAGCCATGATTTTTTAGTCTCCTTTATAGGTTTACAAACGGTAATTTTAATTAACTAAAATGCCGTCATCACTTAAGTTTACAGAACGGCGTTGACGAGTTGCTTTGCGGATTTCGCTGGTGGTTTGCACCTTTGGCGAACTGCCTAGTAAAAGCGCGATCGCTTCTGGGGTACGATGGGTGAATAGTTGCGGTAGGGGAAATTCGCTGTCATAGGTTTGACGCAGACGGATGGCTAGTTGTGTGACTAACAGGGAATCTCCGCCAATTTCAAAGAAGTCATCGTTGACTCCTACCCGTTCTAAGTTTAATAAACTCGCCATTAATCCACAAATAGTGGCTTCTTGCTCGGTTCTGGGTGCAATGTAAGGTTTACTGCTTGCATTCCCATTGGGTAATGGTAAGGCTTTTTGGTCTAGTTTACCGTTTACCGTTAAGGGAATGGTTGCTAGTGGCACAAAGGCCGAGGGAATCATATAATCTGGAAGTTTGCTTTTTAAATACTCTGGTAATACCATTGTCAAATCTGACTCTGTATTAGAAGTAAAATAAGCAACTAATTTTTTATCTCCATTAGGAAATTTACGTAAAAGTACAAAGCCTTCTTTGACTTGGGGATGAGTGTTGATAACAGCGCTGATTTCCCCAGTTTCTATGCGGAAACCGCGTATTTTCACTTGTCGGTCGGCGCGTCCGAGATATTCTAGTTCACCGTCTGGTAACCGCCGCCCTATGTCACCACTGCGGTATAGACGGCTACCTAAAGTTTTAGCAAAGGGGTCAGGAATAAATCTTTCTGCACTCAGACGAGGTTGATGGAGATAACCCCGCGTCACTCCCGCACCACCAATATAGATTTCCCCAGGAGTTCCCACGGGGGTTGGTTCTAGATTCTCATCTAATATATATAGATGTAAATCGGGGATGGGTTGACCGATAACGCTTCCGCGATTGGCGCTGATATCTGTCTGGGTAATCGGTCTATAGGTTACATGAACGGTGGTTTCGGTGATACCGTACATATTAATCAATTTTGGTTGTGCGTCGCCATATAACTCAAACCAAGGTTGTAGGCTTGATAGTTCTAAGGCTTCTCCTCCAAAGATTACGTAGCGTAAAGGTAGCTTTGATTGCTCTTGACTCGCTGCTTGGATTAATTGTCGAAAGGCTGAGGGGGTTTGATTTAATACTGTGACTTGCTGATTTTGCAGTAGTTGTAAAAAGTCTTTTGGCGAGCGACTTGTCCAGTAGGGGACTACAACTACTCGACCACCATATAATAAAGCTCCCCAGAGTTCCCACACAGAAAAGTCAAAGGCGTAGGAGTGGAATAAAGTCCAAACATCTTCGCTGTTAAATGCAAACCAAGATTCGGTGGCTTTGAGTAGGCGCATCACATTGGCGTGGGTGACAATACAGCCTTTGGGTTTGCCTGTGGAACCACTTGTATAAATTACATAAGCTGGATGTTCTGGTAATATCTGCACTGCTAAAGCATCGGCGCTGTAATTTTCTAACTGAGTGGCGATATTTTCCAGAATGATGATTTTGGTATCAGATTGGGGAATCTGGGATATTACTGATTGCTCGGTTAAGAGTAAAACAACGCCGCTATCTTGTAAGAGAAATTCTATGCGATCGCTTGGATAACTGGGATCAATGGGAACGTAAGCACCGCCAGCTTTGAGGATGGCTAAAATGGCAACGATTAATTGTTCGGAACGCTCCAAACACAGCCCTACCAAGCTTTCCGTTCCTACACCTTGACTTTGGAGGTAATGGGCGAGACGATTGGCGCGGGTTTCTAATTCGCCAAAGGTAAGGGTGGTTTCTTGCCAAACCAGGGCGATTTTATCGGTATATTCTGCTACTACTTTGCTAAAGGCAGAGATGAGGGTATCACCAGAGGGGAAGTTAGCAGGATTGCTGTTAGCAGCTTGGAGTAAGTTCTGCCGTTCTGTGGGTGAAAGGAGCGATCGCCTGTGGTAATGTGTGTGGGTATTGGTGGCAATATCTGTCAAAGCGGCTTGATAATATTGGCTATATTGCTCAACCTGTGCAGCCGTAAACTGCTCTACATCATAGATTAAATTCAATTGCAAAGCGCTGCTTCCGGGAACTAAACAAAATTCTACCAAGAAGGGAAAGTCTGTTTCTTCAAAAATATCAATGTTCTGGACTGATATTTGCGGTAAATTCAGCAACCCTTCGTATACGTGGAAATGCACATAGTTAAATCCGACTTCAAACAAGGGACGCTGATCAATCAAGCGTTGCATTTCGGCGAGGGGAAAGTTGCGATGAGGAAGTATGTCACTTTCCGCACGGAAGACTGATTGAATTAATTCCAACCAGGTTCCCGATGTTAAATCCATGCGGAAGGGAATGGTATTGACGAACAAACCTAACAAGTTTTGGCTGTCGAGGGTTTCTAATCTTCCATTGCTGACGTTACCAGTAACAACTTCTTTTTGTCCAGTTATAAAGGAGATAACGCGCAAATGCACAGCTAAAAGTGCAGTTTTGAGGGGAACGCCAGCTTTTTTGGCTAATTGGCGAATTTTATCGCTTAATTGTGCATCAATATTAATAGATAAGCGCTTTAGTTGACGTTGTAGGGAGGTTGTCTGGGATTTCTGGATATTCAGACGGGGGAGGGTGGTAACTTCTAAATTACTCAGATATTGTTGCCAAAATTCTCGCATTTGTCCAGATGCGATCGCTTGTTGTTCTTGGGCGATAAAATCTTTGTAATTAATCTCCGGTATTGTCAAAGCTGGAAGGGTTTCTGATGCTAAATACTGCACATAACGCTGTAACAGTTGCGTTAACAACGTCGCTACACTCCAACCATCGAGAATGACATGGTGAAAACTAAAGCTAAAGCTGAGTTCAGTATCAGCGAGTCGGTGAATTTGGAACCGGAATAAGGGGGGTTTGGTGATATCAAAGGCGCGATTTTTTTCTGATTCAATCCATTCTGCCACTTTTTGCTGGGCGTTTGCTCCCAAATTCCGCAAATCGACAATCGTTAAAGGTAATTCTACTTGGGTGTGAACAATTTGGATGGGAGTGCTGTATCCTGTCCAATGGAAGGAAGTCCGCAATACTGGATGAGCATCACAAATATCCGCGATCGCTTTTTTCCAGGCTACTTCAGAATAGCTCAGATGTAAATCAAAGGTAAAAATTTGATGGAAAATTGCCGATTCGGGATGCATTTCTGTGTGATAAAGCATTCCCGCCTGTAAACTCGAAAGGGGATAAGCATCGGCTGCATCTTTTGGTAAGCTTTGTCTATCTGCTGCTGATAGTAAGTTAACTGTCTGATTGTCACTAATATTAGTATTAGATACAGCAACTGCTGCTTTTTTCGTAGCTAATTGACGCACCGTCGCCGATTCATAAAGTTCTCGCGCGGAAATTGCAAAACCGGCTTTTTTGGCTTTGGCGATGACTTGTAAAGCTAAAATAGAATCGCCACCAATATCAAAGAAATTATCGTCAATTCCGACTTTTTCTATTCCTAAAGTAGAAGCGACAATTGCACATAAAGTTTCTTCATCGGCGTTACGCGCGGCTATATAATTTTCTTCTACCCTTAACAAATTCCAATCTGGAGCGGGTAAAGCTTTATTGTCAATTTTCCCGTTAACATTCAGGGGGAAAGCATCTAAACTCACATAAGCTGCGGGTATCATGTAATCAGGTAGCTTAGTTTTTAAATGCTGACGCAATTCATTAGCTGTGGGGTTAGTTTCTCCAGGAACATAGTAAGCAACTAAGCGATTTTCGGCTTCCCATTCATCAGTGACAATCACCGCTTCCCGCACTTGAGAATGAGATGTTAGCGCCGCTTGAATTTCTCCTAATTCAATCCGAAAACCGCGAATTTTAACTTGTTGATCTATCCTTCCTAAATATTCTAAATCCCCGTTGGCTAATCTCCGCCCTAAATCACCACTGCGGTAAATTTTTCCACTACCAAAAGGATTAGCTAAAAACCTTTCTGCTGTCAATGCGGGACGATTTAAATAACCGCTAGTCACCCCAGCACCAGCTACGTAAATTTCTCCTGGTAAACCATCAGTAACTGGTTGTAATTTGTCATCAAGTAAATATATTTGTAAGTCAGGAATTTCTCTACCGATAACACTAGCATTTCCTGTCAAATCTTGGAGAGAAATCGGGCGATAAGTTACATGAACGGTAGTTTCTGTAATCCCGTACATATTAATTAAACGCGGGTTTTTATCGCCGTACTTTTCTAACCAAGGACGTAAAGTGGGAAAATCTAAAGCTTCACCACCAAAGATGACATAACGTAACGCCAATTTTCCTACACTCGCTTCATCCGCGCGAATTAGTTGATAGAAAGCGGAAGGAGTTTGATTGAGAACAGTTACCCGTTCTGTGGTGAGGAATTCGCGGAAACTTTCTGGCGTTCTGCTTAACCAGAAAGGTACAATAATTACCTTACCGCCGTAAAGCAAAGCACCCCACAATTCCCACACAGAAAAGTCAAAAGCAAAGGAGTGAAACAGCGTCCAAATATCTTTGTCGTTAAAGCCAAACCAAGGTTCTGTGGAACGCATTAACCGGATGGCGTTTCTATGGGTGACGATACAACCTTTAGGCGTACCAGTGGAACCGCTAGTGTAAATAATATAAGCAGGAAATTCCGGTTTAATGACAACTTCTGGCGCTGTATCTGGTTGATTAATTAGTTCATCTTCTAGAGATGGGAGAGTGAAACCTAAAATTTCTTTGTTAGTTAATGCTGATAAAATTCCTGGTTCAGCAATCAATGCACAAATTCCGCTATCTTCGAGAATTAATTGCAGACGGGTAGCGGGAGATTGAGGATCTATAGGTACATAAGCCGCACCTATTTTCAGGATTCCTAAAATAGCAATAACTATATTTTCTGAACGTTCTAAACATATCCCCACGCGCGTTCCCGGTTTAACTCCTTGACTAATTAAATAATTCGCCAAGCGGTTGGCTTTGCTATTTAATTCAGCGTAGGTGAGGGTATTTTTATTAAATTTAACTGCGGTATTTTCTGGATATGTAGCGGCGGTAGTTGCAAAGGCTGAAACTAATGTTTCATCGCTGGAAATATCCAGAGAAATTTCTGGTTGAATAATGTTATAATTATTGTTTTCTTGCGATTTAGCAACCAGACTAGAAATCGGCTTTTCTAATCTTTCTATAGCAGTAGTAAACAAATTTTGAAAATCTGTCACTATCTGCCTGACTGTTTCAGCATCTAAATAGGAAAGATTATAATCAAAATCGATTTTAATATCGCTGTGTTCGGCGTATTCCCGAACATAAATAATCAGTGGTACTTTTTGTTGTCCACTGTACAAAGGTACGCAGCTTGTTTCACTATTAGCAAAACATTCGTTGTAATCGTGTCTTTCGTAGGATAAATAAACTTCAAATAAATGTTCTTTACTATTTAATTGTAAGCCAGCTAGCCGCTTCATTTCTCCTAAAGGAAAGCGTTGGTGGCGATAATCTTGGCGCAATAAAGAACGGATATTATCTAATAGTTTGTGAACTGTTTCATGGCTATTTATTGGGACGCGGAAAGGAATCGTACTCACAAATAAGCCAATAGCATCCTTAAAGCTTTTCTTATTGCGATTGAGTAGGGATAAACCCACCGTTAAATCTGGCTTGTTGTAGCGATTAGTTAAACAAACGGCGATTAAGCCTAAGATAAAATGAAACGCATTCGATTGGATTTCTTGACATAAAGTATTTACCCGATTATATTGCTCGCGGGGAATATAAATTGCTTGGCGATCGCCTGTTAAACCTGCAGCTTTAATTTGGGGGAAAACTTGGGGAGAAATACCTGCTAGACGCTGTTTCCAATAATCGCGATCGCGCGGATAATTTCGTGACTCTAAATATTCTGCTTCTTCCTCAAGATATTCAATTAAATACAAATCTTTTTCTGTTTGATTGTCAGTACCATCTTGAATAATTTGGTTGTAAATCCTAATTAGTTCCCGAAAGAAGATGGCAATTCCCCAACCATCGGTAATTGCATGATGATATTTAGCATAAAATATATGTCTTTGGTTACTGGTGCGAAGTACCTGAAAATTCACAAGTGAGGCATTTTCCCCAAAGCTAAAAGGCTGAGTAAATTCCTGATTGATATATTCATCAGCCAATTTTTCACTATTGTCATAACTAGAGAAATCAATTAGTTCTACTGCTGCGTCTTTGTGCGGTGAAATGGTTTGGAAAAGCTTTCCTTCTAATTCATAAATTCGCGTCCTTAAACTTGGATGAGTGCGAATTACTTGATTAATCGCATCATTGAAAATTTCAATATCAAAAGCACCCTGCACTGTCACAGTACCACCGATATTCAGATGGGAACCTTCTAACCACATCATTTGGTCAATATAGATTTCCCGTTGGTTGATAGATAAAGGTAATATACTATTCACTTGTGAAAAATTCCTTAAATAAATTAACCTTCTTCAGGAGAAAAATTAGGTAAATTACTAGCTTTCACCACAATCGATATTTGGCACTGACTGCCGCAAACTTATAACCGATAGACTCGATAAGTATTATCTGTTTAATATTTGACTATTTATACTTAACGAGCAGCTTTTGCTGAGTGTGATTGTAACATATTACAGTCGAGACATAAACTTAAGGAAAATAGTTTTTTCTAATTAAACCCTTGGCATTTGTCAGGTTTGCCCATGTTAAAAAATATTGCGCCAACAGCAACCATTGCTACTCAGACCCCAATCTTCCACAGATTATATGACCAGGCAAGGCAAAAGTAAAAAGTTAAAAGGCACTCATAAAGAATAAGAAAAAAATGGTTACAGAGCAACTAAATTTAGTTATAGAACAAAATAAAAACATTCCCAATCGAGATGCATGGCATGATAAATAATATGTCCTTATTAAATCTCCTAAATTTATTTATGGGGATTATCTTTTTACTTTTTACTTTTTAACTTGCTCAAAAAACCTTGGGTAGTTGAGCGGACTTTTGGTTGGTTAATGGGATGTCGGTGATTGGTTCGAGACTAGGAATTACTACCTGAAACGTCAAAGACTTTTATTTATCTTGCCATGCTCCGCATTATGATTAGACGTTAGCATAATTTGTGGACAATCAAAACTTTTGAAACATCCTCTTAAGCTGTCAAAAATCTTTTTTCTTTTTGTTACTATTTATTGTGGGATGCTAATATCTCTTTAACGTTTAGTTTCAGCCATTATGGGATTATACTTTAATATTTATGCTTAAGCAACCCTCAAGTGTTACACAAACTCCTGCTTTGAGTGAAATGAAAGTTTTTATTATGATTTGGCTAGGTCAAATCATCTCTAGGATAGGTTCTGGTATGACTAGCTTTGCATTTGATGTCTGGGTTTACCAGCATACTAGTTCTATCACTCAATTTGCTTTTCTAACCCTTGCTATTACTCTTCCCGGTTTTTGCATTTTTCCGATTGCTGGTAGTGTTGTTGATCGTTGGAATCGTCGCTGGATAATGTTGATTAGTACAATCTGTTCTAGCTTATGTATTCTAACTGTTGGTATTCTCTTGATGCTGGAACGTCTAGAAGTTTGGCATATTTATCTTGCAGTCGCTGGAAAGTCAATTTTCTCAACATTTAGCTCAACAGCTTTTCGTGCATCTATTGTGTTAATGGTTCCCAAAAACAAACTAGGGCGTGCTAGTGGATTCACTCAAGCTACAGATTCAATAGCCCGCTTAGTGTGTCCAGCTTTAGGGGGTATTATCTTAGGAATTTTGAAATTGAAAGGTGTAGTTTTACTGGATTTTATTACTTTTATCCTGGCTATTATTCCTCTTTTGATTGTAGATATACCGGAACTTTCACACAAGGATGATTTGCTAATTGATGCCCAGAATACATCTATTTTTTCAGGAATATTACAGGGATGGGATTATTTAATCAATCGACCAGGAATACTAACGTTGATACTTATCCGCACCATTTATAATGCAGCTATAGGGGCAGCACTAATTCTAGCCACACCACTTTTATTGAGCTTAACCACACCGGGAAGTTTAGGTTTTCTTCTTTCCCTGGCAGGAAGTGGTATGCTTGTAGGAATTATCTATTTAGGGATTGTAGGCGATCGCCAAGAAGAAAATTTAGTAAGAGTGATATTTATATCGATACTCATCAGTTCTAGTGCTTTAGTTACAGGGGGTTTGCGTCCTTCTTTGATATTATTTACCATTTCTGGTTTCTTTTTTGCTTTAGGCATTCCCTTGGTTAACGGATGTGTTCAAATCATATTGCAAAAAAAAGTTGCCCCTCACATTCAAGGTAGAATTTTATCACTTAATCAGACAATCTCTATGCTCTTTCCACCATTGGTAGCAATTGCCATTGGACCTATTGCAGATAAAATTTTAGAACCTTTAATGGACTTTAATGGACTTTGGTCTCAAGGAATTGGTCAAATTATCGGCTCTGGCCCTGGTCGAGGAATTGGTCTTTTGTTCATTTTAATAGGATTACTTACATTGTTTTCCAATTTAATAGCATACCAATATGAACCGTTAAGAAAACTAGAAAGCGAATTGCCGGATGAAATAGAGTTTATAAGTTCATAAATTCATAAGTTCAGGGAAAGGTGGTGATGAAGATGTAGTGATGAGAAATCTAGACAGCAATACAAGAATTATAATGATGAATAAAGCACTTCTAACTAGACGGGAAATTCTTTGGCACCATTTCTAGCATATATGCTTGCTCTTGCATGAAATGTTCAATCAAGTTTTTAATATTACCAACAGCACTTTTATCTAACGGTTCTAAAACTACGTTCTGTTTGAGGTATAGCTTATCACCTGACTTTCTCTCCCAGAATTTATTTATTTATAAGTAGCCCTGTAAATGTGCTGCTAATTCTTTGACATAAGGGTTAGCCATAATAGAATAATGGCTACCTGGAATTACATGGCAGGTAACAGGTTGTGTTGAAACTCGATCCCAACCCAGTTTCGGATCATTCAGTAATGAGTTACTTTCAAACATGATTGAATTGGTTTTTTCAGCCGATTTGAAGAGTGTAATTGGCAATGCTAATTGTTCACAACATTGATAATTAACTGCACTTGTATGCTGAATTTTTGTCAATTGAATTAGTTTCTTTAACTGGGTTTCACTGTCTTGGGAAGCTAAGATGCCATTTTGCACAAATTGATTTTGCAAGTAGCTAAACTGTTCTTCTGTTGATAAGCTCTGCAATATTTCCTGGGAAATGTCCAAGGTAATGCCTAGCGCCTCACCTGCTCCCTTGGCGATCGCATATAACCATTGGGCATTACTCCAAGTTGAGGGTGAGGAAACTTGCTGGACTGGTAGGGGTGCTGTAGCATCAACTATGGCTAGAAGGCTAATTTCTTGTCCTTGTTTGAGCAGTTGTCTAGCCATTTCAAAGGCCACTTTACCCCCTAAAGAGTGACCACCTAAAAGGTAGGGACCTTGGGGCTGGAAGGTTTGAATCGCGGCCAAGTACTGAGTTGCCATGTCTTCAACCCGATCTAAAGGTTGAGATTCACGATCCCATTCTTGGGGTTGTAAACCATAGAAGGGTTGATCTAATCCTAAACAACGTGAAAGTTCATAGAATTGAATCACGTTACCTCCCGATCCGGGAATGAAAAACAGCGGCAGTTTTGAGCCTTGGGGTTGAATCGGTACTAAACAGGATGAATGCTGTTTACTGTCTGCATTAACTATTTGCCGAGCTAAATTTTCAATGGTTGGGGCTTGGAAAAGACTAGCTAGGGGTAATTGTTGACCAAAAAGTTTTTGAATGCGTGATATTAATTGTACTGCTAGTAGAGAGCGTCCACCCAGTTCAAAGAAATTATCACGAATGCCTATCCAATCTAAATTTAAAACCTCAGACCAAATTTGAGTTAGTTGACGTTCTACAGGAGTGCGAGGGGGGAGATATTTGGGTGAGGGGCTTTGCTGTGAGGGGGTTGGCAGTGCGCGACGGTTAATTTTGCCGTTGGGAGTTAATGGCATTTGCTCAAGCTGGACAAAAATGCTCGGCACCATGTAATCTGGCAACTTCTTCAACAAAAACTGATTTAACTCAGTGGGAGTGGGTACAGACACTGGGGAATGGGGGACAATGTAAGCGACAAGGCGCTGATTTTCTTGTGTTCCGTCTAGAATTACCACAGCTTGTTGAATTTGAGGATGTTGACTAAGTGCTGTTTCAATTTCTCCCAGTTCAATGCGGAATCCTCGCATTTTGACTTGATAGTCAACGCGACCCAGAAATTCGATATTTCCATCAGGTAAGTAGCGAGCTAAATCACCGGTTTTGTAGAGGCGATCGCCTTTTCTAAAAGAACTCTGTATAAATCTTTCTGCTGTCAACTCAGGACGCTGGAAATATCCTCTAGCTAAACCCATACCCCCAATATACAGTTCCCCTGGCACTCCCACAGGTACAGGATTTAACTGTTGATCTAAAATATAAAACTGGGTGTTAGCTATAGGTTTACCGATGGTAATCGTTGTTTCACTATCTTTACCATCCACAATGGCTGTAGATGACCAGATTGTGGCTTCAGTTGGTCCATACATATTGTAAATATGGGCATCAATGGATGTTCCCAACTGTTGAACTAAATTTAGTGGTAATGCTTCTCCACCCAACATTAAATATCGTAAACAATTCAAGCTCTCAATGCCATGAGGCATTAATGTCAGCATTCTGGCTAAAGAAGGCGTACATTGCAGATGAGATACTTGATGCCGCTGTATTTGGCTCAAAATAGTGTAATCTTCAGCATTAATATTATTACTCAGTTCTCTAACTTGATTGAGTTTCTCCAAACTAGATAATACAGCGTCAACATCTACCCCAAAATCAATTAAACATCCTACTTCATCAACACCAATCGCTTTCAGGTCGTCAATCATCTGTAAACATTTGGCAGGAGTTCCCAATAAGCCACTAGTGTTAAAGTAACGCTCAAAGGCAAAGGACAGCAGGGTATTTTGATCTTCTTGGGCAAATTCATTCACTTGGCTTTCAAATTTCGTCCCTTTGAGCATCTTTTGAATCAGCCCTATTGATTGCTCTAAGTAACTATACAGAGGTAAGCGCACCTGCTCCCGCACTGTCTCTTCGTCATCCCCGACAAAAGTATGCAACATCAAAGTAATATGACCATAACCCGGATGTCCTTGTTGTTGCCAAGCCTGACGATAAATTTTAATTTTCTCTGCCAGTTCTTCTACACCTTGTCCCAAAAGATGGGTAAGCACATTTAAACCCAACTCTCCTGCTAACCGGAAAGTTTCGGGACTACCTGCGGCGGTTAACCAAGTTGGTAATTCTGCTTGAATTGGTTTAGGGAATGTTCTAATTTCTGTGGGAATGCCATTACCATTTTTCAGGGTGATAGATTCTCCGCGCCAAAGTTTGCGGACGGTTTCTATTTGTTCCACCAGTAGGGATTTACGACGGTGATAATTTTCGGGAGATAGGACAAAATCATTAGGTTGCCAACCACTGGCAAAAGAAATTCCTACGCGACCATTTGATAAATTATCTACAAAAGCCCATTCTTCAGCAACGCGAATTTCTTGATGTAGTGGTAAAACCACGCTACCAGCCCGAATTTTCACCTGTTTAGTGACTGCGGCGATCGCTGCACTGGCTACGGCAGGATTAGGATAAATGCCCCCAAATTCATGAAAATGTCGTTCTGGAGTCCAAACTGCTGTAAATCCATTTTTGTCAGCAAATTTAGCCCCTTCAATCAACAATTTATACAGGTTTTCCCCTTGATGATTACCAGTGTTGTTCTCATTGGCAAAATAGAACAGACTAAACTGCATTTGTTTTTCTGGCATCCGGGAAGTTGGCACTGTAGCAGCAATGGTTTTCTCTTGTTCCTGCTGAATAATTACTTTAAATCCCCGTGCCAGAGTCCAGAATAATTCCAGAATCGAAATATCAAAGGAAATAGTTGTGACAGCTAACCATGTTTTTGTGGTAGCAGAATCACTTTCTACGTTAAGACGCCGATCCATCCCCACAAAGAAGTTAGCCACTTGTCTATGTTCAATCATCACCCCTTTGGGTTGACCTGTAGAACCAGAGGTATAGATAATGTAAGCTAAATTTTCCCCTTTCACTGATGTACTCAGATTGGCTTGATTTTCCTGAGCAATATCAGTCCAATTAGTATCTAAACAGATGACCTTAGCACTATGAGAGGGTAACTTGGTTTGTAACCTTTCCTGGGTTAATAAAATGGGCATTTGGGTATCTGATAAGATAAAAGCCAATCGTTCTTGGGGGTGATAGGGGTCTAAAGGAACATAAGCAGCACCGGCTTTAAGGATACCCAATAACCCGATCATCATTTCTAGCGATCGCTCTACACAAATACCCACTAAAGTTTCTGAACTGACACCTTGACGCTGTAAATAATTTGCTAACTGATTTGCTCGTTGATTTAATTCTTGGTAAGTTAATTGCTGGTTTTGGAAAACAAGAGCGATCGCATCGGGTGTTTTTTCTACCTGCTGTTCAAACTGTTGATGCAGACAAATATCCGGGGAATAACTCACCTGTGTATCATTCCAGGCTACCAATAACTGCTTCTCTTCCTCTGGTGTCAGTAGGGGCAATTTGCTGATACGCTCTTGCACATTAGTCACAATCCCTGCCAGCAACACTTGGTAATGTGCAATCATGCGAGTAATGGTTTCTGCCTTAAACAAATCAGTGTTGTATTCCCAAAAACCCGACATTCCCGCTTCAGTTTCTGTCAGCGACAAGGTTAAATCAAATTTAGCGGTGAGAACTTCTGGCTTCAGGGGTGTAGAGCTGACATCTGGTAGACTTAAAGAAGCACTGGAGGCATTTTGCAACGAAAACATCACCTGGAACAAAGGAGAATGACTCAGATTCCGTTCTGGCTGCAATACCTCAACAATTTTTTCAAACGGTACATCTTGATTAGCATATCCCCCAAGTGTTCCTTGTTGTACTTGCTTGAGAATATCTATAAAAGTGGAATCTGCCTCAAACTGAGTTCGCAGCACCAAAGTATTGACAAATAAACCAATCAAAGGCTCAATCTCAGTTCGATTGCGATTAGCCATGACAGTACCCAAAACTATATCATCGTGACTACTGTAGCGATGGAGTAACACCAAGAACCCGCTACACAGCACCATAAACAAAGTTGTATCTGTGGACTGAGTAAGCTGTTGCAATTGGGAAATCAACTCAGCAGACAGAGTAAAAGATTGCTGTGCGCCTCTAAGGGTTTGTACAATAGGACGAGGATAGTCAGTAGGTAACTCTAATAACGGTGGTGCATCCAGTAAGTATGTTTTCCAGTAGTTTAGCTGTTGTTCTAGAATATGGCCTTGTGACCATTGGCGTTGCCATTGCACAAAGTCTGCATACTGAATAGTTAGCGGTGGTAAAGGAGAAGGCAAACCTTGAACAAAGGCATCATAAAGGATAGACAACTCTTTTACCATGACTCTCACAGACCAACCATCAGCAATGATATGGTGCATGGTAACAAGGAGAATATAGTCATTATCGGCGATTTGTAGCAGTGTCGCCCGAATTAAAGGTGATTGATTTAAATCAAGAGGTTTTTGAGTTTCTTGGGTAAGTTTTTGTTTAACTTCCACCTCTAATTTATCAGTAGAAATTAATTGCAGGTTATCCAGCAATAAATTAAATTTTGATTCTGTGTCAATTATTTGTACAGGATGACCATCAACAGTATCAAAACGAGTTCTTAGGACTTCATGACGTTGGACAATTTCTCTAAATGCCTGTTCTAAAGCATCAACATTCAGCTTTCCTTGTAGCTGAACTGCCATAGAAATATTATAAGCGGCACTGCTTCCTTCTAACTGATTTAAAAACCATAATCTTTCCTGTCCCCAACTCAAAGGTAAAACAGTATTATCTTCTCTTGGGATGGCAACTACAGCAGGTAAAGGACGAGTTACAGGCGAATCTGTGGCAGAATTATTTTCTAACCATTGCTGAATAATTACATCTAACTCAGCAACAGTTGGTGATTTAAATAGGGTTTCTAAAGGTAGTTCAATGGCAAAAGCTTCTCTAAATCGAGAAATAACTTGTGTTGCTAAAAGAGAATGTCCCCCCAGTTCAAAGAAATTATTGTAAATACCCACCTGTTCTATTTTCAAAACAGCCGCAAATATATCAGCAATTTTTTGTTCTGTAGGTGTTCGGGGAGCAACAAAATTATTTTCTTCTGTTAAATCTTGTTCAGGATCGGGCAGATTGCGATGGTCAATTTTACCATTTGGTGTTAATGGCATCGCCTCCAACATCACAAAGATACTGGGAACCATGTAATCTGGTAGTCTTTGTTTGAGAAACTGCCGCAGTTCTGATGGTGTTAAGTCTTGATTTTTAGATACTAGATAAGCTACTAATCTTTGATTGCCAGAGGGGTCTTCACGAGTGATAACTGTGGCTTCTTGTATTTGAAAATGTTGACTTAGCTGTGCTTCTATTTCTCCTAGTTCAATTCTAAAGCCGCGAATTTTTACTTGACGATCAATGCGACCTAAAAATTCTATGTTGCCATCTGGTAAATATCTGGCTAAGTCGCCGGTTTTATATAATCTGCCTTCTTTAAAGGGATTGTCGATGAACTTGGCTGCTGTTAGTTGTGGTTGGTTTAAATATCCCCTAGCTAAACCCACACTACTAATATATATTTCTCCTGGGATTCCTACAGGTACAGGTTGAATAGAGTTGTCAAGAATATAAATTTGTGTATTAGCAATGGGGCGACCAATGGGAACTATAGTTTTAGTATTTGTTTCTGAGTACAAACAAACTTCAGCAACGGTGGCGCAAACTGTGGCTTCACTCGGACCATAGGCGTTGAAAAAGTGCCTTCCTTGACTCCAAATCCGCGCTAGAGGCTCAGGACAGGCTTCTCCAGCAACGATGACTTGTTTGAGGGTGGGCATTTGCTCTGGGGGCAAAATGGCTAAAGCTGAAGGGGGTAGGGTAATATGAGTAATGTGGTGATGTGCGATCGCCTGTTGCAAATCTAAACCAGGCATTAGTTTTTGGGTAGGTGCTAACACCAGTCGCGCACCAGACACCAAAGCCATAAAGATTTCCGACACGGAAGCATCAAAGCCAAACGCCGCAAACTGAAGAACTCGACTATTATTTTCTACTTTAAATAATTTTTGCTGTGCTAAGGCTAGATTTCCTATACCCTGATGAGTCACTAACACACCCTTAGGTTGACCAGTAGACCCAGAGGTATAAATCACATAAGCTAAGTGATGAGGTTGAACCTCAGATACAGGATTTTCACAACTTTGGGTAGCTATTTCTTCCCAATCACTATCTAAATAAACTACTAAAGCATAGGAAGGGGGTAATTTCTCTTCTAGCGATTCTTGAATCAATAACACAGAAACCGCAGCATCTTCCATGATGTATGCTAAACGTTCTTCTGGATAATTGGGCTCTAGGGGAACATAAGCGCCACCTGCTTTGAGGATAGCTAACAAACCGACAATCATATCAAAAGAACGATTTACACATAATCCCACCAACACCTCTGGAGCTACACCCAGATTTTGTAAATGGTGTGCTAGTTGGTTAGCGCGGTCATTCAATTGCTGGTAAGTAAGTTGTTCTTCACCAAATACTAAAGCTACAGCATTCGGTGTCAACCTAACTTGTTCTTCAAATATTTGATGAATGCAAAGATGTTGGGGATAAGGTGTAGCTGTATCATTCCATTCATTTAAAATTTGTTGTTGTTCTGTTGCTGTTAAAAGAGGTAACAGGTTAATTTTTTCATGAGGATGGGATGCGATCGCCTTTAATAAAACTTGAAAATGTTCTACCATCCTGGCTATAGTAGCAGCATCAAATAAATCTGTACTATATTGCCACACTCCCCTTAACCCTGACTCTGTTTGTGACATTGATAAAGTCAAATCAAACTTAGCCACCTTAGTCTCAGGAAACAAGGGTGTTAAAGTAACATTTGGTAGTTGCAAAGTTGCAGTTGGTGTATTCTGTAGAACAAAACACACTTGAAAAATCGGAGAATGGCTTAATTTACGTTCTGGTTGTAATTCCTCAACAATTTTTTCAAAAGGTACATCTTGATGGGCATAATTCTCTAAAACCCCTTCTTTAATTTGTTCTAAAACTTCTGTAAAAGTTAATTCTTGATCAAATTTCGCACGGACAACTAAAGTATTAACAAAAAAACCAATTAATGATTCTAATTCCGGCTGACTACGATTAGCTACAGGTGTGCCAATCACAATATCTTCTTGACTACTATAACGATATAGCAACGTAGCAAAAGCAGCCAACAAAACCATAAATAAAGTGCAACCATTTTCCTGTGCCAATTTTTTCAGAGCTACACTTAAATCAGTCCCAATTTCAAACCTCTGGTTTTGTCCTTGGAATGTTTGCACAGGTGGACGTGGATAATCTGTAGGTAATTCTAAAACAGGTGGTACACCAGCTAAATAATTCTGCCAATAAATTAATTGTTGATTTAATCGCTCTCCTTGCAGCCATTCCCGTTGCCATTCGCCAAAATCTGCATATTGAATTTCTAACTCTGGTAATGTATGTTCTTGACCTTGAGTCAAAGCTTGATATATGACAGATATCTCTTTAATGACAACACCCACAGACCAAGCATCTGAGATAATATGGTGCATTGTCACCAACAGAAAATACTCTTGAATATCAGTTTGTAAAAGTGTAGCCCTCATTAAAGGAGCTTGGGAAAGATCAAAAGGTGTATTAGCTTCCTTTGCAATCCATTCTTGAACAGTTATTTCTCTTTCAGGCTCAGATAAATTTTGTAAATCAATACAACTTAAATGAAAATTAACCTCTGGATTAATTATCTGTACTCCTTGTCCATCAATGGTTTGAAAACTTGTTCGCAATACCTCATGACGTTGGACAATTTCATTTAAAGCTTGCTCTAAAATATGAATATTCAAATTGCCATTTAAACGAATGGCAGTAAACATATTATAAGTGGCTTTGTTTCCCTCCAGTTGGTTAAGAAACCATAGCCTTTCTTGAGCAAAAGACAAAGGGAAAACAAAAGTTTCTTGTGTATTTAAAAGCAAATTATGATCGGACATGTCTACAAATGCAATTTACTTATTTTTTTAACTTTTGAGTAATTAATCAGCCAGCAAAATAGTTATATTAAATTATGAATAAACTTTAGAAAAAATTATGTCATTATTACATAAAAATTTTTCTAATCTAGAGGCAACAATCATTAAAGGGTCTAAAAAAATATCATTGGTGATATCTTCTTGATTTTGATAGTTTTGATTATGAATATATCGGTTAAGTAAATGTATTTCCGTACAACCAGATATCACAGAACTAACATGATATTTATTAATTAAATATTTCAAGAAAATGATGGCAGAATCAAAACTCTGTTTATTAACCTTCATTTGATATATCATATTGTGGATAGCAATTTGATCTTTGTCGTCAGGAAAAATAATATAATCTTCTGCCATTGGCCATAACTCACTGGTTTGAAATACATTTAATTGACGAGTTCCATTAGTACACAGCAACAAATGAGAACTTTGAGAATGCCAAACTTCCAGCAAACAAACATCAACTAAGGAAATTATTTTATCTTTTAGTTTCTGAGGAAAGTAGGGCAATAAATAATGGGATGTGACACAACAAATAATGATTTTAGACACTTGTAAATCATCTAATTTTTGGGTAGATTCTATTAAATTCAATAACAATAAATCATAATCACCTTTCAACAAAAAACTGGTTCTGTCTGGAATGGTGGGATTAGAATTTAAGATTACTCTTGGTGCATCTTGTTCTTTGTTGCCAAAAACATTGTAATCATAAATTGTTTTGACAAATTCTGCTGATGCTAATGGTCCCATACCTCCCAAGATTCCTAACATATCTTCCCTCCAGTTTTACTAAATTGATTTAAAAGATTCTCAAGAAAATAAGAATCTCTGTTATTGTTTAGAATTGAATATTTACTGTTTTAATTCTTCGGAAACTTCTATTTTCCCAGTATCAAAAACTTTAGCCTGATAACGTTTTCGAGAAACTTTGGTGATTTTAGGAACTACAGATGCAGCATTAGTATCTGACTGGAGTTTTTCAATCAGGGTTGCTAGTTGAGCAGGAGTAGGCATTTCAAACAAAGATTTTAGGGTAATTTTTACTTGAAATTCTTGTTGTAGTCGTGAAATAACTTGAGCAGCTAATAAAGAATGTCCTCCTAATTCAAAGAAATTATCATCAATACCTATTTGATCTAATTTTAGAACTTGAGCTAGAATTTCTACAATTTTAACTTCTATGGGTGTGCGGGGTTTTCTGTGTTCATAAATTGGCTCGATGTTGTGATGGTGTTCGGGTAGTAATTGACGATTTACTTTACCTGTAGCAGTTAAAGGTAAATTATCCAACTGCACAAAAGAGAAAGGAACCATGTATTCTGGCAGTTGCTTTTTGAGGAATTGTCGTAACTCTTTATTTGTTACGGTTTGTCCTGTTTTCAAAACTATATAAGCAACAAGACCATACTCACCAGAATCTATTTGTTTAGCAATTACAACACCTTCGCCAACTGCTGGATGTTGGTTTAAAATGGCTTCAATTTCTCCAGGTTGAACCCGAACTCCCCGGATTTTAATTTGATTATCTAAACGTCCTAAAACTTCAATTGATCCATCAGGACGATAGCGACCATTATCGCCTGTGTAATATACCAAATCTTGGGGATCTTGGCGGAATGGATTGAGGACAAAGGGAGAGAGAGTTGGTTGAATATAACCCAAGGTGCGGAAGGGAGTACGCACGACTATTTCCCCAATTTCACCAATTCCACAAAGTTGGTTTTTAGCGTTTAAAATCAAAATTTGAGTGTCAGGTAAAGGCCAACCTCCAGGCATAACTCCCGCCGGAATTTCTGGGGGTACTGGATAGAAGCATTTCACCATTGTGGTTTCGGTAGCACCGTAAAGATTGACAATATTTCCTGCTTCTGGAAAGGTTTGTCGCCATTGTTGAACTAAAGATTGAGTTAACGGTTCTCCTGATAAGAATACCCAACGTAATGAACTCAATGTTACTTTTTCTGGGATGTTTTGCAACCAAGATTGAGCTATGGCTGGTACGGTGTGAAAAACAGAAATTTGCTCTAGATCTAACCAAGTTAAAATTTGCGGTGAACCGGGGATATAGTCTTGATCTGGTAAGCAAAGGGTTGCACCACTGGTTAAGGGGAGAAAAATATCTCTGAGGATGGCATCAAAGGAAAGTCCAATTAGTTGAGCAATGCGATCGCTCTCTTTAATCTCAAAAGTTTGACGTTGCCAATGAATAAAGTGTGCAATACCTTGATGATTCCCTAATACTCCTTTTGGTGTTCCCGTACTACCAGAGGTGAAAAAGATGTAGGCTGGATCTTTAGCTGCAAGAGTTGGTAAGGCTATATCACTACTAACGGTTTCTCCCACAGTTGCAGCAGTATGAGGGTTAATGGCAATAATCTTTAATTCTTTTTCCACAACTTGAGCAACCTGAGTTGCTTCACCAATGCTAATTAAATAACGCGCTTGGGTTTGCTCTAACATCAGGTTTTGGCGTTGTGGTGGCAGGTTAGAATCAATAATTAACAGCACTCCCCCAGCCAGGAAAATCCCCAATACACCTGCAATTAAACCAAAACTACGTTCTCCCCACAATGCCACTACATCTTTTTGTTTTAACCCCCGACTCATCAAAACTTGGGCTATGTTTTCAGCTGCTGTTGCTAATTCCCCATAAGTCCATTTTTTACCATTTTGACGGATGGCTATTTGTTCAGGACTTTTTTTAGCCCAGTTAATAAATGATGTTGTTACCAGTTCATAGTCTGGTTCTGGCAAAGGTAAAGAGGGATCAGGTATTAAAGCCGCAGTTTGAGGAGATAAGAGGGAATAAGATTGAATTGTCTCATCAGGACGTTCTACCACTTGTGTTAATAAAACCACAAATTGCTCTAATAAAGCTTGCATCCTTTCAGCAGTAAACAAACTTTGACGATAAACTAATTCAATATTTAACCCTTCATCAACTTGGCGAATATAAAACGTGAGCCAGAATTTAGAATAGGGTTCAGGTTGGGGTAAACGTTGAAAAGTTAAATCACCCATGTTTAGAACTGCTTCTGGTGTGTTGACAAAGTTGAACAACACATCAAATAGAGGATGACGATTTAATACCCGTTCTGTCCGTAATTCTTCTACTAACTTTTCAAAGGGAATATCTTGATAAGTATAAGCTCCCAATGTTACTTCCCGGACACGCTTTAATAATTGTCGGAAACTGGGATTTTCTGCCAGATTAGTACGTAGGGGTAAGGTATTAATAAAGAACCCGACTAAATCTTCACTACCTAAATGATTACGTCCGGCTATTGGTGAACCAATAATGATATCTTCCTGTCCT
Source organism: Calothrix anomala FACHB-343 (assembly GCF_014696435.1). Classification (GTDB taxonomy): domain Bacteria; phylum Cyanobacteriota; class Cyanobacteriia; order Cyanobacteriales; family Nostocaceae; genus Aulosira; species Aulosira anomala_A. The sequence goes on along the minus strand of NZ_JACJQG010000002.1, from coordinate 52,073 downwards.
GTATGACGGGACAATAATACATTGAATGCCGCAAACAGGGTCATAAACAAAGTTACCCCTTCTTGGTCACTCAATGCTTTCAAAGCTTGAGTTAGTTTTGGTTCAATTGATATATTCTGTTGCGCGCCTCGAGCATCTTGCTTTGCAGATAAGGGATAATCTAAGGGTAAATTCAAAATTGGTAAATTAAGAGCTAACTGATTTTGCCAGTAATTTAATTGGGTTTGTAATACTTCTCCTGTCAACCATTGACGTTGCCAGATGGTAAAATCTGCATATTGAATACTCAAGTCTGGCAGTGGAGAAGGGCGATTTTGGGCAAAGGCTTGATATAAAGTTGACAACTCTCGCACTACAATACTTACTGACCAACCATCAGAAACAATATGGTGCATTGTGATGAATATCACGTAAGATTGAGGGTGAAGCTGTAACAGGGTAGCCCGCATTAAGGGAGGTTGGGACAAATCAAAGGGGGTTTTTGCTTCCTCAATAATGTGTTTTTGTACAATGATTTCTTGTTCTGAGCTAAGTAAATTCTGTAAGTCAATTGTTTGTAAGCTCAGTGTAGCGTCTGGGAAAATCACTTGTACTGCTTTACCATCTTCTGACTTAAAGCCAGTTCTTAGCACTTCATGGCGTTTGACAATTTCCCCTAGTGCTTGTTCTAAGGCTGAAATATTCAGATTACCTTGTAGACGAACTGCGGCAGGCATATTATAGGTAGCATTTGCCCCTTCTAATTGTTCAATAAACCACAGTCGCTCTTGTGACCAACTTAAAGGTAATTCTGTGTCTGAAGTACGGGGTACAGCTGCGATCGCAGGGGCAGTTTTGACTATACCCTGTTGCATTTGCTGATGAATAATTAAGTCAATTCCCGCAACGGTAGGCGATGTAAACAAACTAACTAAAGGCAGGTCAATTTGGAAGGTTTCCCGTAGTCGAGAGATGACCTGAGTAGCTAAGAGGGAATGACCGCCTAATTCAAAGAAGTTATTGTTAATACCTACTGATTCTAACCGCAAAACAGTGGCAAAGATATCTGCGATCGCCTGTTCTGTGGGTGTGCGAGGAGCAATAAAATCTGCCTCTTGACTGAAATCTTCTTCTGGCAGGGGCAACGCTCGACTATCTATTTTACCATTTGCTGTTAAGGGAATATTCTCTAACCCGATCAAACTACTCGGTATCATGTAATCAGGTAGTTTCGCTTGTAAAAACTGACGTAATTCTTGGGAGGAAACACTAACACCCTCTGTTTTTACCGCCACCCAATAAGCTACTAAACGTTTTTCTCCTGTTTGTTCTTGTTCCCATGCCAAAACTACAGCTTGTTGCACACCTGGATGCTGATTTAACACAGATTCTACTTCACCTAATTCCAGGCGATAACCCCGTATTTTTACTTGATTGTCAATTCTGCCCAGGAACTCAATATTACCATCTGGGAGATAGCGGGCTAAATCTCCAGTTTTATAGAGACGCGCACCTGGTTCATTGCTAAAAGGATTGGAAATAAATTTCTCGGTTGTTAATTCTGGTCGATTTAGGTATCCTTGCGCTACACTTGCACCCCCAATATAAAGTTCTCCGGGAACTCCAACGGGGGCGGGTTGCTGATACTGATCCAAAATGTAAACGCAGACATGAGGCAGGGGACGGCCTAAAGGAACAGTAGCAGATGATTTTGGCGAATGCCTATCGTCTACCAGGAAAGTTAAAACCCCTACTGTCGTTTCACTCGGCCCATAGTGATTAAAAATCCGACATTGCGGCGCTAAATTTTGAATTTTCCCCACCAACTCCCAAGTCAGGGTATCTCCTCCTAAAACTAGGGTGTGTCGGGGTAATACTTGTGATGATTTTTCACCTTCTAACAAAGCGTTGAGGTGAGCAGGTACAATCTTCAAACAATCAATTTGATGTTGGCTAAAGTATGTAGCTAAGGCTTGAGGGTCAGTCGCCGTTTCCTGAGTAATGATATGTAATGTTCCACCTGTACACAATGTGGGGAAAATGGCGGTATAACCCAAATCCGCAGCAAAAGTGGATACTGTCGCAAAACTCATACCAGACTGCAAACCTAGACGCTGAGTAATGCTGGTAGTATAAGCACTTAGATGACGATGTTTAATGGCTACTCCCTTGGGCTGACCTGTAGAACCAGAGGTAAAGATAATATAGGCTAGGTCATCGGGTGTTACCTGGGGAAAATTAGGGTCGAGAATTTCTGGTGATTGATTTTGTGGGTTATCATTCCCTTGTTTGTCCAAAAATACCACCGGACAACAAAGGGAAGTGGGTAAATTTGATTTGTAGGATGTTTGAGTTAACAGTGCAGTTGGTTGAATATCCTCTAGCAGTAGCGCTAAACGCTGGGGAGGTGTGTTAGCAGCATCCAGGGGAATATAAACTCCTCCTGCTTTCCAGATTCCCAATATAGCAATTAAACTTTCAAGCGATCGCTCAATGTAAAGAACTATGCGGCCACCTGATGGAATATTTAAGTTACGTAAATGGTTAGCAAGTTGATTTGCTCTTGTGTTTAACTCCTGGTATGTCAACTGCTGATTTGCAAATACCACTGCTAAAGCATCAGGATTTTGACTAACCTGCTTTGAAAAGCGTTGATAAACACATTCTGTTTCTAAAGGTGCTGAGGAATATTGTGTTAACTCAGCATTCCAGTCCATTAATAATTGCTGACGCTCTGACTGGGTTAATAATGGTAAAGTGGCAATCTCTTGATTTGGCTGGGTAATGATTTCCTCTAACAAAGTTTGGAAATGACCTAACCAACGCTCAATGGTAGCATCATTAAACAAATCTGTATTATATTTTGCCTCCAAAATTAGGCGATCGCCCATGTCAATCACTACAAAATGCAAGTCAAAGTGAGTAAAGCTAACAAGCCGTGACATCATTGCCGTGTCTAAATTATTCAACGATACTGTAGGTACAGGCGGTTCTAAGTTAAATGTCACAGATACCAAAGGAGTACGGCTACTATCACTTTTCAGATTGAGTTGCTTTAATAACTGGGCAAAAGGATAATCTTGATGTTCATAAGCTGCCAATAATCTGCTGCGAATTTCCGCCAAATAAGCTGAGAAAGACAGGTCTGCTGGAAAACAACTGCGGATAGGTAATAAATGCGTTGCATATCCCACCATTGTTTCGCTACCAGCAAGAAACCGTCCAGCCGTAGGAATACCTACAACGATTTCTGCTTGTCTACTAAGACGATGCAGCAACACAAAATGGGCAGCCAGCAAAGTCATAAATAATGTACATCCTTGACCCTGACTAAACTGCCGTAACTGCTCCCGCAGCTGGGGTGGAGTGATACGGGTTTGACGGCTGCCATGATAAGTTTTGCGGAGGGGACGAGGCCGATCTGTAGGCAGTTCTAGCACGGGAATAGAATCAGCAAACTGCTCTAACCAAAAGGACTCATGGCTTAACATTTCCGCACTTTGGCTGCGGTTAGTTTGCCAGTGGAGAAATTGCCGAAATTGCAGAGGAGTATTTAATTTAACATCCGCACCATCGCCAAGCGCAGAATAAATCAGAGCAATTTCTTTGAGGATATTTTCTATAGACCAACCATCGGAAATAATGTGGTGAACAGTGATTACTAGAACATGATGCTGTTGTCCTAGTTTCAACACTTCCACTTGAAATAAAGGATCTGTGGTTAGATTTAAGGGCTTTTGACTGCGTTGAATCAACCAATCTTGTAAACATTGCTCCTGTTCATCCTTGGTACTGGAAAGGTCAATCAAGGGAATATCTACTTTGAGAGTTGGTAAAATCTCTTGCCATTCTCCTTGAGGATCAATAACCGTGCGGAGGGCTTCATGTCGTTCCACAACAGTCTGTATACTTTGTTTTAAAATTTCTAAGTGTAAATCACCAAGTAATTCTAAGTTTACGTTGTCATTATAAACAATTGACCCTTCTTCCACAATTTGCGCTAATAGCCACAGTTGCTTTTGAGCTTCACTTAAGGGAATCCTAATAGGGGAAGTGGTTGTTGATGTTGTTTCCGGTTGGGTTAAATAGAGTAGTAAAGGTTTTTGTTCAACCCCCAGAGACTCACAGAACTTAGGCCAATCAATGGGAAATACCCCAACTTGTACAGGAGGTTGATTGAGTAGTTGTTCCAGAGCGTGTAAACCGGCTTTAGGGGCGATCGCTTCCATGCCATAACTACGCCACAGTTTATCAAAATATTCTTGCAAGCGTTGTTGTTGCGCTCCTTCTAATCGAGTAACTTTCCCGATTTCTGTCCAAGAACCCCAATTTATACTCACAGCAGGCAACCCATTAGCTCGACGATAATGAGCTAAGGCATCAATAAAAGCATTAGCCGCCGCATGGTTAGCTTGTCCGGGAGAACCCAATAAAGAAGCAATAGAAGAAAACAGAACAAAATGTTTCAGTGGCAGTTCTTGAGTTAAAACATGAAGATTCCAAGTACCTAAAATCTTAGGAGCAAATACAGCATCAAACCGTTTCCAAGTCTGCTGGAATAACGCCCCATCATCCAACAACCCAGCTAAGTGAAAAATCCCTTGCAGTGGCAACCAGTTGTCTTGATTTTTACCTTGAATTTGTTGTAACAACTCAGATAAATCATTAAATTTAGATATATCTACCTGAGCCACCATCACCTGTATACCCTGTTGCTGTAACTGGGTGATAGTTTTTTGTATTTTAGCAGCAGGAGCAGAGCGACCACACAAAACTAAATGACGCACTCCTCGATCAACCAACCACTGAGCTAACCGAATACCTAAAGCACCCAAACCACCTGTAATTAAATAAGTGCCGTCTAAGTCCAAATTAACAGGGGAATTATCAACACTAGAATTACTCACAGTTTGACGGACTAACCGGGCAACATAGCGTTTTTCTTGGTGTAATAAAACCTGGTCTTCAGCTTGTGATTTTTTCCCCAGTTGCGCTCTAATTTCTAACCATATTTGCTCTGCTTGTGATGTAGTATTAGACCTATCAATATCAATCAGACCACCCCACAATTCTGGATATTCTAGGGCTATAACTCTACCAAAACCCCATAGTGATGCTTGAGCAATGCCTGTTGGTGCGGTATTGTCTGATGCAACCGCTTGTTGTGTAATCAGCCACATTTGCGGACAAGCATTTTTTAACTCTGGTTGCTTGTCTAAAGCTTGGACTAAATGCAATACACCACCGCAAACCGTTTCTTGAGTTTGCTGGAGTAAATCAACTGTCAACTGCTCAGATAATGGACTATTGAGACTCCAAAGATAAATAACTCCACTGAGGGGAAGTTCACCATCTGTAAGTTGATTTTGTAAAATATTTTGTAAAAGTTGGTTAAAAGCTTTTGAGTCCGTAGGATCTATTTCCCAATCCCCATTAGATAAAGAAATACCACTTCCTTGGGGATAAATCAGCGTATAAGTTTGACCATTTAACTGTAATTGTTGTGCTAAAGCTGTTCCCACACCTTGAACATCAGCAAAAATTAACCAATGTCCAGATTTTAAAGATGAGTTTAAAGGAAGATCGCGGGGTTCTTGTTGCCAATCTAAACCATAAAACCAATCATCGGTTTTAACCTGATTCACCCGTTCCTTCAAAGTCTTAACATGGGGTAAGCTGGCTAATACAGCTTCTTCTTCCACCCCAAAATCAATTAAACAAGCAATTTCATCAACCCCAATAGCTAGGAGTTTTTCCACAATTTCCAAACAAGAATCTGCAGTACCAATTAAAGCACTGGTTTGTACATAACGGTCATAAGCTGCGGACAGAATATAATCCTTATCATCCTCACTCATCTTTTCAAAATCGGCCATCTGCAAACCTTGGCTTTTGACTAAAGCTTGAAATAGACCAATAGAAGAGGTGAGATACTGCTGGAATGGTTTACGGGCTGTTTCTCTTACTTGTTGTAAATCCGTACCCATAAAAGTATGTAGTAATACCGTCACCTGTCCAACACTAGGATCAAAACCATGACGTGCTAATGATTCTCGATATATGGCAATATTACGGGCTAAATCTTCTACAGTTTGCCCCATCAGGTTAGTCAAAACCCCGATTCCCAGCGCCCCGGCTCTCATATAGGTATCTGGGTTATTAACAATTGTCACCCAAACAGGTAACTCTTTTTGCTGAGGCATGGGGAAGGTACGGATTTCAGCCATGTTACCAGAACCACTGAGTAGCTGAATTGACTCTCCGCGCCAGAGTTTTTGTACTGTTTCGATGCCCTCAAACATAATTTCTCGACGGTCATCATAAGCTTCTGGGGCAAAGACAAAATCATGGGGATGCCAACCGGAAGCAAAGGAAATTCCTACTCGTCCTTGAGAAATATTATCAATGATTGCCCAATCTTCGGCTACTCGCACAGGATGATGTAGGGGTAAAACTACACTACCAGCCCGCAGTTGTATATTTTTGGTAACTTTAGCTAGAGAAGCACAGAGAATAGAAGGGTTAGGTGAAAAACCACCAAAAGCATGAAAGTGACGCTCAGGTAGCCATACAGAGGTAAAGCCATTTTGGTCTGCGTATTCTACTCCCCCAAACAGAAGACTGTATTTGTCTTTGCTAAAAGCTGCATCGTAACTGCCAAAATAATAAAGACTAAATTGCATTTCTTTATTAGCTGGCACAGTTACCGCAAAATTAGCAGCTTGGTCTTGTATATCGCTTAATGTGGGTTTATATTCACGTCTTTCCCAAAATTCCTGACGTTTGGTATTTTTAATCGTTGTCTGGGGAGAGTTAACAGGATTGTGGTTAGGAATAAACTGTGGTGGTGTGGTGGTAGTTTCTCCTCTTAAAACTGCTAACTGTTCGGACATGAGTTGAGACATAGCTTGTAATTGCTGACTCATGATCCGCTCTAGAGCAGTAGTACCAACTGGTTCTGCTGTGGGAGGAATTTGACTAACCTGTGCAGATTCTACTGCTTTGTTCTCAGTTTGGCGATCTGGTGATTCTGAAGTTACAAGTGGCGATACAGGTTGATTGTCAGTAAAATTATCAGTAAACTTAAATTCTGCTGGTAAATTTTCGGCAATGTAAGTACCTAAAGCATTTAATGTAGATAAGTCTTCAAATAATCTGCGGATAGGAATGCGTACCCCAAAGGTGGTTTCTAACTGCTGTCCTGTTTCCATAAACACGATAGAATCTGCACCCATTTCCACTAATGGGGTATGAATATCTACTGTGTCTGGAGATGTTTGCAGTGCTTCAGCAATCAAAGATTGTAAGAGTTTGATAATTTGTTCTTGTTTGGAAGATGCAGAGGTTTGGGGTTTTGGTTCTGGAGTTGGTTCTGCAATTGTTTCTCTAACTGGTTGTGTAACTGGTTCTGGAAGTTGTCCGTTCATGGGTGCAGATGCAATGGCTTTTTGGGGTGACATATCTGCATTTGGTATTTCTAACCAGTAACGCTGACGTTGAAAAGGATAATTAGGTAAAATCAATCTTTGGCGTGGGTAATCTCGATCAAATCCTGACCAATTCACTTCTGCACCACGCACATATAATTGAGCAAGACTATTTAATAATGTCGCCCAGTTTGATTGTCCTGCTACTAAGGAAGCAAGCCACAACAGGTTATCACCTAACTTACATCTGTGTCCCATTTTAGACAAGACGGGCTTTGCTCCAATTTCTAAAAAGGTTTCATAGCCTTTTTCTACTAATGTTGCTAATCCTGCGGTAAATTTTACGGCTTCTCGGCTATGCTTTCGCCAGTATTTTCCGTTTAAGGGTTGATTGATTGATAATGTTTCTCCTGTTAAGTTGGAAACAATGGGAATGCGGGGAGGATGGATTTCTATTTGATTGGCAATTTGTTCTAACTGCTCTAAAATCGGGTCTACTAGGGGTGAATGAAAGGCGTGAGAGGTGTTCAGGGGGCGGCTTTCAATTGCTTCTGCTTCTAGGGTGGTTTTAATGGCTGCGATCGCCTGATTTTCCCCAGATATGACAATATTTTGCGCTCCATTGTAGGCAGATATTGCTACTTTATTTTGATAAGGAGCAATAATTTCTGTTACCCGTGTTTCCTCTGCAAATACAGCCAACATCGCCCCATTTTGGGGTAATGATTGCATGAGACGACCACGCGCAGCTATTAATTTTAACCCATCTTCTAAACTAAAGACTCCGGCTATACAAGCGGCTACGTATTCTCCCAAACTATGCCCCATGACTGCCGCAGGTTTAATTCCCCAGGAAATCCAGAGTTGAGCTAAGGCATATTCTAAGGCAAATAAGGCAGGTTGAGTATAATTTGTTTGGTCAATGAGGGAAGTTTGAGATTGATTTGTATTTTGGGGGTAAAGAATTTCTAACAGGGGTGTTTCTAACTCTGAACGCAGAATTTGATCGCATTGCTCTAAAATCCGCCGGAACAGGGGTTGACTTTGATAAAGTTCCCGTCCCATATCAATATACTGAGAACCTTGACCGGTAAAGAGAAAAGCAATTTTAGGAACACCACTATTAATAGCAAGTTGTCCCTGAAATACTCCGGTAATGCTAGAGTTTTCTTGAGTATTCTGCTCTGGTGATAGACTAATGGTTAAATTTTGCAGTTTTGCGGCTAATTCTTGAGGTTCAGCCACAAGTAAAGCTAAACGATGCTTAAAGTGAGCGCGACCTGTGTTAGCACTATAGCAAATATCAGCTATTTTTAAATTTGTTATTTTTAAATCTGTATTTTGTTCAACCCAATTTTGATAAAGGTTGACTAAATCTTTTAATGCTGGTTCTGTCTTCGTAGAAAGAGTTAATAAATGGAGCGATCGCTCTAATGAACCAGAATTTTCCGGTTTTAATGGTGCTGGTGCTTCTGCTAAAACAATATGAGCGTTAGTTCCTGTAGCCCCAAATGAGTTTACCACACCGATGCGGCTACCAGACTGTACAAGCCAGGGTGTAACTTGGGTGGGAACAACTAAAGGAAAATCTTCCCAGTTAAAGTGATTTGTGGGATTTTTTAAATGTAAATGGGGGGCAATCTGTTGATGTTGTAATTGTAGAATAACTTTAATTACTCCTGCTACCCCGGCCGCCGTTTCTACGTGACTAATATTAGTTTTTGCCGAACCGACAAATAAGGGGTTATCCTGAGAGCGATGAGAACCATAGATTTTTGCTAATGAACGCAGTTCTATGGGATCTCCTAAAGGTGTTCCTGTACCATGAGCTTCTACATAAGTTACTTCCGCAGGTTCTATTTGCGCCATTTTCAAGGCTTGACGCATGACTTGTTGTTGAGAAGCACCATTAGGTACTGTCAACCCACTACTAGGGCCGTCCTGATTAACTGCTGAACCGCGAATTACAGCTAAAATATTGTCACCATCAGCTTGTGCATCTGACAGACGTTTAAGAACTAATATTCCGCAGCCTTCGCCGCGTCCAATACCATCAGCAGTAGCATCAAAGGTTTTACAACGACCATCAGGGGATAGCATACCAGCTTTGGCGGTGGCGATCATACTATCAGGAAGTAAGATTAAATTTACTCCTCCTGCGATCGCCATTTGACATTCTTGTTGTCTGAGACTTTGACAAGCTTGATGAATGGCTACTAAGGAAGATGAACAAGCGGTATCAATGGCCATACAAGGACCTGTAAAGCCAAAAGTATAGGAAATCCGTCCTGCTGCTGCATAGGAAGGTGAACCTGTGACTCCGTAAGCTTGTTGACTGACATCGGATCTGGCTTGTTTGGCGATCAAACCATAGTCATTTAGGGTAATACCGACAAAAACTCCTGTCGGACTGCCTTGGTTACGCTGGGGGATACATCCAGCATTTTCTAATGCTTCCCAAGTTACTTCTAATAGTAAGCGGTGTTGGGGGTCTATATTAACGGCTTCTCTGGCAGAAATCCCAAAAAAATGGGGGTCAAATTGATCTACGTCTGATAAAAATCCCCCGGATTTTGTATAAATTTTACCTGGAATCTGCGGATTTTCATCATAGTAATCTGCTATGTTCCAGCGATTTGCCGGAACTTCTGTTACCGCATCAATACCTGAGTATAAAATTTTCCAAAACTCTTGAGGATTCTCAGCACCTCCCGGAAAACGGCAGGACATACCAATAATGGCAATTGGTTCTGTTTTAGCAGACTCTAATCGCTTAATCTTCGCTTCCAATTTTTCAATCAGCAAAACTGAACGCTGTAAAGAGGACAGATTTTGCACGTTATTTGACCCCCCACTCATTAGTCGTCCTCCAAAGCTCTTGCTAATTTTTGATTAATTAAATCTTCTAATGTTTGTTCAGATAATTGTTCGATGGTTTGGGAAAGTTCGGCTTCTAAACTTAGTTCTTGTGATTTTGATTTGTTGTCATCATCCTCTGCTGAAAGTTGCCATTTGAAGACTTCGGTAATAATGTAATCTGCCAAACTAATAACATTCGGTCGCTCAAAAATCAATACTGTTGGTAAAGAAGAACCTAAACTGTTTTCCAGCTTATTCTTGAAAGAAACAGCTAGTAAAGAATCCATCCCTAAATCAAAGAAGCCGACCTCTGGATTAAACAATGGCTGATTAGGAGAATAACCCAAAATTTGTGCTATCTCTTGTTGTAAATAAGTTACTACTTGGTTATAGCGTTCACTTTCTGGTAAGGATTCTAATTGTTGCCAGAAAATATCACGTTGGCCAGATTTTGCAGTAGAGTGGGGAGGATGGGCTTCTATTTCTGCTAATAGCAGCTTGCCCGTGCTTCCTTCATAAAGGGGTTTGAATATTGACCAGTCCATATCGGCAATGACAATATTAGCCACACCCTCTGATGAGAAAAAGCCTCCAGCTACGTCCAAAAATTCAGTCGGATAGGTTAAATTTAAACCAATTTGGGTAGTGTATTTTTCGCCTTCTGGTGAAGCTAAAGCCATTCCTCCACCTGCTAAAGCACCAACATTGACGGTTAAGGCTGGTAAACCTATACTCTGACGATAGTGAGCAAAAATATCTAGGAAGTAGTTAGCGGCTGCATAATGTCCTAGTCCTTGAGATCCAAACACTGGGGACATGGAAGAGGTACTGAAGAAGAAGTCCAGGTTTAATTTTAGGGTGAGTTGGTGTAAGTTCCATGTGCCAAAAACTTTAGGACGCAACATGGCCTGTAAATCGTCGGTGGTGATATCTGATAATAGGCTTTGTTGGCTGAAACCTGCGATGTGGAAAATTCCTTTTAGGGGTGGACAGTGGGATTTAATGGTGGCGATCGCCTCTGTCATAGCCACTGGATCAGCTACATCCCCTTGCAGAACCAGAACTTGAACTCCTGTTTTTTCTAATGTGTTAATTATTTCCTGTGCTTGACTAGATGGGTTTTTGCGTCCGATTAAAACTAGGTGTTTTGCTCCTTTTTGGGCTAACCATTGGGCGCTTTGTAGTCCAAAATGTCCAAATCCCCCGGTAATCAAATATGTAGCATCGGGTTGGATGGTTGGGGATGAAGTTGGTGTTTTTTGACTGCGCACTAAGCGGAGAATATGGCGTTTTCCTTGACGTAAAACTATTTGATCTTCTTGAATATCTGCTTGTAATATTTGCAGTAATTGTTTAGCGGATGTTTCTGGTGTAGATTCTCCGTCTAAATCTACTAATCCTCCCCACAGTTTGGGATGTTCTGTGGCTATAACTCTTCCTAAACCCCAAATTGGAGCTTGAAAAGGAGAACGGGGGGTGGTTTCTGCTCCGACTTTTTGCACATCTTGAGTTACAACCCACAAGGGGGAATTGTTGTCAGCTTTGATAATTGCTTGAGTTAAGTGTAATAGACTTGTGACAGTGAGATTTTGATCCTGTTGTAGAGATGCTAAAGTTGTTTCTTGAGTAGGGGTAACATCCAAACTCCACAGATGCACAATCCCACGACAAGGGGGAACTCCTGGGGCTAGGATGTCACTAATTAGTTTTTGGATCTGGGTTTGATTTCCAGGTGTAATGACTATTTGATTTTGGGTGTGGTTTGGGGTTTGATTTTGGGAGTTTTCACTATGTTGGATTAGCCAACAAGTATCACCTTGGGCTTCTAATAACTCTACTAGATTTTGACTGACACCAGAGCGATCGCCAAAAATTAACCATAAACCCGGCTCTGTTGTCCTTGATACTGCTTCTTTTTCTGGTTGGGGTTGCCATTGTAATTCATACAACCAATTTGCCCCTTTTTGTTGCTGACTGGTAGACTTACTGGAACTGGTGCTTTGCATCTGCAACCCAGTGACTTTAACTACCAATTTACCGTTGTGATTGAAGATGTAAATATCTCCCTCAATTTCATTATGAGCAGCTATACCCTCACTAACTCGATGTTGTCGCAGTACCGCATGACTCCAAACTTCTGTGCCTAAAGATTCATAAATTTGAAAACTCTTGATCCCTGTAGGTAAATACAAGGACATTTCCGGGGTATTAGTCTGTGTATCGGTGGTTGTTCCCCCAGATAAAGTTTTACCTAATAATGTAGCTCCTAATACTTGGTGACAAGCATCTAATACTGCTGCTCGGACTTGAAAACTATTACCAAAGTTAACAGCATGAGATAACTTTACTTCGGCTAATGCTTCACTTTCACCTAACCATAAATTTTGGATACCTTGATAAGTTTCCTGTAGCTGTAAACCGTTTTCTTGTAATAATTGATAAAATTCGCGGGCGTTTCTTTGGTCTTGACAGCGTGACCGGATGGTTTCTAATGATTCTTGGGGGGTTGGTGTGGAAACTACAAGGGATTTTTGAGAACTATTTTTCAGGGTAGTGGGAAAAGCTGAACGTTGGGGAATACCCGTAGTTTGAGTATGATGATTGTAATTTTCTCGCAGTAGATTCAGGTCTGGTAAATGTTGGATAATTAATTCTTTACTTAAACCAAAATCTAATAAACAAGCTACTTCATCAACTCCAATGCCGTCTAGTTGTTTTAGTAAATTTTGGCAAGTTTCCGGAGTACCGATTAAGCCTCTAGAAGTAGCAAAGCGGTCATATAAAAAGTTAACAAATTCGTTTAAGTCTCGCTCAGGTAATTTAGTAATATCAACATTATGCCCCCGACTTTGAGCTAGTCCTTTGAGCAGTCCAATGTTAGCTTTGAGATAATTACAGTAAGGGATTCTGGCTTGTTCTCGTACTTGTTTAAAGTCTTGACCGACAAAGGTATGTAACATCAGTGAAACTATACCCGCTTCTGGATCATGACCATGCCTAGCTCTAGCTTGACGATAGAGAGATATTTTCTCTGCTAAAGTTTCTACTTCTTGATCCAGTAGGTGTGTTAATAAGTTTGCCCCGATTTCTCCGGCTTTGATGTATGTTTGAGGATTACCTGCTGCGGTGATCCAAATGGGAAGTTGAGGCTGTATGGGGGTAGGATAAATACGAATTTCTGCTGGTTGTCCCTTACCGTCGGTAATTTTCAGAGATTCCCCTTGCCAGAGTTTTTGTAGTATTTCTAAATTGGTAAAAACGGTTTGCTGGCGATCGCTATATTTTTGGGGACAAGTAGCAAAATCACTGGGATTCCAACCAGATGCGAAGGATATTCCCACCCTACCATTTGACAAATTATCTACTAAAGCCCATGCTTCGGCTATTTCTAGGGGATGATGCAAAGGCATCACCACACTACCTGCTTGCAAGCGAATTTGTTGAGTTTCCCTGGCTAGTGCCGCATTTAACACCGCCGGATTAGGGTAGAGGCTACCAAATTGAGTATAATGTCGTTCTGGTGTCCAAATACTAGAAAAGCCATGTTGATCGGCAAATCTAGCACTTTCAATTACCAGACTATATTTATCACCCACTAAAGCATCTTCGCTACTAGCAAAGAACATCAAACCAAATTTCATACTTCTGTTAACCTCCGTAAATCTTCTATTTGTTCTGGATGGGTTGCTGAAGATGAAACTTGTGCATCTGCGTATAAAGTCCACTCTGATGCAGAGGAAGACTTACTCAGCCGACAGCTATACACCTGAAGCAACATTTTACTATCTGATAATGGCGAGAGAATCACCTGTATTTTTTGTTCCTCTTGTGTGGACAAGAATAGAGGATAGTACAGTTTTAAATTACTAATGTTATTCCAGGGTTGATTAAAAGCTTCCTGAGTAGCTTCAAAAGCTATTTGCAAATATCCTGTATGGGGCATAATCACGGTATCCCAGACTTGATGGTCTTTTAACCAAGAAAGGTATAACTCATCTACTGGTGTTTCCCAAATGTAAGTATGGGGTAGGACGGCTAAATCAGTCAAACGATAACCTAAAATTGGATGCCGTTTTTTACCTTGATAGGATAAGTAATTGCTGGATTGATTTTTTACTTCTGAATTACTATTAATCCAGTAGCGTTCTCTTTGAAATGGATAGGTAGGTAAGAAAATTTTTCGACAGTTGGGGTTAACTTTGTGAAACTCCTGCCAATTAATTGGCACACCATTTGTATATAATGTGGCTAGGCTTGTTAGTAATTGTAGTGAGTCTGGCAGTTTGGGATATAAACTTGGTAGGGTTAAATGCTCTGTTTCGGGAATCTGTTGACGTGCCATTCCTAACAATACTGGCTGAGAGCCAATTTCTAACCAAATTTTATAACCCAGTTGATGTAATGTGTAGACAATATCAGCAAATTTCACTGGTTGGGTGACATGATTTACCCAGTATTGTCCAGTTGCTATTTCTGCTGTGGCTGGTTTTCCTGTGAGGTTGGAAATTAAGGGAATTTGCGGTTGATGGTATGTAATTTTTGCTGCTACTTGGGCGAACTCTGCCAACATTGGCTGCATCAAAGGGGAGTGAAAAGCGTGGGATACTTGTAAAGGTTTGGTTTTGATTCCCTGTTGTGTTAATTGTTGACAAACATCTTTGATGGCTGCGGTTGTACCGGAAATTACTAAGCTGTTAGGTGTGTTGTAGGCAGCAATAGCTATTTCATTTTTGTAGTTGTCAATAATTGCTTGTACTTGTGCGGCTGATGCCATAACTGCTACCATTTCCCCACCTGGTAACTGTTGCATTAACCGTCCCCGTTGTGTAATCAGTTTGAGTCCGTCTTCTAAGCTAAAAATGCCAGCTATACAAGCAGCAACGTATTCACCAACACTATGCCCTATGACTATATCTGGTTGCACTCCCCAAGATTGCCAAAGTTGAGCTAGGGCATATTCTAGGGCAAATAAGGCAGGTTGGGTATAGGCTGTTTGATGAATCAGGGGATTTTCAGTTGTGTCTGCATACAAGATTTCCAATAAGGGATAATCTAGCTGTGAACTGAGAATTTGAGCGCATTGGTCTAAGCACTGGCGGAAAACTGGTTGAGTTTGGTATAGTTCTTTGCCCATCCCCACATATTGCGAACCTTGTCCGGTGAAGAGAAAGGCAATTTTTGGGCGTTTTTTGCTCGTCAGTTGACCGCTAATTACTTCTTTTGCTGGTGTTTGTTGAATGAATGAGTTTAATTGTTGTTGTAAATGCTGATGTGATTGGGTGATAATTGCTAATCGGTGGTCAAAGTGCGATCGCCCTGTGTTGGCGGTAAAACATACATCGGCAATAGAGGCTGAGGGATGCTGAGTTAAAAAATTTTCATACTTTTGGGCTAAATCTCGCAAAGCTGCTTGAGTTTTAGCTGAGAGTGTCAACAGATGCCGTTGTGAATCTTGATGATTTTCAATTTTAATTTGATTTGCTGCTTCGACAATTAGATGTACATTTGTGCCACTCATGCCAAAACAGCTAACTCCCGCTAAATGTGGGCTATCTTGTGCTGATAAAGCAGTTAACTGAGTAGGAATAGCGATCGCTAATTTATCCCAAGGTATATAAGGATTAGGATTTTGAAAGTGTAAATGGGGTGGAATTTGTTTGTTTTGCAAACATAAAACCACTTTAATTAAACTGGCTATACCCGCAGCTGCTTCCAAGTGACCAAAGTTAGTTTTGAGTGAACCAATCATTAATGGTTCTTGTTTGGAGCGATTTTGACACAAAACTTGTCCTAATGCCAAAACTTCTATCGGATCTCCCAAAGGTGTACCCGTCCCATGTGCCTCTACATATTGAATTTGTTCTGGTTTCACCCTAGCATTAGCTAAAGCTTGCTTAATTACAGCCTCTTGAGCAGCACCATTAGGAGCAGTTAATCCATTACTTTTACCATCATGATTAGCCGCAGACCCGCGAATTAAAGCTAGAATGTTGTCGCCATCAGCTATAGCATCAGATAATCGTTTAAGTACGACTATGCCACCACCTTCTCCTCTAGCATAACCATCAGCCGCAGCATCAAAAGTTTTACAACGTCCATCAACTGATAAAGCCCGAAGTTTACAGCCTAAAATAGTATTAATGGGAGAAAGCATTAAATTTACACCACCTGCTAAAGCCAGATTACACTCGCCGGAACGCAAGCTTTGACAGGCTAAATGAATACCTAAGAGGGAAGATGAACAAGATGTATCTAATTGCAGCGTCAAGCCTTGTAAATCTAGGATATGTGCCAAACGACCCACAGCAATACTGCGAGCATTACCTAAACCTCTATAAGCATCTAAACTATTTAAATCATCAAAATTTAAACTCAGTTGAGAATAATCATCTGAACTCATGCCCACAAATAAACCTGTTTGAGTACCTTTGAGCCGTTCTGGTGCTATGGCAGCGTTTTCTAAAGCTTCCCAGGTAATTTCTAACAGTAGTCGGTGTTGTGGGTCCATATCCATTGCTTCACGGGGAGCAATGCCAAAAAATTGGGGATCAAACTGATCCACCTGCTCCAAAAATCCACCATAACGGGTGTATATTTTCCCAGAAGTATCAGGATTGGGATCATAGTAGTGGTGAACATCCCAGCGATTTTGGGGAATTTCTGTAATAGCATCTACACCATGATGTAATAATTGCCAAAATGTTTCTTGGTCTTTAACACCACCTGGAAAACGAAACCCCATACCAATAATAGCTATCGGTTCAGTCTTTTGACGTTCCGTATTTTCAATTTGAGTACGAGCTTGTTTGAGGGCATTAAGTAACCGTTGTAATGAATCTGATTGTTCTTGATTAGATGCGGAAATATTGTTCATTTATCTTTTTCCAATAATTTTTCTAAGGCTGATATTTCTTGATTAATTAATGCCTCAATTCCTATTTGAGAATTGTGATTTATTGCGGATAAATTTTCCTGTTGAGGCTGGGATTGTGTTTTGGCACAAGAGGGTTTTGTGAATTGTAATTCAGTAATTAAATATTTTCCTAAAGATTCGATAGTAGAGAACTTCCAAAGTATAGTTGCCTCTATAGGAATTTCTAACCAATCTCCTAATGCTTGAGAAAATTCTACAGCCATAACTGAATCTATGCCAAAATCCGCAAAAGATTGACTTGGATCTATTTGATGAGGGTCTATTTTTAATTTCTGAGCTAACCATGTTTCAATCCAACTCAAAATAGAATCCAGATTGTATTTAGAACTACTATGTATAGGCTGTAATGTCAAATCAGATTGAGAGTTTTCTAAAGTATGAACAGAGTTTGATTCAGATGTGGTTAATAATGCTGAGTTTTCTAATAACTCATCTTCTAATTTCCACAAACCTACAACAATCAAAGTATTATTTAAGAACGAATTTCGACAAGCTTGGCGCTGAATTTTACCACTAGATGTTTTGAGGATACTTCCTGTTTTCAATAAAACCACAGCGTATAATTGTAGATCGTGTTCCTGGGATACGGCTCTGCGAATGGCTGTTGCTACTTCATTAATATCGAGTTTTCGCAGATAATTTCGCTCTACTTCTTGAGCAATAACTAGCCTTTCTTCACCCTTAATTTCTACACTAAAAGCTGCACTGCTACCGAGCTTGAGTGCTGGATGACTTTTCTCTACCGTGAGTTCAATATCTTGAGGATAATGATTACGACCCCGGATGATAATTACATCTTTGATGCGTCCTGTAACAAACAATTCTCCATCATGCAAAAATCCCAAGTCACCAGTACGGAGAAATGGACCTTCTTGAGTATCTGCTATATAGGCGTTAAAAATTTTTTCTGTCTGTTCAGTCCGATGCCAATAACCTTGAGCAACATTGGGTCCTGCTACCCAAATTTCACCTACTTGGTTATCTAAACAAGTAACAAATGTTTCTGGGTTAACAATTCGTATAGTTTCCTCATCCCAAGAGTGACCGCACCCTACTACTAATTGTGTTGTTTGTTCTCCCTGATGATCTTGAGTAATTAGTGCTTCTCCTCGTCTCAAAGCATCTCGATCTAATGAATAAACAACTGGCACATCCTCCTTTTCTCCTCCTGATACTAACAGGGTAGTTTCTGCCATACCATAACAAGGATAGAAGGCCGTTCTCCGAAACCCACAGGGTGCAAACGCTTCTGTAAATGCCTTTAAAGTCTCTGCTCTAATGGGTTCTGCTCCATTAAAGGCTAATTCCCAACTACTCAGATCTAAGCTTAAACGCTGCTCTGGGGTAACTTTGCGTACACATAATTCATAAGCAAAATTAGGTCCACCACTAGTAGTAGCTTTATAATCAGAAATAGCTTTCAACCAACAATAAGGTTGTTGTAGAAAGTCTACTGGAGACATCAAAATTGAGGTAATACCTAAAAACAATGGTTGTAATACATTACCTACTAAACCCATATCATGGTAAAGGGGTAGCCAACCCACAAAAAGAGTTTCCTTACTATGTCCAAAAGCTTTCTGAATCATTTTTTCATTATGAATCAAGTTACTATGGCTGACCATAACAGCTTTTGGATCTCCAGTTGAACCAGAGGTATACTGCAAAAACGCTATAGATTCGGTTTTTACTAGGGGTATAGGTTCTTGTACATCATAGACATTATTTACCTCTAGGTTATCTACCACTAGCCATTGCAAAGCTTTTATATCTGATATATCTAGTGTATCTACACCCAAAACCTGTAAGTTATTTAACAAAAGCTCGCTAGTTAAACCAATACGCGCTCCTGAATCTGCTACTATAGATTTGATTCGTTTTAAACTCTGATTACGTCTGGGTGGATTAGCTGGTACTGCAATCATCCCTGCATACAGACATCCAAAGAAAGCTTTGATAAATGCTAATCCAGGTGGGAAAACCAATAGCACAGGTAAATTACTGTCCGTGTTGTGCCTCAGCAAAATATTAGCTATGTTTCGGGCTGCTTGATCTAATTCTTTGTAGGTTAATCTTGTTTCTTCAGGCAACCTATCATTAATAGAATGTTTAAGAAAAATAAATGCTTCCTTATCGGGTTGTTGTATAGCATATTGCCTTAAAACATCTACTATCGTGGTAGATTTTGTGAGAACTGGAAAGTATGGTGAAAACAGGTTTTGCATAAGTGTGGGAAAAATTGAATGATTTTTTGTTATCCTAAATACTTTTTTTCTGTGATAGGACTTACGCACAAACTACGGAAGAATCGAACCGCGAAGACACGAAGGACACCAAGAAATAGGAGTTTCAAAGGTATTTTGCGTAAGTCCTGTGTGAATTAAGAACTAATTCATCAGTCTGTAAAGATTCGCCGTCCAATTCATAAATTCGCGTCCGTAAACCTGGATGAGTGCGAATTACTTTGTTCATTGCATAATTGAAAATCTCAATATCAAAAGCACCCAGGACTGTCACAATCGCACCGATTTTCAGATGGGAATCTTCTAACCACATCATTTGGTCAATATAGATTTACCGTTGGTTGATAGATAGGGGTAAGATACTCTTTATTGGCGAAAAAATCCAGCAATAAACTAACATTAGGAATCAAAATTCAAAATCCCCTGCGGGAAGCAAGCTACACAAGTCAAAATTTAAGTACTTTCAAGTCACTTCACAAAAGCCTTCCTAAAACAAAAGCGAATGCTGGAAGTTTAATTCTTATACCACCTTCTACAAGATTGAATACGCCAGCCGCAGTATTAATCAGCATATCAACACCAGAAAAATCGCCATACCAATGAGGAATTTTAAAAGTTTCTTCAAAGGTGGGAGCAGCGCCTAAATTCATAGCCACAAACAGTGGCGGCTCATCACCTGTACCATGAATTAGTACACACCAGAGTCCGTTATTCCTAGAGCATAATAGGGTGCGGGTTCCACTGTGAATTAGTGGATTTTGTCGTCTAATTTCGGCTAGTTGTCGAATTAGTTTAAAAGTAGGGTGATTTTGATGATATGGTTCAAAAGTTTTGCGGTTAATGGGCCCAAACTCCCAGACACAAGCGGGGTTCTCAAACATATCTTCCCGCACGTAGCAATCATGGCCAATCCACTCTCCTGTATCCGGTTTTTGATGTAACCCTAAAGCCCCAGAAAATTCTTGCTCTGTTCCTTGATAGATAGAAGGTATTTGCGGCCCTAAAATTAAACAAGCTAATCCAAAATGCAATCGAACTCTGGAGTCATCTATGTTTTTTACACGACTCAAAAATTGATGTAAAATTCTGGTTGTGTCTTGATTATCCAGGAACATAATATTGTTCTGCCAACCAGCATGATATGCTTGTGATGGTGCGAGAAAGCCACAAAAATAATCTGCTAAACCACCTAACCAATTGCCATCATGGAGTGAATATTTTATGGCATAATAGGTTGGGTAATCAATTAAATTTGTGAATTTGGCGCTATTGTATTCTAGTACTTCTTCGTGGGTACTTCCTGCGTGTTCGGCTATTTGCAGAAAATTCTTTTTCCCTAAATAGCTAGCATATCTTGATATCTCTTCTACACAAGGCTCCCAAAAATCAAGACCAACGTGACGAGCTGAATCGTAACGAAAACCATCAATATCTGTTTCTGCAATCCAATATTTCAGGTGTTGAATTAGTAACTGGCGTACATAAGTTGTTTCGGTGCGCCAATCTTCTAGGAAACCAAAGAGTCTTTGATTTACCATATCGGTGTATTCTGGCCCGTGGAAGAGTGATGTGTTGCGTGCTTCTATGGGATAAGGCATTACCGCAGTATCATCACCTTGCACATACTTAAACTCCCCTCCAGGAGGTCCACCATACTCTTCCCAGTTAATGCTATCTGCAATGTGGTTGTTAACTACGTCTAAAATGACAGCAATGTCGGCTTCATGAGCAGTCTTCACCAGTTCACGTAAACATTGCAGTGTACCCAGACGTGGATCTACCATCAATAAATGGATGGGATGATAGCCGTGATAGCCATCAGGCGCATTCACATATACTGGGCTGAGGATAATAGCACGAATTCCTAATGATTTTAAATAATCTATTTGCTCAATTACGCCGCGAATTGTGCCACCATGACTGGCGTGGGGGGAGCTGGGATCATACTTGACTGCACTCATACCAGCACGGCTGTTATCTGCACTACGCGCAAATCGATCAATGATGATGGAGTAAAATAGGCGTGCTGACCAATTCTGGGGACTAGGTGTCATTCCTAGCTTTGGTTTTGGCCCATATAAAGGCTGATGATTCACATATCCCAGAAACTCAAAAGGAATTTCCGCTATTGAACGGGGTGCTTCATCACAGACAAAGATAAATTGCCCCCGCTCGCTTGTATGTTCAATACCATCAGTATCAACATAGCCTAATCTATATTGATATCCTCCGCCATTACCAATAGGTGGAAGGATGATTGAGAACATTTTGTAGCCATTTTCGTTGACGCTTTCCGTTTCTGTTGTGATCCGATCCACATCGCCATATCCTTGACCATCGTTTAACTCATAGATTATCTGACCATAATCGGGATTTCTAGATAAATGAACGCCAAATTTAATCGAGATTTTTTCGTTAGTTCTAAACACCCAATTATCAGGTGCAATAGTCGGGTCTAGATGTACTTCACAGTATTCATCAAAATAGCGCATATGGCATTCCTATGAGTTAAAGATGGTACGCTGGTAAACAATTTATTTTCAGTGAAGTTATTAATATTAAGGTTGCTGATTAAGAGTATGGATTTAGTTTAATATTTGGCCGAAAAATCGTTACTACTTTCTTTGCACACATAATTAAATACCAATATTTTTACTGAAATTCACTACAAAATTGTCTATTTTAGACTTATGCAAATGCCAAAAATCAGCAATAATTATCAGCAACTTTTGGGTTGTAAAGTATCATTATTCATTTTTATTGGCAACCACAACCATATCAATTAAATGCATTTTCTTTAAAGTTTCATTTTGATTCACGTGGTGTTCTAGATCTAATATCTCGGCGACACTTTCTATTGGTTTTATTGGTCTATAGAGACGAGCTTGAATTTGGGGATATTCAATATATGTACCGACATTCTGAGTTTTATGAGTATAAAACTCAGAATGGTAGGCTTCCCATTGCTTGATAGTGAATAGCGGTTGATTAGGGAGTTGATAATATGCTGATTCTGATTTGAATTCCTCGGGAAATGTCTCTTGCAAGCTGGGATTAAATGGATTAGCCAGGATGGTTTGTAACAGATCAAAAGGTAGATAACGAATGCCTAAACCTGCATTAGGGCCACCTTGACAAATTTCGGCAAATTCTGACCGTGTAATCAGAATGTTTTGATGATCGAACTCCTTTGTGAGACGAACGTGATAAAGAGTAGGAGATTTGCAAGCAAATATTACTAAAGAGCCATTGGGTTTGAGAAAGTCATAGAAAGCGGCAATACTTTCTTGAATAATGTCTAAAGAAATATGTTCAAAAATGTGTGAGCAAACGATGAGGTCAAATTTTCCATATTGCCCAATGGCGGGACTTTGCATAACATCATTCAAAAGATGGACTTTATCACTTTTGACTGGTGATGTATAGGCTGCTTGCAGTAAATTCTCATATTCTTGAGTTTGCCAAAAACCGTCATCTTTTAATTTTTCTAATAATTCTTCATCTGAGTTAAGTAGACAATTGGCTACTACAGAAGCGTGCAAAAATCTCTTCCGATCGGGTTCAACTAAAACAATCTTTTTAGCTTGCCAAAACCGAGGCAGTAATCTTCCTAATCCACATCCAGCATCAAGAATGACTGCATCAGGGGTAATCAAGTCTTGAATGTTGTTAGCCCAAACTTCCCGATCTCTAGTTTTCCAAGCTTGATGAGCTATATCTGTCACCCACTGGTAGGGATCAATTGTGTCATAGACTGTAGCAGTAACTTTTGCCATGATATATACCTCTATTAAACTCAAAGGAAACTAAAACAAAATAGCTGGCAATTCTACTAGGAAAAACGTAGTTGAAACAAATGCATCAGATACTCTAAATATTGTCGCCAAGTAACCTTACTTGCTCCTTCTTGACGTTCAACAAAAACATAGCCGACTTCAGCGATTTGATTGATTTCACCTCGCTTGAGGACTTCAATCAAAATTTTGTAGCCAAGGGGATTCATTAACTTTTGCGCGATCGCATCTCGACGCACTAAGAAATAACCACTCATGGGATCGCAAACACGGCTGAGAACACTGGGTAAAATCAGCAATCCCAAAAATTGCGCCCCCCGTGACAAAAACCGCCGATGTATTTGCCAATCACTGGTTCCACCGCCGGGAACATGACGACTAGCAACAGCTAAATCTGCATCTTGGGCGATCGCTTCTAATAGCTTGAGTAACACCACTGGCGGATGTTGTAAATCACCATCAATTACCCCTAATATTTGCCCTTGAGCTACCTGCCAACCTCGAATTACTGCCGTAGACAAGCCTCGTTCTTCCTGACGACGCATCACACGCAGGTAAGGATAATCTCTGGTTAGTTGTTGGGCAATTTCCCAAGTGCGATCGGGACTGTCATCATCAATCACAATCAATTCGTAATTATTTGGTAAGGCTTCATCAAGCAAATAGCTCAACACATGAACCACTGCCAAAATGTTCTTACTTTCGTTATAGGTAGGGATAATTAGCGAGAGATAAACTGGCTCATGGGGTTTTGGAAGTTCGGAAAATAAAGGAATTTTCATTGCGCCTGTAGGCGCTGGTATCAGAGCTTTCGATTTATTAGAAATCATGATTCAGTTGTATATTTAATTTGCCAGTTCCACCTCAAATTGATGCCAAAATTCCAGAAGGTCACACAAATAATTGCTATTAATTTTGCCATATATGCATTCATTGTAAATTTATTAACTAAAAAATTTACAATTGCAACATTTACCAGCATACCCACTAAACAAATCAGGTTAAATTTGCCAAATTTTTGGACTTGTTGAGTAACTAAATTTTTTGGCGTTGAGACATCGCCAAACGTCCACATATCATTCCAAATAAAATTATTGATGATTGCTAACTCTGTGGAAATAATTGCACTGGTAGTTAAAGATAAACCTAATAAACCATGCAGAAAATAAAACCCTCCTAAATCTACAAATACGCCACTAAACCCCACGATAGCAAAACGAATCAGGCGACTAATCAACACCCATAAACGATGTAAACTCAGTGGATTTATGAGTTGATAAATTTCCCAATTATTCATTCTGATTCTTCTTAATTAGCATTATTACTCCATTATCGAATATATTGATCATTTATGAGCAATTTTCACAAATTCCCACAAACCGCCAGGTGGTGGATTCAATACTCTGATTACTTTTAAATCATATTTCTCATCCTCAGCTATTTGATGAAATAAACTACTATTGTTGTACATAAAAACAATCTGATTGTAATCTTGCTTAATGGGTCGCATATCATCATCAGCCCTTGGCAACAAAGGAAGTTTTGGTAAATAATTACTTAAGGCTAAGATTGCTCCTAAATTAATAGGACTGTTATTAGTTACCAATAAAGGTTTATCTAATTTTTTAATGAATTCAGATGTTTCTTTAATCAACGTGCTGCTAGATTGTATCCACCAATTACTAGTCTTAAAAAAATTGACATCAGAAATCAAACCGCCTATTAATAATACCACGATCATTAATTGGCTAATTTTATGTATCCAAGTTTTTTCTTGAAAAATGTAGAAAGCTAAAACATAGGCTACAAGAATTTCTAGGCTGATACATAAAGGTAACTGGTAGCGAATTTGAATCGAGCGGATACCGCCAGTAAATAGGTCAGATGCAATCAATAACATACCAGGAATCAGACCTAATAAAAAAACCAGTATGACTGGTTTATTCAGAGAATTATTGAAAAATAAATATACTAGATAAATGATTAAGATTAAACTCAATATTAATTCAGAGATAGTATAAATTACAGGACCTTCCAGTTCCAAGCTACTCCACAATCCTAGAGATAAACTTAAATTAATATCGAAAAATGTCCTGGTCAATCGAATTAGAAAAATAGCGATTAGCTCAAAAGGATTATCTATCCATTTGATTGTATACCCTGAAGTTAACGATATTGCTGTGTGAAGATGTTTTATAATCACATTCAGCCAGGGCAAAAACATTAAAAAAGCAACAATCGTCGCTAGAAGATAATTGATTAGGGTTTTGTGGAAACGAAACTGTTGCTGAATAATTATATAAATACCATGAGGTATCATTATGAAAACTGTGAATAAATGAGTGTATAAACCCAAGGCTAATGTCAGGCTATAAATAGCCCAATTACTTTGATTTTCTTGTCTGATAGCTCGCAATAAAGCTGCACTAGATACTATAATTTCTAACATCCACAAACTGTATTGACGGGCTTCTTGAGAAAAGTACAGATGCAGGGGAGAAACAGCCATTAAAGCCATCGCCACCCATCCCACAATTGCCGAATCAAACAATTCTAAACACAGCCAATATATACTAGGAAATGTTAAGATACTGATAATTCCTGATAAACTTCTCACCCCAGTAGGCGAATCGCCAAATACTTGCGCCCATAATCTCACCAAGACGTAATACAGAGGAGGATGTTGGGGGTCTGAGGTAATTAAGTAATTGACTGTATCAGCCACACCCCGCTCTGGATTGATGTGTTGATATTTGCTAAATGTGGTAATAGAAATTGTGCCTTTACTATCAGCAGCTTCCTGTTGTAACTCGGCTACTGTGTGTCCAGAGATTGCTACAGATGTCCAATTTTCATCACCGCAATATATTTTTTGTCCTAAATTTGTAAAGCGAAAGAAAATACTTAATCCTATCAGGATTATTACTAAAATTTTTAACCAAGTTGGCGGATTTGTTTTTATTATTAATTGCGGTTGGTTCATTCTATGTTTATAGCCAGGAACAGCACTATATAGATTCAAATAACCAGGTGATGTTTGTCCGCACCACTTTAGCAGGAATTCCTATTGCAAGTGAGTTAGATGGGATTTGTTTGGTAATGATGGAACGAGGCCCAATCACTGAATCAGAACCAATGATTGCACCTTTTAATACCATGACTTCACGGGTAAGCCAAACTCGATCGCCAATCTCGATACTCTCATCAGGATTAATACGTTCACCCTCCGCATTCAAAATGGAATGACTATCTGTTGTACGGATATCAGCGCAATCAGCGATTTGACATCTCTCACCAATTCTGATGTGTTTTCCTCCATGTGCCACTAAACGCACATTTGTTGAAAACAATGTTTCACTACCAATGCTAATTTCATTATCATTACCAAACATTTCCATAAAGCCAGCAACAATGCAATTCTTGCCGATTACAAGTTTATTGTTGTTACCATGAATGACAATTTGTAAGTTGTACACATTTGTGCCACTACCAATCGTCACTTGGTTATTAGTTCCTTTAATTTCGATGCGTTGATTAACGCCCAATTGATGAGACCAGTGATGCTGTCTCTGTTTCCAAGGCAGAAGTTGACTCAAGCTATTATTCATGTTTTTCTTAATCTTCATCTTTCCACATTGTTAAAGATACATGATTACCATTTGCTCCAGAATCATTGTCAAACTTTAGACAATTATCACTGCCTTTGATCACAATATCATAATTAAGGATGTTTGTATTTTCGGAGATTTCTAGATGATTATTTATTCCTTTAATGAAGATTCTTGTTCCTAATATATTTCCCACACAGTGGAAAGTAGATTCTTTAGATACCTCAATTTTATGCAACCAGGCAAAATTTTTTTTCATGTTTTACTAATGGAAAATTCTAAATTAATAAAAGCGGACATTCTGGATTTGTCTGTAGAAACTAACGAGTTTTTTTGAAGCGATCGCTATGCAGTCTTTCTTCCACCAGTGTTACGCGCAAGGGAATTTTGTAAGACTCTAGTTTATCTAGACAAAATGCTCGTAGTCTGGTGCGAAAATCCCGCAAGGATTCATCTGTAGCCAGTCGAATCTTAGCAGTAACTATATTTCCAGTAATCGAATTTGCTTCACCCTTGACGGAGACTTCTAAAACACCTTCCATCGCTTGTACAACACTCTCCACCTCTGCTGGATAGACTTTCTGTCCACCAACGTTAATTAATTCGGATTTACGTCCGAGGATTCTCAGCCACTCACCGTCAACTTCCACCACATCTCCAGTCATGTACCAACCATCTAAAGTAAAAGGTGCTGAAGCGTTCAAGTAGCCTAGCATGGCACTTTTGGCCTTAATTTCCAGCATTCCGTTAACGATGCGGGTTTCATATCCTTCTCCGCCTAGCTTGAACCAGAGAGAATCAGACGATCGCGATTTTGAGCGCATGATACCGAGTTCGGTGAGTCCGTAGGTTTGATGAAAGCGGATGTGGGGAAAAAGCTGGTTTAAGCTGTTGAGGACGCTTTGTGGCATGACTTCTGTTCCATAGGTAACAATTTCTAAGGAAGACAGATCGTATTGCTGATGGACACCACTCAAAAGCAGGAGTGTGAGAAAGGTGGGTGAGGTAGGTAGTAGCTGTACTCGATGCTTGGCGATCGCAGCTGCTACTGTTTCTGGAGAGCGATCCAACGGGATAACAGCACATCCTCCATTGGCCAGAACATGCAACAGGGTATTGATCCCGCCAATATGGTCAAATAGTAAAAATAGCAGTGTCCTCTGTGCAGGTCGTAGAGTTTGGAACTTCTCTTGGATCAAGACAAAATCATGGATGGCTGCTTTGCTTTTGCCTGTAGAACCGGAGCTGAAAATGATCAATCCTGGATGTTGGCGATCGCGCAATTGACACAGTAGCTGATGTGTAGCTTGAGTTCCCGTTTGTTCAATCTTCACATCATCTTCCGCATCTATTTTGACGATCCATTCTACTTCCGCTATTTGGCGCAACTCAGCTCGACTTGTTTTCATCTCTGCTGTTAATAGTGCTACCACGCAATTACGCTGAAGTAACGATAATAACAAGGCAACAGCATTGGGTGAAAAATCTGCTTCCAAGGCGACAACTGCACCTTTGGGTATCATTTGTTGCTCTAAACTTTCCTGCCAAAATTTGACTAGTTCTCTCAGTTCACCATACAACAGTGAGCGATCGCGCCAGATCAGTGCCTCAGCATCTTTGCTTTGATCAAACCTCTCTAGCAGAAATTCGATAGCCATTAGACACCCCCGCAGACAGTAGCATTATTAATACAATTGACTATATAATTAGTTAATGTGCCTACAGTAGCCAATGGATTGGTGCTGCTTGGCGTAATTTCGGTAATTGTGTTAGTTAAATTAATTGTGATGCCTAACTCTACCTCAACATCTTGCTCAATCGTTACGAGCAATGAGGTAAGTCCCAATGAATCAATAAATCCACCCCCTGCTAGAATATTAGCAGCCTGACCTTTTTCAATTTGGATACGACCCCAACCTTGTGCAGTTACTTCTGCAATACAGGCTAGGACAATCTCCTGAACAGCTTCCTTGAGATCAGCGCGTTCTTGCATTTAAGATTTCCCTCACTTTGGATTTGCTTAACCAATCCTGGATTTGACAGTGGAACTCGTGTTCACGCTTAATCGTCCCAGCCAAAAAATTGATAAATTTCTGAATTTGCTCATCTTTGACGGCAGACTTTTTGCGGACAAGAGTGAGAAATATTCTATAAACCTCTTCCCATAAATCAATGATCGCTAGCATTTGATCAACAATTTCTGAGAGAGGAAAATTGAATTGTTGATTCATATCATCGAGCAAATCCCGAAGACAATAGCGACTCCAACGCATATCAAAGAGACATTTTCCCAAGGATTGGGGAATTTCTCCTGTAGTGGAGTAGTAGGAACTAAAAGCTTCATAGATATAATTGCTCAGAGCCACACCTGACAAATAAATCCTACCGGGTCTAGTTCTTGTCCGTCCTTCCAAAAAGGCATTATTGACCCGATTCAGGATATTAATTGCTATACGATCTAGCTTTTCGTTTTGATAATTGGCGGCAAATGTCACGTTGATTATACCGTAGCTAACAAGCATGGAAAAGCCTCTAGCTTTAGTAAATACCTCAAACTGGATATTACCGCGCCAAAATTCTGCTAATGATTCCAGGGAAATAGTACCAAAAAATTTGTTTGGTATGGGGTCATAAAGTAAAACTTCGTCACCTCCTATTCCAATCACAGATATATAGTGATCCGCAATCTGAAAATTACCACCTAAAGCAGAAGTATTGCGAGGTTGGAGATAATTGGGATTGTGGAAGTCTGGACTGTATGGCAGTTCGTAGGTAGTTCCGGAAATAATTACGGGTTCATTACGTTGGATACGGTTGCTGATTTGAGCCAGTCCTTCCTCAACAGAAGATACACTTGCGATCGTTAACTCAAATAAGTCCATTTCCTGTTTAAATAGCTTCTCCCTACTAATGATGACTGGATTCGGCACTAAATCAGCCGTTTCTACACTAAAGACAGGAACACTCCAAAACTCGGAATTAGCTACGATACTGAGCATACTTTTACCAGTCTTTTGACACAAATGCAAATCCACTAACGGGTAGTGACACTGGTAATAAGGAGGAACTTCCAGCCTCAGTTCTGATGTAAGGGTGATTTGCTCCATATCATTTTTTCTACTTTGATACAATCTTCAAGTTACCAACTAAAACTTAGACCAGCGTTCAATTTTATACTCTATTTCTGTATTATCCTGTGCTTGTAACAACCTCAGTGGTATCGGTGAACCGTCCTTTTGTCGCTCAAAGTTACGCATCCCACAGCTAAAAACATCTCTTAAGGCGAAACCTCGTGGTAAAGTATATTTGCCTTCATAAGTATTTACACTGCTTCGCTGTAAAGGCAATGTGCCAAAATATATCTGCTCAACCTCTGGGGTATGTTCTGGAACATGGGCGCGTAGGTGAACTTGCACTTGATCGGCAAGACTGGATACCACTGTGTAACTCCGTGATGTTTCTAAGCCTTGAGAAGAGAAAAATACCTTGGTCGTGCCTAGAGAAAGTCCAGTCATTCGGTTCCCCTGTTCTACAGTAATCATCTCTGGTGGCTCAACATAGTAATTACCAGTGAGAGCGGTGCATCGAAAGCCGGTGTCATACTCCACAATGGGATTAACTGTTAATGGTTTGCTTCCTAGCCCTAGAATGTTCTCACCTTGTAGTTCTAAGGAAACTGGCTGACCTTTTTTACCAAAAAAAAGTAGTAGTGGGTTCTTTAGACGGTTACACCAGTAGGTTTCATGATGAGCTGCATCGGGTTCCAGGTAGTAAAAAATATCACTATTAGGCTCACAATCTTGATTAATTAGTTGATCAACAAATTCTCTCACAGGAGAGGTATAAATCCCCTCAGTATCGCCAACATCAATCCAGAGCATAAACTCTGGTTTACGCATCGGCCAGGAGTACAACCAAGTATTAGTATCAATGCTACGAACAGCAGGTGATATCATCCCGACTTTGCCAAAAACATCGGGGTTGCGTTCTGCAATGTTATAGCTGACAGTTGCACCAGAACAAGAGCCGATCATTGCAGTGTGAGAGCGATCGCTGAAAGTTCTAAAATTTCTATCTATAAACGGCTTCACCTCTTGGACAATAAAGCTTTCGTAGGTATGACCTGTCAGTGGTTGATTTTTATATAAGCCTGCATAGTGCCAGTAATCAGATACTACAGTAGCAGGGTCAGCCCCAATCCCGACAACAATCATTTCATCAATTAAATCAGCATCCAGTAGCTGCTCAATTGTTTCATGCACCCGCCAAGATTCACTATCTAATTTTTGTGGTTCAAACAGGTGCTGTCCATAGTGCATATAAAGGACAGGATAACGCTGTGTAGAATTATCTGTATAACTGGGGGGTAGATAGAGATATAACTTGCGGTGACCAGCTAAAATCTTTGATTGTAATGCAATTTTTTCTATCTTTCCTCTAGTTGCTTTTTTAATGTTTTGCTGACAGTCTATGTTCATAAATCATTGATAATTTCTTGATTATTAATTATTACTTCTGTATTAGTCACTTCATTAATTTTATTCCAGGCAAAATAACTGTACAAACTGATAGATACTACTAACATCAGCAGACCTGCTATAATCATTAAAAAACCAATTCCTCTACCGGAACCTGTTTCAATTAATTTGCCAATACTGTTAGCAAGAATGCCATCAGGTTCTAGCATCGGTTCTAAAATTTTGTCTGTGAGTGGACTAGCACCGAGATTACCAAAAGCGGCTGCTAAACCTGTAACAGTATAGAATAGTCCTAACACTCTTCCTTGAACGCTAGGGTTCAGGCTATTTTGCCAAATTGTATTATTAATACTGAGAATAATCGGCAGGGTAAAAAACGATATAGTTATCCCCAAGGTGATGATTGGAATAGAGGGTTTTATCCCAGCAATTATTAAACCTAAGCCATTTAAAGCCGCAAATATAAATAGAGAAGAAAGATATTTTTTTCCTCCTCCCCAAATACTCATAAACATACTACCAGCCGCCATGCCACAACCAGCAATTGACATGACGCTGCCAAATGTTGTGGCGGTAGAAAAGGATAATATCAAGGGATTAATCAAAACTGTAATCATGCCATTAACAAAAGAATTAATGCTCATGAATGCCATGATAATCATTAAAAATAGCCGGGAAGAAATGTTTTCCCAGCCGTAAATAATGTCATTAATAATAGCAATAAATCCTCTAGTTGAGAGTACGCTAGGTTCTGGTTGAGGAATATCAATGATTAATAATGTCACCAGTCCCATAAAATAGCTACAAAAATCAATCAGTAACAAGCCTTGGAGTTGGAAATTAACAATGATCAAACCTGCTAAAACTGGTGCAGCTAATTGTCCTACTGCGGAACTAAAAAGTATCAAACCATTGGCTCTTCCCATTTGCTTACTAGGAACCATCATCGGTAAAGCGGCGGCTTTGGCTGTCATTTGAAAAGAACCGCAGACTGAGGTGAAAAATGCAGCTACATAGGTATGCCAGAGTTGTAAATTATCAGTTAGTAGCAGTAAGGCAAGTGATAATGTAACCACAGATGCACCGATTTCACTAAAAATAATTGTCCATTTGCGATTCCATTTATCTACTAATGCACCCACAAAGGGAGTAATTAATACACCAGGTAATGTTGTAAAAAATAAAACTAAGCTTAATTGGGCTACAGCGTGAGTGTTTTGATAAACCCAGATACTCAAGCCAAATCCTGTTAAGCGCGTACCAATTTCCGATAGGGACTGTCCGAGCCAAAAAAGAGTAAAGGTGCGGAGTTCACGAATTAATTCAACTAGTTGATTTACATATTTCATGATGCTGATTTAGTGTTAATTTATCAGACCAAGCGGCAACAATTTCGGAAAATATAAATTCTAAGTCCTTAGTTATAGACCAATTGGGATAATGGGTTTTGATTTTGTCTAAGTTACTATAATAACACTTGTGATCCCCTTGCCTGTGTTCATCTCTATACACAAAAATCATTTTTTTATTCGTCAGAGAAGATACAATATCAAATGCTTCTAAAATTGAACAGGTATTATCTTTACCGCCTCCTAAGTTATAAACTTCACCACAGCGAGGTGACTTGATAAACTCATCTATCAAACGGGCTACATCAAAAGAATGAATGTTATCTCTTACTTGCTTACCTTGATAGCCAAATATTTGATAAGTGCGACCTTCTAAGTTACATTTGACTAAATAGCTGAGGAAACCGTGTAATTCTACGCCAGAATGATTAGGCCCGGTTAAACAGCCACCGCGCAAGCAGCAAGTTTGTAGTCCAAAATAACGCCCATATTCTTGCACCATAATATCCGCAGCAACTTTAG
Organism: Calothrix anomala FACHB-343; assembly: GCF_014696435.1. Classification (GTDB taxonomy): domain Bacteria; phylum Cyanobacteriota; class Cyanobacteriia; order Cyanobacteriales; family Nostocaceae; genus Aulosira; species Aulosira anomala_A. The sequence continues at coordinate 18,880 of NZ_JACJQG010000002.1, read as the reverse complement.
AAGCACCAAAAATAGAATGTTTTGATTGGTCAATGGAAAAGGATTCTGGTATACCATACTGATAGTTAAGTTCGGCATAATCCCACCGGGTTGCTAACTCGATCATGGGGATTTGATTGGGCGCATCTCCATATACTTTATTGGTAGACATATGGATAAAAGGCGCTTCTGGAGCAAATTGACGAGTCGCTTCTAAAAGATTAAGCGTTCCTACAGCATTGGTTTCAAAATCATCAAAGGGAATTGAAGCGGCTAAATCGTGGCTGGGTTGGGCTGCTGTATGTACGATCGCATCTGGTTTGAGGCTATAAATTATGTCTAAAATTGCGGCGCGATCGCGTATATCTATTTCGTGATGTACAAAGCCTTTAATTTGCGATTCTAAGCGTTTTTGATTCCAGCGTGTATCGCCTTGGGGGCCAAAAAAAACTGCTCTTTGGTTATTATCAATACCATGAATAAACCAACCTTGATTAGCAAAATATTGGCAAACTTCCGAACCGATTAATCCTGATGAGCCAGTAACAAGTAATTTTTTCATTTTTGTCATTTGTCATTTGTCATTTGTCATTTGTCGTTATTTTCCCAAATAATTAGGTGGATGTTTATATTAAATGGGGATTTATTAGTTAGCTATTCATCTGAACAGTCAACCGTCAACCGTCAACCGTCAACCGTCAACCGTCAACCCTATTTTCTAGCTAAACTATTAATTAAGCTTTCGCTTGGCTGCTAGAAGTTTGGCTTTTTCTTCTGGTGTCATTTGTTTTAGGCGTAAGAAGGCTTTGGCGATTTTTTCAGTACGTCCTGACTCTGGTTCTTTTACTAATAGAAGTTGTGCCATTTTTTCAATTGTTACCGTGTCAAAAAGTTCGCGTAATTCTAAATCAATTAAGAAGACTTTTCTGATGCGTGCATGAACTTGAGCCGCTAACAGAGAATGTCCGCCGAGTTGGAAAAAGTTGTCTGTGACTCCGACTTTCTCAACTGGTAAAATTTCTTGCCAAATATAGGTTAATGTTTCTTCAATGGGATTTCTTGGTGCTAGATATTCTTGGCGATAGTCTGATTGATTTGGTAATGGTAATGCACGCCGATCGATTTTATTATTCGGTGTTAATGGCATGGCATCAAGAAATACCCAAGCGGCAGGTAACATATAATCGGGTAGTTTTGCTAAGATATGCGATCGCAGATTTTCTTCAGTAGGTGCTGCGATTCCTGATTTCATAACTAAATAGGCAACCAGTGTTTTACCAACAGTATCATCAATGGCTTGGACAATAGCTTGCGCGATCGCTGGATGAGTTTCTAAAATGGTTTCAATTTCGCCTAATTCGATGCGATAACCACGAATTTTCACTTGGTAATCGCTGCGTCCCAAAAATTCAATTTCACCATTTGCTAACCAGCGCGCTAAATCGCCGGTACGATACAATCTCTCGCCTGGGTTTGTAGCAAAAGGATTGGGGACAAATCTATCTGCGGTTAAATCTGCTCTTTGGCGATAACCCCTTGCTAATCCGATTCCGCCAATGAACAATTCACCAACAATCCCTTGGGGAACGGGATTACCAGCCTTATCTAAAATATAAATTGAGGTGTTATCAATTGCTCGACCAATGGAAAGCGCATCTTCTGGTTGCTGAATTTGCTTAACGGTAGACCAAATTGTGGTTTCTGTCGGCCCGTAAACATTCCACAGTTCCACCTGGGAGTTGAGAAGAGTAGCTGCTAACTCTACGGGTATGGCTTCCCCACCGCAGAGAATGCAGAAATTATCCTGTGGTTCCCAACCTGCGGTTAACAGTAATCGCCAAGTGCTAGGGGTGGCTTGCATGATGGTGGCTTGGGATGTTTGCAATAGTTGAGCTAGCTTAAAGCCATCTTTGGTAGTTTCTTTGTCAGCGATGACTAATTTAGCACCAGTAATTAAAGGTAAGAATAACTCTAAGCCGGCAATGTCAAAGGAGATTGTAGTTACTGCTACTAGGGTATCCGCAGATTTCAGGTTGAGTTTGCCTTGGAAACTGAGGAGGAAGTTGACTACAGATTCATGGTGAATTTGTACTCCCTTGGGTTTGCCAGTGGAGCCGGAAGTATAGATAACATAGGCTAAATGATTGTTACCCACAACCGCAGGTGGCGCTGTATCTGGTTGGGAAGATAGATCATCTAACAACAGAACTTTTGCTGATGAATCTGGTATTTGAGTAGCAATTTTAGCCTCGGTAATAATTGCTGTTACCCCACTGTCTGCCAGCATCCAAGAAAGGCGATCGCGGGGGAAGGTAGGATCTAGTGGTAGGTATGCTGCACCTGCTTTCATAATACCTAACAGGGCGACGGGCAAACCTGCATGACGTTCTAAACATACCGCTACCAAAGTTTCTCCCGTGACGCCTAGTTGCAATAGTGCATGGGCGACTTGGTTAGATTGGCGTTCTATATCTGCGTAGGTGAGGTCAGGAAAAATTGCGATCGCATCGGGAGTTTGAGCGGCTTGTTGGCTGAATAATTGATGTATGGGGGTAATTGGTAGTTGGGAATGGGTGATTGGCTGGGGTAAATTGGTAATTTCCTGTGGAGACAACAAGCCAATGTCACCGATAAATTGGGGATTTGCTGTGGCAATACTGGTTAATATCTGCGTCAAATGCTGTATTATTTGTTGCCTTTCTTCCTTGCTGCCGATGTCCTGCCCAAAAGCAATTTTTAGCGTTAAGTCATCTCCTGGTAAGGCGTAAAGGCTGATGGGGTAATGGTTTTTCTCTAGAGATTCTACCGAATGAATTGCCAATTCCCCTGGATGATTACGGAGAATTTCGGAGACTGGGTAATTTTCATATACCACAATTGATGCAAATAACGGTTCTCCCCTGGGAATGTCACTCCAGGCTTGAATATCGACTAAGCGAGTGAAAGAATATTGATTGATTGCTGATAAGCGATCGCGTAGTGAGTTTAACCATTGTCCAAAAGGTGTGGCTGCATCTAATTTCAGGCGCAAGGGTAGGGTATTAATAAATAAACCCACCATTTCTGCAAAGCCTGATAATTCAGTGGCGCGTCCTGACACGGTGACACCAAAAATTACTTCCTCGCTACTGCTATATCGACTCAACAGAATACCCCAAGCCGCTTGAATTAAAGTGCTTAATGTTACTTGCTGTTTTTGGGCAAAGGTTTTGAGTTGGCTGTAAATTTCTTTGGGGATGGCGGTTTGTAAGGTTTGGTAATCTTCGCTTGAGTTATTTTTTATACCTAAATTTGTGGCTTCCCGAACACCGCTTAATTCTTGTCGCCAGAAAGATATAGCGGAACTAGAATCTTGTTTTTGTAACCAAGCGATAAAATCGCGGTAAATCGGTGGTTGGGGTAAAGTTGGACGTTGGGTATTAGCTTGGTAAAATGCGATCGCATCTTGAAAAACTAGCGGTAATGACCAGCCATCTAACAATAAATGATGGTGAGTCCACAAGAAACGCCATTTTTCTGTTTCGGTTCTCACTAAAGTCATCCGCATCAGTGGCGCTGTTTCTGGCGATATCTTTTGCTGGCGGTCTGTTGTGACTAATAATGACCATTTCTTGGCTATTTCTTCAGCATTGAATTCGCGCCAATCTGCATAGACAAAAGGTAAATTTACATGGCGGTGAATGCGCTGTAATGGTCGGGGTAAATCTTGCCAAACAAAGGAAGCGCGTAAACTTTGATGGCGGTTAATACAAGCTTCCCAAGCATTTTTAAAAATTTCAACATCGAGAATTCCGGCTATTTCTCCACTCACCTGTTGCAGGTAAACATCTTTATCTGATTCATAATTGCTATGGAAAAGTATTCCCTCTTGTACAGAGGACAGAGGATAAATATCTTCGACATCGATATTTCCGGCTAAAGCTATAGTTAATTGTTCTGCATTGATAGCAGCTAGGGGAAAATCTGCGGGGGTAAAACTATATGCTTGCTGGCGGCTAGTTGCTAACAGTAGCTGCAAATGCTTGGCGAAACTATCTGCTAAATGATGTATCGTTGCTTCTCGATGCAAAGCTTTGCTAAAACCAAACCGCATTTGTAATTTTCCGTTAGCAATTAAACTAGTAATTTCTAGTTGAAAAGCACGCCGATTTTCTGGGTGTCGCGATAGTCCTACATCTTCAGTCGCCGGGGTAAAGGGTGCAGTTGGGGAAATATTTTCATCAAACTGTCCCAAATAATTAAACAGGATACCTTCAGGAATTGGCGGTAAGGTAAAGGCGAATTCTGGGTTTTGTGCCAGGATACCGTATGCAAAGCCATTATTGGGTAAGTTCCGTAACTGTTCTTTAACGCTGGCTAAGTTCGCGAAAATCTCGCCTTTATTTTCTAATTTTATGGGGAAGAGAGATGTAAACCAGCCGACAGCATCAGAAATATCAATTGCGGTAAAATCGCTTTCTCTACCGTGACTTTCTAAGGCAATTAAGATGTTAGCTTCCCCTGTCCATTCTGTGACTGCTGATAGTAAAGCAGTCAAAAGAACTTCTTGAATTCTGACTTTGTGGGTGCGGGGTAATTCATACAACAGGCTTGCAGTTTCTTCTTGACTGAAATTGCACTCTATTTGACTAGCAGAAATTTCTGTGTTGTTGGCGATGTTATCGGGAAAGTCTAGAGGAAGTTGCGTATTATCAATATATTGCTGTTTCCAGAAATTAACTTCTTCTTCCCAGGTAGAATTTTCTGTTAGATGATGTAGGTGTTGAGTCCACTGTGGGAAGCCGATGCTATGAGTAGCTAAGGAAATTTCTTGTTGTTGTTGTAAAGCATTACAAGCTGTAGCTAAATCTTGTAATATGACGCGCCAGGAAATACCGTCAACAATGAGGTGATGAATAATTAGTAATAGCTTATCGGCGGTATTGGCATCAGTTTGGAAGTAGACAGCAGAAAATAGAGTCCCGGTTGCTAAATTTAGTTGGGCTTGAAATTGGCTGGCTGTGGTTTGCAGTTGGGCTGATAATTCTGTTGCAGTAACAGCAGTAAAGTCAACAATATCAAAATTTAAAACTCGGCTATCATCGTCTAACTTTTGTATCCAGCCAGTTGCAGTTTGCTGGAAGCGCAGGCGGAAAGCTGGGTGAATTTTGGCAAGATAATTTAAAGCAGTTTCACATTGGCTGGCATTAATTTCTGATTTGATATCTAAAAGTATTGCCTGATTCCAATGTTCGGGATGGGGTAAGTTTTGGTTGAAGAACCATTTTTGAATAGGAGTAAGGGGGATTTCGCTACCTACAGGCAAAGTTAAAGCATTGGGAATTTTATTTGAGGTTTTTACCTGTGCTGCTAACGCCTCAATTTGGGGATTTTTAAACAAATCTTGAGGCGTGAAATAAAAACCAGCATCCCGCGCTTTAGCAATAATTTGTAAAGCGAGAATTGAGTCTCCACCTAATTCAAAAAAGTTATCAGCAATCCCTACTTGAGATACTTGTAATACTTGCTGCCAAAGTTGAGTTAGTATCTCTTCAATTTCCGTGCGTGGGGCGATATATTGCTGATGGGTAACAATATTTTCCTCATCAGGAATTGGTAAAGCATTGAGGTTAATTTTGCCATTGGGTAGCAAAGGCCAAACATCAAGACTAACAAACAGCGAAGGCATCATATAATCGGGGAGTAACTCCGATAAATGCGATCGCAATAATGTTTGCCAATTTGCAGGAGGTGTTTGCAGTTGTAAATATGCAACTAATCTTTGGGGTTTATCGGTAATTGCAATAGCTTTCGTGACAGCGCGAACTACCCAAGCAGGTTGTTCCAAAGCGGCGACAACTTCCCCTGTTTCGATGCGGAAACCCCGGATTTTCACCTGTTGATCGACACGTCCTAGAAACTCGATTCTACCATCAGGTAAATAACGCGCGCGATCGCCTGTGCGATACATCCGACTACCAGGATTTTCTGCAAAGGGGTCTGGTATAAAGCGTTCGGCGGTTAACCCCGGTGCATAGGCGTATCCCCTAGCTAATTGACAACCAGCAATATATAATTCTCCTGGCGTACCAATGGGTACAGGCTGCATCAGGGAATTTAAGATATATAAATTTGCATGATTAACTGGTTGACCGATGGGAATCGTATCAGTAATTTCATTTACTTGACATTGATAAAATGCTACATCAATTGTTGTTTCCGCCGGGCCGTAAAGATTCACCAAAGGAATCGCTAAAAGTTGTGCAAACTCATCCCAAACCCGTTTTTTCAGTGCTTCACCACCACTAAAAACTAATCGCAGAGATGAACATTCAGCAAATCCCGGTTCGCCTAACAGCATTTCTAAGAGACTCGGCACCAATTGTAGCAGAGTCACTTTTTCTTGTTGAATAGTATTGACCAAATACGCCGGGTCTTGATGACCTCCCGGTTGCGCCATTACCAACTTAGCACCCACCATCAAAGGAGTCCAAAATTCCCACACAGAAGCATCAAAGCTGAATGGTGTTTTTTGCAAAACGACATCCTGAGAATTTACGCCAAAGGTTGCTAAAAACCAAGCTTGATGATGTGCTAAAGCCTGATGGGAAATGGTAATTCCTTTGGGTCTTCCTGTGGAACCAGAAGTGAAGATAATATATGCCAGATTCTCATTTAAAACAGCAATTTCTACATCTGCAACAGATTGAACTGCAATTTTTTCTTGATAAATATCAACACAGATAATTTGACAATTATCACCGACGAAATCAGAGAAAATTTCTAAATCAGAACGAGATAACAGCAGTTTAATTTGCGCGTCTGCTAACATCGACTGAATCCGCGCTACTGGGTAATGGGGGTCAATGGGGACATAACAACCACCTGCTTTGAGAACCGCCAACATAGCACAAACCATGTCAAAGGAACGTTCTAAACAAATACCTACAGGTTGTTCTGCACTAATACCCAATTCAAGTAAGAATCTTGCTAGTTGATTCGCCTTGTGATTGAGTTGGCTATATGTCCAACTTTCTCCATCACAAATAATTGCGATCGCCTCCGGATTTGCTGCTGCTTGTTGAGCTACAATTTCATGTACTGGGGTAACTGCTAATGGGTAATTTTCTCTTTGTTTCCCTGGAATTGAGAAAAGTGAAAGCCCCATTTCTCCGTGAGGATTAGCAATTAAAGCATTGATACTATTTTGATAGTAATTACCAATATTGAAGATTTGCGCCTCTGCAAATTCTTGTCGGTCGTATGTAATATTAAAACAAATATGTTCCCCACCGACTTCTTCATTCCAACTAACCGCAAAAGGAATACTCGATTCATCCAAAGAAGCCGCTTGAATTAACTCCACATCTCGCCAATTTAGCAAGCCTTGATAAACGTGGAAATGGACAAAGTTAAAGGAAGTTTCATAGATACTTTGCGAACGATGTAAGCGCTGAATTTCTGCCGAAGGAAAGCGACGATAAGGCATTAATTCTTGTTCAGCTTGCCAAGTTTGTTTAATTAAGTCAACCCAAGAACCTCGCGGTAATGATAAGCGTAACGGTATTGTATTTAAGAATAGACCTAAAACGCGATCGCTATCAGTTTCTGTAGGTCTACCATTACTTACCAAACCGGTGACAATTTCAGTTTCTCCAGAGTAAACGCTGAGAACTTGCAGATGAACCGCTAGCAATAATGTTTTTAAAGGTACGCCTAACTGCTTGGCTAAGGCTTTTACAGCTTGAGAAATATTGGCGGGTAAAGTAATATCAAATTTACCCATTCTTGACCCTGTAAAAACCACACCCGGCCAGCGCGGAAGTTGAGTCAAGGGAATTTCTGCTAGTTGATTTTGCCAAAATTCGCGCTGTTTAGCATCAGCTAAAGCCTGCTGTTCTAAGGCGATAAAGCGAGAATATTCTAAAGCTGGTGCTGGGGGAAGTGCAGGTACACCCCTATTCATTAGATGGAGATATAAGCCTGTGAATTCTGATAAGAAATTGGCTAAACTCCAGCCATCCATAATGGCATGATGAAAATTAAAAGTAGCTTGCATCACGTTTTCATCCAGCAGATGAATATGAAAACGTATCAATGGTGCTTGTTTATAATCAAAGCGATTTGCCCGCTCTTTGATAATAAATTCTTGGATATAATCATCCTGAACTGCTGGTGTTAAAGCGGTTAAATCGGTAAAAATAATTGGCGTAGGGACTTCTTTAAAAACTACCTGGATTGGCTGAGAGAATTCTGCTAAATAAAATGCTGTTCTTAAAACTCGATGTCTGGCGAACATTTGGTTATAAGCAGCTTCCCAAATTCCTAAATCAAAAGGTATACGAATCCGAAAACTAAAAACATCATGGTAAGTTGTGGAAATTTCCGAATATTCGCCATGAAATAACATCCCAGCTTGGAGTTGTCCCACAGGATAAGCATCCTCAACCCCAACTGGTAATTTTTCTCTATCTTGGGGTGCAATTAAAGCAAAAGCTTGGGTATCAAGATGCTGATTATCTGTGGCTGTGGCTGTTGTTAAAAACTCTGCTAAATCTGATAGTGTAGGATGGGCAAAAATTTGCTCTAATTTTAAGTTTAATCCCTGGGATTGGGCGAGAGAAACAACGCGAATACTGCGGATAGAATCGCCACCTAAGACAAAATAATTATCAAATCTGCCTACCTGATTTACACCTAAAACTTGTTGCCAAATCTTAGCTAAAATTTCCTCGTTTTCTGTAGCAGTAGGCACAAAAGCTACTTCAAGATTTTCTCTTTGTATTTCTGGTTTTGGTAAAGCTTTTCTATCGACTTTACCATTAGGTGTGAGGGGAAATTTATCTAAATAAACAATCTGCGCAGGTACCATGTAATCAGGTAATTGTTGTTGCAAATAATTGCGCAGAGTTTCAATTGTCGGTTGCTGTCCAGGGATACAAACTATATAAGCAATCAACCGCTTTTGATTGGTTTCTGTATCAACATCTACTACAACTATGGCTTCTTGAACTTGGGGAAACTGAGAAATCGCAGTTTCAATTTCGCCAATTTCAATGCGGAAACCACGAATTTTTACTTGGTCATCTATACGTCCAAGATATTCTAAATCGCCGTTAGGAAGAAAGCGACCTAAATCGCCGGTACGATATAAACGCGATGGATATTTTCCGGAAATATCTGCAAAATAATCCTGTACAAATCTTTGTGCAGTTAATTCTGGTCGATTCAGATAACCACGCGCTACCCCTGCGCCACCAACATACATTTCCCCAATTACTCCTTTGGGTAGAGGATTTCCATCAGGGTCAAGGATATATAGTTGTAAATCGGGGATGGGTTGACCAATTAAACTACCAGATGCATTGTCTATATCTTCTTGATGAATTGGTCTATAGGTGACATGGACGGTAGTTTCTGTAATTCCGTACATATTCACTAAGCGGGTTTGCTGTTCCCCATAACGTTCAAACCAAGGACGCAAATTGGGGAGGTTTAAAGCTTCGCCGCCAAAGATAATGTAACGTAAACGAGAGAGGTTACAGTTAATGTCTCTACAGGCTAGTAATTGTGCAAAAGCTGAAGGAGTTTGATTGAGGACGGTGACTTTTTCAGCTTGCAGCAATTGTAGAAAATTTTGCGGGTCACGGCTAACACAATAAGGAACGATAACTAATCTTCCGCCATAAAGTAACGCACCCCAAATTTCCCAAACAGAAAAATCAAAGGCGAAGGAATGAAAAAATGTCCAAACATCCTGTTGATTAAATGCAAACCAATGTTGGGTACTGTGAAATAGACGAGTAACGTTATAGTGGGTAACTAATACACCTTTGGGTTTACCTGTGGAACCAGATGTATAAATAATATAAGCGCCTGATTCTGGGTCAAGATTTTCTCTTGTTAAAGCTTCAGTACTTTCAGTTAAATATGGTGCATCTACTGCATCTAAACATATTTTTTGGCTCGATTCTGGAAGCTGAGAACTAATAGCAGTTGTGGTGAGAATTAATTCGGCTTCACAGTCAGATATAGTAAATTCTATTCTTTCACGAGGATAAGCTGGGTCGATGGGAACATACACGCCTCCCGCTTTCACTACACCCAGCATAGCAATAATTAATTCTGGAGAACGTTCCAGACAAATTACTACTCGTTTATCTGTAGTAATACCTTGTTTTTGTAAATATCGAGCGATGCGATTAGATTTTTCATCTAATTCTTGATATGTAAAATTTTCTTGTTCAAAAGTCAGCGCAATTTGTTGTGGATATTTGCTGACAATTTCTGCAAAGATTTCTTGTAGAGTTTCTTGAGATTCTAATTGCTGCGGGTTTACTTTTGGTAAGCGATAACCGGGGGGAAGTAAGGATAAAGACTGTAAAGGCGCTTGAGGGTTATTTGCCATATTAATCAGCAAATTACCAAATTGCTCAAGCAGTAATTCCATAGTTACTGCATCAAATCGAGATGCATTGTAACTTAATTTCAGAGATAGCCCATCCCCAGGAACTACCACCAAAGTTAAAGGATAATGGGTGGTTTCAAAAAAGAAAGATTCGGAAACATTCAACCCGAAATCAGCAGCTTTTAAAGATTTATCAACAGGAAAGTTTTCAAAAGCTAGCAAACTTTCAAACATTGGTTGTCCGCGCGGAACATCACTCCAGCCTTGAATGTCTGACAGGCTAGAATGTTCAAATTGACGAATGAAAGCGGCGCGAGATTGCAGGTTTTGTAACCAATTATCAAGGGTTTCTGTACCAGAAATAATCACACGAAATGGCAAGGTATTGATAAAGGGGCCAATCATCCCTTCTACCCCTGGTAATTCTGGGGGTCTTCCGGCTACTGTGATACCATAAACTATGTCTTGATTGCGGCTATAACGGTTAAGTAAGATTGCCCAAGCACCTTGAATAACTGTGTTCAGGGTAACGCTACAATTTTGAGCTAATTTTTGTAATAATTCTGTAACTTCTGGCGATAGTAACTGTTGAATTTCTCCACTAATAAAAGCATTACTATGCTTGGTTTTAGACATCATTAATAGGGGCGTTGCACTAGCAAATCCCGCCATATATTCTCGCCAAAATGTTTCACCATCTTGGGGATTTTTCTGTTTTAACCAAGCTATAAAATCACCATAAGGACGGATATTTGGTAGGGATATCTCGATATTTTCTTTAGCTGCTTTGTGCAACATTAAGAATTCACGTAGAAGGATTGGCCATGACCAACCATCTAAAATTATATGATGGTGACTCCAAACTAAATGCCAGGATTCTTCCCCTAAACGAATTAAGGTTACCCGCATCAATGGCGGACGATTTAAAATAAAGCCTTGTTTTTTATCGGCTTCGAGAAATTCACTGAGGCGGGTTTTTTGGGCTGAGTTACTCAGTCCGCGCCAATCTTGTTCGGCGATATTAAATACTAAATTCCGAAAGACAATTTGTACTGGTTCGGTTTGTCCTTTGGTAACAATAGCAGTTCTTAAAATTGGATGTCTGTCTACTAGAGTTTGCCATGCTTGACGCACTGCAATTACAGAAACTTTACCTTCTAAGCGACAATGAAATTGCTCGAAATAAACCCCTGATTCTGGTTCGTAGAGGGAATGAAATAATAGTCCTTTTTGTAGAGGCGTGAGGGGAAAAATATTCTCAATTTTATCTTTAAGTTGCATATCATTATCCTTTTTATGAAGGAAATAAAAGTTACTCTAAGTCGTCTAAAATAGCATCTAATTCGGTTTCAGATAATTCCACTAAATTAAAGTCGCTAGCACTATAAAATGCCGCGTTGGTAGATGTATAATCTGTGAGATAGGCACGCAGATTTTTTTGATAAATTTCGGCGATCGCCTGGATAGTTTGTTGATAATGTATATTGCGGCTATAAGACCAATCTATTTGCAATTGTTCGGCTTGAATTCGCGCATTAATTTCTAAAATATGGGGACGTTGTTGTTTAGCAAATAATCCTGTTCCTAATGGTACATTACTAATATGGAATAAACCATTGCTTTTACCTATGCTATCTGTCTGTCCCAGATAATTGAAACTGATATCTGGTTTTTGGGCGTTAATTAAGGTTGGTTCTTGACGTAGATAACGCAATATACCAAAGCTAATACCATGATGGGGAATAGTTCTGATTTGGGTTTTTATTTCTTTGAGTAATAAATCTGCTGCTGCATTAACAGTAGGTTGTTTGAGCAAAATGGGATATAAAGATGTAAACCAGCCAACTGTCCGAGAAAGGTCTAATTTTTCCCTAATTTCTTCTCTCCCATGTCCTTCTAAATCGAGTAGCCAAGCATCAGATTGATAAGCCTCGGTGAGGGTTTTCAGTAATGCAGCTAGCATGATTTCTGGGACGCTAGCATGATAGTTTGTCGTTGCTTGTTTGAGTAAGAAATTTGTTTCGGCTGGGGTAAATTGGCAAGATATCACAACTGTACTATCTACTGTATTGCTATCCGGGTTGACTGGATAATCAACTGGTAATTTCCCTACAGAAGTTGACAGAATATTTTGCCAAAAGGGAATATCTTGGATAATTTCGGTTGAGTTAGCCAAGTTTTGCAACGATGTAGTCCATTGTCGATAGGAGGATGTTTTGGGAGGTAGGGAAATAGGCTGTTTTGCGATCGCTTGTTGATAAGCTTGATTTAAATCTGCAAGCAAAATCCGCCAGGATACTCCGTCTACCACCAAATGATGTGCGAAAAGTATCAGGACGTTGCCATATTCAGCAAGGTTTGTGGCATATAGCACCCGTAATAGAGGCGATCGCTCTAATTGAAAACTTCCGTGTTGAGCTTCGACAATTGCTGCAAACGCTTCTGACTGTGTATCTGGTAGATGGTTACTAAAGTCTGCAATTTGCAAGTCCAGATTAATGGACTCTGTATAAGATTGTTCCCATTCTCCCAGATTTTCCGTAAATGTCAACCGGAAAACATCATGATGCTGCACTAGAGATTGTAAAGCTAGATTTAACGCCTCTATATTTAAGGTTTCATCGAAAGTCGGCGGTAAACTCCCATCCGTGGGTGGAGAGGAACAGCCGCCCGCCGACTTGGGGCATAGGGCATTGGGCATTGGTGAATCAAAGCTATGCCCCATGCCCGATTCCCCATGCCCTAAAACTCCACCCACAAGGGGATGGAGTTTTTTTTCAATACTCAAAGCTACAGATTGGTTCCAGTGGTGGGGATGGGGGAATTTTTGCGCAAAAAACCAATGTTGAATCGGGGATAGGGGAACTACTCCCGTTAATGGTTCGATAACTGCTACTTGCTGTTGTAATGGTTTCGCCCTAGCTGCGATTCGAGAGAGAGTTTGGGCTTCAAAAATGTCTTTGGGGCTAATCTCCCAACCCACGGCGCGGGCGCGAGATACTATTTGCAAGCTAATTATCGAGTCTCCCCCTAACTCAAAGAAATTATCTTGGGGATTTACCGTTTCTAATCCCAAAACTTCGAGCCAAATTTGGGCAAATATCTCTTCTGTTTCCGTTTTGGGTATAGCTGGAGTGGTGATTAATTCCGGTGCGGGTAGGGCTTGGCGATCAATTTTACCATTGGGGGTGAGAGGCCAAGCTGTGACTAACACCATCCCACTAGGAACCATATAAGCTGGTAAGACTGTGGTTAAATAATCCCGTAATTCGTTGGTAGTGGGTGGGTTTTCTGCGGGGATGAGGGCGTAAGCTATCAGGCGTTTGCGCCCTGGTAAGTCTTGACGCACTATAACTACTGCACTATCTACCTTGGGGTGTTTGGTTAAAGCGGCTTCGATTTCGCCTAATTCAATCCGATAACCGTTGAGTTTGACTTGGGAATCTTGGCGTCCTAAAAAGCGGATGTTTCCTTGTAAATCATATACGCCGCGATCGCCTGTTTTGTAAAGTCGCGCCCCTGGTTGGCTAGCAAAGGGATGGGGAATAAAGGCGGCGGCGGTTAAATCGGCGCGATGTAAGTAACCCCGTGCCAAACTGATACCGCCAATATAAATTTCTCCGGTGACACCAGGGGCGACTGGTTGCAAAAATGAGTCTAGCAGGTAAATTTCCACATTGGCGATCGCTTTACCTATACTTGGTTCGCCGAGTAACTGGGTACAATTCATTAAGCTGGCGCAGACTGTCGCTTCTGTGGGGCCATAAGCGTTAAAGCAGCTACGGTTTTCTGTTCCCCAACGCCGGAATAAATCCCCAGAAGCTGCTTCCCCAGCCATAATTAAGGTTTGCAATTGGGGTAAGTCTGTTGGTGCAATAGCGGCTACCAGGGAGGGGGGAAGGGTAATATGGGTGATGTTTGCAGCAGTTAATTTTGCCCACAATGCAGGCGATGGGGTGCGATTGGCGGCGTCTTGCAGATATAAGCTAGCACCGCTACCCAAAGCCATAAATATTTCGGAAATCGCCGCATCAAAATTCAAAGAAGCAAATTGATAAACGCGACTCGCAGCTGTGACTCCAAAACTCTCAGTTTGCGCTTGTACGAGATTTTGTATCCCTGTGTGAGTGACGAGAACGCCTTTAGGTTTACCTGTGGAACCAGATGTATATATAATGTAGGCGAGATTTTCTGGTCTAATTTTTAAGTTAGGACGAGTAACAACCTCTGGGATAGTGAGCGAAGTCGAACTATCATTTAACAAAATAACTCGCACATCTTCAGCAAACAATCCCGATGGCGGCGTTTCATTGCTGAGAATTACAGCAGTTTGGCTATTTTCTACCATAAATTGCGATCGCGCTTTTGGATAGGAGCGATCAAGGGGGAGAAACGCCGCACCTGCTTTCAACACGGCTAAGAGGGCAATAATATAGTCAATTGAAGGGTCAAAATATAACCCGACAATCGACTCATAGCCAATACCTGCATTAATTAGAGTAGCTGCTAATTGATTGGCTCGTTGTTCTAACTCACCATAGGTAATTGTTTTATCGTCCGCAACTAACGCCACCGATTGAGGATGTAAATCCGCTTGAACTTCAAATAACTGGTGTGCTGTGCGGAAATCTCCCCAATGAATAAGATTACCTTTAGCTGTGTGAATAATGCGATCGCGTTCTAGTTCTGATATACCTGCAATTTCTCCTAACACCTGATTTGGGTGTTGTGCCAGGTTTAGCATCAGATTGCGCAGGCGTTCTAACAAAATATTTGCGGCTGTCGCTGACAAAAATTCTGTTTGGTAGTTGAGTTTTAATAACAGTCCGTTATCAGGTATTATGCCTACTGTTAACGGGTAATTAGTTCTTTCATAAAACTCGATATCATCAACTTGAAAATCTTGACGCTGCTCTTTTAAACTTTGGTCAACGGGGTAATTTTCAAAGACTAAAATACTCTCAAATAATGATTCTCCCGCCGCTAAAGGAATCTGCTTTTGAATATCTGTAAGTTTACTATATTCATATTCCCGCATCTGTACGTGATGCTGTTGAATATTTTCTAGCCAATTCGCCACAGTTACAGATGCATTCAACTGGACTCGCATCGGTAAGGTATTAATAAATAACCCTACCATATTTTCAACTTCTGCCAGTTCCGGTGGTCTTCCAGACACTGTTACCCCAAATACTACATCTTCGCCTGCACCATGTTTTTGTAAACATAATGCCCAAGCGCCTTGAGCAATAGTATTAATTGTTAATCTTTGGCTTTGCGCCATCTTTTGCAATTGAGCAAATTCAGCTGCATTTAGGCGTAATTCGACTTCCGCATAAGCAGGTAAATTTGTGCTTAATTCTGTTGCTTCTAATTGCCAAGATAAACGAGTTGGTGTAGAAATCCCCGCCAATGTTGAGCGCCAAAATTCCTGAGCTTCATGGAGATTGCGCTGTTGTAACCACTGAATATAATAGCGATAAGGGGGAATTGGTGGTAAGGAATGGGGAACTTGTTGACAAGTTGATTGATAAATATCCAGTACTTCCTTAAATATGACCGGTAGCGACCAACCATCAAGAATAATGTGATGATGACTCCATACCCATTGCCAGGTATAATTATCTAAGCGCATCATCATAAACCGCATTAAAGTCGGCTGAATCAAATCAAATCCAATTTGGCGATCGCTAATTAAATATGCCTGTAATTTATCTTTTTGTTGTAGCGTTGATAAATTGCGCCAATCTTGTTCTATAATCGAAAATTCTCCAGCTTTACTGACAATTTGTAAAGGCTCGTCTTGGTTATCCCAAATAAACGCACTGCGCAGCGTCGGATGTCGTTCTACAACTGTTTGCCAAGCAAAATTAAAATTATCGATATCAAATTTACCGCTTATTTTACCTGTAACCTGTTCAAAATAAATCCCATCTTCGAGGTTATAAATACTGTGGAATAACATTCCCTCCTGCAAAGGCGACAGGGGATAGATATCTTCTAAATTGGGATATTTCGTTTGGAGAATATCTAATTTAGCTTGCTCAATGCGCACCAAGGGAAAATCTGATGGTGTATATCCACCCACACCAATTGCTTGACAATGGCTGAGGATTTCTCGTAGATTTTCATAAAAACATTCCGCCCATGCAGCAATTGTTGTTTCTTGGTGTAAGTTGGCACTATATAACCAATCAACGCGCAATTCTCCGGCAACCACAATACTATTAATATCAATAATATGTGGGCGTAAGCCTTGAGCATCCCTTGTCGGTTCTATATCTTCATTTAATAAGCGAAATAACTGATTTTTCCCGCTTTCATTGCGTACTTGACCCAAATAATTAAAACTGATTTGTCCTGTAGTTGGCAATGTTTCCTGGTTAATATATCTTAATAAACCATAGCCAAAACCCCGTCGAGGAATAGCACGGAATTGTTCTTTAACAGTTTTAATTAAGTTCTCAATCTCTAAATTACTGCTAGCTAATTCCAACCGCAGAGGATACAGGGTAGTAAACCAACCCAAAGTCCGCGTAATATCTAAATCCGCCGATAATTCTTCCCTACCATGCCCTTCCATCATAATTTGCAGGGTGGAATTTTGGATAATTTGGCTCAAGGTTTGCGCCAAAGCTGCGAGTAATAATTCTTGGGGTTGGGTGCGATAAGCTTTATTTGCTTGGGTAAGAAATTGCTGGGTTTGTTCTTTGGTTAATTGCAAAGAAACTTTTTTAACTGATGCTTCGACATTTTCGCTTACAGATGAAGGAAAATCCACAGGTAATTTCGCCGTTTCTCCTGTGACAGTTTCCAGCCAAAATTGTCTTTCTGCTTCTATTGTGGTGGATTGCGCAAAATTGTAGAGAAATTGACTCCACTGTTGAAAAGATGTGGTAACTGGTGATAGTTCATTCCCACTAATAACTTCAACTAAATCTTGTAATAAAATCCGCCAAGAAACGCCATCAACAATTAAGTGATGGATAACTATTAATAACCGGGGTTGGCGATTTTCTCCCAAATTAAACCACATCGCACCAGCTAAAGGCCCGTCATGCAAATTTAAGGATTTTTGCAGGCGTTCCCCAGCTAATTGCATCGCCGCATTTTGTTCTATTTCCGCTAACGATTCTAAATCAACTACTTCCCAAGAAAAAGCGGCATTTTTCTCTGTGTAAAATTGCCGCCAATTGGTATTTTCTTGGGTAAATCGTAATCTGAAACTATCGTGATGAGAGGAAATAATTTGAATAGCTGCGGCGACTGTTTCCGGCTGTAAAGATTTGTGAACTTCTAAAAGAATGGCTTGATTCCAATGGTGCGGGTTAGGAAGATGCAGTTCAAAAAACCATTGTTGAATCGGAGTTAGCAGCACCTCACCTACAGCTTTACTAGCAGCTAAAGCTGGGGCGTACATCATTTGTGCTACCCTAGCTAGGCGTTGTACTGTTTGTTCTTGAAAGATTTCTTTAGGGGTTAATATCCATCCTTGACGGCGAATTTCTGTGACGACTTTCAAAGCTAAGATAGAATCACCACCTAAATCAAAGAAATTATCTTCAATTCCAATCCCATCTAAGCCTAAAACTTTTTCCCAAACGTGACAAATTACCTTTTCTGCATCAGTTTGTGGCGGTGTAAATTTACGTTTAGTCGCGGCTTGATTCCAATCGGGAATCGGTAAAGCTTGACGATTAATTTTACCTTGAGCCGTTAAGGGCATAGCATCAATAAAGATGAATGCCGCCGGAATCATATAATCAGGCAATTGCTGTTTTAATGCTGTTCTTAACTCATTTTGATCGGTTTGTTCCTTGGCTACTACATAAGCGACTAAACGCTTATCTTCTGAAGTTAGAGAATAAACAATAACCGTAGCTTCTGCGATTTGGGGAAGTGCGGCTAAAGCTGCGGCAATTTCTCCTAATTCAATGCGAAAACCGCGTACTTTTACTTGTAAATCCCGTCTGCCTAAATATTCAATATCGCCATTAGATAACCATCTAGCTAAATCTCCAGTACGATAGAGTCTAGCACCTGGTTGTTGGCTGTAGGGGTTGGGAATAAACCTTTGTGCGGTGAGTGTCGGACGGTTAAGATATCCTCTAGAGACACCCATCCCACCTACATAAATTTCACCAGCAACGCCCACCGGTGCAGGTTCTAGGGCATCATCTAATATATATATAGATAAATCGGGGATTTGCACGCCAATAACGCTACCGCGATTTTGCTCAATATCCTCTTTAAATATCGGACGATAGGTAACATGTACGGTAGTTTCTGTAATTCCGTACATATTAATTAAACGTGGTGAGTTGTCCCCATATTTCGCTACCCAAGGTTTGAGACTTTGTAATTCTAATGCTTCCCCACCAAAAATGATTGCCCTTAAGCTTAATTTATTGAAAGCGGCGGGAAACTCCATCCCCTTGTGGGTGGAGAGGGACAGCCGCCCCGCCGCTTGGGGCATTGGGCATTGGGCATTGGTAATTTCTTCCCCATGCCCGA